>NZ_JBIRWL010000017.1:0-135419 GCF_044387825.1 Streptomyces sp. NPDC020299
CTCGTACTGGACGTACTTGGGTTTTTGGCCGGTGCGGCGAGAGTGCGTGCCGGGCGCCGTGGGTGCTGTGCGGGACTTTCGAAACACCCCCTAGTACTGCCTAATACTGCCCAGTACCGCCTAGTACTGCGTCTGCAGGTGCTCCCAGAACCCGTCCCGCAGGGCGCGGCGCAGGTCCGCCTGGCCGCGCAGGGAGTACTGGAGGATGCCCTCGGCCTCGACGAGGAGGTCCTGGTCGACGGAGCCGGGCAGGTAGGGGTGGCCGGGCAGCAGTTCCACCAGGGTGTCCCGGCCTCGGGCGGCGAGCCACTTCGCCGCGATCTGGGCACCGACGAAGCGGACGTCCTCGCGGGTGGGCCGGGCCGCGGCCGACGCGTCGTAGGCGTGGGCCGTGCGCCGGGAGACGTACGGCTTGAAGAACTCGAGGTCGAAGGTGCGCTGGCTGTCGACCTCCCAGAGCAGCGGCTCGGCCTGGTTGCGGCCTTCGGGGGCCTCGATGCCCCAGAGGTGGACCCGGGCGCCGTACCCCTGCGCCGCCTCCACCGCCGACACCAGGTCCTCGTCGCCGCCGAGGAGGGCCGCGTCGCTGATCGCGCGGTGGCGGGCGAGGGACTCCAGGTCGGAGCGGATGAGTGAATCGACGCCCTTCTGCTGGTTGTTGGCGTTGAGGTTGCCCAGGCGCACCTTGACGTCGGGCAGTTCGGCGATGGACTGCTGCTCGGCGGTGTGGATGCGGCGCCGGGCGCCGTCGTACCAGTAGACCCGCAGCAGCCTGCTGTCCGCGAAGATGGTGCGGGCACGGTCGATCAGCGCGTCGATGAGACCCTCGGCGTCGAGGTCGAAGGCCCGACGGTCCTCGGTCCCGGCCACCAGGCGGCCCGCGGCCGCGTAGAGGTACCCCGCGTCGACGAAGATCGCATGGGTCGAGGGCGTCTTCGCCACTTCGGCGAGCATGCGCTGGAGCAGCTCGTTCGTGCGGTCGATGCCGGCTTGCAGGGTCGCGAGGTCGTCGTTCATCGCCTCCATTGTCCCGGCGGTCACGCTGCGAACACAACCGGTCCCGGTCAGTCTCCTGAAGACGCCTTACCGGTCAGTAGTTAGTCGTTCGAAAAATTTCTTTAGCGTAGGGAATGTTTGTAACACGCAGCCCGTTGAATACGTATGTCACGACGACACCAGTAGTTCTCCGCAGGAGGATGACCAGACGAAGGGAGAAGCCATGCGCTTCGAGATCATGCGACTCGACGAGGTCGACGGCAGCACCGTGGACAGCACCGTCGTGGACGCCGCCTCCGTCAACCGGATCGTGCAGCAGGCCGCCGCCGTAGGGCAGCGACTGTGGATCCGACCGGCCGAAACCCCGGCCTCATAACAGACGCGTAGTACGCAGAAGCCTCAGAGCCCCCGTACGGCACCGATGCCGTACGGGGGCTCTGCGCATGGCGGACACGCGCGCCGTTCGGGCGCTCAGGCGTTCAGGCGCCCTTGATCACCTGCGTGACGCCGTTGATGATCTGCTGCACGGCGATCGCGGACAGCATCATGCCCGCGAGCCGCGTGACCAGGACGACGCCGCCGTCCTTGATGACCCGGATGATCAGCAGCGAGTAGCGCATCACGAGCCACAGCACGACGTGGATGGCGAGTATCGCGGTCCACACCGACACCTGGGTGGCGACACTGCCCGCCTTCTGCACGGCCAGGATCACCGACACGATGGCCCCCGGGCCCGCCAGCAGCGGCATGCCGAGCGGTACGAGGGC
This sequence comes from Streptomyces sp. NPDC020299, assembly GCF_044387825.1. Lineage (NCBI taxonomy): Bacteria > Bacillati > Actinomycetota > Actinomycetes > Kitasatosporales > Streptomycetaceae > Streptomyces > Streptomyces sp. NPDC020299. The sequence continues at coordinate 1,764 of NZ_JBIRWL010000017.1, forward strand.
GACGTTGACGTCCTTGGTCTGCTTGGGCTCGTCGGTCTTGCCGGTGAGCAGGTCGAGCGCGATCAGCAGGAGCAGCAGGCCGCCCGCGATCATCAGCGCGGGAACGGAGACGTGCAGGTAGTCCAGGATCTGGTGGCCGAGGACACCGAACACGGCGATGACCCCGCCGGCCACGCAGACGGCCTGGAAAGCCATCCGCTTCTGCACCTTGGCGGGGCGTCCGGCGGTCAGCGCCAGGAAGATCGGGGTGATCCCGGGGGGATCCATGATGACAAAAAGGGTGAGGAACAGGGAGCCGAAGACGGCGACATCGAACATGGGTGAGCAACAGGCCTTGCTGGAAGAGGTACGGGGGGTGAAGTACGGGAGGGGGGGAGGGCCGGGCCTCAGGCTCCGCCGGTCCCCGGCACCGGGAACGCCCCGGTCGCGCGCCGCGTGATCTCCCCGTACACCTCGGGGTCCGTCGTGTACTCGCCCAGCGCCACGGTCTTCCGGCTGCCGTGGTAGTCCGAGGACCCCGTGACCAGCAGCCCCAGCTCCCGCGCCAGCCCGCGCAGCCGGGCCCTGGCGTCGGCGTCGTGGTCCATGTGGTCGACCTCGATGCCGTCCAGGCCGGCCGAGGCCAGCTCGGCGATGCGGGCCTCGGGCACCGTACGGCCCCGCTTGGCGGCGGCCGGGTGCGCGAAGACGCAGACTCCGCCCGCGCCCTTGACCAGCCGGATCGCCTCGAAGGGGTCGGTCTCGTGCTTCGCCACGAAGGCCCGGCCGCCGTCGGCCAGCCACTGGTCGGTGAACGCGTCGCTCACCGTGGGCACGACACCCAGCTCGACGAGCGCGGAGGCGACGTGCGGGCGCCCGACCGAGCCGTCTCCGGCGATGCGCTTCACCTGCTCCCAGGTGACCGGCACGCCCAGCTCGTTCAGCTTGGCGATCATGCCCTTGGCCCGGGGCACCCGGTCGTCCCGGACCAGCTCGCGCTCGGCGAGCAGGGCGGCCTCCTCGGGGTCGAAGAGGTAGGCCAGCATGTGCATCGAGACGCCGTCGACACGGCAGGACAGCTCGGCGCCGGTGACCAGGGTGAGGCCCTCGGGCGGCGCGGCGATCGCCTCGGCGTACCCGCGGGTGGTGTCGTGGTCGGTCAGCGCGACGACGTCCAGACCGGCCGCGGCGGCGTTCTTCACCAGTTCGGCCGGGGTGTCCGTACCGTCGGAGGCCGTGGAGTGGCAGTGCAGATCGATGCGCACGACGCGGACTCCAGGCAGGGACGGTACGGAAGGGGACACCTAAGGATAGCGGCACGGAGCGGTTGCCCTGTCACACCCGCAACCCCGCTGCGCCCCCTACAGCCGGCCCTCAGGGTTCCAGCAGCCGCGGGGACAGCGCGCCGCACGGCACCAGGTCCAGCTCCGCCCCGGCGTCCCGCAGGTCCGTGAGCACCAGCTCGTCGTACATCAGCAGCCCGGTCGTCTCCGGCCACACCACCGCCCACACCCACAGCCCGAGCGCCTCGCCCGCGAAGACGGCACGGTCGTCGGGGGTGCGGTAGACGTGCCAGAGCGGGGTCGGGCGGCCGGCGGCCAGGACCTTGGCCTGGGGCGGCTTCTCCACGTTCATGTACGGCCCCGGGTCCGGGGCGTCGATGCCCGCGTAGCGCGCGCCGAGACCGACGCCGAGTTCCTCGGCGACCAGGATCAGCTCCCCCACGCCGCCGAGCGGGCCGGGTCCGGAGCAGGCCACGGCGGTGGCGCGGCCGCCGCTGCGGTCGTCGCCCGCGTACCGCACGCCGGTGAACAGCCAGCCGACCGGCAGCGGCCACGGCATCCACACCGGCACCTGGGTGCGGTGCACGACCACGCTGAGCGCCTCGACGCTGGGCGGGATCACGGGCTGCAGCGGATGCACCGCCCCGTGCACATCACACTGCCACGAATCGGCGAAGAGGCCGGGAGCCCTGACCCGGCCACCACACTTCGGGCAACTGGGTTCGCCCCTCATAGGGCTCCACGGTCCTACCCGCACCGCGCCACGTCAAGGACGATCACCCGTCCGGAGGCGGCGCCTGACCAGCAAGAACTAGATGTAGCTTGCATTAATTAGCCACCCTAACGTATCGTGTGTATATACCAACTACCTCAGCGGACAGGAGAGAGGGCATGGACACCTTCGATGCGGGAGCCGGCGGCCTCCTGCGGCAGCCCAAGGCGGTCTGGGCGACGGCCGGAGCATCCGTCGTCGCCTTCATGGGCATCGGCCTGGTCGACCCGATCCTGCCGTCCATCGCCCAGGGCCTCGACGCCACCCCCAGCCAGGTCTCGCTGCTCTTCACCTCGTACTTCCTGATCACCGCCGTCGCGATGCTGCTCACCGGCTTCGTCTCCAGCCGCATCGGCGGCCGCAAGACCCTGCTGCTCGGCCTCGCCCTCGTGGTGGTCTTCGCCGGGCTCGCCGGCACCTCGGGCTCGGTCGCCGAGCTGGTCGGCTTCCGGGCCGGCTGGGGGCTCGGCAACGCCCTGTTCGTGTCGACGGCCCTCGCGGTCATCGTCGGGGCGGCGGCCGGCGGCAGCGCCGCGGCGATCCTGCTCTACGAGTCCGCCCTCGGCCTCGGCATGGCCTGCGGCCCGCTGCTGGGCGCGGTGCTCGGCAACGCCAGCTGGCGCTACCCCTTCTTCGGCACGGCCGCGCTGATGGCGATCGGCTTCCTGTGCATCACGGCGTTCCTGAAGGAGCAGCCGAAGCCCGCCCGCAAGACCTCGGTCCTGGACCCGATCAAGGCACTGGGCCACGGCGGCCTGGCCTCGGCGGCGGTCTCGGCGTTCTTCTACAACTACACGTTCTTCACCGTGCTGGCCTTCACCCCGTTCGTGCTGAACATGACCCCGTACCGCTCGGGTGCCGTGTTCTTCGCCTGGGGCCTGCTCCTCGCCGTCTTCTCGGTGATCGTGGCGCCGCGGATGCAGGCGCGGTTCGGCTCGCTGAAGGTGCTCGGCGGCTCTCTGCTGCTGCTCGCCGCCGACGTGCTCGTCCTCGGGTACGGCGGCCACACCGCCGCGATCGTCTGCACGATCCTGTCCGGCGCGTTCATCGGCGTGAACAACACGGTCTACACCGAGCTGGCCCTGGGCGTGTCGGACGCGCCGCGGCCGGTGGCGAGCGCGGGCTACAACTTCGTGCGGTGGTTCGCCGCCGCGGCGGCGCCCTACTTCGCGCCGAAGATCGAGGAGTGGACCGACATCCACGTCCCGTTCGCGGTCGCGGCGGTCACCGCGGTACTGGGCGCGCTCGTCGTCCTCGTACGGCGCCACGCCCTCGTCCACGAGGCGGAGGAGCTCGAGACCCCGCACGCCGTCGAGGACGGAGTCACCGTCTTCGCCAACTGACCGCTGGTGAGCGGCGCTTGGTGAGCTTGCTCACTCCAGCGGGACGGACCTGCGAGAGGGATCTCGCAGGTCCGTCCCGTTCGTCAGCCAGCGCTCCTGGAGGGCCTGCGCGCCGTGCACCCGTTTCCAGGCGGCCTCGTTCGGGGTCATCGGCAGCAGCGGCAGGAACCGTACGGGGTCCATCGGTTCGTCGAGCTCCAGATCCTCGACCAGCCCGCCCGGCTCACCGACCAGCACCGAGGTGAAGGGAGCGCCGGGCCACAGCGGTTCGCCCACGTCCAGGGAAGCGCCCGGCGCCACCACCACACCCTCCACCTGCGGGGACGCGGCGAGTACGGCCAGCGGGCGCAGCACCTTGTCGGTCTCCGCCAGGCCCGCGCGGACGGACAGGAACAGTTCGGCGCGGGGGCCCTTGACGGGGTCGGCGAGCATCGCCGTGGGGTCGGTCATGGGGTGCGCGGACATCCCGAGCGTGGCGTAGCGGACGACGTCCCCCTCCTGGAAGCGGAGCACCTCGATGCGGTCCGTGCCGAGGAAGGTGACCGCGGCGCGCGCGCCCGGCTCTCCCAGCGCGGTACTCAACCGGGCCTCGACAAGAGGCAGAACATCAACCATGCGGTGAGCATAGAACTCGTCAGCTCCGGGCAAAGCGGCGCCTTGACACTTCGGGCGGCTGGTACTCTGAGCCGGTGGTTCGGGGCAGCACGCAGAAGCGTCGCTATCGAGTCCCGACGCCGATGAGACTCCCTTACGAGGGACCGGCCGGAGGAGGTGGGGCTGTCATGGATCGAAGTCGACCGTGCAGTACCACTCGCTCTTCCGGCTGCTGATGAGTTTCTGGCTGGCTGCCACCTTCACGTTCGCGTCGTCGGGTCGTCGTTCGGCCGTCGTCCGGAAGAGCACTTCGTTTCGCTTTGCCTGATTTTCGTCTGATCTGCATCAGTTCTGAATCAGTAGCGGAACCGCCACCGCGACGGTGCGGTGCTCCCCGCTTTGTGGACGTGCCAAACATCCGCAGTGAATACGTCCTCATTCCGGGTAGTTCCACCCGTCGCCAGCGGTCTTTCGTTGCTCGCCCCGCGAAGGAGCCTGCCCATGTCGATGATCCGCGACCTGCGCGCCGTCGTCCGCCCCTCCCGTGTGTCGCTGCGCAAGGACACCGGCGTGTACGACACCACCCGTGACCCCGCCACCCCGTCGGCCGTCGTCGACTGCGCCGTCTACCGCGACGGCGCCCGCGTGGACTTCGGCAAGTCGCTGAGCCCGCAGGAGGCGATGCGCCAGGTGCGGCGCGACGGGGGCTTCGTGTGGATTGGGCTGCACGAGCCGACCGAGGCCGAATTCGCAGGAATCGCCGGTGAGTTCGGGTTGCACCCGCTGGCCGTCGAGGACGCCGTGCAGGCCCACCAGCGGCCGAAGCTGGAGCGGTACGACGACTCGCTCTTCACCGTCTTCAAGACCATCCACTACGTCGAGCACGACCGGCTCACCGGCGACAGCGAGGTCGTGGAGACCGGCGAGGTCATGTGCTTCACCGGCCGGGACTTCTTCATCACCGTCCGGCACGGCGGGCAGGGCTCGCTGCGGGCGCTGCGGCACCGGCTGCAGGACGACCCCGAGCTGCTCGCCAAGGGCCCCTCGGCGGTGCTGCACGCCATCGCCGACCACGTCGTCGACGGGTACATCGCGGTGGCCGACGCCGTGCAGGACGACATCGACGAGGTGGAGAACGAGGTCTTCTCGCCCGGCCGCAAGGGCGGGGTGTCCCGTGGCGTGGACTCGGCTCGGATCTACCAACTCAAGCGTGAGGTACTGGAGTTCAAGCGTGCGGTGTCGCCCCTGCTGCGGCCCCTCCAGCTGCTGAGCGAGCGGCCGATGCGGCTGATCGACCCCGACATCCAGAAGTACTTCCGGGACGTCGCCGACCACCTCGCCCGGGTCCAGGAGCAGGTGCTGGGCTTCGACGAACTGCTGAACTCCATCCTCCAGGCCAACCTCGCGCAGGCGTCCGTCGCGCAGAACGAGGACATGCGCAAGATCACCGCCTGGGCCGCGATCATCGCGGTGCCGACGATGGTGTGCGGGGTGTACGGGATGAACTTCACGTACATGCCCGAGCTGCACTGGAAGTACGGCTACCCGGTGATCATGGGCGTCACGGTGGTGATCTGCCTCGGCATCCACCGCACGCTGAAGCGCAACGGCTGGCTGTAGGACCCGCTGGATAGGCTGGGTGCCATGACAAGTCCTGAGCTGCTCGACCGGGCCCTCGTCGAGGAGGCCACCAAGAAGTCCGGCCTCGTCTGGGTCAAGGGCGCCGGCGCCCCCGCCGCGCGTGCGCTGTGGCACGTGTGGCACGAGGGTGCGGTGTGCCTGGTCGGCGACGGGCCCGGGGAGCAGCCGCTGCCCGGGCTGGCCGACGGCGGCTCGGCCGAGGTCACCGTGCGCAGCAAGGACAAGGGCGGCCGGCTGGTCACCTGGACGGCCACCGTGTCCGAGCTCGCGCCCGGCTCCGAGGCGTGGGAGGCGGCGGTCGCCGAACTGAAGGGCAAGCGCCTGAACGCGCCGGACGGCGAGGCGATGACGCGGCGCTGGCTCAGCGAGTGCCGGGTGCTCCGCCTGGTGCCGGCGGGGCCGTCGCTGCCGCTGCCCGAGGGCAGCCTGGCCGAGCCGCCGGTACCGACGCCGGCGACCACGCGCCGGCCGATCCCGGCGGGGCTGCCGCGGTTGCTCGCGAAGCGGCGTAAGCGGGGCTGAGCGGTTCGGCTCCGCCGGAGGCCGCTGTCGCGGCTGAGCACCACCGCGGCGGTATCCCTCGACCGCGGGTCGAACGGGCAAGCGTGAGCAGCCGGGGCTGAGCGGTTCGGCTCCGCCGGGGGCCGCCATCGTGGTCGAGCGCCGTCGCGGCGGTTTTCCTCGACCGTGGGTCGATCGGGCGCGGGAAGGTCTTGCGACCGCGGGACCAAGAACCCCGGCCACCAGCCCAACTTGCCGCACAGGGCAGCCACACCGAGGGGCAGCCGCACCTCACAGGCGACGCCCCTACGACGCCGGCAGCTGCTTCCCGTAGTCCACCGTCGATCCCTTGGCCGGTTCGGAGACCGAGAAGTCCTTGCCCCAGTCCGAGAAGCGGAGCGTCCCCGCTCCGCCGGCGCGGACGAGGCGGAGCGGATACGGCTTGCCCTCGAGGGAGACGTCCAGCGTGCCGCCGGAGCCCTTGTCGCCGGTGATGCGGATGGTGCGGACGCCGGACTGCTCGTAATGGCCGTCCCGCGCCAGCTCGCCGTGCAGGGTCAGCAGACCGTCGAGGAGGAGGTCCTTGTCCGTGAAGCCGCTGAACTTCTTGTACGCGGGGTCGCCCGTAGGCACCTTGACGTACTTGCCGCCGAGCTTGTCCGCGGTCCCCGCGTTCCCGTCGCTGCCGTCGGCGTGGTTCCAGAAGTCCGCGCCGGCCTTCAGATACAGCTGCTCGCCGACCCGCAGCAGCCGGAAGGTCGCCCCCTTCGAGGTCACCGAGCCCGTGCCGCCGCCGTCCTTCAGCCGCATGTCCAGCGTGTACGTGCGCCCGCTGGTGACCACGGTCCCCGACAGCCGCACCGCCCGCGCGGACCGGGCCACCGTACGCGTCTGCGACTGGATCTTGTCCGGGGCCAGCTTGCCGACCCCGTTCGTGCCCGCGTCCGGATCCTCGCTGCCGCTGCATCCCGCGAGCGCCGCCCCTGTCACGACCAGTGCGCACGTCGCGCTCAGCAGCGCGGCCCGCCGAGTACGGCCCTGGGGAATCGCAGTCACAGGTGGGGCTGCCTTTCTGACGGATCCTGAGCGGCGTACGGCAGCGTACCGGGGCGGCGGACCACGGGCGGAGCCAGTCCGTCCGGACCGCCCACCAGCGCGCCCGCCATCGGGACGGGCTAGCCTGAACCCCACCGAGCGGGCAATTCGGAACAAGGGGTCCTTGCACCAGGAGCGCCCGGTGAGGTCGCGTGGTCTGGTGCCGTGCATCGCAAGGCGCCGGAGCGCCCTCGTGGCGGAGCCACGTGGGCGTTTCGGCAACGCGGCGAGGTGCGGTGCCAGGCCGCGCGACCCGGGCGGGCCTGGTGCAAGGACCCCTCAGGAGCGCATCCAGCGCCACAGCCCGAAGCACGCCGTAAGTAAAGGAAGCACAGCCATGGCAGCCGGCGTCCCCCGCATCTTCGTCTCGCACCTCGCCGGTGTCCCCGTCTTCGATCCGACCGGCGACCAGGTGGGCCGCGTCCGCGACCTGGTCGTCATGCTGCGCGTCAAACGACGCCCCCCGAGGCTGCTCGGGCTGGTCGTCGAACTGACCACCCGGCGCCGCATCTTCCTGCCCATGACCCGGGTGACGAGCATCGAGTCCGGACAGGTCATCTCGACCGGTGTCCTCAACGTCCGCCGCTTCGAACAGCGGCCCACCGAGCGCCTCGTCTTCGGGGAACTGCTCGACCGGCGCGTCAAGCTCGTCGAGACCGACGAGGAGGTGACCGTCCTGGATCTGGCGGTGCAGCAGCTCCCGGCCCGCCGGGACTGGGAGGTCGACCGGGTCTTCGTGCGCAAGGGCAGAAAGGGCAGCGCCTTCCGGCGGGCCAAGGGCGAGACGCTGACCGTGGAGTGGTCCGCCGTCACCGGGTTCTCCCTGGAGGAGCACGGGCAGGGCGCCGAGAGCCTGCTCGCCACCTTCGAGCAGCTGCGCCCCGCCGACCTGGCCAACGTGCTGCACCACCTCTCCGCCAAGCGGCGCGCCGAGGTCGCCGCAGCCCTCGACGACGACCGGCTCGCCGACGTCCTGGAGGAGCTGCCGGAGGACGACCAGATCGAGATCCTCGGCAAGCTGAAGGAGGAGCGCGCGGCGGACGTCCTGGAGGCCATGGACCCCGACGACGCGGCCGACCTGCTCGCCGAGCTGCCCGAGGAGGACAAGGAGCGGCTGCTGAGCCTGATGGAGCCCGCCGACGCGGCCGACATGCGGCGCCTGATGTCGTACGAGGAGCACACCGCGGGCGGTCTGATGACCACCGAGCCGATCGTGCTGCGGCCGGACGCGACGGTCGCCGACGCGCTCGCCCGGGTCCGCAACCCCGACCTGTCCCCCGCCCTCGCCGCCCAGGTCTACGTCTGCCGCCCGCCCGACGAGACCCCGACCGGCAAGTACCTCGGCACGGTCCACTTCCAGCGGCTGCTGCGCGACCCCCCGTACACCCTGGTCAGCTCGCTCGTCGACGACGACCTGCAAACGCTCGACCCGGACGCCGCGCTGCCCGTCGTCGCCGGGTTCTTCGCCACGTACGACATGGTCGCGGCGCCCGTCGTCGACGAGGCCGGGGCGCTGCTGGGGGCGGTCACCGTGGACGACGTGCTGGACCACATGCTGCCGGACGACTGGCGGGAGACGGAGTTCCACCTGGACGAGGACGAGGGGGTGGACGCGCATGGCACCCGAGCGTGAGACCGGCGTCCGTGAGCGCACCCCGGCCGGGGCCACCGCGGCCACCCGGCCGCGCGCCCCCCGCCTCGACCAGCCGCGCCCGCCCCGGCGCCGGTTCCTGCCCGAATGGGACCCGGAGGCCTTCGGACGGCTGTCGGAGAAGATCGCCCGCTTCCTGGGCACGGGGCGCTTCATCGTCTGGATGACGGTCGTCATCATCCTGTGGGTGGTGTGGAACATCGCCGCGCCGGCGGTCCTGCGGTTCGACAACTACCCGTTCATCTTCCTGACCCTGATGCTGTCGCTCCAGGCCTCCTACGCGGCCCCGCTGATCCTGCTCGCGCAGAACCGGCAGGACGACCGCGACCGGGTCAATCTCGAACAGGACCGCAAGCAGAACGAGCGGTCCATCGCGGACACCGAGTACCTGACGCGTGAGATCGCCGCGCTGCGGACGGGCCTGGGCGAGGTGGCGACCCGGGACTGGATGCGCTCCGAGCTCCAGGACCTGCTGAAGGAGCTCGAGGACCGGCGGCGCCACGACGGGCATGTCGTAATCCCGGCAGAGCGGTCGCAACGGTCGCCCGGACGTGACGCAGACGACCGCTGAAGGGCTACCCGGAGGCCCCTCCGGGCGCCGTACCATCGTCCTATGGCTACGGAAGACGCGGTGCGCGAGGCACTGGCGACGGTGAACGACCCCGAGATCAACCGACCTATCACCGAACTGGGGATGGTCAAATCGGTGGAGCTCGGCGCGGACGGGGCGGTCGCGGTCACCGTGTACCTGACGGTCTCCGGCTGCCCGATGCGCGAGACGATCACGCAGCGCGTCACCGAGGCGGTCTCCCGGGTCGAGGGCGTCACCCGCGTCGACGTCACGCTCGACGTGATGAGCGACGAGCAGCGGCGCGAGCTGGCGACCGCCCTGCGCGGCGGCCAGACCGAGCGCGAGGTCCCCTTCGCCAAGCCCGGCAGCCTGACCCGTGTCTACGCGGTCGCCTCCGGCAAGGGCGGCGTGGGCAAGTCCTCGGTGACGGTGAACCTCGCGGCGGCGATGGCGGCCGACGGTCTCAAGGTGGGCGTCGTCGACGCCGACATCTACGGCCACTCGGTGCCGCGCATGCTGGGCGCCGACGGCCGCCCCACCCAGGTCGAGAACATGATCATGCCGCCGTCCGCGAACGGCGTGAAGGTCATCTCCATCGGCATGTTCACCCCGGGCAACGCGCCGGTCGTCTGGCGCGGCCCGATGCTGCACCGCGCCCTCCAGCAGTTCCTCGCGGACGTCTACTGGGGCGACCTCGACGTCCTGCTCCTGGACCTGCCGCCCGGCACCGGCGACATCGCCATCTCGGTGGCCCAGCTGGTCCCGAACGCCGAGATCCTGGTCGTGACCACCCCCCAGCAGGCGGCGGCCGAGGTCGCCGAGCGCGCGGGCTCCATCGCCGTGCAGACCCACCAGAAGATCGTCGGCGTCGTCGAGAACATGTCCGGGCTGCCCTGCCCGCACTGCGGCGAGATGGTCGACGTCTTCGGCACGGGCGGCGGCCAGCTGGTCGCCGACGGCCTCACCCGCACCACGGGTGCGACCGTCCCGGTCCTCGGCAACATCCCCATCGACGTCCGCCTCCGCGAGGGCGGCGACGAGGGCAAGCCGGTCGTCCTCACCGACCCGGACTCCCCTGCGGGTTCCGCACTGCTGTCGATCGCGGGGAAGCTCGGCGGCAGGCAGCGGGGGCTTTCGGGGCTGTCACTGGGAATCACGCCGAAGAACAAGTTCTAGGGCTGCCTCTGCGACACGTACGACGAGGGGGCCGCCGTCTTCAGGGACGGTGGCCCCCTCGTCGTATGCCTCCGCGCGGTCGCGGTCAGTGGCCCCGCTGCCCGCCCTCGCGCCCGGGGCACAGATCGAGCGGCGTGCACAGCTGGATCACACGGTAAGAGCCTCCCCCGGCCCCCGCGGCCGGCCCGGCCTCCTCATGCGGCACGAACCGCCACTGCGAGGCCTTGGTGTGCCGCGTCCTGTCCGCCTTCTCCACATGCGTCTGGAGCGTGCGGGACCGGGGGTCGTTCGTCTCCACCAGTACCTCGTCCGCGGCGACCGGGAAATGGTCGTGCAGGAGGCACAGGCCGAAGCGGTTCAGGTTTCCGTGTTTCTCCAGCACTGCCACCAAATCCCCGACGAATTCCGCGTCCCCTGGTCCCAGCCCCTCGGCTTCCTCGAAGCGAGGCAGCGGATTCGTTGAAACGGTCACCTCTGCGTCGGTCATGGTTCCTCCGTCAAACGGTTGACGGTCACCGGACGTTTCCATTCTCGGCCGGTGATCGTACTCGCGCAAATGCCACCGGCAGCATCCGATGGAGTGGGCGTTCGAGCTCGCACTGTGTGTCTGCGCATGACATGTACAACACCCTGCCTAAATTCGCCGGGGACAGGGAGAGGTGTGGGCGCGATGAGGAAGACCCGGTGGTGCTGGCGGCTTCTGTGGCTTGTCGTCCTCACGGTCGTGGGGTGGGGTTGCGGGACCGCGCAGGCCGAGGTGAATGCTCGGGACGGCTGCCGAGCGGATCTGCTCGGCTCCAGCCAGGTCACCGCGCACATCCGGTTCGACAAACACCCCCCGGCTGCCGCCATGGCCACTTCGGACATGGAGATCGAAGTACCGAAGACATGGCCCTTGGCCAGTCATCTGACATACAGCGAGGGATCCGTTCCCTATCGAGAGGCGATGGGGTGCCTGCTCCGGAGACAGCACAACCCTGGCACACAGAACGAGTGGCGCCCGCACAATCCGCTGGTGAATGCCAGGAACGACACCGTGACGGTGAACTACACCGCGTTCAACCCGATCGACACCAGCAATACCGGCCCGAAAAACATCCAAGTCGGCCCCTGGGTGATCCAGAAGGCCGGCGGAATGAAGTGGCGTGTTCTCCTTCAGCCGCCGGCGCTTCAGAACATTCGCTGGAAGTTGATCGACGCCAAGCTCAGCGGCCTCGATTTCAACGACCTCTCCGACCGGGCGTCGTCCGTCAGCTCGGACACCCTGACATGGAGCGGTCAGTTCCCCAGCAGTGTCCGGATCGACGTCGACCTTCCCTGGCAACGTTCCCTGGCATTGAGTCTCACCGGGTCGGGATCGCCGCTGTGGAGTTCAGTGGCGATCGCCTCATGGTGGGTATGCGCCTCGGCCGTGATCGCACTGGCCGCACTCCGTGCCCAGCGGAAACAACCGGCCGCCGGGCCGCGGGTGCCTCAGGAGCCGCCGCGGGGACGGGCTCTTACGCAGACACTGGTGTACTGGACCTTGCTCAATGTGGCAGTCGCCTTGACACTGCTGCTGCTCATTCAGCTGCAGGGCATCTCAGCCCGGTGGCACGCTCTCATCTGCATCCCCGCGGGCTGGGCCCTGGTGCTCGCCGCCTGCCCCTGGAACCGAGGCGGGTCCCCCGGCGCCGTGCCCGCCGAGCCCACCGACTCCGGAGGTCTGCGGCGCCGTCAGGCTCGCGTTGTCATCGCAACCGCTTCATCGGTGGCGGGAACCGGCTTTCTGGTGGTGCTGGCCCATGACCTCTTCGGGCTGCCCGAGACCCTGGAACCACAAACGGCGACTCTCTTCGGTCGCTGCGCGCTTGTCCTGCTGGGGCTTGCGACCATGTGGCTGTGGCTGGCCGCGATGACTGCCTGGGCATGGCGTTTCGCCCGGGAAGGAGGACTGGTCCGGGCCGGCTGGATCGCCGAGTGGGACAGGTCACCGGGCCGGTGTGTCGCTGTCGTGGGAGCCGCGCTGGCGGCCGTCTCGGGGGCCTTGCTCGTGTGCCTGTGGTGGGCGACGCAACGTCGGTGGGAGCGCAGCACGTGGCTGACCGAGCAAGCGAATTCGGCTCAGTACGGGAGGCAGGTGAACAAGGTACTGGCGAACTTCGCCCTCACCGACCTCACATGGGTCTTCGCCTACAGCTGGGTTCTGACCGGTATCGCGCTGGTGGCCCTGCTGCATTTTCGGGCCCGTCAGCCGCCACGATCCCCGCACGATAGCGCATACTTCTCCATCGGGCCGAGCAACTCCGATCTTCTGCTGATCGTCTCGGCGTTCTCCTTGTTCGTGGGGATCAGGGCCGCCATCTTCTCAGGTTTCAGCGCACTGAACGGCGCTTGGCTCCTACTGAGCGTCTTCACCTTGTACATCGCCCTTACCGTAGGGCGGCGGTATTCGACACTCAACCAGCTGGGAGATCGCTTCTGCGTGCAGAAACTGAACAGCAAGAGATGCAGGCGCGAATTGATGAAGAAAGCCCACGAGTACCGCCAGTTGAATCACCAGATGTACTTGCTGGATCAGGGCCGGGCCAGCAGTGCCACCTGCGAACAACTGGAGGAAAAGCTGCACGGACTGCACCAGTGGCTGGTTTCAGGATGCGGGGGAACCAGTCCACCGGAACAGGTTTCCGTGCTGGACGTCGCGCTGAGCCTGGGACCGGAGGCGCATTGGTGGGACAATGCGATGCGCGCGGCACGACTGGCCTTCTGTTTCGGCATCCCGGCCAGTGGCGCCCTCACCTACTACCAGGTGCAGGACACGTTGGGGCAATTGCAAATCTATTTCAGCCCCACCGGCCTTCCCCAATTCGTTGCGAATTTCATCGTCTACCAGCTGGCATGGGCGGTAGCCGGTTTCACCCTGGGCGCGCTGTGGCGTCTGCTGCCCGGACGTCAAGGTCCCCTACGCGCCTGGAGCCTCACAGCCGCCTATGGCGGCCCCATCTGCCTGGCTTTTCTCCTCATTCGCATCACTGGCACGGACCCCGGGCAGTTCTCCCTGTACATGGTGCTCCTGCTGTCCGTCCTTACGCTCACCAGCATCTGGATGGACATGGCGACGTTTCGGGGAGAACGGCAGTACTGGCCCAGCCGCTCCGCCCTGCTGATGTCGATCTACCAGCTGCGAGGCTTTTCCAGTCAGGTCGCCTGGATTCTGGTACAGGTCACGGCCGCCGTGGGGATCTGGTACAACCTGACCCGCCATTAGGACGTGCACCGGGTCCAGATGCCGCTCGGCCTCCGGACCCGAGCCGGTGAAGCACCGCGCTACGCGTACGCCGCGATGTCCTTCACCACGGCGAAGCCCAGCCCGTACGCGCTCATGCCCCTGCCGTACGCGCCCAGGTGCACCCCGGCCTCGGTGGACCCGGCGAGTACCCAGCCGAACTCCGACTCGCGGTAGTGGAAGGGCGTGGGCACGCCGTCCACGGGCAGGGAGAGGGTGGACCACTCCGGGCCGGAGAGGTCGTCGGCCAGGGCCCAGGCCGTCTCCGTCTGCTGGTCCAGCCAGTCGTCGCGCAGGCTGTGGTCCATCTGGCCGGGCCAGGTGAAGGACAGCAGGCCCACGCCGGCCAGCCAGGCCGCCGAGGAGACCGAGGTGGCCTCCAGCAGCCCCGTGCCGTCGGCGCTCCTGCGGGACGGATTCGCGGCGACGGTGACCACGACCGCGAACTTCTCCCTCGGCTCGTCCCCGGACGCGGCGGTGTGCTCGTTGCGTACGGAGGGTTCGTCGCCGTGCCCGATCGACCCGTGCTCGACGGCGCCGTCGGCCGCCATCCCGACCTGCATCAGCCGGCGCGGTCCCGTGAACGCCTCGTCGAGGCCGTACCAAGGGAAGGGCGCCAGCAGGTAGCCGTCGACCGTGCGCCGGGCGGAGGCGAACCGTTGTCCGCCCTCCGCGGCCGGCGTCTGCGCGACTGACCGACTTGTCGTCTCCATGTGCCCGGACGCCTCCTAGCTCTCGTCGGACCGGGGCGGCCCGCCCCCCTTCGGACGTACTCGCCCGGTCCGCACAACAACTCGGCAGCATATCCACACTGCTGAGCGAGGATGGGGAGCCGCCCGGCGCGTAGGTCGCACGGCGGGCGGTTCGTGCCGCGCACGAGCACGTCCGGAGTAGTGAGACGCGTCACGAACCGCGCTGGTGTACGAGGCTCAGGTGGCGTCGGCGTCGAAGGGCGGCCGGTCGTCCTTGTCGGCGTCCTCCGGCTTCTTCGTCATGTCGACACGGCCGCCGGACGACGAGGAGGAAGGCGAGGAGGGCGACGCGGAGGCTTCGCTCTCGCGGCTGTTGACGGCGTCGGTGACCTCGGCCATCTCCTTCTTCAGGTCGAAGCCGTTGCGGATCTCCTGGAGCCCCAGTTCGTCGCTGTCCAGGTGCTTGCGGATGAACGTCTTGGGGTTGAGGTCCTCGAACTCGAAGTCCTTGAACTCGGGGCCCATCTCCTGCCGGATGTCCGCCTTGGCGCTCTCGGAGAACTCACGGATCTTCCGGATCGTACGCGTGACGTCCTGGATGACCTTGGGGAGCTTGTCCGGACCGAAGACGAGCACGGCGAGCACGACGATCGTCACCAGCTCGAGTGGTCCTATGTCATTGAACACCTGAAGCTCCTCGCGATGTCCTCGGTCCTCGGCCCTCAGCGGTCTGCGGTGCGGGTCTTCCGTGGTCCGGGCCGGATCCACGGTACCCGGCGTACCTGTCCGACCGGTACCGTCCCGAGGTGTCCGACCGGGTGTGGGCGGCCGGTTTTCCGGGTTGTTTGCCTTGTCGGGCCATACGTCCGGCCCTTGCTGTGGGGTTTCTGTCAGTTGCTGTCCGACGACCCCAGCACGAGGGAGACCTCCCGGGTACGGCTGTCGCGCCGGACGGTGAGGCGCAGGTGGTCGCCGGGGCGGTGCGCGCGGGTCCTGATGATCAGCTCGTCGCCGGAGTGGACGGCCTTGCCGTCGACCGCGGTGATGACGTCGCCCGGCTCGAGGCCGGCCCGGTCACCGGGGCCGCCCACGGTGACCGCGGGACCGCCGTTCCCGCCCTTGGTGCCGATGCGGGCGCCGTCGCCGGCGAAGTCCATGTCGAGGGTCACGCCGATCACCGGATGGGTCGCCTTCCCCGTGTTGATCAGCTCCTCGGCGACGCGTCGGGCCTGGTTGACGGGGATGGCGAAGCCGAGGCCTATGGAGCCGGCCTGGCCGGCACCGGAGTCCGAGCCGCTGTCGGCGGAGCGGATGGCCGAGTTGATGCCGACCACCCGGGCCCGTGAGTCGAGCAGGGGCCCGCCGGAGTTGCCGGGGTTGATCGGGGCGTCGGTCTGGAGCGCGTCGACGTACGACACGTCGCTGCCGTCCCCCTGCTCACCGCCCGCCGTGATGGGCCGTTCCGTGGCGCTGATGATGCCGGAGGTGACGGTGTTCGCTAGGTCGAAGGGGGCGCCGATGGCGACGACGGGGTCGCCCACCCGGACGTTGTCGGAGTTGCCGAGGGGCAGGGGCGTGAGCCCGCGTACGTCGCTGACCTGGACGACGGCCAGGTCGTAGCCGGTGTCCCGGCCGACGATCCGGGCTTTGGCGGTGTCGCCGCCGCTGAAGGTCACCGTGATGTCGCCGCCGGCCGCGGCGGGCTGGACGACATGGTTGTTGGTGAGGATGTGGCCGCGCGTGTCGAGGACGAAGCCGGTGCCGGTGTCCTGCTGGTCGCTCGCCTTCACATGCAGCGTGACGACACTGGGCAGCGCGCGGGCGGCGATCCCCGCCACGCTGTCCGCGGGGCGCCCGGCGGGCTCCTTCGCGGCCTGCGGCAGCCGTACGCTCCCCATCCCGCCCTCGCGTTCCAGATACACGCCCACGGCACCGCCGATGCCCCCGGAGACCAGCGCGAGCGCCAACGCCCCGGCCACGAGGATCCGCCTGGCCCGGCTGCGCCGCTGCCGCACCGTGGGCACGGCGGCACCGGTCTGCTGGAGCGGAGCGTGGGCGGGAACCGAGGCCTGTTCCGAGGCCGGTGCCGAGGCCGGTGCCGGATCTGCCCAGGGGTCGTAGCGGTGCCACGGGTCGACGGGGGGTGGGGGTGGGGGTGGGGTGGCTGCGTCGGGGGCGAGGGTGGGGGCCGGGAACGCCGTGCCGTGGGCCGGTGTCGCCGCCGGGTGCTGGACCGGCGGGGCAGGCGCCCACGGGCCCGGCCGGCCGTACGGCGGGGTGCTGTACGGGTCCGGGTCGTGCAGGGGCTTGGGGCGATCGGCGGACGAGGGCGCCGGGGCGGCCGCCGTGGGTGCCTCGGACCCGGTCACCGCCTCCCGCTCCCCGCCCAGCGGCTCGCCCGCCTCCCGAGTCGACGGGCCGGCCGGTTCGAAGTCGTCCCCGGCCGGACCGCCGGGGCCCGTCGTGGGCCGTGCCAGCTCGAAGTCGCCGTCGGTCGGCACGCCACCCGGCGTGGGCTCGCCCTTCTCGGTCTCCCCCGGCCGGGCCCCGTTCCCCTCGTTCATGTTCTCCCCACGGCTCGCCGCGGCCCGGCTCGTCGATGGTGGCCGCGGATCGTCGATTCCGCGCCCCGGACTACACCGCGGGCGCGACCCACACAGGATTCAACCAGGTGTGCGGGCCGGGGCGCAGAGGCCGGTCAGGGGGCGAAGCGTGAAGCGGGGTGTGAAGAGGGGGACGGTGAGGGCGCGGACGTCGTGTCCGGGACCGGTGCGGCGAGCAGGCCGGGGCCGGTGGCCTCGGGGGCCGAGGACCACGAGGTGAGGGCGAACGGCGGGGTCGGAGCGAGCGGACGTATCAACGGGGACATGACGGCGGCACCGACCACCACCGGTGTGGTCAGCGTGGCCCTCTGGCCCCGGCCGGTGGTGGGCGACGGCTGCCCGGGGAGCAGCGGCGCGGAACCCGCAGTCGGCGCCGATGGTGCCGTCGGGGTCGCCAGCCGCGTGCTCTGCGCCAGCAGCGGCGCGTTCGAGCGGCGGCGCTGGTTCTCGGCCGCCGGCGTCGCTCCCGTGCCCGCCGTGCGGGCCGGGGCCACGCTGCCGCCGGTGCCGGAACCGCCGCGGACGTCGGCGGTCGGGTCGGCGGGGAAGCCGACGGTCACCCCGCCCAGCGCGACCGCGGCCAGCGAAACCGCCCCGGCGGCGACGAACGCGAACCGCCGCCCGCGTGAGGCGGAGCGGTCGGTGTCCGGCCGGCCGACGGGGTGGATGCGGAAACCGCGGTCGGCGGGGTCGGCGGCGGGGGTGTGCGGTCCGGCGGGGACGTAACCGAACTCGAACGGCTCGCCCCGGCTCACTCCGAAGACCCCGGCGCCGGAGGCTCGTCCGGGGAATCCGCCCCCGCCCAGCGGCGCACCACCGCCGTCCGGGTCACCTCCCCCGGGGAGCCCCTGGAGGCGGGCCAGGAAACTCTCGGAGGGCGGCGGAGGGGCAGCCTCCGCGAACACGTTCTTCAGCCGGCGCTGCGCGTCCGCCTCAGCCTTGCACCGGGCGCAGGTGGCCAGGTGGGCCAGGACACGATCACGCGACTCATGACCGAGCTCTCCGTCCACCAAGGCGGAGAGTCGGTCTCCCAGGTGCTCATCTGCCAGTTGTCCCTCGGCAGGTTTCGGCCGTGATCCACTCACGCGGTCGCGCTCCCTCCCCTGAGGACGGGGACGCGGGCCACGAAGGAGCGCCGCTCGGCCGCCCGGGCCTGGGGCGAGCGGTGCGCCAGGGCCTTGCGGAGCTGGGAGCGGCCGCGGTGGATGCGGGAGCGGACCGTGCCGAGCTTCACGCCGAGGGTCGCGGCGATCTCCTCGTACGACAGTCCTTCGATGTCGCACAGGACGACCGCGGCGCGGAACTCAGGCGCGAGGGTGTCCAGGGCCTGCTGGACGTCGGCGTCGAAGTGCGCGTCGTTGAAGGCCTGCTGCGGGGTCGGCTCCTTGCTGGGCAGCCGCTCGGCCGCGTCCTCGCCGAGGGCGTCGAAGCGGATGCGCTGCTTGCGCCGGACCATGTCCAGGAAGAGGTTGGTGGTGATGCGGTGCAGCCAGCCCTCGAAGGTGCCGGGCGAGTACGTCGACAGGGAGCGGAAGACGCGGACGAAGACCTCCTGGGTGAGGTCCTCGGCGTCGTGCTGGTTGCCCGTGAGACGGTACGCCAGCCGGTAGACCCGGCCGCTGTGCGTGCTGACGATCTCCTCCCAGGTGGGCGGAGTCCACGCCTGCCCGTCCGCGTCGGTGGAGAAGGTCGCGGTCTGGGCGACGTCGGCCGTGTGGCCGTGGTCGGCAGCGGTGTCGTTCACGGATTTCGGCCTGCCCGCCGATCCGAGGAAGCGCCGTAGCACTCCTCTGCGATCCACAGGCGTAGCCGCACCTCCCCTGTCGGCTCTGGTGGTGTCCAGTGGAGTCCCTACCATAGCCACCTCGTCCGTTAGCTCCGGATAAGCGGTTTTACAAGAATTTGATCTGGGCTGATACGGCTCATCCGGCTGCGTCAGCACTTGCTCGTCGCTCTGATCCACCTCTTACCCCCCGCCGGGTCCCGCGCCACTCGCTCTTCCCTATAAACGCCCGGTCCCATCTGCGGGTTCCCGGGGCAACGGATACAGTCACGCCCAGGCAACCACGGGACAGGAGAGGGTCATTACCGGCAACCGGCTGACGAGCTGGGCGTTCGCCGACGCCTTTGTCGCCGAGGACGACGCGCTGCGCTGGGCCCGCGACCGGGCCCGGGAGGCTGGGCTGCGCTCGGTGTCGCCCGGCGCGGGCGCCGCGCTGCGGTTGCTCGCCGCCACCGTGGACGCCAAGGCGGTGGCGGAGATCGGGACCGGGACCGGTGTCTCCGGGATCCATCTGCTGCACGGGATGCGGCCCGACGGGGTGCTGACCACCGTGGATCCGGAGCCGGAGCACCAGCAGTTCGCCCGGCAGGCGTTCCGTGCCTGCGGCTTCGCCAGCAACCGCGCCCGCTTCATCCCCGGCCGCGCCCTGGACGTACTGCCCCGCCTCGCGGACGCCGGCTACGACCTGGTCTTCTGCGACGGCGACCGCCTCGAGTACCTCGACTACCTCGCTGAATCGTTGCGCCTGCTGCGTACGGGCGGCGTGGTGGTCTTCGAGGGCGTCTTCGGCAACGGCCGGACGGTGGACTCGGGACCGCAGCCCACCGAGGTGCTGCGCCTGCGGGAGCTGCTGCGCACGGTCCGGGAGAGCCAGGACCTGGTGCCGTCCTTACTGCCGGTGGGCGACGGGCTGCTGTGCGCGGTCAAGCGATGAGCGGTCTGCGCGCGGTCAAGCGATGAGCGGCCCGCGCGCCGACCGGTGCGGGTCCCGGGCCCGGGTCATCCGGGAGGCGTGAAGGCCGTGCGCGCGGGTACGCGACGGGCGGGATAGTCCGGGAACGCGGCTGCCCCGGCACCGGGGCGGTGTCGGGGCAGCCGGAAGGATTGCGTCGCTTGCGCGTCAGACGACGACCTTCTTGAGGGCGTCGCCGAGCGCCTCCGCCTCGTCGGGGGTCAGCTCGACGACGAGCCGACCGCCGCCTTCGAGCGGAACGCGCATGACGATGCCCCGCCCCTCCTTGGTCACCTCGAGCGGGCCATCACCCGTCCGCGGCTTCATGGCCGCCATGCTCGTTCCCCTTCCTGAAACCCAGCTCACCCGTCAGCCGACGGCCCTGGGAGGGCACGCGCGGTCCGGCAGGACACGCGACACCGGCATCGAACACATTGCTTCCAAGCCATTATCCCGCATCTCAGGACCCGATGACCAACATCAGTAGGCATCGCTTGGGCAACGCGCGCGAGCAAAACCACCCAATTCGGGGATGTGACTGCGATACTGCGCACCCCCACGGTCATTCCGCCCGCCTGATCCGGAACGGCTTTCTTTGACGCAGGTCACACGTCCGGTCCGGTACGCCGACGATGATCTCGGCCATGCTGTCCTTCAGACAGAGGACGTACCGAGCGGTACGTCCAGCCGTGACACCGAAGGGGATACGCCATGGCCGACACCGTGCTCTACGAGGTCAGCGACGGGCTCGCGACGATCACGCTGAACCGCCCCGAGGCGATGAACGCGCTGAACATCGCGGCCAAGGTCGCCCTCCGGGACGCGGCACAGGCGGCGGCCTCCGACGACGCCGTGCGGGCGGTGCTGCTGACCGCGGCCGGGGACCGGGCGTTCTGCGTGGGGCAGGACCTCAAGGAGCACATCGGACTGCTGGCCGCCGACCGGGAGACCGGGTCGGGGCACACGATGAGCACCGTACGGGAGCACTACAACCCGATCGTGCGGGCGCTGGCCGAGGCGCCCAAGCCGGTGGTCGCGGCGGTCAACGGGGTCGCGGCGGGGGCGGGCTTCGGTTTCGCGCTCGCGGCCGACTACCGGCTGGTCGCGGAGACGGCGGCCTTCAACACGTCCTTCGCGGGCGTGGCCCTGACCGCCGACTCCGGCATCTCCTGGACGCTGCCGCGGGTCGTCGGCCCGGGCCGGGCGGCCGACCTGCTGCTCTTCCCGCGCAGCATCACCGCGCGGGAGGCGTACGAGCTGGGGATCGCCAACCGTCTCGTGCCCGCCGGTGAGCTGCGGGCCGAGGCGGAGAAGGTGGCGCGGGCGCTGGCGGAGGGGCCGACCGTGGCGTACGCGGCGCTCAAGGAGGCCGTGGCGTACGGGCTCGACCACTCGCTCGCCGAGACCCTCGAGAAGGAGGACGAGCTCCAGACGCGGGCCGGCCGGTCCGAGGACCACGCGATCGCGGTGCAGGCCTTCGTGAACAAGGAGAGGCCGAAGTACCTGGGTCGGTGAGGGCCGCAGGCCTGGGCGGTGCGGCCCCTCGGGGGCGTCCGGCCGCTCAGGCCCGTCTGGCCACGCACGCCTGGAGGTGGTCGTCCACCAGGCCGCACGCCTGCATCAGGGCGTACGCCGTCGTCGGGCCGACGAAGCGCAGGCCCCGCTTCTTCAGCGCCTTGGACAGGGCCGTCGACTCCGGGGTGACCGGCAGGACGTCGGACAGGGTCTTCGGGACGGGGCGGCCGGCCGGGTCCGGTGCGTGGGACCAGATCAGCTCGTCCAGCTCGCCCGGGGACCAGTCGGCGAGCACGCGCGCGTTGGCGAGCGTCGCGTCGATCTTGGCGCGGTTGCGGATGATGCCGACGTCGGCGAGGAGGCGTTCGCGGTCCTCGTCGGTGAAGGCCGCCACCGCGGCGATCTTGAAGTCGGCGAACGCGGCACGGAAGCCGGGGCGGCGGCGCAGGATCGTGATCCAGGACAGGCCCGACTGGAAGGCCTCCAGGCTGAGGCGCTCGAAGAGGGCGTCGTCGCCGTGGACCGGGCGGCCCCACTCCTCGTCGTGGTACGTCACGTACTCCGCGGCGGACAGGGCCCAGGGGCAGCGCAGCACGCCGTCCGGGCCGGCGAGGGCGGTGCCGTCGCTCACTGCTGTCCCTCCTGGGCGGGCTTGTCGGCCGGAGCGGGGGCCGCGGCCCGGGCACCGGCCAGCGCGGACTCCAGGTCGGCGATACGGGCGTCCCGCTCGGCGAGTTCGGCGCCGAGGCGGCCGAGCGCGTCGTCCACGTCGGCCATGCGGTAGCCGCGGGGGGCGAGCGGGAAGCGGAGGCTCTCCACGTCCGCGCGGCCGACCGGGCGGTCCGGCGGCAACCGGTCGTCCAGGCGCTCCGGCGCGGCCTCGGGCAGCGGACCGCTCTCGCCGCCGCCCACCACGGCGAGTGTCACCGCGGCGACCACGACGGCGAGCGCGACGACCAGGAACAAGAACATAACCATCGCTGAGGGTCCCCACGCTCGGTGTGCTCGGTGTACTCGGTGTACTGGGTGCCGAACACCGACTGCTGAAGTGTCTGGGTCCGATCGTGCCATGCGACGCTGACGGTTAGGGTCGCAGGCGGCCGTTGACCGGTATGTACTAGGAGAGGTCACAGGGGATGCTCAGGCTGGGCAAGCGGGAATTCGGGCCGCACGAGCCGGTGGTCATGGCGATCGTGAACCGGACCCCGGACTCCTTCTACGACCAGGGGGCCACGTTCCGGGACGAACCGGCCCTCGCGCGCGTGGAGCAGGCGGTGGCCGAGGGAGCCGCGATCATCGACATCGGCGGGGTGAAGGCCGGGCCCGGCGAGGAGGTGTCGGCGCGGGAGGAGGCGCGGCGGACGGTCGGGTTCGTGGCGGAGGTGCGGCGCCGCTTCCCGGACGTGATCATCAGCGTGGACACCTGGCGGGCCGAGGTCGGGGAGGCGGTCTGCGAGGCCGGGGCGGATCTGCTGAACGACGCGTGGGGCGGCGTGGATCCGGGGCTGGCGGAGGTCGCGGCGCGGTACGGGGTGGGGCTGGTGTGTACGCACGCGGGGGGTGCCGAGCCGCGTACCCGGCCGCATCGGGTGGCGTACGACGACGTCATGGCGGACATTCTGCGGGTCACGGTGGGCCTGGCCGAGCGGGCGGTCGCGCTCGGGGTGCCGCGGGAGTCGGTGCTGATCGATCCCGGGCATGACTTCGGGAAGAACACCCGGCACAGCCTGGAGGCGACACGGCGGCTCGGGGAGATGGTCGACACGGGGTGGCCCGTGCTGGTGTCGCTGTCGAACAAGGACTTCGTCGGGGAGACGCTGGACCGGCCGGTCAAGGAGCGGGTGGTGGGGACGCTGGCCACGACTGCCGTGTCGGCGTGGCTGGGGGCGCAGGTGTACCGGGTGCACGAGGTGGCGGAGACGCGGCAGGTGCTGGACATGGTGGCGTCCATCGCGGGCCACCGCCCACCGGCGGTGGCCCGGCGGGGGCTGGCCTAGCCCTTTTCTCGCCCCCGCCGCCCCTGCCCTTCCCGTCCCCAGGGGCTCCGCCCCTTCGACCCCGCCAGGGGGCTGCGCCCCCTGGACCCCCGCTTCGGCCTGAACGGCCTCGTCCTCAAGCGCCGGACGGGCTGATAATCGAGAGCCGTGCCTTTCAGCCCACTCGCACGGGTGGTGGGTGGGCATAGGCCGGGGGTCTGGGGGCGGAGCCCCCAGCGGGGGCCGCTGCGTGGGCCTCGACCTGATGGTCGGTTCCGGCCCCGCGCCAGCGGTCAGCGGCCCGCCTCCTTCGACACCAGGGCTACCGCCTCGTCCACCTCGTCCGTGACGTGGAAGAGGAGGAGGTCCTTCTCGGCTGCCTTGCCCTGGGCCACGACCGTGTTCCGGAGCCAGGAGACGAGGCCGCCCCAGTAGTCGGTGCCGAAGAGGACGATGGGGAAGCGGGTGACCTTCTGGGTCTGGACGAGGGTGAGGGCCTCGAAGAGTTCGTCGAGGGTGCCGAGGCCGCCCGGGAGGACCACGAAGCCCTGGGCGTACTTGACGAACATCATCTTGCGGACGAAGAAGTACCGGAAATTGAGCCCGATGTCGACGTAGGGGTTGAGCCCCTGCTCGAAGGGCAGCTCGATGCCGAGGCCGACCGAGGTGCCACCCGCCTCACTGGCCCCCTTGTTGGCCGCCTCCATGGCTCCCGGGCCGCCACCGGTGATGACCGCCCACCCCGCCTGGACCAGGCCGCGGCCGAGGCGCACGCCGGCGTCGTACTCCGGTGCGTCGACGGGCGTCCGCGCCGAGCCGAACACGCTGATGGCGGGCGGGAGTTCGGCGAGGGTGCCGAAGCCCTCGATGAACTCCGACTGGATGCGCAGGACCCGCCACGGGTCGGTGTGCACCCAGTCGGTGGGGGCGCGCTCGTCCAGCAGCCGCTGGTCCGTCGTGCTCGCGGTCACCTGGCCGCGCCGCCTGAGGACCGGTCCCAGCCGCTGCTCCTCCGGTGGCTGCTTCTTGCCCTCGGGATTCCCGGTAGCCATGTGCGCTCCCTCCGCTTGCAGGGTCTTTCCACCTCAGCCTAGATCGCCGGGGGTTACGGACGGGGGACCTGAGCATGTCCGCCATGAAGCGGCATGGCGGGCCGTCACCGGGTGAGCCAGCCCCGCAGGCGTTCCTCGGCCGAGATGATCTTCGCTGTTTCTACCCTTTCGTCCCGCTTGTGTGCCAAATGCGGGTTACCGGGACCGTAGTTGACCGCGGGGACCCCCAGGGACGAGAAGCGGGAGACGTCCGTCCAGCCGTACTTGGGCTGCGGGGTGCCGCCCACCGCCTCGATGAACTCCACCGCCGCCGGGTGGGACAGCCCCGGCAGCGCCCCGCCGCTGAGGTCGTCCACCACGAACTCCTCGACACCGCAGTCGGCGAAGACCTCGCGGACGTGCGCGACGGCCTCCTCCTCCGTACGGTCGGGCGCGAAGCGGAAGTTGACCGTGACCACGCATTCGTCGGGGATGACGTTGCCGGCCACGCCGCCGCCGATGCCCACCGCGTTCAGGCCCTCGCGGTACTCCAGGCCGTCGATGACCGGGTAGCGCGGCTCGTAGGCGGCCAGGCGGGCCAGGATGGGGGCCGCCGCGTGGATCGCGTTGGAGCCCATCCAGCCGCGCGCGGAGTGGGCCCGCTCCCCCTTGGTCTTCAGCAGGACCCGCAGGGTGCCCTGGCAGCCGCCCTCGACCTGTCCGTCCGACGGCTCCAGCAGCACCGCGAAGTCGCCCGCGAGCCAGTCCGGGTGGGCCTCGGACACGTGCTTGAGGCCGTTCAGCTCGGCGGCGACCTCCTCGTTGTCGTAGAAGACGAAGGTGAGGTCGCGGTTGGGGGCCGGGACCGTGGCCGCGATACGGAGCTGGACCGCGACGCCCGACTTCATGTCACAGGTGCCGCAGCCCCACAGGACACCGTCGTCGTCCAGCCGGGAGGGCACGTTGCCGGCGATCGGGACCGTGTCGATGTGGCCCGCCAGGATCACCCGCTCCGTCCGGCCGAGGTTCGTACGGGCGATCACGTTGTTGCCGTACCGGTCGACCGTCAGGTGCGGCAGGGCCCGCAGCGCGGCCTCGACCGCGTCCGCGAGCGGCTTCTCGGTGCCGCTCTCCGAAGGGAAGTCGACCAGCCGCGCGGTGAGCTCGGCGGCGTCCAGAGTCAGGTCAAGGGTGCTGTCGGCCATGTCGTCGACCCTAACCTGCCATCCGGCACCCGGAACGGGGACCGCGGCGGCCTCCAGTACCCTCAACGCGTGTCAGAGCCGTCCCCCACTCCCAAACGTCGCGGCCGCCTCTTCCGTTTCGGGGCGGCCTTCCTGGTACTGCTGGCCGTCGCGGGCTACCTCGTGGTGCAGTACATCACCGCAGGCAGCGGTCCGGGCTGCAAGGTCGTCTCGTCCGCCCAGGACGGGACGTCGTACGAGTTCACGCCCGAACAGGCGGTGAACGCGGCGACGATCGCCGCCGTCGGCACCGGGCGCGACATGCCCCAGCGGGCGGTGACCATCGCGCTGGCGACCGCGCTCCAGGAGTCGGGGCTGCGCAACCTGGAGCACGGCGACCGGGATTCGCTGGGCCTGTTCCAGCAGCGGTCCTCGCAGGGCTGGGGCTCCCCGAAGCAGATCATGGACCCGACGTACGCGGCGGGCATCTTCTACGAGCACCTGGGCAAGATCCCCGGCTACACGACGCTGCCGCTCACCGTGGCCGCGCAGCGCGTGCAGCGCAGCGGCTACCCGGAGGCGTACGCCAAGCACGAGCCGGACGCCACCCTGCTCGCCGCCGCCCTGACCGGGACCGCGGCGGCCACGCTGACCTGTGACGGGCGGCCGGAGTCCCAGGTCGCGGCCACCGGCCCGGACGCGGTACGGGCCGCGCTGGTACGGGACTTCGGGCGCGACGCCTTCGAGGAGGCCGGAGACGAGGTGAGCGGCAAGGAGCCGGCGACGCCGTCCCCGAGCGTGACCGCCGAGGCGCACGGCCGGACCGTGACCGTCCCGGTACCCGCCGACGACACGCCGAAGGACGGCACGCGGACGAAGCCGCGGACGAAACGGACCGAAGCGGAGCGCGGCTGGCAGCTGGCGCACTGGGCGGTGGCCAACTCCTCCGCCCTGCACATCGAACAGGTGTCGTACGCCGGGCGGCAGTGGGCCGCCGGGAGCACGGACAGCCGGTGGCGCAGCGCCGCGCCGACGGGCACCCACGGGGCCGAGGCGTCCGCGGGTGCCGTGCGGATCGTGACCGGGCAGTAGTACGGGCGCTCACTCGCCGGGGTCACGCGGCGCGGGTCGCGGATGCGGGGTGCACAGGTATTCGCGCTCTTCCCTCAGGGGCGCTCGATTCCTTGGGAGACCGGGGCCGTAAGGATTCTGCGGGAGGCACGAGCGGGCACCTTTTGCCCGTTTTCACCCGCAGTAGATAATGCGATGCGTTGCCAATTCTTTACCTTCGGCCTCCGCAACCTTCGGGGGACTCGAGCGGTAGTCACTGCGTCCGAGTCCGGACGATCAGTTCATCGTTCCCTCCCGTCGAAGGAGCATCATGTCCCTCCCCCTGACCCGCCGGATCGCCCGTGCCGCGCTGCTCGTCGCAGCGGGAGCGGCCGCCGGGGTCGGTGCGGCCGGCTCTGCCGGCGCGGCCACGAACCTGCCCGCCACCACGCCGGACCTCGGCGGGCTGACCGCGTTGGACGGGGCCAGCACCGGCAACGCGGTCGACAGCACCACGCAGCATGTCACCGGGGTCGCGGGTGAGTCCGGCAGCCAGGCGGTCAAGAAGGCGGTGCCGGCCGCGGGCAAGACCGGTGGCAAGGCGCTGAAGCAGGCGACGCCGGCCGCGCAGAAGACCGCCGGGGACGTGGCGGGAGCCGCCGGCGGTGTCCTCGGTGACACCGCCGCGTCGGCCACCAAGGGCGGACTGCCCACGGACGCTCTCACCAAGGGTGGACTGCCGACCAAGGGACTGCCCACCAAGGGACTGCCGACCAAGGGGCTGCCCACCAAGGGCGGGCTGCCGACGTCTTCGCTGCCGGCCACGAAGGGTGTGTCGCTGGGCGGCTGAGCCCGGCCGCCACTCGCCTACGGCGGCGGGGCCCCAGGGAGTGTCCTGGGGCCCCGCCGCCTTCGCGTGCGTACGCCGGGCAGCGGCCAGTGCGGCCTGCTGCCCGGGACGGCTCCGGCCCGGCGCGGCCCGAGGCCGGCTGCCGGGTCCACGGCTCGCCCGGCCGTCGGCCGCCCGGGGACGGCCGTCAGGAAGCGTCCTGGGGCCCCGTCGCCTTCGCGTGCGTAGCCGCCAGGGTGGCTACTCGGCCAGCCTTCGTACCGCCGCCGCCACGCGCTCGTCCGTGGCCGTGAGCGCCACGCGGACGAACTTCTCACCCGCCGGACCGTAGAAGTCGCCCGGCGCGACGAGGATGCCGCGTTCGGCCAGGTGGGCGACCGTGGACCAGCAGGACTCGTCGCGGGTGGCCCACAGGTAGAGGCTGGCCTCGCTGTGTTCGATGCGGAAGCCGTGGGCGAGGAGGGCGTCACGGAGGGCGGTGCGGCGGGCCGCGTAGCGCTCGCGCTGCTCATGCACATGGGTGTCGTCGCCCAGCGCGGCCACGACCGCCGCCTGGGTGGGCGCGGAGGTCATCATGCCGCCGTGCTTGCGGATCTCCAGGAGCGGGCCCAGGACGGCCGGGTCACCGGCCAGGAAGGCCGCACGGTAGCCCGCCAGGTTGGAGCGCTTGGAGAGCGAGTGGACGGCCACGATGCCGTCGTACGAGCCGCCGTTCACCTCGGGGTGCAGCACCGAGACCGGGTCGGCCTCCCAGCCCAGCTCGAGGTAGCACTCGTCGGACACCAGCAGCACGCCGTGCTCGCGGGCCCAGGCGACGATCCGGGTCAGCTCGTCCTTGGCCAGCACCTGGCCGGTGGGGTTGGAGGGCGAGTTCAGCCAGAGGAGCTTCAGGCCCTCGGGGTCCAGCTCGGTCGGGCCCGGCGCGTCAGCGCCTGATGTCAGCGTGTAGGTCTCGTACTCCGTCCGGGCGAGCCGGGCGCCGACCTCGTACGTCGGATAGGCCAGCCGGGGGAAGGCCACCCTGTCGCCGGGGCCGAGGCCCAGCTGGGTGGGGAGCCAGGCCACCAGCTCCTTGGAGCCGACGATCGGCAGGACGTGGCGGTGGGTGACCCCGCGGGCGCCGAGGCGGCGCTCCAGCCAGCCCGTGATGGCGTCGCGCAGCGCCGGGGTGCCCCAGACCGTCGGATAGCCCGGAGAGTCGGCCGCGGCGATCAGGGCCTTCTGGACGAGCTCGGGGACCGGGTCGACCGGGGTGCCCACGGACAGGTCGACGATGCCGTCAGGGTGCGCGGCAGCCGTCTTCTTGTAGGGCTCCAGCTTGTCCCACGGGAACGTCGGGAGGCGGTCGGAGACTGCGGACACGGGATCAGGCTCACTTTCGTCGGTACGGCAAACGCCTCGGTCCCGTGCGGCCGTGATCGGGCGATCAGGCCGTACGGGACCGAGGCGGCGCGGATGCGGGCCGCTGGACCGCCTACGGGTTACTCGCCCTGCGGCGGCAGCGCGGCGATGAAGGGGTGGTCCCGCTCGATCAGACCCAGCTTGCTGGCGCCGCCCGGGGAGCCGAGCTCGTCGAAGAACTCGACGTTCGCCTTGTAGTAGTCCTTCCACTCCTCCGGAGTGTCGTCCTCGTAGAAGATCGCCTCGACCGGGCAGACCGGCTCACAGGCACCACAGTCGACGCATTCGTCCGGGTGGATGTACAAGGACCGCTGGCCCTCGTAGATGCAGTCGACCGGGCACTCCTCGATGCACGCCTTGTCCTTCACGTCGACACAAGGCTGCGCGATGACGTAGGTCACGCTGTCGTTCCTCCTCGATAGGGCGCTGGCGGGCCTCCTCAGGCTCCGCCGCCTGGCGCGCGGGAGCGCGGCGTCGTCGATGCCCGCCCCTAGTATCTCCGTTCTCGGGCATGATCCGAACAGGAGGGGTGAACTGACCTGTGGAAATCTCGGCCGCTGGGCGCTTCGAGGTCCGTATCACCGCCGCTGACGTGGGAAAACGGGTCTCGGTGCGACGCTTGAGTGAGGCTGAAGCTCCGGGAGAGAAGTTCACCGACACGGTGGGTGTTCTCACATCATGGGACAACGGCGTGCTGCTGATCACACAGCGGGACGGCCAAAGTGTCCGGATCCCGGAATCCGCGCTGGTGGCGGGCAAGGTGGTGCCGGCCGCTCCGGCGCGTCGGCGTGGCCCCGCGGCCACCTACGCGGAGCTCGCGCACGTCGCGTCCCGGGCGTGGCGTCCGGTGGAGAGCGAGCGGCTGGGCGAGTGGGAGCTGCGGGCGGCAGTGCAGCAGGTGCCGCGCGATGGGGGTCCCCCCAGGCATTCGGCTCTGGGGGAGCGTCCGTGGGGGGCGGTGGTCGGGCGACGGGCGGGCTTCACTCGAAGGGCGAACAGTGTGCTGCCGCTCGGCGATCCCGGGCTGCCTCTCGACGAAGCCCTCACGGCCGTACGACGCTGGTACGACGAGCGCGGGCTCCCCGCGTACATCCAGACCGCGACCGGCGCCGAGGGCACGCAGGAGCTGCTCTGCGCGGAGCTGGAGCGGCGCGGCTGGGTGCGCGAGGTGACCGCCGAGCTGTGGATCGGCGCGCTGGCTCCGGTCGCCGACCGGGCCGAGGGCACCGGGGTGCTGCTGGCCCGGACGGCGGACGAGGCGTGGCTGGCGCGGTATCAGCGCAAAGGGGTAAGTGAGGTGGCCCTGAAGGTGCTGGGCGGTGGACCGTCCGTGTGGTTCGCGACGGTCCCCCGGGAGGGGGGCGGCGAGCCGCTCGCCATCGGCCGGTGTGTCGTGGACGGGCGGTGGGCCGGGTTCGCCGCCGTCGAAGTCGACCCGGCCGAGCGGCGCCGCGGGCTGGCCACCGTCGTGATGGCCGCCCTCGCCCGCCGGGCCCTGGACGAGGGTGCCTCGGCGGCCTGGCTCCAGGTCGAGGCGGACAACGGGGCGGCGCGGGCGCTGTACGCCGGGATGGGCTTCGCGGCGCACCACGCCTACCACCACTACCGGGCGCCGGATGTCCCCGACGCCCGGTACGGATCCGCCTGAAGGGGCAGGTACCGATGATGCGTCCCCCCTCTCCCCCGCCCCCGGAACGCTCCGCCGAGCTGCGTCAGCGGTTCGCCGAGGAGGCGCGGTCCGAGCGGCCCGACCTGTCGGCGCTGTGTCTGCTGCTCGCCGCGCAGGCGGACGGCACCCTGGACGAGGCCGGCATGGACGCGGCGCAGATGGAGCTGGACCGGCTCGCGGGCGAGCTGCCGTTCCGGCCCGGCGGGCCGCGCGCGTGGGCCACGGCGCTGTGCGAGCTGCTCGGCGACCGGTACGGCTTCCGGGGCTGCGCCGCGGACTACCAGCGGCTGGAGTCCTCGCTGCTGCACGAGGTGCTCCGGCGGCGGCGCGGGCTGCCGATCCTGCTGTCGGTGGTGTGGATGGAGGTCGCCCGGCGGGCCGGCGCGCCGGTGTACGGCGTCGCGCTGCCCGGGCACTTCGTGGTGGGGTTCGGGCCGGCGGCGGAGCAGGTGCTCGCCGATCCGTTCGACGGAGGACGGGTCCTGACGGGGACGGACGCGGAGTTGCTCGTCGTCGGGGCGACGGGGGCTCCGCCGGTCCCGGAGATGCTGGAGCCGACCGATCCGCTGGACGTCATGGTGCGGATCCTGAACAACGTCCGGGCGTGGGCCGCGGCCCGGCCGGAGCGGTCGGACGTGGCGCTGTGGGGCGTGGAGCTGTCACTGCTGCTGCCCCACCATCCGGCCCGGCTGCGCTACGACCGGGCGCAACTGCTCGTGCAGCGCGGTGACTTCGTCGGGGGCGCGGCCGAACTCGACGCGTACGCCGAGCTGGTGGAGGTGGTCGACGAGACGACCGCGCAGCGGGTACGGAAGCAGGCCCACGCGGCACGCGCCATGCTCAACTGAGCCGGGGCGCGCGGGGCGTCACAGCCAGCCCTTCTCCCGCGCGATCCGTACCGCCTCGGCTCTGTTCCTGACCGCGAGCTTCTGGATCGCCGTCGAGAGGTAGTTGCGTACCGTCCCCTGGGACAGGTGCAGGGCGGCTGCCAGTTCGGCGTTGGTGGAGCCGTCGGCGGCGGCGCGGAGGACCTCGCGTTCGCGGTCGGTGAGGGGGTTGGCGCCCTCGGCCAGGGCCGCCGCGGCGAGTACGGGGTCGATGACGCGCTCACCGGCCAGCACCTTGCGTACCGCTGCGGCGAGTTGGGCCGCGGGGGCGTCCTTGACCAGGAAGGCGTCGGCGCCCGCCTCCATGGCGCTGCGCAGATAGCCGGGGCGGCCGAAGGTGGTGAGCACGACCAGCTTGACCGCGGGCAGCTCCTTGTGGACCTGCGCGGCGGCCTCGATACCGGTGCAGCCCGGCATCTCTATGTCGAGCAGGGCGACGTCCACGCCGTGCGCGCGGGCGGCGGCCAGCACCTCGTCCCCGCGTGACACCTGGACGACGACGTCGATGTCGTCCTCGAGGCCGAGCAGGGCGGCCAGCGCCTCCCGGACCATCGACTGGTCCTCGGCGAGGAGAACCTTGATCGTACTGCTCATGCCCCGGATACTACGTCGGCCGCGGTGGCCGTGGGCACGCGGGCGACCAGCCGGAAGCCGTGCCTGACCCGGCCCGCCTCAAGAGTGCCGCCGGCCTTCTCCAGACGTTCGGTCAGACCGGTCAGACCGTTGCCGGGCCCCTGGCCGGAGCCGCCCGATCCATCGTCCTCGACGGAGAGTTCGAGGACGGGGCCGTCCAGGGTCTGGCGGCGCAGCACCTCCACCGTGCAGCGGCCGGCGCCGCTGTGCCGTACGACGTTGGTGACCGCCTCGCGCAGCGCCCAGGCGAGGGTGGCCTCGGCATCCTCGGGGACGCCGGCGAGGTCCGGTTCGGCGGGCACGTCGGCGACGACTCCGGCCGCGGTCAGGGCGACCTGGGCGCCGGCGAGTTCGGCGGCCAGACGGGGGCGGCGGTAGCCGGTGACGGCCTCCCGTACGTCCACCAGCGCCTGCCTGCTGACCTTTTCGATGTCGGCGACCTGCTGGGCCGCCTTGTCGGGGTGGCCGGGGAGCATACGGCCCGCCAGCTCGCTCTTGAGCGTGATCAGGGAGAGCGAGTGGCCGAGCAGGTCGTGCAGGTCACGGGCGAGGCGGAGCCGTTCCTCGTTGGCGGCGAGCTGGGCGACGGTGGCCCGGGCCTTGCGCAACTCCACGGTCATGTGGACGAGCTGGCGTACACCGCTCATGGAGTAGCCGACGAGCAGCACGATGATGAACAGCCCCCAGGCGGTCTCCTGGCCGACGCGCAGCCCGACCAGGATCAGCGCGGCGGTGGTCGCCGGGATCGTCCAGTACGCCACGCGCAGCGGGAGGGTCGCCCCGCAGGTGACCGAGACGTACACGAACAGGCCGAGCCAGGATTTGCCCAGGGTGAAGGACAGGACGACGGCCAGTACGAAGAGCACGCCCACCAGGGCCCCGACGACCGGGCCGCCGAAAGGCCGCCCCATGTTGCGGAAGACCACGGCCAGGTAGATCCCGGTGAAGGAGACGAACCCCGCCCAGCCGGCCACGGTGGCGCCGGTGGTGTGGTGGCCCCCGGTCAGGTCGCTCACCGGGGAGCCGAGGAAGATCAGCCAGGGCAGGATCCACACCAGTTTGCGCACGGCCTCGCTCCTGTTGCGGGGCGCCTCCCCCATGCGCATCAGCCGCTCCGCCCGGGCCTCGTCGGCGGCCTCCAGGTCTTCCGTCATGGTGCTCACGCCTTCAGCGTGTCCTTCCGGTACAGCCAGGCCGCGCTGCCCGCGAAGAGCACGAAGAACACGGCGAGGATGGCGATGTCCTGGGCGTGCGGGGCCTGGCTCTGCTCGATCGCCCGTCCGAGAGCAGCGTACGCGTGCGTGGGGAGCCACTTGGCGATGTCCTGGAGCCACTGCGGGAAGGTCGTCGAGGGCATCCACAGGCCGCCGAGCATCGACAGGCCGAAGTACGTGATCATCGTGATCGGACGGACCGCGTCGCCGGTGGCGAGGTAGCCGATGGCCACGCCGAGCGCGGCGAAGACCAGGCTGCCGGCCCAGATGGAGCCGGTGAGCGCCAGCCACTGCCAGGCGTCGAGGCGTACGTCCTTCACGGCCGCGGCGACGACGAACACGATGACGATGGACGGCAGGCTGACCACGGCGGCGCTCGCGGTCTTGGCGAGCACATACCCGCGCCCGGGCAGCGTGGTGAGCCGCAGCTGCCGTACCCAGCCGCTCTCCCGCTCCTTGGCGATGCGCTCGCTGTTGCCCATGAGTACGGCGGTCAGAGCGCCGAAGGAGGCCATGGACACCATCATGTAGGTCGGCACGGTCAGACCCGTGCCGTCGATCTTGGTGTGGCTGTCGGCGTTGCCCGCGATGAGCAGGAACAGGGCCGACGGGTAGATCACCGAGAAGAACAGGAACTTGCGGTTGCGCAGGGAGCGCGCGAGTTCCAGCTTGACGAGACTGTTCACGACTGCGCGGCCTCCTTGGCCTCTTCGGCCTGCGTGATGGCGACGAAGGCCTGCTCGAGCCCGAGCCCGGCGACTTCGAGGTTGCGGGGGTAGACGCCGAGGCCGTACAGGGCGTGCACGGTGGCGTCGGCGTCGGTGGACTGGATGCGGATGGTCTGCCCGGATATGTCGATCGTGCTGAGGAACGGCAGACCGCGCAGCCCGGTCTCGTCGATCTCGCCCTCCAGGTCGAAGGAGACCCGGCGGGCGCCCGCCTTGGCCTTGATCTCGGCGGCGGTGCCGTCGGCCAGCAGCCGGCCCCGGTGCAGGACGAGCACGCGGTCGGCGATGGCGTCGGCCTCTTCGAGGTAGTGCGTGGCGAACAGCACGGTCCGCCCCTGGTCGGCCTGCTCGCGCATGGTGGCCCAGAAGGCCTGGCGGGCGGAGACGTCCATGCCGGTGGTCGGCTCGTCCAGGACGATCAGGTCGCTGTCGCCGGCCGTGGCGAGGGCGAAGCGGACGCGCTGGACCTGGCCGCCGGAGAGCTTGTTGACCTTACGGTCGGCGATCTGGGAGATGCCCGCGCGGGCGAGCACGTCGGCGGCCTTGTACGGCTTCGGGTGCAGGGAGCAGGCCAGCTTCACCAGCTCGGCGACGGTGACCTCGTCCATCAGCCCGCCGCTCTGCAGCATGGCGCCGACCCGCCCGGCGACGATGGCCTCGCGCGGGCTGGTGCCGAAGACGCTGACCGTGCCGCCGTCGGCCTGCTTGAGACCGAGCAGCAGGTCGAGGGTGGTGGACTTGCCCGCACCGTTCGGGCCCAGCAGGGCCACGGTCTCCCCCGGGTGCAGCTGGAGCGAGAGCCCGTCCACGGCCCGCGTACTCCCGTACGTCTTGCTCACCTGGTCGAACCCGACCACCGGGGTGGTGGTGGTCGCCGCTGTCGTTGTCATGACGTACATGCTGGCTTCCGGGCCCGGGCCGGTGTCAGTGTCGGCGGTCCCGAGTGCCGGATGACAGATGTCATGCGAACGGCGTGACATGACAGGAGGGGGCGCCCGGTGATCACCGGGCGCCCCCTCCGCGTCGGTCCCGCTCAGCTCGGGTTCGTGTCGATGACCGCGATCCGGTTGGTCTTGCTCATCAGCGCGGTGCGCAGGTTGATGTAGACCTCCTCCGGCGTGAGGGGGGTCTTCTTGCCGTTGGCCCGGGTGATCAGCACGCCGTCGAACGTCTGGCCGTACAGCTCCTTCAGGGCGGCCAGGTCGGGCTTGTCGACCAGCTTGCCGTTGACCGGCGTCACCCTGAGGAACTTCCACAGCGAGTTCTGCGGGCTCATCGGGACCGAGTGCGCGGCGTCCGTCTGCACCGTCACGTTCGCCGACATCGCCGGCTCCGCGAACTTCTTCATCTCGCGGTCGACCTCGGCGTTGGAGACCGCCGGCTGCTTGGTGGTCGTCGGCACGGTCACCGCGGCCCCCTTGCCGGTCTCCACCTCCGCGCGGTACGCGTCCTCGACGGACTGCGTGGCCCGGGCGGCGTCGATGGCCTTGCCGGCCTTGCCGTAGACGGCGACGGCCTTCCCGGACTTGAACTCGATCGTCCCCTCCTTGACCGAGCCGGAGCCGCCGCCGACGCCCTCCAGGGCCGCCTGGAGCTTCTCCTCGTCGACCGGCATCGCGGGCTCGACGACCCGCTTCTGACCGAAGAGCGACCCGATCACGGAGACGGGGTTGTAGTCGCTCTTCGCCGCCGCGCCGACCGTGGACTGGAAGTCGAACTGGAGGCCCGCCTGGTCCGGCGTGAGGGAGACCGTCTTGCCGCCCACCGACAGCTTCAGCGGCTTGTTCACCCGCTCGCCGAAGGCGTCGTCGAGCTTCTTGACGGCTTCGTCGCGGGTGCCGCCGCCGATGTCGACGCCGAGCACGGTGGTGCCCTTGGGCACGTCGGAGTGGTTCATCAGCAGCCCGGCGCCGTAGGCGACACCGGCGACCATGACCACGCCGCCACCGAGCAGCACCAGCTTGCTGCGGCCCTGCTTCTTGGCCTTCTTCGGCTTGCTCTCCGGCACGTTCCGCGAGACCGGCTCGGGCAGCTTGGGGGGCGTGTGCGGCAGCGGCCCGTCGGCGGGCGTGCCCGGCCCGAACGGGGACGTGACGCCCGGCGGGACGACGGGGATGCCGCTGGTGACGGTCTGCCCGGAGACGTTCTCCGCCGGGGACCTGCGGCCGGGGGCACCCCGCTCGGGGGCGGGCTTCTGCGGGGTGAGGATGGCGGTGTCGTCGCTCATGCCACCGCCGGGGCCGCGAGTGCCCGCGCCGGGATGCGTACGGGGCGCACCGGGGGCGCTGGTGGCACCGGGGGCAGCGGCGACGCCAGGGCCGCCGAAACCGGCCGGGGCGTCGAACGCCATACCGGGGTCCATACCGATGTCGCCCAGACCACCCGGGCCACCAGACCCACCCGAACCGGCCGGGGCGCCGCCGACGGGCGGGATCAGCGGGCCGTCACCCGTGACCGGGCCGCTGGTGGGACCCGCGGGGCCCTGCGGCCCGCCGGCGCCACCACGGCCACCCGGACCGTTGAAGTTGCTGGGGCCACCGGGCCCGGCCGGGCCGCCCTGGCCGTTCGGAGCGCCGCGGCCGTTGTCCGCGAAGTACGGCAGATCGTCACGGCGCGGCTCGCCGCTGCCACCGGCGCCGGGACGGGGGCCACTGCCCTTCCCGGTGCCCAGCGGGCCGGCGGCCAGTGCCTCGGTGACGTCGAAGGAGCCGGTGCCGCCGCCGTGCCCGGGGGCCACGGGGCCGCCGGTGGCACCGGGAAGCCCCGCGCCGTTCGTCCCGCCGGGCCGGGACGCGCCCGGCACGCTCATCGAGCCGACCACACCACCGGGACGGCTCGCGCCCGGACGCGTACCGCCCGAGGAACCGGAGCCGCCCGGACGCGCGGCGCCCGAACCCCCGGAACCGTTCGGACGGGTACCGCCCGCGGCACCCGCGCCCGGCGCCGTGGCGGCGCCGGCGGCGGAACCGCCGGGCAGACCGGCGCCGTTCGTGCCGCCGCCGCCCGGACCGCCCTTGGGCGCGCCGGACTTGCGGGGCGCGAACCAGTCGCTGGGCTTCTCCTCGCCCTGCGCGGCGGGCTCGGCGGACGGCTCCACGGTGCCCGCGGACGCCGCGGCGGGGGCCGCGGGTTGCGGGTCCTTGACCGCGTCGTCGGTCTTGCCCTCGGTGTCCGCCGCGACGGGCGTGCGCATCACGACCGGCGGGATGGGCCGCGATCCGGGGATGTTGATCCGGATGCGGGTCGTCAGGGTGGTCTCGGTCTTGCGTTCCTCCGGCTGCGCGGCCGAACGGCCCGCGTCCGCACCGTCGTCGGAAACCATGGGGGTCCCGTACGGCGGCGTGCCCGAGGGGTATGCGGCTCCGCCGCGCCCGTTGGGCCCGGAGGACGGAGTGTCAGTTTCACGACTCAAGGCAGGTTCTCCCGGTTGGCTCCGCCGCCCGCGTTACGACCTCTCTCGGGCGACTCGGCGGCGCGCACCACCATACTGGCCACTTCTGGCGCTTATCCCACGACCGCTGGGGAAACCCACACCGGACTCGCACGCGCGCCGCGTGGCGAAGTGGTACGTCACTTGCCAAGTCGGGCGGCGCCGCCCCCAGGTTGCCGCCCTGACCCAAGGGTGGCGCAGATCACAGCGAGGGCCATGCCACCGAGCAGGAACAGGTAGGACCCGCCGCCCGCGCCGAACAGGAAATCCCCTTCGGGACGGCTGGTGGTGAGGAAGATGACGGTCACGATCCAGCCAACCACCGGCGCGACCGCCCCGGCGCGACTGCCCATCGCGTACGCCCCCCCGAGGAACACCCCGGCCGCGCCCGCCAGGGCAAGCAGCAGCCCTCCCGGGAACCACCCCGCCTGCACCAACGCCCCGGCCATGGCAACCACCACACCCAGCACGAACAACCCCACCAGGCCGGCGATCCGCCCACCCGAGGGCCGCCGCAAAGGCTGCGCGAGCATCGAACCCCGCTCCGCCCCACTCATGACGCCTCCTCGATCCCGGCGAACAGATCGGTCTCCCGCTCACTCTTCCGCACGGATTGCCCGACGGCGTCCGGCCGCTCACCGCTCACCAACTCGTAGTACTCCGTGGTGAACAGGGGCTGCGCCAGCTCGTTGGAGAGCGCGAAGTAAGGCTCGGCGACCTCGATCTGGGTGGCGTGCGCGCGCATGGCGGCGGCCTTGGCGGCGGCGTAGGCGCCACCGTCGATCGCGGTGGTGATCCGCCCCTCATCCACCACACCAGGCACGTCATCCACGGCAGCGGCCTTCGCGAACGGCAGACCGGGCAGATCATCGGCCAGCCGCCCGAACGCGGCCTCGGCGACGGGACGCGGAACCCGGTTCCAGTAGACCTTCGGAACCCGCCAGCCCGCCTCACCGGCCAGCTCCACGGCCCTCATGGCGACGCGGTGGGCCTGGATGTGATCAGGATGGCCGTACCCCCCGTTCTCGTCATAGGTGACGACAACCTGGGGGCGGACCTCGAGAATCACCTGCACAAGATGCCCGGCAGCGTCATCGAGATCGGCCTGCCAGAAACAGCCAGGGTCCTCATTGTCCGGAATACCCATCATGCCGGAGTCCAAGTAGCGCCCCGCGCCACCGAGCAGCCGGAAATCCGCGACACCCAGCTCACCCATCGCGGCGGCCAGCTCCCGCAGCCGGTACTCGCCGAGGGCCGCACCACTCAGATGCCGCAGCTCGGGCGGAATGACCTCACCGAGCTCCCCGAGCGTGCAGGTGACCAGCGTCACCCGGGTACCCATGGCCGCATACCGCGCCATGGTCGCGCCGTTGTTGATCGACTCGTCGTCCGGGTGCGCGTGCACCAGCAGCAGACGCCGCGCGGGCAGTTCCGTCATGGGCCCAGCCTACGAGTTCCTCGCCCCCGTCGATCAGTTTGACCGTGTGTGATTACACGATTACGTACAACGACTATCCGGCTGGTGGGGCGCGGATGCCGGTGGACGGCGAGGCGGTACGACTCAGGGCCGAGGCGGACGAACCGGGCTGGGAGGTGGACCCGGACGACGACTGGGCGTGGCCGTGATCACCACGGTGGCGGGGCGACAGCTGAAGCTGCGGCGGGAGGCTGCGGGGATACGGGCCGGCGAGTTCGGAGCGGCGGTCGGCCACGGGGAGGACCTGGTCTACAAGATCGAAGGCGGCAAGCGGATCCCCCGGCCCGAGTATCTGGACAAGGCGGACGAGGTGTTGGGAGCGGGTGGGTTGCTCTCGGCGATGAAGGAGGATGTGGAGAAGGCCCGGTATCCGAAGAAGGTGCGGGCTTTGGCGGAGTTGGAAGCTCAAGCCGTCGAGATCGGCGTGTACAAAACCAGCAAATCCACGGCCTGTCGCAGACACCGGAGTACATCCGGGCCTGCAGGAGCAGCTACAGCGGCGGCCCTGACGGCGACTCCTGCGTCGAGATCGCGATGGCACCCCGCTCTGTGCACGTCCGCGACTCCAAGCACACCGCCGGCCCCCAGCTCGCACTGAAGCCGGAGGCCTGGGCGTTTTTCGTGTCCGGCGTTTGCGAGTGACCGTGGGGGCCGCTCGCTTCTTGGCATTGTCGTGCTTCCACGATCCGAGTAAAGGGCGCTGCGTTCCGCTTCGCTGCACTCCGCGTCGCCTGCGGCGATCGGCCTTGCGGCCGACCCTTGACTCGGCTCGCTCCAGCACGGGTGAGAAGCGAGCGAGCGGCCCGGAAAGGCGGTGGCCGAGGCTGGCGTTCCCTTCTGTCGGCTGGGTGGTGGGGCGGGGTCGGGGCGCGGAGGCGCCTCGCCTGCACGCCGGGGTGGCTTAGCGGCGATCGGTGAGTGGGTGGCTGGGGGCGGAGCGCAGTCGGCAGGGGGCGGCATGCCGTGTCGGATTGGCGGCTGGCGGCCGGTGGGTGGTGCGCACTGGGTAGGTGGCGGCACGCCGGGAGGGCTTAGCGACTTGCGGTGAGTGGGATGGGGGCGCGTTCGGCGGGTGGCGGCACGCCGGGGTGGCTTAGCGGCGATCGGTGGGTGGGTGGCGGCACGCCGGGGTGGCTTAGCGGCGATCGGTGGGTGGGTGGCTGGGGGCGGGACGCAGTCGGCAGAGGGCGGCATGCCGTGTCGGATTGGCGGCTGGCGGTCGGTGGGTGGTGCGCACGGTGCGCACTGGGTAGGTGGTGGCACGCCGGTCTGACTTAGCGGCTGCGGCTGGTGGGTGGGGTGCGGTGGGGTGCGGTGGGGTGCGGTGGGGTGCGGTGGAGGTCGGGCCTGGGGCGGGTGACTGCCCGGGGGCTGGCGAACCTCGACCCGCGGTCCCCCGGCCCACGACTCGCACAGCCCGCAGCCCTCAGCCGTCAGCCGTCAGCGGTCAGCCGTCAGCCCTCAGCCGTCAGCCCTCAGCCCTCAGCCGTCAGCCCTCAGCCCTCAGCCCTCAGCCCTCAGCCCTCAGCCCTCAGCCCTCAGCCCTCAGCCCTCAGCCCTCAGCCGTCAGCCGTCAGCCGTCAGCCGTCAGCCGTCAGCCGTCAGCCGTGCGGCATACCACCTGCGTCACACTGACCTCACCCGCCACAGTCACCGGTGATTGGCAGATATGGGCCACGGGCGGGGGACGAATCCGCAGGTCGCAGCGCCTGGGCGTGGCCCATATCTACCAATTGCGCCCACCACCCCACCCCTGCGCCCTATTTGTCCTGGTGCGGAAGCAGGTCACGCCACACTGGAGTCACAAGGGCCCCACCGGCCCCATTCGACCGGTGATTGGCAGATATGTCTCAGGGGTGGGAAGCAAAGCCCCTGGTCGCCGGGATTCGGGGTGAAACATATCTGCCAATCGCTCCCACCACCCCACCCGCGCGCCCCATTTGTCCTGGTACGGAAGAAGGTTGCCGCCCGGGAAGCCGCCGAGCCACCCCGGCGTGCCGCCACCCACCCAGCGCGCCCACCCCGCCCATTCACCGCAAGTCGGTAAGCCCTCCCGGCGTGCCGCCACCCACCCACCGATCGCCGCTAAGCCACCCCGGCGTGCCGCCACCTGCCGAGCGCGCCCCCATCCCACTCACCGCAAGTCGCTAAGCCCTCCCGGCGTGCCGCCACCTACCCAGTGCGCACCACCCACCGGCCGCAAGCCGCCAATCCGACACGGCATGCCGCCCCCTGCCGACTGCGCTCCGCCCCCAACCCCCACTCACCGATCGCCGCTAAGCCGCCCCGGCGTGCAGGCGAGGCGCGTCCGCGCCCCGACCCCGCCCCACCACCCAGCCGACGGAAGGGAACGCCAGCCTCGGCCACCGCCTTTCCGGGCCGCTCGCTCGCTTCTCACCCGTGCTGGAGCGAGCCGAGTCAAGGGTCGGCCGCAAGGCCGATCGCCGCAGGCGACGCGGAGTGCAGCGAAGCGGAACGCAGCGCCCTTTACTCGGATCGTGGAAGCACGACAATGCCAAGAAGCGAGCGGCCCCCACGGTCACTTGGCGCTGGGCTCTCGCTCAGCGTCAGACGCCCCCAGAAGCTCCGGGCCACCGGTCACCGCCACCGGTCACCGCCACCGGTCACCCGCCACCAGCCACCGCACCCGTCAGAACTTGATGCTTCCGATCATGCTGGCGACGTTGGTCGTCAGTTCGCTGATCGTGGGCGCGACCGTCGAGGAGGCGAGGTAGAAGCCGAGGAGGACGCAGACGACCGCGTGACCGCCCTTCAGGCCTGACTTCTTGACCAGCAAGAAGACGATGATCGCCAGCAGCACCACCGCCGAAATCGAGAGTGCCACGGCGGCTCACCTCCAAAGATCCAGGGACGCGGGGGGTGGGACGGACTATGGGGGTTGTAGATCGATCCAGCAAATCCATACACAAGCCAGCAGGTTCATACCCACATGGCGGTAGTGATCATAACTATCCGCCCTTGTGCATCGCTGGGCGCACGGCCGCACAAGGGGGCGCATGGCCAATATGGTCAGGGCATGACGACCGAGCCTGTCTCCTTCCCCCGACGGCACGCCCGCACCCAGCGTTTCGCCCTCGGCGCGCCGCGCTCGTTCACCGTGGCACCCGATGGTTCGCGTGTCGCGTTCCTGCGCTCGACCTCCGGTACGGACCGGGCGAACTCCCTGTGGGTCATCGATGTGGCGGACGGCGGGGAGCGCGTGGCGGCCGACCCGCGCGCTCTGCTGCAAGGCGCCTCGGAACAGCTCTCACCCGAGGAACGAGCACGCCGCGAGCGCAGCCGTGAGGGCGGCGCCGGCATCGTCGGCTATGCCACCGACGCGGCTGTCGAGTTGGCGTCTTTCACCTTGTCAGGGCGGCTCTTCGCGGCGGAGCTGCGGGCCGGGACCGCGCGTGAACTGCCCGTTCCGGGGCCGGTGATC
Organism: Streptomyces sp. NPDC020299; assembly: GCF_044387825.1. Classification (NCBI taxonomy): domain Bacteria; kingdom Bacillati; phylum Actinomycetota; class Actinomycetes; order Kitasatosporales; family Streptomycetaceae; genus Streptomyces; species Streptomyces sp. NPDC020299. Next base: position 44,152 of record NZ_JBIRWL010000017.1, read on the forward strand.
GATCCGCGGCCGGCGCCCGACGGACGGCACGTGGCGTATGTCGCCGGGGGTGCCCTGCGGGTGGTGGGCGCCGAGGGTGAGAGCGACCGGGCGCTGGCGGAGCCGGAGTCGGAGGGGGTCACGTATGGGCTGGCGGAGTTCATCGCGGCCGAGGAGATGGCTCGTTCGCGAGGCTTCTGGTGGTCCCCGCGGTCGGACCGGCTGCTCGTGGCGCGCGCGGACGACACGCCGGTGGGGCGGTGGTGGATCGCCGACCCTGCCCATCCGGAGCGTGAGCCGAACCGCGTCGCGTACCCGGCGGCGGGGACCGGAAACGCGGATGTACGGCTGTTCGTGATCGGCCTCGACGGCACGCGCACGGAGGTCGTATGGGATCGGGCGCGCTACCCGTACCTGGCGCGTGTGCACTGGTCAGACGCGGGGGCACCGCTGCTCCTGGTGCAGGCGCGGGATCAGCGCAGCCAGCTGTTCCTGGCCGTGGACGCGGAGTCGGGGGCGACTCGGATGGTCCATGCCGATGAAGATCCAACATGGCTTGAACTTTTCCCCGGGGTACCGTGCTGGAGCCCCTCCGGACAGCTGGTCCGGATCGCTGACGAGGGCGGGGCCCGGGTACTGACGGTGGGCGAGCGGCCGCTGACCGGGCCGCAGTTGCACATCCGTGCGGTGCTGGACGTGACCGCCGACGACGTGCTGGTCTCGGCCTCGGCGGGCGAGGAGGCGGAGACGGAGACGAGGACGCAGGCGGGCGCGCCGGAGATCGGTGAGGTGCACGTCTATCGGGTGAACGAGCTGGGCGTGGAGCGCGTGTCGCAGGAGCCCGGCGTGCACTCGGCGGTGCGCGCCGGGGGCGTGACCGTGCTGGTCTCGGCCACGCTGGACCGCCCGGGCGCCCGTGTCCGGGTGCTGCGTGACGGAAAGCAGGCGGCGACCGTCATGTCGTACGCCGAAGATCCCGGTCTGTCCCCGCGCGTGACGCTCACTCAGGGGGGCGCACGCCGAATTCCGTGCGCCGTGCTTATGCCTACGGACTACCCCGGGGACACTGCCGGGGGCGCTCCCCTTCCGGTACTGCTCGACCCTTACGGCGGACCGCACGGCCAGCGCGTGGTCGCCGCACACAACGCGCACCTCACCTCGCAGTGGTTCGCCGACCAGGGATTCGCGGTGGTCGTGGCCGACGGCCGGGGCACCCCGGGCCGCTCCCCCGCCTGGGAGAAGGCCGTCCACCGGGACTTCGCCCTCACCCTGGACGACCAGATCGAGGCGCTGAAGGACCTCGCCCGGGAGTACCCGCTCGACCTGACCCGGGTGGCGATCCGCGGCTGGTCCTACGGCGGCTATCTGGCCGCCCTCGCCGTGCTGCGCCGGCCGGACGTCTTCCACGCGGGCATCGCGGGCGCGCCGGTGACGGACTGGCGGCTGTACGACACCCACTACACCGAGCGGTACCTGGGCGACCCGGCCGCGGACCGGGCGGCGTACGAGAAGAGCAGCCTCGTCACCGACGAGGGCCTGTCCGCCCCCGCGGACCCGCACCGCCCGCTGATGATCGTGCACGGGCTGGCCGACGACAACGTGGTGGTCGCGCACGCCCTGCGGCTGTCCTCGGCCCTGCTCGCCGCCGGCCGTCCGCACGAGGTGCTCCCGCTGTCGGGCGTCACGCACATGACCCCGCAGGAGCAGGTCGCGGAGAACCTGCTGCTGCTCCAGGTGGACTTCCTGAAGCGTGCACTGGCCCAACCGCGCGCATAGCGGAGCAAACCACAATGAACTGCGTTAACACGCAGGCAACTCCACGGAAGCGGTACCGATATACGGACGCGCGAGGCTGAACAGCGTACGGCCGTGCGGGTGCCGTGAACGGGCCGGGGTGCTCCTTGTCACCCCGGCCCGTTGCCGTTGTGCTCCTCCACCGGCACGACCTGCTTCTCCTCGGCGAAGTGGCAGGCCGAGTCGTGCGCGGCCGGGCCGGTCTCCAGGCGGAACGCCTCCGGGACGGCTAGGGCCGGCACCTCCAGGGCGCAGCGCTCCCGGGCCTTCCAGCAGCGGGTGCGGAAGCGGCAGCCGGACGGGATGTCGGCGGGGGACGGCACATCACCCGTGAGGATGATCCGTTCGCGGTGTTCGCGGGCGTCCGGGTCGGGGACGGGCACGGCGGACAGCAGTGCCTGGGTGTAGGGGTGCGTGGGGTGGTCGTAGATCTCCGTCTCCGTGCCGGTCTCCACGATCCGGCCGAGGTACATCACACCGACCCGGTCGGAGATGTGCCGCACGATCGACAGGTCGTGCGCGATGAAGACGTAGGAGAGCTTGAACTCCGTCTGGAGCCGGTCCAGGAGGTTGATCACCTGGGCCTGGATCGAGACGTCCAGGGCCGACACCGGTTCGTCGGCGACGATCACCTCCGGCCGGAGGGCCAACGCCCGGGCGATACCGATGCGTTGGCGCTGGCCGCCGGAGAACTGGTGGGGGTAGCGGTTGACGTACTCGGGGTCGAGGCCGACCACGTCGAGCAGTTCCCGCACCTTCCGGCGCCGGTCGCCCTTCGGGGCCGCCTCGGGGTGGATCTCGTACGGCTCCCCGATGATGTCGCCGACCGTCATCCGGGGGTTGAGGGAGGTGTAGGGGTCCTGGAAGACCATCTGGATGTTGCGGCGTACGGCCTTCAGGGCACGGCCGGACAGCCGGGTGATCTCCTCGCCCTTGAAGCGGATCGAACCCGCGGTCGGCCGTTCGAGGTTGCACAGCATCTTGGCGACCGTGGACTTGCCGCAGCCGGACTCACCGACGATGCCGAGCGTCTCACCCCTGGCGAGGGCGAAGTCGACGCCGTCGACGGCCTTCACCGCGCCGATCTGCTTCCTGAACAGGATGCCCCGGGTCAGCGGGTAGTGCTTGACGAGCCCGCTGACCTCCAGGATCGGCTCGATCGGGACCGGCTCGGTCAGGACCGGCTCAGTCGTCGAGGCTGCCATGCAGGCACTCCCTCCAGAAGTGGCAGGCGCTTCTCCGGTCCGCGTCGACCTCGTACAGCGGCGGCTCGTCGGTCCGGCACACGTCGCGGGCCATCGGGCAGCGCGGCTGGAAGGCGCAGCCGGGCGGGATGTGCGTGAGGTTCGGCGGCAGGCCCTTGATGGCGTAGAGCTCCCGGCCCTTGAGGTCCAGGCGCGGGATGGAGTCCAGCAGGCCTCGGGTGTAGGGGTGAGCGGCGGATTTGTAGATGTCGTGGACGGGTGCCGATTCGACGATCCGGCCCGCGTACATCACGGCGATCCGGTCCGCCACGTCGGCGACGACCCCCAGGTCGTGGGTGATCAGGATCAGCCCCATGTGGTACTCGCGCTGCAGCTCCGCGAGCAGGTCCATCACCTGGGCCTGGACGGTGACGTCGAGGGCGGTGGTCGGTTCGTCGGCGATGATGAGCGCCGGCTCGAGGGCCATCGCCATGGCGATCATGATGCGCTGGCGCATGCCGCCGGAGAACTGGTGCGGGTAGTCGCGCACGCGCTGGGCGGCGGCGGGGATGCGGACCCGGTCCATCAGCTCGACGGCCCGGGACCGCGCGTCCTTCTTCGACATGCCCCGGTGGACCACGAACATCTCGCCGAGCTGGTCGCCCACGGAGAGCACCGGGTTCAGCGAGGACAGCGCGTCCTGGAAGATCATGGCCATCCCGGCGCCGCGGACCTTCCTGCGCTCCTCCTCCTTCAGCTTCAGCAGGTCCTGGCCCCGGAAGAGGATCTCCCCGCGGGTGATCCGCCCCGGCGGCATGTCGAGGATCCCCATGACCGCCTGAGCGGTGACCGACTTCCCCGACCCGGACTCCCCGAGCACCGCGAGCGTCTCCCCCGCGTCCACCCCGTAACTCACCCCGTTCACGGCCCGGGCGACCCCGTCCCGCATCCGGAACTCCACGCACAGGTCCCGCACCTCCAGCAACACGGCGGCTCACCTCGGCTTCGGCTGGTCGGGGACACCGCTCGCCGTGCCGCCCAGTGGGGCCAAGCCCGGTACGGGAATGGCCCGGGCCGCCCCGTACCCGCTCCCGAACCCCCCGTGCGCCTCCCGCACTTGCAGCAGCACCGCCGCTCACCTCAGTTTCGGGTCCAGGGCGTCGCGTACCGCGTCGCCGAGCATGATGAAGGCCAGGACTGTGATCGCCAGGGCGCCGGAGGGCCACAGGAGGGCGTGGGGGGCGTTGCGGATGTAGGGGGAGGCGGCGGAGATGTCGATGCCCCAGGAGACGCTGGGTGGTTTCAGGCCGACGCCCAGGTACGACAGCGTCGCCTCCAGCGCGATGTAGGTGCCGAGCGCGATGGTGGCCACGACGATCACCGGGGCGACCGCGTTGGGCGCGATGTGCCGCAGCAGGATCCGCGGGGCGGAGGCGCCCAGCGCGCGGGCGGCCTGGACGTAGTCGTTCTGCTTGGCGGTGATGACGGAGCCGCGGGCGATGCGGGAGATCTGCGGCCAGCCGAGCAGCACCATGAACCCGATGACCGGCCAGACCGTGTTGCTGGTCACCACGGAGAGCAGGACGAGGCCGCCGAGCACGACCGGGATGGCGAAGAAGATGTCGGTGAGGCGGGAGAGCAGCGAGTCCCACGCCCCGCCGAAGAAGCCCGCGAGCGCGCCCAGCACGGAGCCGAGGAGTGCCACCCCCAGCGTGGCGCAGACGCCGACCGTGACGGACGTACGGGCGCCGTAGACGGTCCGTGTGTAGACGTTGCAGCCCTGGCCGTCGTACCCGAAGGGGGCGCCCGGCTGGGAGCCCTCCTGGGCCTTGGCGAGGTCGCACTGGAGGGGGCTGCCGGAGGCGATGAGCGCGGGCCAGAGCGAGATGACGACGAGGAAGACGATGACCAGCCCGGAGAGGAGGAAGACGGGGTTGCGGCGCAGGTCCCGCCAGGCGTCCGACCAGAGGGAGCGCGGCCTGCCCTGCGGGCCGGTGCCAAGCGGCCCGCCCGGCCGCGTCCGCTCCAGCGTCGTCGCCTCGCTCGCCGCCAGGTCCATCGCGCCGCCCGCACCGGTGCCCGCGATGGCGCCCTGGGGTTCGAACGGCTGCTCAGGCATAGCGGATCCTCGGGTCGAGTACGGCGTAGAGGAGGTCGACGAGCAGGTTGGCGATGAGGAAGACCAGCACGAGGACGGTCACGAAGCCGACGACCGTCTGGGTGTTCTGGCGCAGGATGCCCTGGTAGAGCTGGTAGCCGACGCCGTGGATGTTGAAGATCCGCTCGGTGACGATCGCGCCGCCCATCAGGGCGCCGATGTCGGTGCCGATGAAGGTGACGACGGGGATGAGCGAGTTGCGCAGCAGGTGCCGGGTGATCACGCGGTGCCTGGGCAGCCCTTTGGCGATGGCCGTGCGGACGTAGTCGGACCGCTTGTTCTCGGCGATGGAGGTGCGGGTCAGCCGGGTGACGTAGGCGAGCGAGACGGAGGCCAGGACCAGTCCGGGCACGAGCAGTTCGCCGAAGGTGGCTTCCGGCGGCACCGACGGTTTGATCCAGCCCCACTCCACGCCGAGCAGGAGCTGGAGCAGCAGGCCGGTGACGAAGACGGGCACGGAGATGACCACCAGGGTCGCCAGCAGCACCCCGGTGTCGACGGGCCGGCCGCGCCGCAGCCCGGTGAGCACGCCCAGGGTGACGCCGATGACGATCTCGATGACGATCGCCACGATGGTCAGCCGGACGGTGACGGGGAACGCGGTCGACATCAGCTCGGTGACGGGCTGGCCGTTGAACGCCGTGCCGAAGTCGCCGGTGAAGACGTTCCCCATGTAGGTCAGGTATTGCTGCCAGAGCGGCTTGTCGAGGCCGAACTCCTGTTTGAGCTGGGCGGCCGTCGCCGGATCGCACTGCCGCTCGCCGCACAGTCCCGCGATGGGGTCGCCCATCACGTTCACCATCAGGAAGATCAGCAGCGTGGCCCCGAAGAACACCGGGATCATCTGGAGCAGACGCCTGACGACGTAGCGCCCCATGGCGGCTCAGCCGACCTTGATCTCGTTGTAGACGGGGACGCTGAAGGGGTTGAGCGCCACGTCGGACAGCCGTTCGGAGTAGCCCGCGCTGCCGTTCTGGTACCAGAGGGGGATGGCGGCCATGTGGTCCCGGACGACCTCTTCGGCCTGCTGGAAGGTGCGTACCGCCTGGGCGGTGTCGGTCTGGGCGTTCGCCTGGTCGACGAGCTTGTCGAAGTCCTGGTTGGACCACTGGCCGTCGTTGGAGGAGGCGCCGGTGTAGTAGAGCGGCTGGAGGAAGTTCTGGATGAGCGGGTAGTCCATCTGCCAGCCGGCGCGGAACGGGCCGGACAGCTTGTGCTGGGTGATCCGGTTGCGGAAGTCGGCGAAGGTGCCGACCGGGTTGCCCACGCAGGCCTTGTCGTTGCCGAGGGCGTTGTTGATGGAGTTGCACACGGCGTCCACCCACATCCTGTGCGAGCCGGTGTCGGCGTTGTAGGTGATCTTGACCTGCCCGCCCGGGAGCCCGCCGCCCTCCTGCACCAGCTTCTTGGCCTCGCCGGGGTTGTAGTCGCAGGCGGCCCCGCACAGCCCGTCCTTGAAGCCGCCCTCCGCGCCGAGCACCGGCGAGGTCCAGTCGGTGGCCGGGATGCGGGTCTTCAGGAAGATCGTGTCGGTGATCTGCTTGCGGTTGATCGCCATGGACAGGCCCTTGCGGACCTTCTCCGAGCCGCTCTTGTCCCAGTTCTTGTCGTAGTAGGGGAACGCGAGGGTCTGGATGATGCCGGCCGGGGCGTTGAGGTAGCGGCCGCCCAGGTCGCTCTTGACGTTCCTGAGCTGCGCGGCGGGGACGTCGTCGACCAGGTCGAGGTTGCCGGCCAGCAGGTCGGTGTAGGCGGTGTCGTTGTCGGTGTAGACCTTGAGGTCCACGCCGTCGTTCCGCGCCTTGTCCGCGCCGGGGTAGCCGGCCCACTTCCTTAGGGACATCTGCGAGCCCCTGACGTAGGAGTCGACGGCGTACGGCCCGTTGCCCACCGGCTTCTTCAGCCAGGCCGCGTGGTCGGTGAAGAACTCCGTGGGCAGCGGGGCGAACGCCGGGTAGCCCAGGGTGTCGGGGAAGCTGGAGAACTTCTGGGCCAGCTTGACGGTGAAGGTCCGGTCGTCGACGACCTTGAGGCCGGAGAGCGTGCCGGCGCTCTGTGAGCCGCTGTCCGGGTGGGCTTTGTCGTAGCCCTGGATGTAGCGGTAGAAGTACGCGTTCCGCTGGTGGTTCTTCAGGCTCGCGCCGTAGTTCCAGGCGTCGACGAAGGACTTGGCCGTCACCTTCTCCCCGTTGGAGAAGGTCCAGCCGTCCTTGATGGTGATCGTGAAGTTCTGGGAGTCCGGGGTGTCGATCTTCTGGGCGACCATGTCCTGGGCCGCGCCGGTCCTCGGGTCGTACTTCTTCAGACCCCGGAAGATCATGTCGAGGACCTTGCCGCCCTGCACCTCGTTGGTGTTCGCCGGCTCCAGCGGGTTCTGCGGATCACCCCAGGAGGAGGAGAGCACCGAGCCGCCGGCCCCGCTGCCCGTGCTCCCGCCGCCGCAGGCCGTCGCGGCGAGCGCCACGGCCATCGCCACCGCCGTCGCGCAGGCGAGTCGTCGGGCGTACGTGGTTCCACGCATGCAGTGCCTCCTCGGGAATGCGCATGCCTGCGCTGCGGCGCCAGCGCCTACCTCCGGTGCTTATGGGTCAATATCACCGCAAACAGTACGCAGCGCACACTCGGTCGGCCCGTCCGCGAGAGAGTGCACCCGAACGAGGGGTGGCCCTCCCGTCTGCCGCCGGGCGGACGCCCCTCCCGGGAGGGGACCGTCGCGGTCGGCTCGGGGCCGGGTCCTGCCCGGCGACGCCCGCACCGGCCGTGCCGCATCGCGATCCCGCCGTGGTCACGAGATCGTCACGGCGGCCGGGACCGTTCGCCGACCGCCGCCAGCGCTCCACCAGACCCCCTTCACCGGTATGGACCAATGTTTGGACCGACGGAACATCAACTCGGCGTTTCCGCAGGCCACACCAGGTGCAGGCGCCGTTGACGCGCACAGTCGCCGCATGGACACTCTCATCACCCACCCGGTGTCACCAGGCGCGAGGTCACGTTTGATGAGTACACCAGACCGGCCCGGCAGAACCCGTCCGCACCCGAGAAGCCCGCGACAGCGTCTCACCCGGCTCGCCGCCGCCGGCGGCGCCCTCGCCCTGGCCGCCACGGCGGCGCTCACCACTCCGCTCGACCCGGCTCCGCAACGGGCGCAGGCCGCGCAGGGCCCCAAGGTCCTCACCGTCGCCGCGGCGCAGAGCGTCGACTCGCTGAGCCCCTTCCTGGCAGTACGTCTGCTCAGCACGAGCATCCTGCGGCTGACGTACGAATACCTGACCGACTACGACCCCGGGGACGCGCACCCGGTGCCGGGCCTCGCCACCAGCTGGAAGCCGTCGGCCGACAAGCTCACCTGGACGTACACGATCCGCTCCGGCGCCAAGTGGTCGGACGGGCAGCAGGTGACCGCCGAGGACGCCGCCTGGACGTTCAACAAGCTGATGACCGACAAGGCGGCCGCCACCGCGAACGGCAGCTTCGTCACCAACTTCCGCAGGGTGACGGCCCCGAGCCCCACCCAGCTGGTCATCGAGCTGAAGAAGCCGCAGGCGACGATGACCGCGCTGGACGTGCCGATCGTGCCCGAGCACGTCTGGAAGGACGTCAAGGACTTCTCGAAGTTCAACAACGACAAGTCCTTCCCCGTCGTCGGTGACGGGCCGTTCGTACTCACCGACTACAAGGCGGACAGCTACGTCCGGCTCAAGGCCAACAAGAGCTTCTGGCGCGGGGCACCGAAGTTCGACGAGCTGGTCTTCAAGTACTACAAGGACCAGGACGCCGCCGTGGCCGCCCTGCGCAAGGGCGAGGTCTCCTTCGTCGCCGGCCAGCCCGCCCTGACCCCGGCGCAGGCCGCCTCCCTCAAGGGGCAGAAGGACATCCACGTCAACGAGGGCCCCGGCCGCCGCTTCTACGCCCTGGCCACCAACCCGGGCGCGAAGGCGAAGAACGGCAGGAAGTTCGGCGACGGCGACCCGTCCCTGCTGGACGAGCGGGTGCGGCACGCGCTGTTCATGGCCGTGGACCGCAAGGTCCTCATCGACAGGGTGTTCCAGGGGCACGCCGTCGAGGGCCGGGGTTACATCCCGCCGCGTTTCTCGACGTACTTCTGGAAGCCGTCCGCCGGCCAGGAGCTCGCCTACGACCCCGCCAAGGCCGCCCAGCTCCTCGACCAGGCCGGCTACAGGAAGAACGCCGACGGCAAGCGGGTCGGCAAGGACGGCAAGCCGCTGGACTACCGCGTCCTGTGCCACGCCACCGACCCGAACGACAAGGCGGTGGGCCAGTACCTGAAGGAGTGGTGGGGCAAGCTCGGCATCGGCATGACGCTCGACTGCCTCGACAACGTCACCGACCCGTGGCTCGCGGGCAAGTACGACCTCGCCTTCGACGGCTGGTCGGTCAACCCCGACCCCGACTTCGTACTGTCGATCCACACCTGCGCGGCCCTGCCCGCCACCCCGAAGGACACCGGCGCGACCGACAACTTCGTCTGCGACAAGACCTACGACGAGCTGTACGCCAAGCAGCTCGCCGAGTACGACTCGGCCAAACGGGCCGACATCGTCAAGCAGATGGAGTCGCGGCTGTACGACCTGGGGTACATGAACGTCATGGCGTACCCGAACGCCGTCGAGGCCTACCGCACCGACCAGATCAAGTCCATCGAGACCATGCCCAGGGCCGCCGGCAACATCTACGGCCAGGACGGCTACTGGAGCTGGTGGTCGGCCGTCCCGGCGGACTCCGGCTCCTCCTCCGGGGACTCCTCGACCGGGGTGATCGTCGGGGTCGTCGCGGGGGTCGTCGTCCTCGCCGGCGCCGGAGCGTTCATCGTGATGCGCCGCCGCAGCACCGCCGACGACCGCGAGTAGGTGGTTCATGGTCTCCGACGCAGTATCCGCGCCCGTCGCCAAGGGCAGACGCGCCGGCGCCGACACCGCCTACCCGACATACGTGGCCGGCAAGGTGGGCGGCGCCCTCGTCTCACTGCTGGCCGTCCTGGTCACCGGGTTCTTCCTGTTCCGGCTGATCCCGGGTGACCCGGTCAGGACCATGACGGGGGGCCGCCCGGTATCGGCGGCTCAACTGGCCGAGTACCGCAAGGAATTCGGGCTCGACCTGCCACTGTGGGAGCAGTTCACCGCCTACTGCGGCAAGGCGCTCACCGGCGACCTGGGCACGTCGTACCAGTTCCGCACCCCGGTCATCGACAAGATCACCGAGGCGCTGCCGAACACCCTGCTGCTGACCGGCACCGCCTTCGTGCTCTACACCACGCTCGGCATGTTCCTCGGCACCCGCTCGGCCTGGCGCCACGGCCGCCCGGGCGACCGGCTGAACACCGGGCTGGCGCTGACCCTGTACTCCGTCCCGTCGTTCTGGCTCGGCCTGCTGCTCATCATCGTCTTCGCGGTGGGCCTCGGCCCGGTACCGGGGCTGTTCCCGACCGGGGGCATGGAGTCGGGCGGCAAGGAGGGCTTCGCCTACGCCGTCGACGTCGCCCACCATCTGGTCCTACCGGTGATCACGCTGGTCGCGGTCGAGTACGGCCAGACGCTGCTGGTCGCCCGCTCGGCGCTGCTGGACGAGATGGGCAGCGACTATCTGACGACCGCCCGCGCCAAGGGCCTCAGGGACGACCTGGTGCGCCGCCGGCACGCCGTGCCCAACGCGCTGCTGCCGACGGTCACCCTCGTCTTCGTCAACCTCGGCCGGACCGTCGCGGGCGTCATCCTGGTCGAGACCGTCTTCTCCTGGCCGGGCCTGGGCGGACTGTTCTACCAGGCCCTGAGCGTCCCCGACCTGCCCCTGGTACAGGGGCTGTTCCTCTTCTTCGCCTCGGCGGTGATCGTCATGAACACCCTGGCCGACCTGGTCTATCCGCTGCTCGACCCGCGGGTGGGCCGATGACGGCCGACGCGGCACCGGCGACCTCCGCCCGGCTCGCCCGGCAGCGCCGCCGCCGCTCCGCCGTACGGTTCTGGCGGAGCTACCGCGCCCACCGCGCCGGGCTGGTCGGCCTGGCCGCGCTCGTGCTGTTCGCGCTGGTGGCGCTGACCGCACCGCTGACGGCCGGCTCCGGCGTGACCGGTGTGACCGACGCCCCGGGCGATCCGCTCCAGGCGCCCAGCGGTGAGTTCCCGCTGGGCACCGACCGGTTCGGGCGCAGCGTGCTCGGCCTGGTGGTGTGGGGTTCGCGGGTCTCGCTGCTGGTCGGGCTGCTCGCGGCCGTGCTGTCGGTGGCGATCGGTGCCGTCGTGGGCGTCACCGCCGGGCACTTCAAGGGCGTGTACGCGACCGTGCTGATGCGGATCACGGACTGGTTCCTGGTGATGCCGACGCTGGTGCTCGCCATCGCGCTGGCCACCGTGATGTCCCGTTCCCTCGGCACGGTGATCCTCGCGATCGGCGTGACCTCGTGGCCGACGACGGCCCGGCTGGTGCGCGCCCAGACGCTGGCGGTGGAATCGCGGCCGTACATCGAACGGGCCAAGGCCCTCGGCGGCGGGCACTGGCACGTCATGACCCGGCACGTGCTGCCCAACGTGATGCCGCTGGTGCTCGCCCAGACGACCCTGATGATCTCCTCGTCCGTCCTCGCCGAGGCGACGCTGGCCTTCCTCGGGCTCGGCGATCCGACGGTCGTCTCCTGGGGCGGGCTGCTCCAGGACGCGCGCGAGGCGGGCGCGGTGAGCGCCGGCGACTGGTGGTACCTGGTGCCGCCCGGCATCGCGATCGCCCTGGTCGCGCTGGCGTTCACGCTGTGCGGGCGGGCGGTGGAGTCCGTGCTCGATCCCAGGCTGGGGGTGGCCCGTTGACACTGCTGGAGGTGCGGGAGCTGACCGTCACCTATCCGGGCGGGGCCGAGGCCGTACGGGGCGTGGACCTGTCGCTGGACGCCGGCCGCAAACTCGGCGTCGCCGGTGAGTCCGGCTGCGGCAAGTCCACGCTGGCACTGGCCCTGCTGCGGCTGCTGCCGGCCGGCACCCGGGTGGGCGGGGAGATCCTGCTCGACGGGGAGGACGTGCTGACCATGCGGTGGGGGCGGGTGCGGGCGGTGCGCTGGGCGGGCGCCTCGATCGTCTTCCAGGGCGCTATGCACTCCCTCAACCCCGTGCACCGCGTCGGCGCCCAGATCGCCGAGCCGATCCTGCTGCACGGCGGGGCGACCGCCGCGGCCGCGCGGAAGCGGACGGGTGAGCTGCTGGAGCAGGTGGGTCTGCCGGCCGCGCGGGCACGGGCGTATCCGCACGAGCTGTCCGGGGGCCAGCGGCAGCGGGTCATGATCGCCATGGCGCTGGCCTGCGACCCGCGGCTCGTCATCGCCGACGAGCCGACCACGGCCCTCGACGTGATGATCCAGGCGCAGATCCTCCGGCTGATCGAACAGCTCGTGTCGGAGCAGGAGCTGGGCCTGATCATGATCAGCCACGATCTCGCGGTCCTCGCCGACACCTGCGACCGGCTGGCGGTGATGTACGCGGGCCGGGTGGTCGAGGAGGGGCCGGCGCGGGCGGTGTACGAGAACGCGCTGCACCCGTACGGCAAGGCGCTGTCGGCGGCGTTCCCGCGCATCGGCGACCCGGCCTCCCGGTTCGCCCCGCGCGGCCTGGCGGGCGACCCGCCCGACCCGTCGGACCTGCCCGCCGGCTGCACCTTCCACCCGCGCTGTCCGGTGGCCCTGGAGCAGTGCGCGGTCCAGGACCAGCCGGTGCGGGAGGCCGGGCGGGGACGGCGGGCGGCCTGTGTGCACGTGGAGGCGACGGCGGCGCCGCCGGCCGGTCCGGCGGAGGACGTGAGGAGCAGCACATGACGACTCCGCCGCCCCTGCTGAGCGCGCGGGGCCTGCACGTCGCCTTCCCCGGCCGGCATCGCGCCGCGCCGGCCCGGGCCGTGGACGGCGTGGAACTCGACATCGCCGCCGGGGAGATCGTGGCGCTGGTCGGCGAGTCGGGCTGCGGCAAGACGACGCTGGCGCGTTCGCTGCTCGGGCTGGTCCCGCCGACCGCGGGAAGCGTCCGCTTCGACGGGAAGCCTCTGGAGTACTCCTCCCGGGCGCTGAAGGCCTACCGCCGGCGCGTCCAGCTGGTCCTCCAGGACCCGAGCGGATCACTGAACCCGCGGCACACGGTGTACGAGGCGGTGGCCGAGGGCCTGCGGATCCACGGGCACGGGGGCGACGAACGGGCCGCGGTCGCCGAGGCCCTCTCTCGCGCGGGGCTCCGCCCGCCCGAACGCTTCTTCCTGCGCTACCCGCACGAGCTCTCCGGGGGCCAGCGGCAGCGGGTCGTCATCGCGGGCGCGCTGGTCCTGGAGCCCGAACTCATCGTCGCCGACGAGCCGGTGGCCTCCCTCGACGCCTCCGTACGCGGTGAGATCCTCGCGCTGCTGCTGCGCCTGCGCGCCGAACTGGGCCTGTCCGCCCTCGTGGTGACCCACGACCTGGGTCTGGCCTGGAACGTCGCCGACCGGGTGGCGGTGATGTACCTGGGCCGGATCGTGGAGACGGGCACGGTGGAACAGGTCCTGACGGTGCCCCGGCACCCGTACACCCAGGCCCTGTTGTCGGTCCTCCCCGAGGCCCCCGGCACCCCGGTGGTCCTGACGGGCGAGCCCCCCGACCCCTCCCGTATCCCCTCGGGCTGCCGCTTCCACGTCCGCTGCCAGGTCCTGGCGACCGGTGACGCGGACCGAGCGGGCGTCGCGGAGGCGTGCCGCACCCGGGACCCGGATGTGCTGAACGGGCGCGGTGAGGCCCAGGTGGCCTGCCATTGGGCGCGGACCCGGGCCGCTACGTGAGGGCGGGCAGAGGCCTGTGGCCGTCCGGGGGCGGATCGGTGGCCACCAGTTCGGTCTCGAAGCCGTCCGTGTTCACCAGGTAGGCCGCATAGTGCTCCGGGCCGCCGGCGTGGGGATACCGGTCGGCGAAGAGCGGTGTCCAGCCGTGGGCGGGGGCCTGGGCCGTCAGGGCGTCGACGTCGTCGCGGGTTCCGGCGTGGAAGGCGAGATGGTTGAGGCCCGGGCGCATCCGGTCGTGGCGGGTGCCGCTCAGCGCCGGCGACTGCTCGACGACGAGGTACGACGGCCCCTGACGCCAGCTGCGGCCGTGCTCCCATTGCTGGTACGGGTGGTAACCGAGCCGGGCGAGGAGCCAGCCCCATTCGTGCTCCGCGCGCGCGAGGTCGGGAACCCACAGCTCGACGTGGTGAATCATCTCGCCCCGGTGCTTGTCGATTCGAAAGAGCGCCCCGGCGAGTGACAGTACTCGCCGGGGCGCCCGCGTTCATCGGCCGATCGGTGTCACGCCGCGCCGACGACGTCCTTCTCCTCGGCGAAGTGGCAGGCCGACTCGTGGGCCGCCGGCGTGTCCACGCCCGCGAACGGCTCGGGGATCGCCAGCAGCGGGACCTCCTTGGCGCACTTGTCCTGCGCCTTCCAGCAGCGGGTGCGGAAGCGGCAGCCCGAGGGCGGGTTGGCCGGGGACGGCACGTCGCCGGTGAGGATGATCCGCTCGCGGTTCTCGCGGGCCTCCGGGTCCGGCACCGGGACCGCCGACAGCAGCGCCTGGGTGTAGGGGTGCGTCGGGTGCTCGTAGATCTGCTCGTCGGTGCCGATCTCGGCCATCTTGCCCAGGTACATCACGCCCACCCGGTCGGAGATGTGCCGGACGATCGACAGGTCGTGCGCGATGAAGATGTAGGACAGGTTGAACTCGTCCTGCAGTCGCTCCATCAGGTTGATGACCTGCGCCTGCACCGACACGTCCAGCGCGGACACCGGCTCGTCGCAGATGATGACCTCCGGGTTGAGCGCGAGGCCGCGGGCGATGCCGATGCGCTGGCGCTGACCGCCGGAGAACTGGTGCGGGTAGCGGTTGATGTACTCGGGGTTGAGACCGACGACGTCCAGCAGCTCCTGCACCTTGCGGCGCCGGTCGCCCTTCGGGGCCACCTCGGGGTGGATGTCGAAGGGCTCACCGATGATGTCGCCCACCGTCATACGGGGGTTGAGCGAGGTGTACGGGTCCTGGAACACCATCTGGATGTTCCGGCGCACCGCCTTCAGCGCACGGCCGGACAGCTTGGTGATGTCCTGGCCCTTGTAGAAGATCTCGCCGGAGGTCACCTGCTCCAGGTTCATCAGGAGCTTGGCCACCGTCGACTTGCCGCAGCCGGACTCGCCCACGATGCCCAGGGTCTCGCCCTGGTGCAGGTCGAAGGAGACCCCGTCGACGGCGCGGACGGCGCCGATCTGACGCTTGAACAGGATGCCCTGGGTCAGCGGGAAGTGCTTGACCAGGTTGCGCACCTGAAGGATCGGTTCGCCCTGCGCGACGGGCGCCTCGACGGCGGCCACCGCCTCGTCCTCGGTCGCGGCGTCCACCACCTCGACATCGGAGACGTTGGGCGTGACATCGGCCCCGTCGTCCTTGTTGAGCTCAGCCACGGATCGTCTCCTTCCAGAAGTGGCACGCGGAGCCGCGGCCGACCAGTTCCGTACCGTCCTCCTCGGTCACCGGAACGAGCGCCGGGACATCGGTGCGGCATATGTCCTGCGCCTTGGCGCAGCGGGGGTTGAAGGCGCAACCCGCCGGGATCTGCTGCAGGTTGGGCGGCAGGCCCTTGATCGCGTAGAGCTCGTGCCCCTTCTGGTCCAGGCGCGGGATCGAGTCCAGCAGGCCCCGGGTGTAGGGGTGGGCGGGCCGCTTGTACAGCTCGTGCACGGGCGCCGTCTCGACGATCCGGCCGGCGTACATGACGGCGATCTTGTCCGCCACGTCGGCGACCACACCCAGGTCGTGGGTGATGAGGATCAGGCCCATGTTGTACTCGCGCTGCAGCTCGGCGAGCAGGTCCATGACCTGGGCCTGGACCGTCACATCGAGGGCCGTGGTGGGCTCGTCCGCGATGATCAGCTCGGGCTCCAGGGCCAGCGCCATGGCGATCATGATGCGCTGGCGCATACCGCCGGAGAACTGGTGCGGGTAGTCGCCCACGCGCTCCTTGGCGGCGGGGATGCGCACCCGGTCCATCAGCTCGATGGCCTTGGCCTTGGCGTCCTTCTTGGACATGCCCTGGTGCGCCCGGAACATCTCGCCGAGCTGGTAGCCCACCGAGAGCACGGGGTTGAGCGAGGACAGGGCGTCCTGGAAGATCATGGCCATCTTGGCGCCGCGCAGCCTGCGCCGCTCGCTCTCCGGCAGCGCCAGGATGTCCTGGCCCTGGAAGAAGATCTGGCCCTTGCTGATCCGTCCGGGCGGGCTGTCCAGAATGCCCATGATCGCCTGCGCGGTGACGGACTTGCCGGAGCCCGACTCACCGAGCACGGCGAGCGTCTCGCCGGCCTTGACGCTGTAGTTGACACCGTTGACCGCCTTGGTCACGGCGTCCCGGATCTTGAACTCCACGTGCAGGTCGCGGACTTCGAGCAGCGGCGCGGTCCCGTCCGACCCGGTGTTCGCGGGTGCCATCTCCAGGCTGGTCATGCCATCACCTTCGTGTTGCTTCAGAGGGGGTCGACTCACGGCGGTGCCTCACCGGAGCTTCGGGTCGAGCGCGTCGCGCAGACCGTTGCCGAACAGGATGAAGCCCAGCGCGGTGACGACGATGGCTATGCTCGGGTAGGTCCACATGTAGTCCTTGACGCCCATGAAGCCACGGCCGGCGGAGATCATGTTCCCCCACTCCGCGACCTGCGGTTCCACGCCGACGCCCAGGTAGGACAGCGACGCCTCGGCGACGATCGCGATACCGACGTTGCTCGTGCCGTACACCATCACCGAGGTGATGGAGTTGGGCAGGATGTGCTTGCGGATGATCCGGCCCTGGCTCGCGCCGAGCGCCTTCGCCGCGTGCACGTAATCCATCTCGCGCACGGAGAGGATCTGGCTGCGCAGCAGTCGGGCGAAGACGGCCCAGGAGAAGATACCGAGCGAGAGGACCACCGGCATCACGCCGCGGCCCATCACCAGGATGATGACGATGGCACCGATGAGCAGCGGGAACGCGAAGAAGATGTCCGCGATACGCATGATCACGGTGTCCACCCAGCCGCCGTAGTAGCCGGCCAGGGCGCCGAGGACGACACCGATGGCGACCGCGAGGAGGATCGAGGCGAGACCCACGATCACCGCGATGCGGCTGCCGTAGATGAGGCGGGACAGTTGGTCCCGGCCGAGCGCGTCGGTGCCGAGCAGATGATGGCTGCCCGGCGACTGAAGCGTCGCGTTGAGGTCCTGCTTCAGCGGGTCGAAGGGCGCCAGCACGGGGGCCAGCACGGCGACGAGAACCAGGATGACGATGATCGCCAGTCCGACGACGGCGAGCTTGTTGGCGAAGAAGCGGTGCCGGATGTCGGACCACTGGCTGACCCGGGCGACATTGGGTTCGGCGCCCTGCTTGGCCGCGGCGGGATCGGTCTGGACCGGCCCTCCCGTGCCCGTGACGAGTTCGGTCATGGTGTGACTCCTAGGGGGAAACGACCCTGCCGGTCAGGCGAGGCGGATGCGCGGGTCGAGGGCGGCGTACAGCAGGTCGACGACGAGGTTCAGCACGACGAAGATCGCCACACCGATCGTCACCACTCCCGTGATGATGGGGTTGTTGTTCTGCTGGATCGCCTGGACCAAGGCGAGACCGATGCCGTTCCAGTTGAAGATCGTCTCCGTGATGATCGCACCACCGAGCAGCGTGCCGAAGGAGATACCGATGTAGGTGACCACGGGAATGACGGAGTTGCGCAGAATGTGCCGCACGAGCACCGTCCGGCTGGGAAGTCCCTTGGCCACGGCGGTCTTGACGTAGTCGGCGCGCAGCACTTCGAGCATGCTGCTGCGGGCCAGCTGGGCGACGAGGGCCGCGTCGATGATCGCCAGCGTGACACCGGGCAGCACCATCGACTTGAAGCTGCCGTCGGCGATCAGCGGGAACCAGTTGAGCTTGATGACGAAGACGTTCTGGATGATCATGCCGAGCACGATCGGTGGCACGCCGATGGCCATGGTGGTGAGGAAGGTGGCCGACACGTCCCAGACCGAATATCGCTTGATCGCCGCGAGGATACCGACGGACAGACCGATGACGACGTCGACCACGATGGCGAACACCGCCAGCTTCGCCGTGTTCGCCAGCTTCGGCTGCAGGATCTCGGTGACCGGCCGGCTCTGCGTGTAGTCCGTACCGAGGTCGCCGGTGACGAGCTTGCCCACGTAGTTGCCGTACTGCACCACCAGGGGCTTGTCCAGCCCGTACTGCTTGTGCAGCTGCGCGATCACGGCCGGGTCGCGCGCCTTGTCACTGCCCGCGATCTGCCCGACCGGGTCCCCGGGCAGAATGAACAGGCAGGCGAACAAGATCATCGTCGCGCCGAGCGTGACGACGATCAACTGGCCCAGCCTGCGGACCACATACCTTCCCATGACATGCCTCTCTCGCCTTTGCTGCCGCTTCCCAGGCAGCTTCCCAGCCCCATATATGGGGGTGTTGGGGGTGGGGCCGGAAGGGCGGATCGCACCCTCCCGACGGTCGTCGGGGGCCGGGGGGGGGGGGGGCCCCCCCCCCCCCCCCCCACCCCCCCCCCCCCCACCCCCCCCCCCGCCCCGGCCCCCCCGCCCCCCCCCCCCCCGGGGGGGGGGGGGGGGGGGGGGGCGGGGGGGGGGGGGGCGCGGCCCCCCCCCCCCCCCCCCGGGGGGGGGGGGGGGGGGGGGGGGGGGGGGGGGGGGGGGGGCCCCCCCCCGGCGGGGGGGGGGGGGGGGGGGGGGGCCCCCCCCCCCGGGCCCCCCCCCCACGACCCCCATCACCGAACGCCGCCGTCAGCGGCACCCGATTACTTCAGGCTGATCTCCGGAAGGCTCGGGTTCTCGTGGAAGTCCAGCGTGGCGTTGCCGAACTTCTTGGTGTTGACCAGACGGAACTGGGTGCGGTTCCACAGCGGGATGAGCGCCATGTCGTCCAGCGCGACCTTCTCGGCCTGCTTGTACAGGGCGTTGCGGCCGGCCTGGTCCGCGGTGCCGCGGGCCTTGGCGACCAGACCGTCGAACTCCTTGCTGCTGTAGCGCTCCCGGTTGTCACCGGTGACCTTGCCGGAGGCGTCCTTGTTGATGGACGCCGAGTCCAGCAGCGGGAACAGGTAGTTGTCCGGCGTCGGGTAGTCCGCGCCCCAGGCGAAGCGGTACAGGCCCGTGGCGCCCGGCTTCTGCTGGTCGCCGAGGAGCTCGGCGAACGGCTTGCCGACCGTCTTGACCTTCAGGCCGAGGACGTCCTGGAGCTGCGCCTGGACGGCCTGGATCCACTCCTCGTGGCCGGCACCGGTGTTGTAGGCCAGCTCGATGGTGGTGCCCGGCTTCAGGCCGCCTTCCTTGGCGAGCTGCTTGGCCTTGGCCTTGTCCTGCTTGACGCAGGAGGCGCACAGGTCCTTCTGGTACACGTCCTTGAAGACCGGCGGCAGGATCGTCGTGGACTTCGTCATCATGCCCTGGAAGACGCCCTTGATGATGGCGTCCCGGTCGATGGCGTAGGAGACCGCCTCGCGGGCCTTGACGTTGTTCAGCGGCTTGGTGTCCGTGATCGGCAGCAGGAAGTTCATGCCGTTGGTGTCGATGCCGGTCCACTCACCCTGCGGGTCGTACTTGGCCTTGGCGGCCGGCAGCTGCGGGGTGGGCATACGGGCCCAGTCGTACTGACCCGACTCGAAGCCCTGGTACTCCAGGGTCACGCCGTTCTGGGAGTTCAGGATGTCGATCTGGACCTTGTCCAGGTGGGCCTTCTTCAGGCCGTAGTCGTCGTTGCGGACGAGCGTGACCGACTTGTTGTGCTCCCACTTGCCCTGCATCTTGAACGGGCCGTTGCCGATGGGGGCTTCGTTGTACGTCTTGTTGTGGGCGTCGCCGGCCACCTTGGGGACCGGGCTGAAGACGGTGTGCGAGGTCTTGATGTAGAACTCGAAGTCCGGCTTCGACAGCTTCACCTGGAGGGTGTAGGGGTCCGGGGCGGACAGGCCGGACATGGTCTTGGCCTTGCCCGCCTGAGCCTCGTCGAAGCCCGCGATGCCGGCCATGTGGTAGGCCACGTCGGACGCGGCCGACTTCACCGCGACACGGTTCCAGGCGCGGATGAACGACTCGGCGTCCACGGCCTCACCGTTGGTGAACTTGGTGCCCTTCTTGATGGTGAAGGTCCAGGTCTTGCCGTCGCTGCTGACCTTCTTCGAGGTGGCCAGCGCCGGGACGACCTGACCGTCCGCGGTCGGGTCGTACAGACCCGTGAAGAGGTTGTCCGTGACGAGCGTGCCCTCGGACTCCTGCGAGTTGTACGGGTCGATGGCCACCGGCTCGGTGATACCCATCCGCCAGGTGCCACCGTTCTTGCCGGAGCCCTTGCCGCCGCCGCTGCTGCCGCCCCCGCTGTCGTCACTGCTCCCGCAGGCCGTCGCAGCCAGAGCTATGACGATCGCACCCGCAACCCACTTGGCGCTCTTGGCACCACGCATGGGGCTCCTCCTCATGAGTCCAATGATTCACCGCATCAGGGGACACCAGACACATCACCGTTACCGGTGCCTGAAATGGTCAAGTGCCCCCGCGCTCGTGAGTCGGCGCCGCCTTCAGCGCGGGACGCGTCGATCCGAGCTCTACGCGCCTAACTATCTGCCATGTGCCGGGGACCGAACCACACCTTCAAGGTCTCGGTTCGATCACACCTGACGCGTACATCTTCCAAAATCCGGACAAAGGGTTTGCCGAAAGATCCCTGCGAAACGGACTTGTTACACAAGTATCGGGCACCGATGTCCGTATACCGGACGGAGAGGCTGGAAAACCTGTTGCGCGCGACGGCGGACCTGACTGTGTCGACGCCATGACGCGGGACAGACCGGCGCGAGAGCCCGAATGCCGCAGATTCCGGTCACTTTACCAACGGTAAACAACCAGGCGGAGTAACGGTAGGGATCTGATGCCAAGTCATAGGGAAAACCCTCTACACGCAGCACGTCTACAAGCAGCACGGCCGGGCGTCCTGGGACGCCCGGCCGTGCTGCTTACGCGTGTTTACCCGTTGCGGTGTGCCAGCCCGTGTCAGCCGTGCTTGGCGCGGCTGGCGGCGCGGGCGCGCTCGCGGGCGTCCAGGTTCACCTTGCGGATGCGGACCGCCTCCGGGGTCACCTCGACGCACTCGTCGTCGCGGCAGAACTCCAGGGACTGCTCCAGCGACAGCTTGCGCGGCGGCACGATCGACTCGGCCACGTCGGCCGTCGAGGACCGCATGTTGGTGAGCTTCTTCTCCTTGGTGATGTTGACGTCCATGTCGTCGGAGCGGGAGTTCTCGCCGACGATCATGCCCTCGTACACCTCGGTGCCCGGCTCCGTGAACAGCACGCCGCGCTCCTGGAGGTTCGTCATCGCGAACGCGGTGACGGCACCGGAGCGGTCGGCGACCAGGGAACCGTTGTTACGGGTCTGGAGGGTGCCGAACCAGGGCTCGAAGCCCTCGTGGATGGAGTGCCCGATGCCCGTGCCGCGGGTCTGGGTCAGGAACTCGGTCCGGAAGCCGATCAGACCGCGGGAGGGCACGACGAACTCCATGCGGACCCAGCCGGAGCCGTGGTTGGACATGTTGTCCATCCGGCCCTTGCGGACGCCCATGAGCTGCGTGACCGCGCCCATGTGCTCCTCGGGGACGTCGATCGTCATCCGCTCGACCGGCTCGTACGTCTTGCCGTCGACGTCCTTGGTGACGACCTGCGGCTTGCCGATGGTCAGCTCGAAGCCCTCGCGGCGCATGGTCTCGACGAGGATGGCGAGGGCCAGCTCACCACGGCCCTGGACCTCCCAGGCGTCCGGACGCTCGGTCTCCAGGACGCGCAGGGAGACGTTACCGATCAGCTCGCGGTCCAGGCGGTCCTTCACCTGGCGCGCGGTGACCTTGCGGTCCTTGACGGCCGCCTTGTTGTCGGCGCCCTTGCCGGTGCCGCCGCGGCCGACCAGCGGGGAGGTGTTGGTGCCGATGGTCATGGAGATCGCGGGCTCGTCGACCGTGATCAGCGGCAGCGGGACCGGGTTCTCGGTGTCCGCGAGGGTCTCGCCGATCATGATGTCCGGGATACCGGCGACGGCGCAGATGTCACCCGGGCCGGCCTTCTCGGCGGGCTTGCGGGTGAGCGCCTCGGTCATCATCAGCTCGGAGATGCGGACGTTGCTGATGCTGCCGTCCCGCTTGATCCACGCGACGGTCTGGCCCTTGCGCAGCTCGCCCTGCTCGACACGCAGCAGCGCGATACGGCCGAGGAAGTTGTCGGCGTCCAGGTTGGTGACGTGGGCCTGGAGCGGGGCTTCCTCGTCGTAGGTCGGGGCCGGGATGTGCTCCAGGATCGTGGAGAAGAACGGCTCCAGGCTGGTGGAGTCGGCCGGGACCGTGCCGTTGTCCGGCTTGGTCAGCGACGCGATGCCGTCACGGCCGCAGGCGTAGACGATCGGGAACTCGATCTGCTCCTCGTCCGCGTCCAGGTCGAGGAAGAGGTCGTAGGTCTCGTTGACGACCTCGTCGATACGGGAGTCCGGGCGGTCCGTCTTGTTGATGCACAGGATGACGGGCAGGCGCTGCTGGAGGGCCTTGCGCAGCACGAAGCGGGTCTGCGGCAGCGGGCCCTCGGAGGCGTCGACGAGCAGGACGACACCGTCGACCATCGACAGACCGCGCTCGACCTCGCCACCGAAGTCGGCGTGGCCGGGGGTGTCGATGATGTTGATCGTGATCGGGTCCCCGCCGTCCTTGGGGTGGTACTTCACCGCCGTGTTCTTGGCGAGGATCGTGATGCCCTTCTCACGCTCCAGGTCGTTCGAGTCCATCATGCGGTCGTCGACCGAGTCGAGCTGGTGCGCGGCGAAGGCACCGGCCTGCTTCAGCATGCCGTCGACGATGGTGGTCTTGCCGTGGTCGACGTGGGCGACGATGGCGACGTTGCGGATGTCGTGGCGCGTGGCCATAGGTTGCCGTACTCCCGGAGTGTGAGGATTGCCCTGCGCTTACGTCTGTGTCGCGCGGGCCCTGCCGGGCTGGACACGCCACGGCCTCACCCCATGGTACGGGGCCCTCCGGGGGTTTGGCGTTCCGGGTACGTTTATGCAGCTCAGGGTCCCTGTGGGCGTCGGGGTGACCTACCAAGGGGCGCGGGGCTGTGCTCGATATGCGGCTCCGCCGCGTGGGCGCGACAAGCCCCCGCACAGCTGCACCCGCCCACGGCGCTCGACCCTCTACTCCTTGGCCGCACTCGCAGACGCCTTCCCGCCGGAGGCCTTCGCTCCCTTCTTCAGGAAGCCCATGTCCTCGTAGATCGGGGTCTCGAAGCCGAAGGCTCCGGTGTTGGCCAGGGTGGTGCGGGCGCCGACGAGCTGGGGGCGCTGGTAGAGGGGGATCGAGGCGGCGGCGGCCCAGATGCGGGAGTCCGCCTTGCGGATCAGGTCCCGGGACTCGTCCTCGTCCAGCGTGCCGGCGGCCTGGTCGAAGAGCTGGTCGATCTGGTCGGTGCCGACGCGGGTGTAGTTCTGCTCGACGTTCAGGGAGCCGTCGGCGGCCGGGACCGGCTTGGCGTAGATCGGGCGGGCGTCGGTGGCGGGGAAGGCGGAGGACGGCCAGGAGTACAGGGCGAGGTCGTACTGGCCGGCGGCGATGTGGTCCTTGAAGTAGCTCTCGTCCGGGACCTTGGTGATGTCGGTGCGGATGCCGACCTTCTGGAGCATGTTCGTGATCCGGTCGGCGACCGCGCGGAGGGCCTCGGAGCCGGGGCCGGAGGGGAGCACGAAGCGCAGGATGAGCGCCTTGCCGTCCTTGGCGAGCGCTCCGGTCGCGGTGCTCCCGGGGGCGGCGGTGCCGCGCGGGGCGTACGCGCCGGGGACGCCCTTGCCGGTGTGCTGCCTGCCGTCCTTCGCGAGGTGCTTGCCGCCCTCGTCGGTCTTCGTGTGGTCCTGGTGGTCCCTGGCGTCCTTGTTGTCCTCGCCGATGATGTACGCGCCGTCGTCGCCGCCCTCGGACTCGTCGCCGCGTTCCTCCTTCTTGCGCTCGGGGCCGGCCGCCTTCTCGGGCTTCTTCTGCTCCTTGACCGGTCCGCCGAGCACCCACCCGGCGTCCGCGAGCAGCGCCTGCGCCTGGGCGGTGTCCTGGCCGCCCAGGGCACCGCTGTTGTCGGCGTAGTCCGGCTGCCCGGACAGGGCGAGGTGGCTGCCGACCGGGACGGCGGGCAGGCCGAGGGGGGTGAGGACGACCTTGGCGAGCTCGGTGCGGTCGAGGGCGTGGGCGACGGCGCGGCGGACCCGCTCGTCGGCGAGGGGGCCGTCGGAGCCGTTGAGGGCGAGCTGGGTGTAGGCGGGCTCGAGGGACTTGCGGACCTGGAAGCCGCGCAGCTGCTGCTGACGGCGCAGATAGGTGGTGAGGGACTCGCGCAGCTTCTTGGCGGCGGTGCGCCCGGCGCCCTGGAGGGGCGTGCCGGTGCCCTTCTGGCGGGTGGCGAGGTTGATGCGCTGGGCCTCGCCGGTGTCGACCTCGGCGAGGTCCACGGTGCCGTCGGCGAGCGCCGCGGCCCGCTTGTCGCGGGGCACGGCGTGCAGCACGATCTCGGACAGCTTGGCGGGGCGGCCCCACCAGCGGGGGTTGCGGGAGAGGACGACGTCCTTCTGCGCGGTGTCGACCTTCTTGACCTTGAAGGGGCCGGCGGTGACGTCGAGCTTGCGGCGGGCGCCGTCGTTGAAGGCGTCGGGGGTGCCCATGACGTCCTTCGGGTACAGCGGGGAGAACAGCGAGCGCCAGTCGGCGTAGGGGCGGCTGAAGGTGACCCGGACCTCCAGGTCGTTGGCGCCGCGTTCGATCTTGGCGATGCGGTCGTAGCCGGCGTTGCGGGCGGTCCAGTAGGCGGTGTCCTTGCCGGACAGGGCGCGCCACTGGGCGGCGAAGTCGGCGGCGCCGATCTCCCGGCCGTCGCTCCACACGGCCTGCTGGTTGAGCCGGTACAGGACGACCTGGCGGGGCTCGGTCTCGATGACCTTGGCCTCCTCCAGGTAGTCGGGGTTGCGGACCGGACGGCCGGCGGCGTCAAGGCGGAACATCGACGGCAGGACGGCCTGGGCGACCCGGGTGGTGCCGGCGTCGGCGTCGGCCTGGAAGGTGTTCAGCGTCTCCGGTACGTCGTCCACGGCCCAGCGGAGGGTGCCGCCGTCGGCGATCTTGGCCCGGGCGGCGGAGGCGATGTCCTGTCCGGCCAGCGGGGCGCTCGTGTCGTCGTCGGACCCGCAGCCGCCGAGGAGGGGCATCGCGAGCGCGCCGGCGGTGAGGAAGGCGACCGAGCGCATGACCGCGCGCAGTCCGACGCCGTCGTGGGACATCTCTGCTACCTCCGGGGAGCCGCTGGCGTTATCGTCACTTTTGGCGGTATATGGAGCTGATCAGATCTATCTCACCCACTGAAGGGGAAAGGATCCGGCAACAGAGCGCGACACGGCGGCAACGGACGGCAAACCCACCCGTGCGGCGCAACACACCACGAGATGCACCCGTACGCCCCCGGCCAATCGGTGCACATCTCTTCACAGGGGCAGGTGTGGCGCGCAACACTCGCTGGCGCATGAACGTTGCCGCCCAGGGCCCGCAAGGCCCGTGGAAGTGAGGGCAAGTCATGTCCGTGCACGACGAATTGACATCAGTCCAGCGCTGCCTCGACGACCTCTACCGGTCGCTGGGGCATCTGGAGAAGCAACTCGGCAGCGGCAGTCTGGAGATGCGCCGGGTCCGGACGGACGCCAACCATCTGCGCGAGAGCGTGGCGCTCCTGCGGGACGCGGCTGCCGCCCCGGCCACCGCCAAACGGCCCGACCTCGTCACCATCTCCGACGCCCCCTACGACATGAGCCTGTGGACGGACTCGGACGACGAGGGACTCGGCGCCCGAGACCGGCACGCCCCCTGACCCGACCGGAGTCCTGCTTTGGCCACTGGTACGGAACCCAGACCTGACAGCGGTGGTGTACGCAACCGTACGCGCGCCGCGATCGCCGCCCCGCACCTGCGGACCGACCGCTGGTGGCTGGCGCCTGCCGTCACCGCGGCCGGTCTGTTCGCGTTCGTCGTCTACTCGACCTGGCGGGCCTTCGCCAACGCGGACTACTACGCGGCGCCGTACGTCTCGCCCTTCTACTCGCCCTGTCTGGCGGAGAACTGCCGGACGATGCACGCGGGCCCCAACGCCGAGCTCTTCGGCAGCTGGTGGGCGATCTCCCCCGCGATCATCATCCTGATCTTCCCGCTGGGCTTCCGGCTGACCTGCTACTACTACCGCAAGGCGTACTACCGCAGCTTCTGGGCGTCCCCGCCGGCCTGCGCGGTGGCCGAGCCGCACCGCACGTACACCGGCGAGACCCGCTTCCCGCTGATCCTCCAGAACATCCACCGGTACTTCTTCTACGCCGCCCTGCTGGTCGCCGGGGTGCTCACCTACGACACCGTGCTGTCCTTCCGCGACGAGCACTACCGCTGGGGCCACATGGGCCTCGGCACCCTGGTGTTCCTGGCCAACATCGTGCTGATCTGGGCGTACACGATCTCCTGCCACTCCTGCCGGCACATCGTCGGCGGCAAGCTCAAACACTTCTCCAAACACCCCGTGCGCTACCGGATGTGGCAGTTCACGGGGCGGCTCAACGCCCGCCACATGCAGCTGGCCTGGGCGTCCCTGGTGAGCGTGGCGCTCGCCGACTTCTATGTGTACCTGGTCGCGTCCGGCGTCTTCGACGATCCGCGCTTCTTCTAGATGAGTGGGGCTATCTGATGTCCGTGGTCGACCGTCAGGAGTGGGACGTCGTCGTGGTCGGCGCGGGCGGCGCCGGGCTGCGCGCCGCCATCGAGGCGCGTGAGCGGGGCGCCCGTACGGCGGTGATCTGCAAGTCGCTGTTCGGCAAGGCGCACACGGTGATGGCCGAGGGCGGCATCGCGGCGGCGATGGCGAACGCCAACGAGCACGACAACTGGCAGGTCCACTTCCGGGACACCATGCGCGGCGGCAAGTTCCTCAACCAGTGGCGGATGGCCGAGCTGCACGCCCAGGAGGCGCCGGACCGGGTGTGGGAGCTGGAGACCTGGGGCGCGCTGTTCGACCGTACGAAGGACGGCCGGATCTCGCAGCGCAACTTCGGCGGCCACGAGTACCCGCGCCTCGCGCACGTCGGTGACCGTACGGGCCTGGAGCTGATCCGCACGCTCCAGCAGAAGATCGTCGCGCTCCAGCAGGAGGACCACCGCGAGACCGGGGACTACGAGTCCCGGCTGAAGGTGTTCCAGGAGTGCACGGTCACCCGCGTCCTGAAAGACACGGCATCCGACAGCGGCTCCGCCGCGGGCCAGGTCTCCGGGGTCTTCGGGTACGAGCGGGAGACCGGCCGGTTCTTCGTCCTGGAAGCCCCCGCCGTGGTGATCGCCACCGGTGGCATCGGCAAGTCCTTCAAGGTGACGTCGAACTCGTGGGAGTACACCGGCGACGGGCACGCCCTCGCGCTGCTGGCCGGGGCGCCGCTGCTGAACATGGAGTTCGTGCAGTTCCACCCGACGGGCATGGTCTGGCCGCCGTCGGTGAAGGGCATCCTGGTCACCGAGTCCGTGCGGGGCGACGGCGGGGTGCTCAGGAACTCCGAGGGCAAGCGGTTCATGTTCGACTACGTCCCGGACGTCTTCAAGGAGAAGTACGCCGAGTCCGAGGACGAGGGCGACCGCTGGTACGAGGACCCGGACAACAACCGGCGCCCCCCGGAGCTGCTCCCCCGGGACGAGGTCGCCCGCGCGATCAACTCCGAGGTGAAGGCGGGCCGCGGCTCCCCGCACGGCGGGGTCTTCCTGGACGTGTCGACGCGGATGCCGGCCGAGGTCATCAAGCGCCGGCTGCCGTCGATGTACCACCAGTTCAAGGAGCTGGCCGATGTCGACATCACGGCCGAGGCGATGGAGGTCGGGCCGACCTGCCACTACGTGATGGGCGGCATCGCGGTCGACTCCGACACGGCGGCGGCGCGCGGGGTGCCGGGGCTGTTCGCGGCCGGGGAGGTCGCGGGCGGCATGCACGGCTCCAACCGGCTCGGCGGCAACTCGCTCTCCGACCTGCTGGTCTTCGGGCGCCGGGCGGGCTGGCACGCGGCCGAGTACGCGGCGGGCGCGGCGGCGGCCCGGCCGCCGGTGGACGACGCCCAGGTGGACACGGCGGCGGCGGAGGCGCTGCGGCCGTTCTCCGCCGAGGCGGAGAGCGCGGAACCGGCCGACGGGCCGCCGGAGAACCCGTACGCCCTCCACCAGGAACTCCAGCAGACCATGAACGACCTGGTCGGCATCATCCGCCGCGAGGGCGAGATGGAGCAGGCGCTGAAGAAGCTCGGGGAGCTGCGGGTACGGGCGCGGCGGGCCGGGGTCGAGGGGCACCGGCAGTTCAACCCCGGCTGGCACCTCGCCCTGGACCTGAGGAACATGCTGCTGGTCAGCGAGTGCGTGGCCCGGGCGGCGCTGGAGCGCACGGAGTCGCGCGGCGGGCACACCCGTGAGGACTATCCGTCGATGGACCGCGCCTGGCGGCGGCTCAACCTGCTGTGCCGGCTCACCGATCCCACCGGCGGACTGGCGGCGACGGACCCGGTCCGCGGCCAGATCACGCTCTCCCAGGAGACCACCGATCCCATCCGTCCCGACCTGCTCGCCCTCTTCGAGAAGGAGGAGCTGGTCAAGTACCTCGCCGAAGAGGAGCTGTACGAGTGAGCAGCTACGAGGCCCGCTTCAAGGTGTGGCGGGGTGACGCCGGGGGCGGCGGCCTGGAGGACTTCGAGGTCGAGGTCAACGACGGCGAGGTGGTGCTCGACATCGTCCACCGCCTCCAGGCCACCCAGGCGCCGGATCTCGCGGTGCGCTGGAACTGCAAGGCGGGCAAGTGCGGTTCGTGCTCCGCGGAGATCAACGGGCGGCCCCGGCTGATGTGCATGACGCGCATGTCGGTGTTCGACCGCGAGGAGACGATCACCGTGACCCCGCTGCGGGCCTTCCCGGTGGTCCGGGACCTCGTCACGGACGTCGGCTTCAACTACCAGAAGGCCAGGGAGGTCCCCGCCTTCGTCCCGCCGGCCGGTGTCGCCCCCGGCGAGTACCGCATGATGCAGGAGGACGTGGACCGGTCGCAGGAGTTCCGCAAGTGCATCGAGTGCTTCCTGTGCCAGGACACCTGCCATGTCGTCCGGGACCACGAGGAGAACAAGACGGCGTTCGCCGGTCCGCGCTTCCTGATGCGGGTGGCCGAGCTGGACATGCATCCCCTGGACGCGGCGGCCGAGACCGGCCTGGACCGCAAGGGCACGGCCCAGGACGAGCACGGACTCGGCTACTGCAACATCACCAAGTGCTGCACGGAGGTCTGCCCCGAGGGCATCAGGATCACGGACAACGCGCTGATCCCGCTGAAGGAACGCGCCGTCGACCGCAAGTACGACCCGCTGGTGTGGCTGGGGTCGAAGATCAGGCGGCGGACCTCGTAGCGGCGCGGCCGGGACGCCGGGCCAGGAGCTGGAGCCCGAGCCCGGCCATGAACATCAGCCAGCCGATGACCGGCAGCGGGCTCAGCCCCGCCTCGGCGAGCGGCCCCAGGAACATGAACAGGGTCATGCCGACGGCGCCGAGCAGCGCCCCGCAGCCCCACAGCCGCGGGCGCAGGACCCGCCCGCGGGCCCCGGGCATCACCCAGCCCGTCGCGACGGCCGCGCCCCCGGCCGCCGTCAGCAGCAGCACGGCCAGGACGGCCGCCACCACCAAGTACATGTGCATGACGGTCATGATCCCACGAGGGTCGTGGCCTCAGGCCTCCGCCCGCAGATAGCCCGAGTGCGCCACCCGGCCGAGCAGCCGCAGCCGGGTGTCCGTGGTCATGTGCTTCTCGAAGGCCTCCTGGACGCCGGGCCACTTGGGGTGCCCGAAGTCGTCCAGGACGACGATGCCGCCGGGCGCGACGATCTCCTCGGCCCACTCCAGGTCCGCCGCGACACCGGCGGCGGAGTGGTCGCCGTCGACGATGATCACGCCGTAGGAGCGGTCGGAGAGCAGGGCGCGCACCCCGGCGTCCTCGGAGAAGCCCTGCTGGATCCGGGCGGCGGCACCGGCGGCGCCCGCCAGGGCCAGGTTGGTGCGCACCGCGGCTCCCCGCACGGGGGCGCCCGACGCGTCGTCCGCCATGGTGGTGCCGGGCTGCAACTGCGTTCCGGCGAGCGGGTCGACGATCGTCAGGCGCGGGTCACGGCCGGCGCGCTCCATCATCCGGATCAGGGCCGCGCCGAACATCCCGTAGAGGGTGCCGATCTCCAGGATGTCGTCGTTCGGCGGGTCGAGCAGCGGTACGGCGGACAGCTTGCCGACGATGTTCATGGTGCCGCCGGCGATCCGGCCGACCCCCAGCGCCTCCATCGCGGCGAGCAGCCGGAACGCCTGGGCGACGTTGCGCTCGGCGCCGTCCCTGTCCCCGGTGACCTGGGTGAGCTCCGTGATCGCGCGGTCCAGGTGCGCGGTGGACGGCAGCCGTGACACGCCGCGCCCGGTCGCGTCGAGCAGCAGTTCCAGGGGCCGCTGGCGGTCACGCAGCCTCTTGATCTCCTTGCGCAGGTCGTCCGGGGAGATGTCGTCGACGGCTCTGCGGATCTGGCGCTCGATGCGCTGGTCGATACGCTGGTCGATGAGTTCGGTCACCGGTCGCAGGGCGCGGCGGACGGCCTTACTGGTCAGTGCGGATCGCATCAGTTGAACCTTCACAGGGACGGGAGATGTGGACGCTAGGCGGCGCACAGCACCCGCACAACCAACGGACGCGCCCGTCGAGGAGAAGCGCACATGACGACCCTGCGAAGGAACCTTGACCTCAGCCGACCCAGCCGTCCCGGTACGCCGCCCAGTCCTCCTCCGTCGCGGCGAAGTCCACGTACAGGGCGACCCCGAACCGGGCGCGGTCCGCGTCGGTGCGGGACAGGCCCAGGCGGACGCCCCGGACGGCGGCCGGGACGGTCTCGGCCCAGCCCCAGTGCCCGAAGCGGTTCTCGTAGTAGAAGGGCAGGCCCATGAGGAGGTCGGTGGTGGGCGGGGTGACCTCCAGGGCCAGGGAGGTCTGCTGGGCGACGTAACCGCCGTACAGGCTCTGCGCCGGCTGCATGGTGTCGTACGACATCACGGCGATCTGGTCGACGCGGCGGGCCACCTGGCCGAAGTACGCCTGCGACCACCACTTGGGGTGGTTGGTGAGGGTGCCCCACAGGGAGTGGAAGGCGGGCAGCGGGTCGATCTGGTGGGCGGCGACGGAGAGCAGGGCGTGGTGCTCGCGGGTGACGCGGCGCAGGTCGTCGAGGAGACCGAGGTAGTCGCGGTCGCCGGAGTGCAGGGGCTCCAGGTCGAAGTGCGCA
The DNA here is from genome assembly GCF_044387825.1 of Streptomyces sp. NPDC020299. Taxonomy (NCBI): domain Bacteria; kingdom Bacillati; phylum Actinomycetota; class Actinomycetes; order Kitasatosporales; family Streptomycetaceae; genus Streptomyces; species Streptomyces sp. NPDC020299. The sequence continues at coordinate 75,707 of NZ_JBIRWL010000017.1, forward strand.
CCCTGGAAACCGGCGGCGAGGATCTCGCGGGTGGAGCGGACGACGGCGGCACGGGTCGCCGCGCGCTCCAGGCGCAGGCCGTCCGGGGACTCGCTGGCCAGTACGTCGCCCAGCCAGGCCTGGACGCGGACGCCGGGCAGTTCCCGGTGGACGGCGGCTATCAGCCAACCCGCCCTTGGGTAGTCCGATGTGGGGAGGGTGCCGTCGTGTTCCAGGGGGCCGGAATGGACGTACAGGTCGCGGATGCCGGTGCCTCGCAGGCGGCGGGCGAGGGATTTGACGTCCTGGTCCTTCTTTCGGCCGTCCACCCAGGCGTGGCCGAGCCAGATGGCGTCCTTGCCGCGGGTGTACGTGCCGTCCGCGGGGTCGCCGGTGTAGTTGACGCGGAGGGCGACCTCGGCGGTGAGGAGGGGGAGGAGGAGCAGGAGGGCCAGGGTGAGGGCGGTGCGCTTTGCCCAGCGGCGCTTCTGCGTGTTCGCGGCCTCGGCTTCGCCTTCGGCCTTTTCGTTCCCACCCGCACCACCCGTGCGGCTTTCGTCGTCGGGTGCGGGTGGCCCCTGTGGGGGGTGTTCGCCGTCGGCGGCCGCGGGTTGAGTCCTCTCCTGTTTCGGTTCCTCGTCCATTCCCGTCCTCCCCGTAGTCCCGTTCCACCGGCCGACCGTCCCGGTCGCGGAGCCCGTTACCTGCCCATACGCTCCGAAATGTGACGTCAACCTTGATCCGGGGCCGGCCGCGGCACGCCACGTCGCGCATAGCCGTGCGGGTGGCGCACGCCGTGCTGGGCGGTGCGGCCGGGGCCGTGTGGCTGGTGTTGCCGGGGATGACGAGCGGTGCCCAAGATCCGGTTCCCGTGGCCCGCGCCGAGCCGGTCGCGGGTGCCGCCGTGGCGGCGGGGGACGAGACGTCGCCCACCGACCTGGTGCTGCCGCTGGTGGCGGCGGGCGCGGTGGGGGTGCTGGCCGGGTACGGGTACGTGCGGCGCACCCGGCGGGCCCGGAGCCGTACGACGCCCGGGGTGGTGTCGGTCCGGCCGCCGGCGCCGACGGTGGCCGACTTCGAGCGGCAGGCGCGGACCGCACTGGTCGTCGCGGATGACAGTGTCCGCACCAGCCGCGAGGAACTCGGCTTCGCCGAGGCCCTGTTCGGGGCGGAGGCGGTGGAGCCGTTCGAGCGGGCGCTGCGGGCGGCCCAGACGGAGCTGGCGGCGGCGTTCGCCATACGCCGGCGGTACGAGCGGGGCGTGCCGCAGGACGAGCCGGCCCGGCGGCAGGCACTGGTGGGGGTGGTGGGGCGGTGCGCGGAGGCCGGGCGGCGGCTGGACGCCGAGGCGCCCGCGTTCGACGGGCTGCGGGCGCTGGAGCTGGGGGCGGATGAGGCCCTGGCGGTCGCGGAAGGACGGTTCCGGGAGCTGGCGGGGCGGACGGGCGAGGTGGCCGCGGTGCTGGACGAGCTGGGTGGGCGGTTCACCACGTCGGCGGTGGAGCCGGTCACGGGGTACGTCGAACAGGCCAAGGACCGGCTGGTGTTCGCTACCGGTCACCTCAACGCGTGCCGTCAGGCTGCCGACAGGGATGAGCGGGAGCGTGCCGCGCGCCATCTCCGGGCCGCCGAGGGGGCGATCGCCCAGGCCGGCGTCCTGGTCACCGGCGTGGAGCGGCTCGCGGCCGAGGTGCGGGAGGCGGCGGAGCTGGTGCCGGCGGCGCTGACCGGTGCGGAGGCGGAGATCGCGGCGGCGCGGCGGGCCGAGGCGACCGAGGTGCCCGCCGGGGAACTGCGGGCACGGATCGCCCGGGCCGACGGTGTACTGGCCGCCGTACGGGGGCAGCTGACCGGGGGGCCGTACGATCCCGTGGGCGCCCTTCGGCACATCGCCCGGGCCGTGGAGCCGCTGGGGGTCGGCCGGGCCGGGGTGGTGACGGCGGGGGCGCTGCTCGTCGCCCGCAGTGCCGTGGGCGCCGCGGAGGATTTCATCGGCATGCACCGGGGGGTCGTGAGCGCCGAGCCCCGCACGCTGCTGGCGGAGGCCGCCCGGCTCCTGTCCGGCGGCGCCCCCGGGTACACCCAGGCCGACCGGCTCGCCCGCGACTCCCGGGACCTGGCCGAACGCGACGTCCGCGCCCACGGCACCCCCTACCCCGACGCCGGCCCCCCTGCCAGCTTCGGAGGCCCGGAAACCCGGGACCGCCGGACCCTGCCGGGGGCTTGAGCGGGCTTTCGAGCCCGAGGCTCACTCCGGTGGCCCCCGCCGGGGGGCTCCGCCCCCAGACCCCCGGTCTATGCCCACCCACCACTCGTGCGAGTGGGCTGGAAGGCGCGGCTCTCGATTATCAGCCCGTCCGGCGCTTGAGGACGAGGCCGTTCAGGCCGAAGGGGGTCCAGGGGGCGCAGCCCCCTGGCGGGGCCGAAGGGGCGGAGCCCCTGGGGACGATGGGGGTCCCCCCGCTCGAGCGAAGCCGAGAGTGGGGGAGGGCAGGGGCGGCGGGGGCGAGAAAAAGGCTGGGCCAGCCCCCGCCGGGCCACCGCCGGCCGTTCAGAACAGGCTCAGCAACGCCTCCGCCGGGTCTGTCAGGCCGGTTCCGCCGTCGGGTAGGGGGAGTTCGAACCAGACCGTCTTGCCCCGGGGGGTCCGGCGGGAGCCCCACGCGGCGCTGAGGAGGCCGACCAACTGCAGGCCGCGGCCACCCTCGTCGGTGTCGCGGGCGCGGCGGCGGCGGGGCTGGACCAGGCCGGAGTCCCAGACCTCGCAGACCAGGGTGCGGTCCAGCAGGAGGCGGAGGCGTATCTCGCCCTCGCCGTAGCGCAGGGCGTTCGTCACCAGCTCGCTGACCAGCAGCTCCGTGGTGTCGATCAGGGGTTCGAGCCCCCAGCTGAGCAGCTGCCCGCGCGCGTACTCGCGGGCGCGGCCGACGCTGCGCGGCTCGCGCGGCAGCGTCCAGTCGCCCACGGACTCGGCCGGCAGCCCCTGCACACGGGCCATCAGCAGCGCGATGTCGTCCTCGCCGTGGTGGGTGTCGAGGGTGTTGAGGACGTGGTCGCAGACGTCCTCCAGCGGCTGGGTGGGGTCGGTCAGCGCGTCCACCAAGGCCTGGAGGCCCTCGTCGAGGGGATGGTCGCGGGATTCGACCAGTCCGTCCGTGTAGAGCGCGAGGAGCGCGCCCTCGGGGAGGTCGACCTCCACCTCCTCGAAGGGTTCGCCGCCCACGCCCAGCGGCATGCCCGGCGGCACGTCCAGCATCAGCGCGCTCTCACCGGGTTCCACCAGCACCGGCGGCAGATGGCCCGCGTTGGCGAAGGTGCACCGCCTGGTCACCGAGTCGTAGACGGCGTACACGCAGGTCGCGAGGTAGACCTCGGACAGGTCGGCGTCCCGGGGCTGGCGGGCCGTGCGGGTGGCCTGCTGGACGCCTCCGGGCGTGCCGAGGCCGCGGGCGATCTCGTCCAACGCGGCCAGGACCTCGGCGGGTTCGAGGTCGAGGAGGGCGAGGGTGCGGACCGCCGTGCGGAGTTCGCCCATCGCGACCGCCGCACGCAGGCCCCGGCCCATCACGTCCCCGACCACCAGCGCGGTCCGGGCACCGGGCAGTTCGATGACGTCGAACCAGTCGCCGCCGACCTCGGTCGCCGCGTTGCCGGGCAGGTAGCGGCAGGCGATGTCGAGGCCGGAGGCCTCCGGGTCGCCGGGCGGCAGCAGGGACCGTTGCAGTATCAACGCCCGTTCGTGCTCACGCCGGTAGAGGCGGGCGTTGTCGATACAGACCGCCGCGCGCGCCGCCAGCTCCCAGGCCAGGTCCCGGTCTCGGTCGCCGAACGGCTCGCTGCCCTTGGTACGGGCGAACTGGGCGAGTCCGACGACCGTGTCGTGGGCGACCATCGGGACGGCCAGCGTGGACTGGACGAGCCCGCCCTCCTCCGCGGGGACGAACTGCGGGCGGGCGGTGCGCAGGGCGTCCGCGCAGGCCGAGTTGAAGGCGTAGTGGTGGACCGCGCCGACCGCGACGGGCGCCCCGCCGCCGGCGAAGGGCGCGTCCGAGACGGCGCTGGCGAAGGCCACGCGGCGCAGCTCCGCGCTGCCGTCGGCGAGTCCGGGCGGGGTCTCGTCACCGGTCAGCAGGCCCTGGTAGAGGTCGACCGTGGCGAGGTCGCAGAAGCCGGGCACGACGACGTCGAGGAGTTCGCGGGCGGTGGTCTCGAGGTCGAGGGAGTTCCCTATGCGGGCGCCCGCCTCGTTGAGGAGGGCGAGATTGCGCCGTGCGGCGGCGGCCTCGCGGGCGGCGGCGCGGCGGGCGGTGATGTCGGTGCCGAGCCAGGCGACGCCGATCGGCCGGCCGCTTCCGCTGTGCACGCGGTAGAGGTTGATGGACCAGTGCCGGCGCTCCTCCGAGCCCGGTACGAAGCCCGTGACGTGCATGTCCGTGATGGAGTTGCCCGTCTCCAGGACCCGGCGCAGGGTGGCGGCGACCCGCTCGGCCTCGCCGCGTTGCAGGTAGTCGTGGACGCCGAGGCCCCGGTGGTCGTCGGGGGTGCCGCCGAAGGTGGCGGCGAACTGCTGGTTGGCACGGCGGACCCGCAGGTCGGTGTCGATCAGCAGGAAACCGAAAGGAGATTGACCGAATATCGCCTGCGAGGCGGCCAGATCGGTCTCGATGCTACGCAGGGTGCGCACGTCGACGACGATGCAGACGGCGGCCTTGTCACCCTCCGCGGTGCGGGTGGGCATGACGTAGACCTCGGCGAGGCCCTCCTCGCCGCGCTCCCCTTCCGCGGTGTCGGGCATCCGGAAGGGGACCACTCCGGTCCACTCCCGCCCGTCGAGGATCTCGGCCATCTTCCGCTGGCCGCGCTCGTACAGATCGGGGTCGATGAAGGCCTCGACGGGGTCCATACCGATGGCGCGTTCGGCCGGAATGCCGAAGAGCTGCTCGGCGCGCAGGCTCCATTGGTCGACGAGCCCCTTGGCGCTGATGGAGAACGACGCCACCTTGATGTAGTCGTAGATGGAGCCGGGCGGACTGCTCTGCCACATGGCGTCCACGGGCGGCCGCTCCTCCACGGCCTTGGCCCTAGCGCCGTCCGACGGGTCCTCGGACTCCGTGGCCTTCGCTGGTATCTCGCTCACGCGAACCGTCCCCTCCAGCTCACCGCGTCCGGCACCGGTCACCGGGGGCGGCTGCCCGCAGTATCCAGCACTACGGCGCCGCACAACACGGTGTTCACGATCACAGCACGTTCCCGGTGGTTTTCGGTCCGGGGCGTGACAACACTTCCAGTCTTCTAACCAGCCGACACGTCGTCGAATCACACATGACGGCAACGTTCCGTGACAGGAACCGGTCGGTGGACAGCGCGGCCTGGTGTGTACAAGTACGACGCTCAGCGCGGAACCGCCAGCTCGAACCAGACCGTCTTGCCGGTGCCTCCGGGCCGGGTGCCCCAGCGGCGTGAGGAACCGGCGACCAGTTGGAGACCGCGGCCACCCTCCTCGTCGGGACGCGGGGCGCGCTCGTGCGGCGGGTCCGGGAGCGGGTCGGAGACCTCCACCAGCAGGGTGTCGCCGAGTTCGGCGGGGCGTACCAGGCGTACGCCGATGGGTCCGGTGGCGTGCCGCAGGGCGTTGGTCACCAGCTCACTGACCAGCAGCGCCGCGAGGTCGGCGAGGCTGTCGAGGCGCCAGCCGCACAGTTGGTCGCGGACCGCTCCGCGGGCGGAGCGCACGGCGCCCGGTTCCGCGGGAAAGGTCCACTCGGCGCAGTCGCCATCGGTGTCGATCACGCCGATCACTTCCCAGGCCAGCGAGCCCACCCATGTCCGGTTTCATGGGGTTAATGGGCACATACCCGGTATCCAGTGCCGAATATCGTCTTGGACAGCGCCCAGTGACACGAACGGCGTACGGGGCTCAGCGCAGGCGCGCGGCCACCTCCCGCACCGCCGGGACGTCCTGGTCGAGCCAGGGCACGTCCCAGAGCCGGTCCGGCGCGAGCCAGCGCAGTTCGTCGTGGTCCTGGAGGGGCTTGGGCCCGGGGGAACCGGCGCACGGGCGGGCGGTCCACACCTGTAGGACGTACGGGTGCCTGAGGGGCCACTCCCCCGGCACGCGCTCGACGACCTCGGCGTCGACGCCGAGTTCCTCGCGCAACTCCCGCACCAGGGCGTCCTCGGGCGACTCGCCGGGTTCCACCTTGCCGCCGGGCAGCTCCCAGCGCCCCGCCAGCTCGGGCGGCGCACTGCGCCGCGCGGCGAGCAGACGGCCGTCGTCGAGCAGCGCGGCTCCGACCACCACGATCCGTTCGGTCATGCGCCGGAGCCTAGGGCCTGTCCGGCGGATCAGGTCGCAGGAGACGGGCGGTGACTCATCGACGCTGGTGAGCGGGGCTTGGTGCGGCCGGCTGCAAGGCGGAGGAGGGCGTGCCAAGCCTCACGTCCGCGACATGACCAGCGGGACAGGCCCAGTGCCCCGGCGGGCGACGTTCGCCCCGTCGCGACGCCCGGCACGCCCGCTCGCCACACCGGCCGAAAGCCCAAGTACGTCCGGCCCGCCGGGGGGGCCGTCCGGCCGGCGCTCCCCCCAGCCTTCGGCCCTTGCCCGCCGGGGCACCGGCCCCTGGACCCAGCGGAGTCGGCCGGAGGTCAGGGGCGTGAGCCGTTGCCGTTCTGGCCTATGCGTTCGACCCAGTAGATCTGCTTGTGGCCGCGGTCGTCGAGGCTGTCGGCGATCTTCTGGGCCTCGGCGCGGGTCGCGTACCGGCCCACGCGGTAGCGATTGCCGCTGTCGTCCTGCCGTATGACGAGCCACGGCAGCGAGACCGTGCCGTTGGCGTCGTTCATCGCACCCCACCTCTTCTTCCGGCCCTCGCCCGTCCGTCTCCCGTCCCCGGCTCCCGCCGTGCCCCGCCCGCTGAGGAAACCGCAGTCCGCATATGCCCGACCCTACGCCTAACCTTCACGCAGCGAATACGGCTTTTCACCAAGAGGTACGCAACCGGCCAGAACGCGGGGGGCGCACGATGACGAGTGCGCCGTCCGTGCGCATCGATGCATCGGGTTGACGGGTCGCCGGACACACCGGGGATCACCTGGGAAAACGGCCGGAACCCAACGGCCCGTGCGCGGGCGGGAGTCGGCCGACCGGACCGGGCAACTGCCCGGGGGGTGTGCGCTACTTCACTGGAAGGTGGTACGCGACACGGTAGCGATCGGCGGGGATCACGACGTCGGCGGTCTCCACGGGACGGCCGGAGGCGTAGTAGGTGCGCTGGACGACGATGACGACATGGCCGGGGACACCGCCCAGGGTGAGCAACTCCTCGGCGAGGCCGGGGCGGGCGCCGACCTCCTCGGTGACGTTGTCCACGATGACGTCGATGGCGCGCATCCGCTCGACGACGCCCATGCCGCCGAGGGGGCCCTCCTCGGGCAGCATGACGGGGGTGCGGCCGGTGACCGCGAGGGGCTCCCAGGAGGTGGAGAGCATCATCGGCTCGCCGGCGTCCCGGAAGACGTACTTGGTGCACATCACCCGGTCGCCGGGGCGGACGCCGAGCCGCTCGGCGATGGCGCCGCTCGCCTGGGCCTGCTCGCTGCGGGACTCCCAGGTGCCGCGCGCGGCGGCATCGGCCTGCTCCTGCCGGAAGGGCGTGGCGCCGGCGGGCGGGCGGAAGCCGGAGCGGGCGATGCGCCGGGGCGCGGGCCGCTCGCGCACATACGTCCCCGAGCCGGAGCGGCCCTCGACCAGCCCCTCGGCCATCAGCACCTTGCGCGCCTCCAGGGCGACCGTGTCGGAGACGCCGTACTCCTCGCGGATTCTGGCCTGGGAGGGCAGGCGGGCGTGGGGCGGCAGCGAACCGTCGACGATCTTCTTGCGGAGATCACCCGCGACGCGCAGATACGCCGGCTGCTCACCGAAAGTCACAGGCCGCTCCCATCAGGTTGTACAGACAGCAACAGCCTGGCAACCGTGGGTTGTGCCACGCAAGCAAAGGCCAGAGAATCACTCGATGTGATGACATCTGCCCGGGGCAGGCGTTTCGCAGGCGGTTTCTCCCCGCTACAGCCTCCGTCACACCTCCAGGCCGCTGTCGTCCTCGGACGGCGGGGTCGTGGTCAGCCCCAGAGCCTTGCGCGCCGTCACCGTCCGGTCCGGGTCGATGAGCTTGAAGCCGCTGTCGTAGTGCGCGTAGAAACCGTCGGCGTCGGCGGCCTTCGCGGCCTTCGCCCACTCCGCCCGTGCCTTGTCGAGGTCGCCCGCCAGCCCGGTGACCGGCTTCTCGGCGGCCGCGGGCCAGTCGTGCCCGCGCAGCATCCCGGCCTGCTTCTCCAGAGCCGCCGCCACGCGCCGCGCCCACGCCTTGTGGCCGGGCAGGTCGTCCTCGACGTACTCCGCGTCCGGCGCGGTGTCCATGGCCGCGTTGAGGACGTGCGCCGCCTTCAGATAGGCGACCTGGTCGGCGTCGAGCATGGTCTCGTCGTTGCGCAGCGAGCCGGTCAGGCCGGCGCCCTCGTCGGTGTTGCCGAACACACAGGTGACCTCGCGGTCGCCGAGCGCCCAGCTGTCCCGGGTGGGTGTGAGGTAGTAGACGTCGACGTTGCCCGGAACGGCCCAGCCGTCCATGGCGTAGCCGTCCTGAAGGCCGTAGCAGCGGTCGTCCGCGCGGTCCGTGACGGAGGAGTCGCCGGGATACGAACCGCCGCCCCCGATCTGGAAGGACGCGAACACCTCGCCGTCGTGCTCCCTGTCGCAGGGCACCTCGTCGACGTCGTACGTCACGCCCTCCAGCGAGCCGCCGGGCGCGTTGAAGCACTCGCCCTTCTTCAGCGAGATGCTCGCGCCGTCCCGCGCGCCCTCCCTGAAGCCCTTCCAGAACTCGGCCGCGCCGCCCGTCACCAGTGCCACCGTCCACAGCGCGAGGCCGATCCCGGACAGCACGCTGCCGGCGATCGCCATGCCCTTCCCGCGCTCCCCCCGCTTCCTGATCTGCGCCAGCGCCACCAGCCCGAGCACCAGGCCCACGCCCGGCAGGAAGCAGAGGATGCCGAGCACGAGGGCGGCGATGGCGAGCCCGTTCACCGCCGCCGGCCGGTTGTACGGGCTGTAGCCCTGCGTCCAGGGCTGGTACGGCGGCCCGCCGTAGGGGCCCTGCGGGTACGGGGAGTACGGCGGGTACGGCGACGGCGGCGGATATTGGCCATCGGGCTGGTGGGAACCGGGAGGCGGAGGTATGGACACGGGTACCGTGCTCCTGGGGTCGGGGCGGCGGCAGCGCTGAACTGACGTACGACTGCGCGCATCGTAAGCGCGCCGCTGATGGGGGTGTAATGCAGGTCGCGAGTGCGACGGTCCAGGGGGTGAACCGACTCACCACACGGTGGGCGGGGGCCGTGGAGGGCGGCACGGTGTTCTCGGCGGCCGGTGTCTGGCCGCTGCTGGCCTTCCTGGCCGACGGGGCCGCGGGCCCGGCCCGGGGCGAGCTGGCGGAGGCCCTCGGGCTGCCCGCCGAGCAGGCGGCGGGAGCGGCACGGGAGTTACTCGGCACCATGGGCGCCATGACCGGGCTGAACTGCGCCCTGGGGCTGTGGACCGACCGGACGCTCCGGCTGCGCGAGGAATGGCGGGCGGGGCTGCCGGCCGACTCGCACGGGGTGCTGAGCGGCGACCGGCCCACCGACCAGGAGGCCCTGGACGCCTGGGCGACGAAGCGGACCGGCGGGCTCGTGGAGCGCATGCCGGTCACGCTCACGGACGACGCCAGGATGGTCCTCGCCACCGCCCTGGCGCTGCGCACCGACTGGCCGCGCCCCTTCGACGAGCGCCCGCTGCGCCCGGACGCCGGGCCCTGGCAGGGCCGTACGCTCGTCGGCCTGAACCGCAGGAGCGTCCGGCCCGAGCGGATCGGGGTGGCGAACACCCCGCACGGTTACGTGACCGCCCTCAAGGTCCCCGGGGACAACGGCTTCGACGTCCATCTGGTCCTCGGCGAGGAGCGGATGACACCGGGACAGGTACTGGCCGCGGGCGTGGGCGCGGTGGAACGCGCGCTGCCGCTGACCGGGGGCGGGCAACTGCCGTACGGGCACGTCGGCCCGGGGCTGCACATCGAACGGGAGCCCGCCGTCTCCCCGGAGCCGGTGACCCTCGACGTGACGACGACCGCCTTCGACGTGCGGGACGACCACGACCTGCTCGGCCTGCACCGCCTGTTCGGACTCACGACCGCACAGGACACCCGGCAGGGCCACTTCCCCGGCATCGGCCCCGACCCGCTCGCCATCGGGGCGGCCCGGCAGTCGACGGTCGCCGAGTTCGGCGCCCTGGGCTTCCGCGCGGCCTCGGTGACGGCCGTGATGCCGGCGCCGGGAAGCGGCCCTCCCCAGTACCGCTACGAGACCACCGTCGTCCGCGCCGTCTTCGACCGCCCCTTCGGCTTCCTCGCGGTCCACCGGGAGACACAACTCGTCCTGGTGGCAGGCTGGATCACGGACCCGCGGCCGTATCAGGGGATGGCCTTCCCCGGCGGGTTCTGACCTCGGCGGGCGGCCTCGCGCCGGGCCGCGTCTCGGCAGCGGGCCGCGGTCGCCGCCGGGCGCGCGGCGGCGCCGATGCCGTTACCGCCCGCGGTCGGCGCGGCCTCGGTGACCGCGCGGCCGGATCCGCTGCCCCGACTCACCTCACCGGCGTGCTGCTCCACAACCGCAGCAGCACCCGCTCCGGCTGCTCGCCGCGCGCCAGTAGGCGGGCCGCGCGGGGCCAGGTCTCCGGGGGGAGCCCGTTCTCGGTGATCAGGTGGTAAAGGGTGGGGCCCGGGCCCGGGAGTGTGAGCAGTTCACCCAGGAGCCTGGCCTCGGCCGGGGCGGCTGCGGTGGCCAGGACGAGGTCCAGGGCGTCGGAACCGTAGCGTTCGACGAGCTTGAGGCCGTCGTCGCCGGCCGCCAGCAGCCATGGGGTGAGCCGGTCCGTGCGGCGGCCGTGCTTCTCGCCCTGTTCGATCAGCAGCCGCAGCACGCGCTGACCGGAGCGGCCCGCCAGCAGCGGCAGCCAGCGCGGCCCCCACAGGTCCACCGCCTCGGCGCTGCCCGGCAGCCGCTGCTCCACGACCGCCGCGGTGACCGCGACCCGCAGCCCCCAGCGAGCGCCCACGGACAGCACGGCCTCCAGGGAACGCAGCGCCAACTCAACTGTGAGGGGTTCCAGTTCTGCGAGCACACGGCGCTGTTCGGGGCTGAGCCCGAGCCGCTCGGCATACTGCTGCGCGACCACGCCGAGCCCCTCGCGCAGCAGGGTGCGCAGGGTGAGCGGCGGGTCGTCGGAGGCCAGGATCAGCGGGAGTTCACGACGGGCCCGCGGATCGAGGGCGCCCTCGGGATCGGTGGCGTGCAGCCGCAGCAGGGCGGTGCGCTGCGCGGGGCCGGCCAGGGCGCCCAGCAGCGGCAGCAGGGCCGGGTCGGCCGCCAGTGCCCCGGTCACCTCGGGGGCCGTACCCGGGCCGAGGACGGCGGCACCGACGCGGTGCGCCAGCCGGGGCCCGTTGACGGCCCAGTCACGGATCCGTTCGGGGCGCTGTACGACGTTGCCGATCACCCAGTCCAGCTCGTTGCCCAGGTCCAGTTGCCAGCGCGACCAGGCGACCGCGGCGGCCGGGCCGAGCGGCTCGGTCTGCTCCACGGTGTCGTAGCCGCGCTCCTTGAAGGCCGCGACGACGTCGGACAGGGGGTGGCCGATCCCGTCGGCGTACCCCTTGAGCCGGGCCATCGCCGTCTGGTCCAGGCCGAGTTCCAGCGCGTGCCGCAGGCCCTCGGTGCCGAGTCCGGCGAGCGCCGCCCGGGTGTCGGGGAAGCGGTCGGCGATCTCGGCGATGTCCAGGTCGCCCTGCTCGGACAGCCAGCGGGCCGCGAGCACCGGGTGGGCGCACACGACCGGCCAGTCGGCGGGGGCCGTGCCGAGCAGGGCGCGTACCGCGTCGCGCCCCGAGACCTCGGCGTCGGCGGCGATCTGGAGCAGCACCCGCGCGTCCACCGCGCCGGCCGTGTCCTGGTCCACGATCTGCACCCAGCCCAGGCCGAGCACGGTCAGGTGCTCGGGCTGGCGCAGCCCTTCGAGCAGCCGCCGCCACATCTGCGGGGTGTAGCGGGCGAGCAGGTCCACGTCCTCGCCGTGCAGATGGGGCCGCAGCAGGTCGAGCAACTGCGGGTCGTCGAGGCGGCCGGCGAGGAACTGCAGGCTGGGCGCCGGGATCTGGGAGAGCAGCGCGACCAGCGGGTCGTCCATACCGGCGACCGCGGCCGCGAGCCGCTCGGGCGCGACCTCGGGGACGGCCGTGCACAGCCGCCCGTAGAGGCCGACACGGCGGATGCCCTCCAGCTCCCGCAGCGCGGTGGCCATCGTCAGCCCGTCGGCGCCCACCTCCCGGCGCGGGTCGAAGACCTCGGCGAGCCGGCCCGCCACGGGCAGCAGCCGGCGGGCGGCCTCGTCGTACAGGTCACGCTCCGCGGGCCCGAGCAGCGCCGACATCAGGCACTCCCGGAAGACGGACCGGGGCACGCCCGACAGGGCGGTCACCAGGCGGCGCATGCCCGCCTCGTCGAGCAGCCTGTTCTGCTTGCGCAGGCCCGGCGCGTTCTGCAGGGAGCGCACCGCCACCAGCAGTTCCGTGTCGGTGCCGAAGCAGTCGGCCAGCTGTTCCAGCAGGTTCGCGCGCGGCCCGGGCCGCATCGTGCGGTCGACGCCGCCCAGTCTCAGGGTCCAGCCGGCGGCGAAGGTGCGCCGGCGCCGTGCCACGCCGCCCCTGCTGTCCAGGATCTGCTCGTAGTACTCCTCCAGATCCGGGTCGGTGACGAACGGCAGCCGGTCGGCGGCCATGCCCGCGATCCGCGGCGAGGCGATCGACAGGTCGTCCCAGTCGACCTGTTCGACGTGTCCGCCCCGCACCCGCTGCAGGTTCCGCAGTGCGGCGGACGACATCCGGCCCGCGACGACCACACGGGCGCGCGAGGCGCGCGAGGCGATCCGGCAGGACACGTTCACCAGCTCCTCGGGCGGCACCAGCAGCCAGCCCGCGCCGGAGAGCAGTGTGGCGCCGCGGGTGCCGCGCCGCCGCTGGTCGAAGGCGGCCACGGCGATCACGTCCGGGCCGTGCTCGTGGAGCAGGCCGAGGCGCAGCGACTCGGGGTTGATGCCGAGCCGTTCGCCGCCGCTGTACTGCGCCGTGTCGTCATAGACCAGCAGGGCCTCCGCCGCGGCCAGGTCGGCGCCGGCACGGGCCTGTTCCTCGTCGTGCGCGGCGCGGGCGAGGGTGTCGGCGAGCCGGCCGGGGCGCAGCGCGGGCACCCGCTGGAATCCGGCCGTCTCCAGATAGCCGTAGAGGTCGGCCGGGCCGTCGACCGGTCCTCTGGCGCCGGGCGGCAGTCCGCAGGCCATCCAGCCGGCCAGCCGGGTCAGGGCGCGCACCTGCACCTCCCGCCACTGCGCCAGGGCCTGGTCCCCGCTGCCCGCGCTCGGCACGTCACCGCCGAGGAGCAGCGCGGTCGGCAGGGACATGCCCTGGGCGCCGGGCATGCGGCCCTCGCGCGGGATGTAGCCGTGCCGGCCGGTGCCCGCCAGGACCACCGACCCGAAGTTGACCACGAGGTGGTCGGGTGAGAGCTCGACGGGGACGAAGCCGGCGTGTGCCATGTCGTCCAGGGCCCGGCCGAGGGGGACCAGGGTGCGCAGGGCTCCGGCGGGTGTCCAGCGGTGCCCGTCGGCGAGCATCGAGTCGAGGTCGTCGCGGTCCGGCAGCGCGTGCAGCGGCACCTTCTTGTTGCCCGGCGCCCAGGCCGTGATCAGGGCGGGCGGCAGCTGGGGGTGGTCGACGACGTCCAGGAGCGGGGGTGTGACGGGGCTGCCGGCGGCGAGCAGCGTGGCCGCCCGTCCGCGGTCCCTGACGCTGGGGAAGAACCGCAGCGCGCCGTAGGCGTCTTCCTCCGCGTCCTTGACGAGCCGGGTGGCGCGCAGCGCGCTCGCCCCGGAGGAGCGCAGGTGTCCGGGGCGCAGCTGCGCGGTACGCGGTTCCCAGTGGCGTCCGGAACGGCCGCGGACCCGGGTGACGAGCCGGCCGAACGTGGTGTGGTCGGTCATCGTGGCCCGCCTCCCAGGGTGCTCAGCGCCGTTTGCAGGGCCGTGGCCCGGCGGGCGCGGGCGAGGTCGATACGGACGCGGTCGACGTTGGTGAGGCGGTACGTCCGCTTGGACAGGCAGGTCATGAGGGCGTTGGTCAGCACCGGCCCGTAGCCCTGACCGGTGAGGAACCTCCGGGCGGGGGCGATGGCCTCGTAGGTGGTCTGCTCCGCGTACAGCAGGCGGCGGTGCTCCTCGGAGAGGCGTTGGAGGGCGGCCGCGTGGGCCAGGGTGGCGCCGAGCATGTAGATGTCGAAGCGCTCGGCCGCGGGGGACTTCTCACTCGGCTCGTCGGTGCCCTCGGCCGACGGCGGCGCGTAGGCGGCGGTGGTGGTGTCGACGCGTCCGCCGATCCGCACGGCCGCGTCGTAGTCGATCAGGACGTAGCGGGCGGGCGGGCCCAGCACCAGGATGTTCTCCGGTTTGATGTCGGCGTGGATCCAGCCCTTGGACGACTTGTCGTCCGCGTGCCGGTCGGCGTGCAGGGCGGCGAGGGTGTTGCACAACTGTTCGGCCAGGTCGAGCAGTTCGTCCTCGGTGTAGGGCCGGTTCGCGGCCTTGCGGGCGTCGATGTCCTGCTGGAGGGTGATGGAGGCGCCGCCCTGCTGTCCGATGAACTGCTGCACGAGGAAGCTCTCGACCGGTGGCCGCGGGTGGCCGGCCTCGGTCAGCGACGGGGAGGGCTGGGATTCCACGCTGATCACGACGGGGCACTGCTGGGTCAGCTGGGCCGCCTGCTGGGCGGCGTGCAGTCCCTGCCGGCGTGCCTTCTGGTGCTGGGACAGGGTGGCGAGGACGTTGCGCGGGTCGTCCAGGGCCGTCTCGGGCCACCACATGCCCTTGACCACGACGTCCTGGCCGGACCAGCGGTCCTGGGCGCGCAGGGCGTACCCCTGGCCGCCCCGGGAGAGGATCTCGACGGTGCCGAACCGCCCGTCCATCCCGAAGTCGGCGGGCACCCATGCCTTGCGCGGGGAGCCGTTCTCGTCGGGGCTGTCGGCGTACACCCACTGCGGTACGAACGTGGTCACGCCTCGCTCCCGAAGCCGATCCGGAGCCGGACGGTACCCAGGCCGAGGCAGAGTTCGTCGCCGTCCTCCAGCGCGTACGGCGTCCCGGTGGCGAGCCGGGAGGACTTCGGGCGCCCCTGGAAGTCGAGCTCCGGGTTGAGGAACGACGCGTTCCGGTCGGGTTCGGGGAGGTGCTCGACCATGGGCTTCCCGTCGTCGTCGAGGAAGATCCGCACATGGAGGCGGGAGACGTCCTTGGCCTTCTCCTCGTCCAGCCCGGCGGTGACGACCGTGACTTCGGGGTGGCTGCGCGAGGGCCGGCCCAGCGTCAGGCCGGCGGGGGGCACGGTGAGCGTGTCCCGGGTGCGATGGCCGTGCAGTACGGTCACCCGGACCGGGCCGGTGCCGGGCGCGGGGGGTGGCTCCGCGACGATCTCGCGGACGTCGAAGTAGCACGAGCGGCAGTACCAGCGGTGGCCCTGCCTGTGCACGTGCTGGGGCTGCAGTTCCTCGTCGGCGTGTACGCAGCCGGAGGTGTCGGAGGTGTGCCGGAACCGTTTGTCCGAGCCGGGGTGGAGCAGACCCGCCTTGCGGAGCTTCTTGAGCCGGTCGCGTTCTATCTCCTCGTCGGTGGCCACGCCGAGGTGGCGCAGGCTGAGGATGACCTCGCCGCGCATCCGGCGCACGCTCCACACCCGGGAGTTGTTGCCCTGCAGCCAGGGGTGCTCGCGGCGGGCGTAGCGGAAGTTGTCGTTGGAGACGATCGCCGCGTCGTACTGGTCGGCGAGGGAGAGGATCCGGTCGTCGGCGTCGCCCCGGTGGACCTGGAGCCAGCGGGCGCGCTCTGCCTGTTCGACGAGCTTCTGGTCGTCCAGGTGGCGCCGGACACTGGCGTCCAGGACGGCGATGGCGTCCGCGCCGGGATGCCGGCGCAGCCATGCCTCCCGTACGTCGACGACCCGGGAGAACAGCCAGCGGGTCTGGCTGGTCGCGGCCACGTTCGACGCGTCGATGATGACGGGGACGCTCATGACCCGCTCCGGCGCGGCGGCTGGGTGGGGGCGTCGGCGCCGCCGTGGCCGCCGTGGTCCTGCCCCCTGTCCGGTGCGCCGCGGTAGGGGCCGCCGTAGGAGTGCCGGCCGCTGCCGCCGCTCGAACCGTATGCGCCGCCGTCCTCGGAGCCGTACCCGTCCTCGGAGCCGTACCCGTCCTCGGAGCCGTATCCGTCGTCGCCGTATCCGCCACCGCCGTACGACCCGCCGCCGTACGAGCCTCCGCCGTACGACCCGCCGCCGTACTGGCCGTCGTCATCGTCGTACACGCTGCGCTGTGTGCGGTGCTCGCGGATCTTGTCGGGCGGCTCGACCTCGATGTCCTTGAACCAGTCCCGTTTGTTGCGGCTGGAGCTGCTGCGGCTGGAGGACGCGCGGGACTCGTTGAGCACGTCCTTCGACCGCATCCCCCCGCGGAGTCCGCCGATCGCCTGCTGGAAGGAGGCGATCAGCCCGGGATCCGGGATCCGGCGGGCCCGCTCGATCCCCTCCTCGTAGATCCGCTCCTCCTCGGTGGTGGAACCCGCCGCGGCGACCCGGTTGTTGATCTCCTGGTCGAGTTCCGCGGCGGCGGCCTCGCGACCGTATTCGGGGCGGAGGATCTGGGCGTACGGATCGTTCACGAACCACGCCTTGGTCGTCACCGGCGCCAGCTCCCGCGCTCCGGGTCCCGAGCCGAGCCGTCCGGTCGCCTTGGCGACGAGGAGCTCGGTCGGGCTGGTCCGGTCGGGCGCCCGCAGCTTCAGCACATAGCGCAACTGGGCCTCCTCGCCCGCGCCGACCGCGCCCAGGGTGAGCCGTACCCTGCTGGGGCGCCGTCCCCCGCCGTCGGACACCACGCTGTCGAGGCGCCGGCGGACCGGGTCGATCTGGTAGACGGCGACGATCTCGATGAAAGGGCTGATCTCCAGGGACAGTTCGGCGCTGCCCGCGACCACGTCCCGGCTGTAGGCGGCGAAGCTCGACGCGATCTCCCGCATCTTCTCGGCGGCGGTCGCGCGGGAGGACACGTGAGCGGTCATCCCGGTCGGCGCGAGCCCTTCCAGCAGGGGGTAGTCGGCGCCTTCGCCGATGCCGATGACGTCGGTGTGCAGCTCGCGTCCTGCCGCCTCCCGGGCGATCGCGGCCAGCTGCCCGGGTTCGGTCGCACCGAAGTTGGGCAGCCCGTCGCTGAGCAGCACGAGCCGGCGGGAGGCCGCCGTGCGCCGGTCCAGCTGCGCGTAGGCCTCCCGCAGCGCGCCCTCGATACTGGTCCAGCGGCGCTCGTCCTCGGCATTGCCGCTCCAGCTGCCCCTGTCGCGCAGTTCGGCCGCCGTTCCGGAGAAGCGCAGGCCCGCCTTCTGCGCGAAGGTGAGCACGTCGACCCCGGCGTCCGGGGGCAGCGCGGCGACCAGCTCGCGCACCCCGGACTCGGCCACGTCCTTGCGGCTGGCGTCCCGCGGGTCGTCCGGGTCCGCGAACTCGTTCGTGGAGGAGTTCGCCTTGATGCCCATCGACCAGCTGTCGTCGACCGCGAGCACATAGGCGATGCCCTCCGCGATCCGGTCGGCGCGGCGCAGTTCGCGCGGGGCGACCGCCAGGTAGAACTCGTCGCCGACATTGACCTGCGGCCGGTCCACTCCGAGTTTGATGTCCTCAGTGGTCATACGTCCTTCGCCTCCCCGATCCCGCACACCAGTGCCGTGGCGTTGTCCCAGCCGCCCAGGGCCTCCGCCCGCTGGACGAGCGCGGCGGCGAGCGCCGGGGCGAGCGGTCGTCCCGGCTCCTCCAGCTTCGAGGCCAGTTCGGCCAGTACGGCGCCGAACCAGCGGTCCCGCTCGGGTTCCGTCGCCCCGTCCGAGGCGAGCAGCAGCAGGTCCCCCGGGGCGAGGACGACGGTGGTCTGCGTCCAGCGGCCGGGACCGTTGCCGAGGTAGTTGACCAGGGCGGACCCGTCGCCGTGGGCGTGCGGGCTGACCCGCAGCCGCTCGGCGTAGCCGGTGTGGGCGGGGGTCAGCTTCCATGCCGTGTACGGCAGTTCGCGCGTCGGTGGGCCGCCGGGCACCGGTGCGCGCAGAGGCCGCACCAGCCAGGCCTCCGCGTCCCCGACGGACACCAGGCTCGCCGTGCCGTCCGGGCGCACCGTGGCCAGGACGCCGGCCGCGCTGCCCGTCTCAGTGGCCCGGCCGATGAACACGTCCAGTTCGTCCACGAGTTGCTGCGGCGGCAGGTCCTCCTCCAGCCGCCAGCGCCGCTCGGTCTGCCGCAGTGCCGCCTGGGCGGCGATCCGGCCGGAGCCGTCCCCGGCGCCGGTCACCCCGTCGAACACGGCGCACCGCACCGTGCCCGAGGCGCCCCGGGCGGCGCCCGCCGCGTCCTCGTTGTCGGTGCCCGGGTCGCCCTTGGCCTTGCGGGAGCCGACCGCGCTCTCCTGGTAGCAGGTGGCCGACACGCCGGCCGGGGCGCGGCGCGCGAGGGCCTCGTGCAGCGGCGCCATCCCCGCTGCCACGCCCTGCCGCAGGTCATGGCCCAGGAGCCGGTGGCACACC
This sequence comes from Streptomyces sp. NPDC020299, assembly GCF_044387825.1. Classification (NCBI taxonomy): domain Bacteria; kingdom Bacillati; phylum Actinomycetota; class Actinomycetes; order Kitasatosporales; family Streptomycetaceae; genus Streptomyces; species Streptomyces sp. NPDC020299. The sequence goes on from NZ_JBIRWL010000017.1 coordinate 94,443, forward strand.
GCGTCGAGGCCGGGCGGGAACGTGCCCGCGAACACGCCGAGCAGCTGGAGCGCGTCCCGCAGGTCCAGGCAGGGCCGCTCGGCCACGGCGTCCACCAGCGCCTGCACCAGGGCACGCCGGTCACGGGGCGCGGGCGCGACCTCACGCCGGTCGTGGAACTCGATGCCGCCCTCGAGGTCGTAGCGGGGCAGCGCGGCGATCTGCCAGCCCTCGTACGCGTCGTACCGTACGGACTCGGTCATCAGGCATCCCGGCCCGAGCCGATGCAGGGCGGAGTCCACCCTGTCCCAGAGGGCGGGCAACTCCCCGATCAGATGGTCGCGTTCGGGCCTGCCGTGCTCGTCGACGCACTCGCGCAGAGTCGGTGCCAGGTCCTGGTCCCAGCGGACGGCGATCTCGGGGACGGCGACGGCCACGAACTCGGGCGTCTCCATCTCCTGGGTCTCCACGGGCGTTTCGGTCGTCACCGGGTCCGGGCTCCGCTCCCCCGCGAGGTCGCCGTCCACATCGTCGCCGTGGCCGATGACGGCGTCACCGTGTTCGCTCACGTCACGCTCCCTTGAGGACGACGGTGAGCACGACCGCGATCACGGCCAGTACCCCCAGGAAGACCAGGCGCTGTGTGCTCGTCCGGTTGGCGCGTCGCAACTCCTGGGCCGCCCGGCGCCGTTCGGTCTCCGCCTGCTGTGCCCGGTGCTGCCAGTGCTGGACGGCCTGCGCCACCTGGGCGCGGGCGTCGTCGACCTCCCGCCGGGCCGCGGCCTCGGCGGCGGCGATCCGCCGGCCGGCCTGGCTCTCGGCCTCGGCCAGCCGCCGGTCGGCTTCCTGCCGCGCCCGCCGTACCGCCTCCTCGGCCCGCTCCTCCCGCAGCCGGGCGCCGCGCTCGACGATCTCGGTCCGCTCGGCCAGCTCCCGGTGCGCGTAGGCGAGTTCCTCCTGGGCCCGGCGTGCCGCGGCGGCGGCCTCGGCACGCACCCGCTCCCGCTCCTGAGCCACCGCCCGGTCCAGCAGGGCGTCCAGGTCGGGCCCCTCCCCGACCGGGAAACGCGCGGTGCGACGGGGTTCGCCGGTGTCCGGCGGTTCGGTGTCGGTGTAGAGCTCGGCGACGGAGGTCGCCGCGCCGACGGACGGTTCGGCCAGGGACAGCGGCACCGGGCGCACGATCAGCCGGGACGGGTCGACGACGGTGACCGGGCGCCAGCCGCTGAAGCCGTCCGGCTCGTCGTCGTACACCGCCGTGGCGGGGCAGCCGGAGCCGAGCACCGCGTCGGTGCCGTCGACCTGTGCCCACAGCGTCTCACCGGCCGTCAGCAGGGAGCCGACGACCTCCGGTGACGGAGCCGGTACGCCGACCGGAGGTGCGGACGGGCCGGGCCGCCGTCCACCGGACCCAGGGGGGCCGGAGGCGTCGAGAGTGCCCCACTCGTCCTCGGCGGCCGGGGGCGGAGGGGCCGCCTGCCGCCGTCCCCCGGACGGCGTCTCGTCCGTCTCGTCCGCAAGTGAACCCCACTCGCTCATATCCGCCCCCCGCGCATTTCCGGATCCCCAAGACCACTGCCCAATAAAGTAATTAACATCACATCAGCGGGCGCGTGGGGACTTTCGGGGAAGCGGGGGAATCCTGTGGAAAAGCATCTGACCGCGGACTTCGAAGAGGCATGCTTCCTCGTCGACCTCTCGAACGTGGTGCGCCGCCAGGACCTCGGCGAGCCCGGCCAACGCTCGCTGCGCCGCCTGGCCCTCGTCATCGACGCGGCCGCCCGGCTGGCCCGCGACCCGGACGTCAGGCTGTACCTCGTCGCCGACCGCAGTCTGCGGCACGGCGGCGGCCGCCACGAGTTCACCGACCCGGCGGACGTACACCTGCTGGCGAAGTGGGTGCGGCTCGGCCTGGTCGAGGAGCTGGGCGACGCGGACGGACGGGTCCTGGAGCTGTGCGAGATGACCGGCATCCCGGTCATCACCGGCGACCGCTACCGGGACGCCCGCGACAACTTCCCCTTCCTCCAGGGCAACACCGACGACTTCCTGGAGCCGGTACCGGGGCAGCGCGGCACGGTCCGGCTCGTCCCGCTGGACATGCAAGTGGCCTCCGCGGCACAGATCTCCCGCAAGAAGGAGGAGTCGGTCCTGAAGAAGCAGGGCCTGCTCGATCCCCGGCGCAGGCCCCGCTCCGAGGTGGTGCTGCGCAACTGGCGCTGCCCGGAGGAGCGGTGCTCCGTGTACGACACCCGCAAGGGCGCGCTGGTGCTGCTGCCCCGGATGCGGCGTGGCCTCCCGACCTGCGAGCACCACGGTCTCGAACTGATCGACGACGGCCCGCGCACCGCCACCGCCCAGGTCAAGCTGCTCGTCGCCGACCGGGTCTCGGCCCGCTTCACCCTGGAGGACGGCTCGACGGTACGGATCGGCCGGAAGCCGGACCCCGACGGCATCGCCCTGCACGACCTGCTCCCCGCCGACCTGGCCGCCCTCGTCAGCCGCACCCACGTGGAACTGCGGGTCGCGGGAGGCGCCCTGCGCGCCACCGACGTGAGCTCCTTCGGTACCCGGTGGCGGGCTACGGACAGGTCGGGCCCCGGGCCCTGGCACGACCTCCCCAAGGGCGCCGTACGCGACTTCCGCGCCGGGGACGAACTGGAGCTGACCGAGGGCGTCGTCCTGGCCCGCAGCGGGCGGCGCTTCCCGGCGGAGCTGGCCCAGGAGTGGCAGCGCCGGAAGCCGCCGAGCGGGGAGGGGGCGGAGGCGGTCACGCGGGTGTACTGAGCGGCGGTCACACGGGAGAAGGGGTCCTCAGCCCCCGGAGGACGATCCCGCGCCGCTGCCCTGGGCACCGCCCGCCGCGCGGATGAGGGACCTCGCCTCGGACTCCAGGCGCCGGGCCAGCGGATCTTGGCCGAATCCCATGGCGCCGAGGTCCCGGGCGAGTATGAGGAAGCGGCTTGCGAAGTCCCGTACGTACCTGTGGGCGTCGACCTCGCCACCCCTTTCGCCGCGCCGACGCTCCGCCGCGGCGGTCCGCGCGATGGCCCGTACCCGCTCGTCCACCCGGATGCGTACAGCCTCCGGCGCTTGCGACCGCATCACCTGGCGCATCAACCGGTCACACGACTCGGTCAGTTCGCTCAGCAGCCCCAAGTCCCGGTTGACCGACCAGGGCTGCTGGGTGAAGACGAAGCCGCCCAGCGCGGGCCGGAAGCACGGGTGCACATGGAACTCGTCCTCCCCCGGCCCCGGCGGCGCCTGGCTGCCGCCCGAGTACACCACCCCGTCACCGCGCCGCACCCCGAGGAACCCGGCCCCGTACAGCACGTCGATCAGGCCCCGCACGGTCAGACTGTCGGTGTAGTCGGGATAGTCCCGGTGCAGCGCGTCCCTGCGCCCCTCGAACCGGCTCTCCAGCACCTCCCGCGTCACGACGTGCGCACTGTTCTCGAACATGGCGAACAGCGCCCGCAGGAAAGGATGGTTGACCAGGTACTCCTTGGCCAGGTCCTGCAACTTCCACCGGGAGAACCGCTCCGTCGCCGCCAGCACGTCCGCCTCCGTGATCCACGGCCCGCCCCGCTCATGAGCCGCGCCGCGGCAGGCGTTGAGGAACTGGATGGCGTCCCGGGGCCGGGGCAGCGCACGCCGGAAGAGGTAGTCGGCGGTCGGCTCACCCCGCACCACCGACGGGAAGACCTCCCCCCACAGCTGCTCCTCGCCGATCTCGACCCCCAGCGAGGCCCGGGCCCGGGCGAGGGCCACGTCCTCAAGCCCTCTGCGGCTCCAGCTGATCCTGATCTCGTCGCTGTGGAACTTGTCCCCCTCGCTGAAGTTGAGGGTGTCGTAGATGTCGGACCGCAGGAACAGCGCGGTCCGTACGGCGCTGCCGTAGTGCCCGGTCGCATGCTTGGCGGCGAGCAGCAGTCCGGCGACCAGGGCGTGGCTGTCGGCGTCCACGGTCCACACCTGCTCGAGCTGGTCGACGAGGAAGAGCAGCGGTGGATGGGAGCCGTCGCAGCCCAGCTCGGCGAAGGCGGCGGCCACTCCGTCCTCCAGGACCTCCAGCTGCCGGCCCGCCCGCGCCCCTTCGGAGGCCCCGTTGACCCCCAACGCGGCCTCCGCGCCGAACGCCTTGAGGGACAGGTTCGCGGACTGCAGCCCGCTCGCGCCGCGCCGGAGCCGGTCGTAGAGCCGGGAGTCGTCGTACTCACCGTTGGCCCGCAGGAACCGGCGCAGCGCCCGGACCGCGGACGGCAGCCGCCGCCGGTGGTGCCCGGTACGCGCGTGTCCGGTCAGGTGCCGTGCCGCGTGCACCGCGAACACGTACCGCCAGATCAGCGACTTGGCGGTGTCGGCGGTGACCCCCTGCAGCTCGAACCGCCGGATCTCGTCACCGGCGGCGTCGTCGGGCGTGATCAGCACGGAGGCCCCGGGATGCCCCCGAGCTGTCGCCAACTGCCGGCAGATGGCGCTCTTCCCCGATCCCTTGCGCCCGATGATCAGCGACTTCCGCCCCGAGAGCACCTCCTCGTAGGCATGGTTGGGCCGGAACACCGCCCCGCGCAGCAGCCCGTCCTTGAGATCGGTCTCGGCATCGTCCCGCCCGAAGAACAACCCCCCGACCGAAACACCCTCCAACCCCACAAGCGCCCCCCGGTGATACCCCGGTCAAGGACCCGACTCGCCGGGAGTCCGGCCCCTTCGTTCCGTGTCACGCATTGAAGCGGAACATCGGCGGCTCCGCCATGAGCCACCGCCGGCCTCGTCCGGCATCGCCTCGTCCGGCATCGCCTTGTTCCGCTCCCGCGGCCCGGGCGTCGACTGCTGACGTGCGGTCATCGTCAGCTCAGGTTCGGGGTGGATCACAATCGTGCACTACCTCGCATACCCGGCGTTCAGGTTGCGAGCAGGGGTGGTGCGCATGTTCGGATGAGTCGATGCCCACCCCCCACCGCACAGATCCGCGTCACCGCCCCGACGACCGCTCCGAAGCGCCCCGAAACCCCTACGAGGAACTCGGCACCCTCGACGGGGGCCCGCTGGAGGACTTCTTCGCCGAGGGCAGCGCCGAGCAGTGGCCCGAGCGAGAGCAGGCACAAGAGCCGGAGTGGACCCCACCGGTCCACCGCCGCGGCGGCCGGCGTCGGCGTGGCCGGTTCGCCGGGCTGCCGCTCGCGGTGAAAGCGGTGGTGGGCCTGGCCGTTCTCACCGCCTTCGTGGCCCTCGCCGACCGCTGGGCACTGCTGTACGCCGAGCACCGGACCGCGGAGACCCTGAAGCACCGGATGGGCTTGGCCGCGGCGCCCGAGGTGGAGATCGGCGGCTTCCCCTTTCTCACCCAACTCGCCGACAAGAGGCTGGACTCGGTGCGGGTGACCGTGCCGGACGTGGCGGCCGACCGGGTGTCGCTGGCGAAGGTGTCGGCCACGGCCCACGACGTACGGCTGGACGCCGACGGTCTCACATCCGTGCACGGCGCCCGCGCCTCCCGGATCAACGGCGACGTCCTGCTGTCCTTCGCCGACCTCAACCGCGAACTCGGCGCTTCCCAGGTGACGTTCACCGGTGAAGGCCGTGACCGGGTCCGGGCCCGCGGCACCCTGCCGGTCGCCGGCCACGACCTGCGACTGCACGCCGAGGCCACGGTCCAGCGGCAGGGCGAGCGGGGCATCGCCACGAGGATCGGCGGCATGCGCCTGGACATCGGGGATCTGGCCACGTACCGCCCCGGCACGCGCGCCTCGGACGGCCTGCACCTGACGCCGAAGGGGTCCGCCGACCTGGCCCGGGAGACCCGTAAGGCGAAGTCCCTGCTGTCGGTCCCGTCGATCGTGCGGCGGCTGGGAGTGCCCGAGGCGACCGTGCACGAGGCCCTGAGCGACGACGGCAAGCTCACCGAGCTGACCGGCTCCCCGCGCTTCGCCCGCCAGGCCCAGCGCCTCAACCTCGTCGACCTGGCCATGGACAACCCCGAGGTGCTCCGCGGCCTGGGCCTCGACCCCGACCTCCTCGACGCCCTGTCCCAGCTCACCCGCCCGGCCCTCGCCGACCGGCTGTCCCTGGCCTTCGATCTGCCGGAGCCGAAGCACGGGGACCTGCGGCTGCGGGACGTGCGCGTGCAGAAGGACGGCATCCGGGTGCGACTGACGGGCTCGGGGCTGTCCGTGGGCAGCTCGTGAGCCTGCGTCCTCAGCGGCAACCCAGCGCGGAGAACGTACCCCTGATGACTCGGCCGGGTTCACTCGGTCGCCGTCAGCCTCTCGTCCGCCATGCCGAGCCGTGCCTGCTCCTCCTCGACGATCCGGCGCGCCAGCTCGGTGTCCGACACGTCGACCGCGTCCGGAGAGGCCTCGGCCACGGCGCTGCGGCGGGCGTAGGCGTCGAACAGGCGAGTCTTGGCCTCGAGCATCTTCACCATGCGTTCGTCGACGCCTCCGGTGGCGAGGAGACGGTACACGCGAACCGGCCTGACCTGGCCCATACGGTGCGCCCGGGCCACCGCCTGATGTTCGATGGTCGGCTTGATCTGGGGTTCGCAGATGACGACGACGGAAGCCGCCTGCATGTTGAGGCCGATACCTGCCGCCTGGATCTGGGCCAGGAGCACCGCGGGGCCCGAGACGCCGGCGAAGTCGTCGACGATCTGCTGCCGCCGCCCGGCCGAGACGCCTCCGGTGAGTGGACCGAACACCGGAGTGCCGTCGGTGGTCGTGGCGGCGAGTGCTTCCTTCACCACGCCCAGTACGTCCTTGAAGTTGGAGAAGACCACCATCTTCTGCCCGTTCTCGCCGGCCTCCTGGACGATCTCCCGGAGCCGTTCCAGCTTTGCCGACTTCTCGGGGCGCATATACGCGGCCCTGCGCATCGCCATGAAGTTTCCCGCGCGCACGGCTTCACGGTATGCCTCCTCGTCCGAGGCGCTCAGCTCCTCCCATTCGTCGGTCTGCTGGAGACTCGGGAGTTCCGTCAGCACGTCCTCCTGGTTGCGCCTCAGGTAGACCGGGGCCACAGCCTTGCGGAAGCCGACCGACCCGGCCAACGCGTCCTTCTCGCCGAGGGAGTCCGCGACGCCGCCGTCAAGCATCCGGACCAGGTTGCGGAACTCCACGACCCTGTTCTCCATCGGGGTGCCGGTCATGAAAAGGGTGCGCGCGCAACGCTCCGCCCACAGGGCGACCGCCTGGGACCGCTTGGCTTTCGGGTTCTTCACGGAGTGCGCTTCGTCGACCACGAGCAATCCGACCTCCGCGCCGCCCGGCGCGGGAAAGCCGCGCAGCGCGTCGAACGTGGTCACCGCGACCCCGCCTCGCCCCTCCCAGTCGGCGAACGCGTAGTGCCGGTCCGGGCCGTGGAGCACCATGACACGCAGGGCACTACGGGCCTCGATCTCCCGCGTCCAGTTCACGAGGACGCTCGCCGGGCAGACGACCATGAAGTGACTCTGTCCTTCGGCGGCCAGGTGTGCCAGCACGGCGATCGCCTGGATGGTCTTCCCGAGGCCCATCTCGTCGCCGAGTATCACCTTGCGCTGCGCCAGTGCGAACCGCGCGCCGAACGCCTGGTAACCGCGCAGGGAGACCCTGCGGTGCGCGTCGTCGAGGTACTGGGTCCGCACCCGTTCGGCGATCTCGTCCGGCAGGAAGCCCTCGGCGGCGGCCGTGTCCGGCTGCCGCCCGGATATCTCGGCGAGCAGGCTGTAGTACTCGGCAGAACGGAGTTCGAAGTCCACCCACGCCGCGATGTCGGACGAAGGCCCGCGGAGCAGGTCCACCGACGCCTGGGCAAGCAGTTCGGGCAGGGCCGCCTGCTCCGCCTCGTCCACCAGCGACCGGATCTCGGTGATCGCCGCCAACGCGTGTGCCTTCTTGTCCTGGCCCGCCAGAAGCATCCGGAACCGTCCGGCGGCGGGCCTGGCGTCGGCGAGCAGCGGACCGAGCCGTGCCGACAGGACGGCGGCCCTGTCGACCGCGCGACGAGCGTCCGGGCCCGCCTCCACCAGTACATGCAAGGCTGTGACGAGCGCGGTGGTGCTCGGTTCCGGCCGGTCCACGTCGATGTGGACGGCCACGCTCTCGTGCACGGCCTCGGAGAGCCGACGGGCGGCGGCGAGCATCTGGTCGACGGTGCGCTGCCCCACCCCGGGAATCTGCCGCAATCGGTAGGGGCCCGCTTCGAGAACACTGCCCACCGTGCGCAGCCTGTTCTTCTCGACGCTCCCCAGCCGCAGCCGCCCTTCGGTGACGTCCTGCAGCCGGGCGACGGGGATGGCGTCGAGCTCCCGCTGCACCGCCGCGTCGTGGATCGGCTTCAGCGCCGCCCGTACCGCCTCGACCGCCCTGCCGTGGTCACCGACCAGTGCCTGCGCCGCTTCGTGCAGTCGTGCTCCCCGCGCGACCGTGTCCCGCTCACCACGCCCCACGCCCCACGCCTCCCGCCCCTCTCCCGCCCTCCCCGCATCCTCCCACCGCGGCACCGGCCCGACGGACGTGCACGGTGCCTTTGCGGATCGAATGGCGGTCAGTGGACTGCCGTGCCACGGGATGGCGCCTGCACGTGTTCGGAGGAGTCGTCCTCACCGGACCCACGGGCCGCCCACGGCCCCGAGGTCAGGAAGCCCAGCCCGAGGATGGCCGCACCACTGCCGGCGATGATCCACCAGGCGGCCGGGCGTGCCCCGGCGGCGATCGCGGCACCGGTCACAGCGATGCCGAGCGCGGCCCCGACCTGACGGCTGGTCGCGGCGAGCGCGGCGGCCAGCCCGGCCTGGGTGCGTGGCAGACCCGAGACCGCTGTGTGGGTGATGGGCGCGTTGACGAAGCCGAAGCCCAGGCCGAACAGCGCGTACGCCGCGTAGAGGAGGACGTCGGAGTGGCCGGCCGGGCGGGTGGCCGGTACGGCCAGGATGCCGCCCGCGGTGATACCGGCGCCGGCGAGCAGGAGCGGGACGCGTGGCCCGCGGTTTCCCACGATCCGTCCGGACAACGGTGGGCACACCAGTGACAGCACCGCCATCGGCAGCAGGCGCGCCCCGGTCTCCAGCGCGTCGAGCCCCAACGTGTTCTGCAGGTAGAGGGTGCTGGCGAAGAGGAAGCCGCCGAGCGCGGTGAAGGCGCAGACCGCCATGGCCATCGCACCGCTGAAGGGAGCGCTGCGGAAGAGGCGGGGGTCGATCAGCGGCTCTTGACGCCTTTTCGAGTACGGCACCAACCCGGCCGGCGCGCCGGTCGCGGCGACCATGCAGGCCACGATCGCGGGTGACGCCCAGCCCCGCCCCGGCGCCTCGATGATGGCGTACGTCAGTGTCCCGAGCGCGGTGATCACGAGGAGCTGGCCCAGCGGGTCCGGCCTGCGGGGCCGCGGTGCGCGGGACTCCGGGACGAACAGAAAGGTGAGCAGCAGCGCGGCCAGCCCGATCGGCACGTTCAGCCAGAACACCGACCGCCACCCGGCCGTCTGCACCAGTACGCCGCCGAGGATCGGCCCGGCCGCCATGCTGATGCCGACCACCCCGCCCCACACGCCGATGGCCCTGGCCCGCTCCTGCGGCTCTGGAAAGGAGTTGGCGAGGATGGCCATGGCCACCGGGGTGAGCATGGAGCCGCCCACCGCCTGCGCCATGCGGAAAACGATCAGCCAGTTGAGGGACGGGGCCAGGCTGCACAGCGCCGACCCGCCGGTGAACAGCACGAGCCCGAGGAGGAAGACGCGCCGCCGGCCGACGCGGTCGGCCGTGGACCCGGCCAGGATCAGCAGCGAAGCCAGCACGATGGTGTACGCGTCGAGCGTCCACTGCAGGCCCGCCACGGAGCAGTGCAGGTCCTGCTGGATCGAGGGCAGGGCGACATTGAGGACGGTCGTGTCGAGGCTGACGAGCAGCACACTCAGACAGCAGACGGCCAGGACCGTCATGGGCCCGCCGCGGGCGGAAGAGGACACGTGGGCCGCCCTTCCGGCGTCAGTGCCGCGGCCGGTCGGTGGCATGGGCGTCGGCGAAGTCCCAGAGGACGGGGAGGAGTTGCTCGGGGGTCTCGGTCTGGGGCATGTGGCCGGTGCCCTCCAGCAGCCGGAATTCCGCGTCCGGGACGGCCTGTGCGTAGGCGCGTCCGTAGTCGGCGTCCACGACCTGGTCGCTCGCGCCCCAGGCGACCAGGGTCGGACGGGTGACCTTGGCGAGGCGCTCGGGCAGGGTGGGGTCGGCCATGGCGTGCGGGCCCGAATAGACCCGCAGGGTCTCGCGGTTGGCGGCCATGACGGCGCGCCGCGCCTCGGTCAGCGCGCTGGGGTCGAAGCGGAACTTCGAGGGATCGTGGAAGGAGAGGCGGGACAGCTCGACGGGCGTCAGGGAGAACGTGTCGGCTATGGGGTGACCGGGGACGGGGATGCCGACCGCGTTGACGAGGGTGACGCTGCTGATCCGGTCGCCGCCCAGGGCCGCCAGTTCGGCCGCGATCCAGCCGCCGATCGAGTTCCCGACGACGGCGACATCCCGCAGGTCGAGCGCGTCGAGCAGGTGGGCGTACACCTGGGCCAGGGTCGTGACGTCGGTCAGCCACCCGGGGCGGGCGGTGCCGTCGAAGCCGGGGTGGACGGGGACGAACACCCTGGCCGGCCGCTGCTCGGCCAGGAGGCCGGCGAACGGGGTGACGGTGCCCGGGCCACCGCCTCCGTGCAGGAGCAGGAAGGGGTGTCCGTGCTCGCCGTGGAGGTCGACGGTGACGTCGAGGGTGCCCTGGGCGAGGGTGAGGGTGTGGGTGCTGCGGGGCATTTCCGGACTCCTCAAGTAGGTGTTCCCAAAGGGAAAATGGCGTGCCGTCACGCGAAGTCGGTCGCGGGGACCGTGGCGTACCGGCTCATGGCCGCGACGGTCGATTCCGGGGTCAGCTCCTGGCCGCCCGCGATCATGTTCCGCAGGTCGCGGAAGTACTGCACGTACAGGTCGGGCGTGAAGGTGTTGAGCATCACCGCCGGCTCGTCGCCGAGGTTGGCGAAGGTGTGCGGGGCGCCGGGCGGGATCATCGCGAGCGTGCCGGCCGGGGCCACGTGGGTGGTCTCCCCGACGGTGAAGTGGACGGTGCCGGAGACCACGTAGAAGCCCTCGTCGTGCTGGGCGTGGCGGTGCTGCGGCGGGCCCTGGGTGTGCGGGGCGATGGTGATCTCTCCGATGCCGAGGCGGTGCCCGGTCGTACTGCCGTCCTCGAGGATGCGCATCTGTGTCGGGCCCAGCTGGATGGTCTCGCCGTCGCCCGGGCCGACCATGGAAACCGTGCTCATTGCTCCTCCTTCATGAGAGCTGACTCTCACGAGATTAGGGAGTCGAGTTTCGTAATGCAAGTGGACTCTCATAAAGAGAGGATGCTGCTAGCATGAGGGCGGATCGACGGGAGGAGTCACACGATGACGACACGGACGGGGACCGGCCGCACCAACCAGAAACAGCGCACGCGGACGGCGATCGTGGCGGCCGCCCGGGAACTCATCGGCACGGGCGCCGAGGTGACCATGCCCGCGATCGCCCGCGCCGCCCTGGTCTCGGAGGCCACCGCCTACCGGTACTTCCCGGACCTTCCCTCCCTGATCAGCGAGGCCCTGGCCGGCGCCTGGCCACCCCCCGCCGAGGCGCTCGCACCGGTCGCGGACTCCGCCGACGCCGTCGAACGCATCGCTTTCGCCTGCGAGTTCCTGCTGCGCGGCATCCTCGCCAGGCAGGGCTCGGTGCGGGCGATGATCGCCGCCACCATCACCCGGCCCGAGACGGTGACCACCCGCCCCGGCGTCCGTTTCGGGCTCATCGACCACGCGCTCCTCCCCCTGGAGGACACGCTCGGCGCGACGGACCCGGACGCGTTCGCCCAGCTCAAGCGGGATCTCGCGGTGGTCGTGAGTGCCGAGGCGCTCTTCACCCTCACCGATCTGTGCGGCCTCAGCCCCGATGAGGCCGTCACCAGCGCCGTACGGACCGCGTCGACCCTCACGGACGCCGCGGTCCGCTCGATCGCGCCGGGGCGCTGAACGGCACCTCACCCCGAAACCGCCCGCCGGGAACGGCATTTGTGATCACATCCTCTTTAACGCATGCAGGCGAGTGAGGGAGTGGTGGGGTGGGCAAGCACGCACGTCCGCGTCGAAGAAACACGCAGCGGGCAGCGGCGATCGCGGTTCCGGCAGTGGCCGCGGTGGCGATGGGCGCAGTATCCGCGTCGGCGACGAGCGGACTGACCGCGGCGGACAAGGCCATGGCCGGGAAGCTGGACCAACGGGTGGGCGTCGCCCACCTGGGAAGCAACGTGGTGGGCGAGGTCCGGGACGTGGCCTCGGGCCATACCGTGTGGTCCAAGCGGCCCACCACCGGGTTGATGCCCGCGTCCACCAACAAGCTGGCGACGGCCGTCGCCGCGCTCACCGTGCTGGGCCCGGGCCACACCGTGAACACCAGGACCGTCTACCACGCCGGAGCGGTGTACCTGGTCGGCGGTGGCGACCAGCAGCTCACCTCGGCCGACCTGCAGAGCCTCGCCGCCGCCACGGCCGGTGCGCTGAAGAACAGCGGCCACAAGTCGGTGCGGGTGATGGTCGACGACCATCTCTTCGCCGCCCCCACGCTCGCTCCCGGCTGGAATTCCGGCTACTACCCCGACACGGTCGCTCCGGTCCGGGCCTTACGCATAGAGGGCGACAACACCCAGGACACCGCGCTCACCGCCGGCAAGGTCTTCGCCCAGCAACTGGCCTCCCAGGGGATCACCGTCGGCAGCGCACCCGCGCGGGCCACCGCACCGCACGGGAGTTCCGCTCTGGCCACCCACAAGTCCAAGCCGCTGTCGTCGGCGGTGAAATACATGCTCAAGTACAGCGACAACGACATCGCCGAGGGGCTGCTGCGGCTCACCGCGCTCGGCCAGGGCCGGGCCGCCACCTGGGCGGGCGGCACCGCCGCGCTGCATTCCGTACTGGTCCACTACGGCATACCGCTCACCGGCGTGAAGGAGTACGACGGCAGCGGCCTGTCCCGCAGCGACCGGATGACCGCCGACGCGCTGTCCGCCATCGCCGCGCTCACCGTGGACCCGCACCACAAGGCGGCCCTGTCGTCGATCCTGGACGGGCTGCCCATCGCCGGCGTGGACGGCACCCTCTCCCAGGACGAGGACCGCTTCACGACCGCCCCCGCGTCCTGCGCCACGGGAAAGGTCGAGGCCAAGACCGGCACCCTGAGCGACGTGACCGCCTTGGCCGGGGTCACCAAGGGCAAGGACGGCCGCTGGAAGAGCTTCGCGTTCGTCGAGAACGGCACCGCCCCCACCACAGCGGCCAAGCACGGCCTGGACGGTCTCGCGGCCACGGTCGAGGGCTGCTGGTAGAAACGGAGTCCATCCGCGACCTCAGCGCACCACGGCACATTGTGTACACATGAGACACTCAGTACACTTGAGCGCATGACGCAGCCGCTGCCCACAGAGTCCATCCGCGATGTGCGCGCACACCTCGCCGAGGTCGTGGAGCGCGCCGACCGCGACGACGTACCCACGGTGATCACCCGCCGGGGCAAGGAAGTCGCCGCTGTCGTCTCCATCGAGGTGCTACGCAAGTACCAGGAGTGGGAAGAGCGCGAGATCAACCGGATCATCGACGAGCGCATGGCCAATCCGGCACCCGGCATCCCGATCGAAGACATCATGAGGGAGACGCTGGCGCGCGGTGAATGAGTACCGGACCGTTTTCCGCCCCGAGGCGCAGGCCGAGCTTCGGAAGATCCCTCGCGACATGGCGCTGCGCATTCTCGCCAAGCTGACCGAACTGGAGAGCGATCCCCTCGGATTCAGCACCACCGCGCTCGTGTCGCAGCCAGAACGCCGTCGGCTACGGGTCGGCGACCACCGCGTCGTCTACACGATTGAAAACGAAAAGCTCGTGGTGTGGGTCGTCCACGTCGGACACCGCTCCACCGTCTACGACACCCCTTTTTGAACCGCACGCTTGCCAACCACTCCGCGTGCGGCGACGAACGGCCACACATGAACTCGGCCACGAGGCTCTGACCTGCGGAAATGCGGGCGCATCCCAGCACCTCAACGCTGTAATAGTTTCTGTACTAAACTGACTGCATGAAGTCACCCCGCCCCGGCGGCACGGAGAACATCTCCGTCTCGATGCCCGCGGAACTCCTCGGCGCTCTGCGTACGCGCACGGGCAAGCGCGGTGTGTCCGCCTACGTGACCGCGGCCGTCCGGCACCAGCTGGCGATGGACGGCCTCGCCGAGATCGTGGCCTCCTACGAAGGGGAGCACGAACCGCTGAGCGAGGCCGAAGTCCAGGCCGCGCAGCGTGAACTGTTCGGTGACGCCCCGGCTCCGTACGCATCCGGCGACAGCGTCGCATGAAGGCACCCGCGGCCAGGTCCCTGGTTCTGGACTCCCAGGCTCTGTCGCTGCTCCTGCGCAACGACCGCCAGATGATCACCCGGATCGAGGCCGCACGGCGCGTAGGCGTACCCGTCCTCGTGTCGGCACTGACGGTGGTGGAAGCCGTCTACGGGAAGACGGATACCGCCCGGCTGCACTGGGTGCTCTCCCGACTTCAAGTCCAGGACGTCACCCAGGCAGACAGCCTCGCCGCGGTGCAACTGCTGAGCGACGCCGGTGGTCTGCACGCACACAAGTACGCCATCGATGCTCTCGTCGCCGCGATGGCGCTCCGCGTCCCGGCGCCCGTCCTGGTGTTGACCTCGGACCGCGATGACTGGTCGAAACTGTGCGGCGACCGCGTACAGATCGTCGACATCTAGCACACGGGCCCGAGTGAGCTGGGGCTGGGCCCGGCGGCTGGAAGCAGCCCAGCGCCCGGTCCTTGACCAGGGATGGGCGTCCTATCCCTGGGCGACAGCTGCCATCCGTCCCGGAGGGGCTGTAGCTCCCTGCGGCACAAATTCCCGTAGGTGGTTCGTCAGAGACAGAGCGCCATCGCCTCCGCCACGTCAACGAGGGCAGTCACGGGCACGAGGCGCTTCTCGGCCGCAGGCCAAGCTCTGGACTCACCCGCTAGACATTGAACCGGAACTCCACCACGTCCCCGTCCTGCATCACGTACTCCTTGCCCTCCATCCGCGCCTTCCCCTTCGCGCGGGCGTCGGCGACCGAGCCGGTCTCGACCAGGTCGGCGAAGGAGATGACCTCGGCCTTGATGAAGCCCTTCTGGAAGTCGGTGTGGATGACACCGGCGGCCTCGGGGGCGGTGGCGCCCTTCTTGATGGTCCAGGCGCGGGATTCCTTGGGGCCGGCGGTGAGGTAGGTCTGGAGGCCGAGGGTGCGGAAGCCGACGTGGGCGAGGGTGGCGAGGCCGGGCTCGTCCTGGCCCACCGACTGGAGGAGTTCGAGGGCCTCGTCCTCGTCCAGTTCGGCGAGGTCCGCCTCCAGCTTGGCGTTGAGGAAGATCGCCTCGGCGGGGGCGACCAGGGCGCGCTGCTCGTTCTTGAAGTCCTCGTCGATCAGCTCGTCCTCGTCGACGTTGAAGACGTAGAGGAACGGCTTGGTGGTGAGCAGATGCAGGTCGTGCAGGAGCTCGGCGCGCTCGCTGCCCTGGACGACGCCCTGGGAGAAGAGGGTGTCGCCCTTGTCGAGGATCTCCTTGGCCTCCTCGACGGCCTTCACCTTCGGCGCCACGTCCTTCTTGATCCGCGACTCCTTCTGGAGGCGCGGCAGGACCTTCTCGATCGTCTGGAGGTCGGCGAGGATCAGCTCGGTGTTGATCGTCTCGATGTCGTCCTTGGGCGAGACCTTGCCGTCGACGTGCACGACGTTCTCGTCCTTGAAGGCCCGGATGACCTGGCAGATCGCGTCGGACTCACGGATGTTCGCGAGGAACTTGTTGCCAAGGCCCTCGCCCTCGCTGGCGCCGCGCACGATGCCGGCGATGTCGACGAAGTCGACGGTGGCCGGAAGGATGCGCTGGGAGTCGAAGATCGAGGCCAGCTTGGCCAGCCGCGGGTCGGGGACGCCGACCACGCCGACGTTGGGCTCGATCGTGGCGAACGGGTAGTTGGCCGCCAGCACGTCGTTCTTGGTCAGGGCGTTGAACAGGGTCGACTTGCCGACATTCGGCAGACCGACGATTCCGATCGTGAGCGACACGTTACGACTTCCCGAAGGTGAGAGGGCCAGAGGCTGCCAGGGGTGAGGGGCCAGAGGACTGGACCGGCCGATCCACCAGTCTACGGCGTCCCGGCACGCGCCCGGTGGCCGCGTCGAACGCATGGGCACGTGCTCGGACAAGCTCGGCTCACCGGCGTGTCAGATGGGCTATTCGGCACATAAAACGACCTAGGTTGGTTCAGTGGAGCAACACAGGACGCCACCCGAGCGACACGGACCGCGACGCGGCTCACCGCCATCGCCGACGCCATTCCCGCCGCAGGCCAGGAGCCGCCCCGGGGAGGAGCGACGGCCTGCCCCGGGGGCGGCGCGGCAGGCGCCGGCGCCAGTGCCGGCGGCCGAGTTACGGCGGCTGCCCAATCCCCGGCTCACCGGGCTCGGCACGGGACTGTTCAGCGGTGCGGCCATGCTTCTGCTGGGCTGCCTCGACCAGCTGCTGTTCGGGGCGTCCCTGACGCTGTACGGGGTGCTGTTCCTGCCGGTGTGCGTGCTGACCGCGCTGTGGGTGCGCGGGGGCGACCTGCTGACCGCGCCGGTGGTCGCGCCGATCGCCTTCGCGGTGGGGCTGGTCCCCGTCGCCGACAGTGCCGGGGGGACGGCGGGCCGGGTCATGGGACTGGTGACCGCGCTGGCCACACAGGCGGGGTGGCTGTACGGGGGGACGCTCGTCGCCGGTGCGATCGTGCTCGTACGGCGGGTCCGGCTGGTGCGCCGCCGGACCCTGCGGCACCGGTAGGACGAGGCTCGTACCGGGGTAGGGCCGAGGCTCACACCGGCAGCGGTGCGGCCTCCTGCCCGTCCTTCGCCGCCCGCATCGCCGCCCCCACGATCCCCGCGTTGTTCTGGAGCTGGGCGGGCACGATCTCGGCCCTGATGTCCTCGATGAGGTGCAGGAACTTGCCCGCCTTGCGGCTGACGCCGCCGCCGATGATGAACAGCTCCGGGGAGAAGAGCATCTCGACGTGGGCGAGGTACTTCTGCACGCGGCTCGCCCACTGCTCCCAGCTGAGGTCGTGGTCCTCCTTCGCCTTGCTGGAGGCCCGCTTCTCCGCGTCGTGACCGTGCAGCTCGAGATGGCCGAGCTCGGTGTTGGGGAGCAGGATGCCGTCGGTGAAGACGGCGCTGCCGATGCCGGTGCCGAAGGTGAGCAGGACGACCGTGCCCCGGCGGCCCCGGCCCGCGCCGAACTCCATCTCGGCGACGCCCGCCGCGTCCGCGTCGTTGACCACGGTCACCGGCAGGCCGCCGAGGCGCCCGCTGAACAGGGCGCGCGCGTCCGTGTCGATCCAGCTCTTGTCGACGTTGGCCGCCGTACGCACCGTCGCCCCGCCCGTGACCACGCCCGGGAAGGTGAGCCCGACCGGGCCCGTCCAGCCGAAGTGCTCGACGACCTGCTTGACGCCGTCGGCCACCCCGTCCGGTGTCGCCGGATGCGGGGTGAGCACCTTGCAGCGTTCCTGGGCCAGTTCGCCCCTCTCCAGGTCCACGGGAGCGCCCTTGATCCCGGATCCGCCGATGTCCACGCCGAAGATCTGCATGGACCCACGCTACGACGTGGGGCCGGCGGTCACGTCACGGACGTAGGCCGCTCACGCCTGAGGGGTGCCGGAACCGCCGCGCTCCGCCACCAGGGCGGCCGCCTCGTCGCGCAGGTCGCGGCGCAGCTCCTTCGGCAGGGAGAAGGTGATGGACTCCTCGGCCGCCTTGACGATCTCCACGTCCCCGTAGCCGCGCTCGGCGAGCCATTCCAGGACCTCTTCGACCAGGACATCCGGGACGGAGGCGCCGGAGGTGACGCCGACCGTGGTCACGCCCTCCAGCCAGGCCTCGTCGATCTCGGCGGCGAAGTCCACGAGGCGGGCGTCGCGGGAGCCGGCGAGCTTGGCGACCTCGACGAGCCGCTTGGAGTTGGAGGAGTTGCGGGAACCGACCACGATCACGAGTTCCGCCTCGGCGCCCATCTGCTTCACGGCGAGCTGGCGGTTCTGCGTGGCGTAGCAGATGTCGTCGCTCGGCGGGGAGATGAGCTGCGGGAACTTCTCCTTCAGGGCGTCGACCGTCTCCATCGTCTCGTCGACGGAGAGCGTGGTCTGGGACAGCCAGACGACCTTGGACGGGTCGCGGACCTCGACCTTGGCGACGTCCTCGGGGCCGTCGACCAGCTGGATGTGGTCGGGGGCCTCGCCGGAGGTGCCGATGACCTCCTCGTGGCCCTCGTGCCCGATGAGGAGGATGTCGAAGTCGTCGTTCGCGAACCGGACGGCCTCCTTGTGGACCTTGGTGACCAGGGGGCAGGTGGCGTCGATGGTGGCGAGGTGCCCGCGCGCGGCCTCCTCGTGCACGACGGGGGCGACACCGTGCGCGGAGAACATCACGATGTTGCCCGGCGGCACCTCCTCCGTCCGCTCGACGAAGACGGCACCCTTCTTCTCCAGGGTCTGCACGACGTACTTGTTGTGGACGATCTCGTGCCGGACATAGATCGGGGCCCCGTACTGCTCCAGGGCCTTCTCGACGGCGATCACGGCGCGGTCCACACCCGCGCAGTAGCCACGGGGGGCGGCGAGCAGGACACGGCGGCCAGGCGAAGCAGTCATGCCATCCATCGTAAGGCCGCGTCCGGTGCCGTAGACCGCGTGCGTCCCGCGTTGTCGGTACCGGCCGTTACGCTCGACCGCATGGCTGTGAACACGTCCGCGGACGCCCCGCTGCCCGTCGGCGAGATCTCGCGGCTCATCGGGGGCTGGATCGACCGGCTCGGCGCGGTGTGGGTCGAGGGACAGATCACCCAGTTGTCGCGGCGGCCGGGCGCCGGGGTGGTGTTCCTGACGCTGCGCGACCCGTCGTACGACGTCTCCATCAGCGTCACCTGCTACCGGCAGGTGTTCGACGCCGTCGCCGATGTCGTCGGCGAGGGCGCCCGGGTCGTGGTGCACGCGAAGCCGGAGTGGTACGCGCCGCGGGGGCAGCTGTCGCTGCGGGCCGTGGAGATAAAGCCCGTGGGGGTCGGGGAGCTGCTGGCCCGGCTGGAGCGGCTGAAGAAGACGCTTGCGGGCGAGGGGCTGTTCGCGCCGGAGCGGAAGAAGCCGCTGCCGTTCCTGCCGCAGCTGATCGGGCTGGTGTGCGGCCGTGCCTCCGCGGCGGAGCGGGACGTGCTGGAGAACGCCCGGCACCGCTGGCCCGCGGTCCGCTTCGAGGTGCGCAATGTGGCCGTGCAGGGCGTGCATGCCGTGCCGCAGGTCGTGCAGGCGGTGAAGGAGCTCGACGAGCTCGAAGCCGTCGATGTGATCATCGTGGCGCGCGGCGGCGGCAGTGTGGAGGATCTGCTGCCCTTCTCCGACGAGCAGCTGGTCCGGGCCGTGGCAGCCTGTCGTACGCCGGTGGTGTCGGCGATCGGGCACGAGCCGGACAACCCGCTGCTGGACCATGTGGCGGATCTGCGGGCCTCGACCCCGACCGACGCCGCCAAGAAGGTCGTGCCGGACGTCGGCGAGGAGTTCGACCGGGTGCGGCAGCTGCGGGACCGGGCGCGGCGGTGTGTCACGGCGCTGGTGGAGCGGGAGGAGCGGGGGCTGGCCCATGCGCTGGCGCGGCCCTGCATGCAGGACCCGCACCGGATGGTCGACGAGCGCGCCGACCATGTGGCGTCCCTCGCCGACCGGGGCCGCCGTACTCTCGGCCATCTCCTCGACCGGGCCGACTCGGAGCTGACGCACACGCACGCACGCGTGGTGGCCCTCTCCCCGGCCGCGACGCTGAAGCGCGGGTACGCGGTGCTGCAGAAGGCCGACGGGCACGCGGTGCGTGATCCGGACGAGGTGGCGGCGGGCGAGGCGCTGCGGGCGCGGGTCGCCGAGGGCGAGTTCTCCGTACGAGTGGACACAGGGATGGGTGGATGACCGGCAAGGTGGATGAGGCGCTCGGTTACGAGCAGGCGCGGGACGAGCTGATCGAGGTCGTACGGCGGCTGGAGGCGGGCGGTACGACGCTGGAGGAGTCCCTGGCGCTCTGGGAGCGGGGCGAGGAGCTGGCCAAGGTGTGCCGGCGGTGGCTGGAGGGCGCGCGGGCCCGGCTGGACGCGGCGCTGGCCGAGGAGGAGAAGGCGGAGGCGGAGGAGTAGGCCGTCGCGCCACCGGGCGCGCGGCGGCGGGCTGTGAAGCGGATCACGGCGCCCCGACATTTGTTGAACGTTGAACTTACCTGGCGTACAGTCGTGCCCATCAGCCGGTCCGGCACCCCCGGATCCGGACGCCGTCTGCAGAGAGTTCAGTCATGTCCCTCGTTCTTGACCCCGCCGCCCAGGACCTGCTCTTCCGTGAGGCCCGTACCGCGAACGCCTTCACCGACGAGCCGGTCACCGACGAGCAGGTGCAGGCGATCTACGACCTGGTCAAGTACGGTCCGACCGCCTTCAACCAGACCCCGCTGCGCGTCGTCCTGGTCCGCTCCGCCGAGGCCCGCGAGCGCCTGGTCCCGCACCTGTCCGAGGGCAACCGGGCCAAGACGGCCGCCGCCCCGCTGGTCGCGATCCTCGCCGCGGACAACGAGTTCCACGAGGAACTGCCGGCCCTGTTCCCGGCCTTCCCGCAGGCCAAGGACGCCTTCTTCGCCGAGCGTCCGGTGCGTGAGCGCTCCGCCACGCTGAACGCCGCCCTCCAGGCCGCGTACTTCATCGTCGGCGTCCGCGCCGCCGGCCTGGCCGCCGGCCCGATGACCGGCTTCGACCCCGAGGGCGTCCGCAAGGAGTTCCTCGACGACGACCACACCCCGCTGATGATCGTCAACATCGGCAAGCCGGGCGAGAACGCCTCCCACCCGCGCTCGCCGCGACTGGCGTACGACGACGTCGTCAGCGTCGTCTGAGCGACTCCCCCATGTGGCTGAGGCCCCCGGCGGCGCCGGGGGCCTCAGCCATGTCATGCCCGTTCGGGTACGCGGCTCACGCCATCTTCAGCGCTTCGGCCATCTTCGTCAGCTGCGCGAACGACGCCGTGCCCGCCACCACCGTCGTGGAGCCGGGGGTGTCCTCGAGGACGAGCGCGTCGTAGCGGCCGCCGGTGTAGCGCGTCCACGTGCGGTCGCCGATCCGCTCGGTGACCTTGGTCGCCTTCCCGCCCTGGCTGGCGGTGTCGATGAAGTCCGCGCGCTTCTGAGTGGACTGCTCGACCGCCACGTACTGACCGTCGGGATTCTGGAAACCGAGATGCCAGCGGTCGAAGTGGTCACCCTGGAAGCGGACGGACGTCGCCTTCCAGGAACCGGGCAGGCCCTCGGGCGCGGCCACCGGGTAGTCCGCGGCGCGCCGCGCCGTGGACAGTTCGATCCGGTAGTCGACCCGCTGGAGGTCGGGAGCGTGGTCGCTGTGCGGGACGAAGAGGTAGATGACCCCCGCCGCGACCCCGATCACGGCCAGGGAGAGGATCATGTCCCGGACCGTATGCTGCTTGCCGTTCTTGCCTGCCACGCCCCCTATCGTCGCAGGTGCCCGGCGCGCTCATCCGTGGGGTCCCCTGCTCATTTTGTCTGCCTAACGATAGAGTCGGGGATATCACCCTCATCCGGCCGTCGCCGTATCAGAAAGGTGCGCTCCGATGACCGAACATCATCATCTGCCCTCGGAACTGGACGTCCCGTCCGAAGCCCCCGACCGCAACCTCGCCCTCGAGCTCGTCCGGGTGACGGAGGCGGCGGCGATGGCCGCGGGCCGCTGGGTCGGGCGCGGCGACAAGAACGGCGCCGACGGCGCCGCGGTGCGTGCCATGCGGACCCTCGTCTCCACCGTGTCGATGAACGGCGTGGTCGTCATCGGCGAGGGCGAGAAGGACGAAGCCCCCATGCTCTTCAACGGCGAGCAGGTCGGCGACGGCACCGGGCCCGAGGTCGACATCGCCGTCGACCCGATCGACGGCACCACGCTGACCGCCAAGGGCATGCCCAACGCGATCGCGGTACTGGCCGCCGCCGAGCGGGGCGCGATGTTCGACCCGTCCGCCGTGTTCTACATGGACAAGCTGGTCACCGGCCCGGAGGCGGCCGATTTCGTCGACATCAACGCGCCGGTGTCCGTGAACATCAAGCGGATCGCCAAGGCCAAGAAGGCCACGCCGGAGGACGTCACCGTCGTCATCCTCGACCGGCCCCGGCACGCGGGCCTGATCAAGGACGTCCGGGAGGCGGGCGCGCGCATCAAGCTCATCTCCGACGGCGATGTCGCCGGCTCCGTCTACGCGCTGCGCGAGGGCACGGGCGTCGACCTGCTGCTCGGTATCGGCGGCACGCCGGAGGGCATCATCTCCGCCTGCGCCGTGAAGTGCCTGGGCGGCACGATCCAGGGCAAGCTGTGGCCCAAGGACGACGAGGAGCGGCAGCGGGCCATCGACGCCGGCCACGATCTGGACCGGGTGCTCACCACGGACGACCTGGTGACCGGGGAGAACGTCTTCTTCGTGGCGACCGGTATCACCGACGGTGAACTGCTGCGGGGTGTGCGGTACCGGTCGGAGACCGCGCTGACCGAGTCGATCGTCATGCGCTCCCGGTCCGGCACGGTCCGGCGGATCGACTCCGAGCACCGGCTGAGCAAGCTGCGGGCGTACAGCGCGGTCGATTTCGACCGGGCGAAGTAAAAAGGCCCCGGGGCCGTAGCGGTCCCAGGGTCCCTGGATGAATGGGGCGCTCCCGGTGCGGAGGGGGCGCCCCATTCACACGTCCGTGAGTCGGGCTACCCCGCCGCCGCTATGCGGCTCGCCGCTCGCGCGGTCTTCTTCAGTTCCATCTCGCGGCGGCGGCGCCGGGCGAGGACCACGCGGCGTTCGGCGGCGGTGAGGCCGCCCCAGACGCCGTACGGCTCGGGCTGGAGCAGGGCGTGCTCGCGGCATTCGACCATCACGGGGCAGCGTGCGCAGACCCGCTTGGCCGCCTCCTCGCGGGACAGCCGGGCGGCGGTGGGTTCCTTGGAGGGGGCGAAGAACAGGCCTGCCTCGTCGCGCCGGCACACCGCCTCGGTGTGCCAGGGTGCGTCTTGGTCCCTGTCCCGCACTGGACCCCGCTGGGCCGGAACAGCAGCTACCTGCAGGGACGAATGCGGCGGTTGCAGCACGGGTCTACTCCTGACGACGGCTTCGCGAGCGAGAGACGATGCAGCAAGCCCTACCCGCTGTGCGCGCGCCTATGCACTGCGTTCCGGGCCGCGGGAGTGCGGCGGCTTGTTCACGACCCTGTGCGCCGGCTGTCGAAGGACCGAATCGTTCCGGTTCCCGCCTCCTTCGCGACCGTCAACGGTCCAGGTGTCTGCGCAAACCCTTGTCGACCTTGCGCTGCACGCGGTCGAGGATGTCCGCGACGAGCTTGCCGCGCTTCGGCCGCGCCTCCACGTTGCCCAGCACCGCCCATCCGTCCACGTAGATGACGGGGGCGTCGGACTCGACCGAGTCCAGCGTGTCCACCTCGAAGTTGCCGAGCACTCCGCCGCCCGTGCCGCGCAGCGACACGTTCTCCGGTACGCGGATCTCGACGTTGCCGAAGACCGACACCGCCTTGATCACGACCTGCTGGTACTCGAAGATCGCCTCGCTGAGATCGATCTCGACACTGCCGAAAATGGCGTACGCGTGCAGTCGGCGCCCCGCACGCCAACGGCCCCGGCGTATGGCGCTGCTGAACACCGCGACAACGTTGGCGTCGGCCTCGGCCGGTATCGCACCGGCGTCCGGGCGGGGCGGCACCGGTGTGTAGCCCGGGGACGCCTGGCGCTCATGGGCCGCCGGCAGGTCCTGTATGAAGACCTCCAGCTCGCCCACCGTCTTGGCGTTCAGCACCCCCTCCACGCGCTCGGCGTGCTCGTCCGCGGTCAGGCGGCCCTCGGCGAGGGCTTCGCGCAGGATGTCGGCGATGCGGTCACGGTCGGCGTCCGAGGCGCGGAGTCCGGTGCGGAGTTCGGTGACGCGCGGCGCCGCGTCCTGCTGTCGAGCCGGCTGATCCTGCTGATCCTGCTTCTGAAGGTCCACGGCAGCAGCGTACCGAAACGCGATAGATCGCGACTAGGGGTGTGGATAACCTCGGTGTGGCGAACTGAGCCTTACCTCACAGGCCCCCTGTCTCGGGCAGGTTCTACGCTGGTGAGCGCCCGCCAACGTCGGCGGGCCGCCGTCCGTAGAGTGAGGAATGGGCTGAGATGCCTGAGTTCGCGTACACCGATCTGCTCCCCCAGGGAGAGGACACCACCCCCTACCGGCTGGTGACCTCCGAGGGTGTCTCCACCTTCGAGGCCGACGGACGGACGTTCCTCAAGGTGGAGCCGGAGGCGCTGCGCAAGCTGGCCGCGGAGGCCATCCACGACATCCAGCACTACCTGCGCCCGGCCCACCTCGCACAGCTGCGCCGCATCATCGACGACCCCGAGGCGTCGGGCAACGACAAGTTCGTCGCGCTCGACCTGCTGAAGAACGCGAACATCGCGGCGGCGGGCGTGCTGCCCATGTGCCAGGACACCGGCACGGCGATCGTCATGGGCAAGCGCGGGCAGAACGTGCTGACCGAGGGCGGCGACGAGGAGGCGCTCTCCCGTGGCATCTACGACGCCTACAAGAACCTGAACCTGCGTTACTCGCAGATGGCTCCCCTCACCATGTGGGAGGAGAAGAACACCGGCTCCAACCTGCCCGCGCAGATCGAGCTGTACGCCACGGACGGCGGCGCGTACAAGTTCCTGTTCATGGCGAAGGGCGGCGGCTCCGCCAACAAGTCCTTCCTGTACCAGGAGACGAAGGCCGTCCTGAACGAGGCCTCCATGATGAAGTTCCTGGAGGAGAAGATCCGTTCGCTGGGTACGGCCGCGTGCCCGCCGTACCACCTGGCGATCGTGGTCGGCGGTACGTCGGCCGAGTACGCGCTGAAGACCGCCAAGTACGCCTCCGCGCACTACCTGGACGAGATCCCGGCCGAGGGCTCCGAGCTCGGGCACGGCTTCCGGGACAAGGAGCTGGAGCAGAAGGTCTTCGAGCTGACGCAGAGGATCGGGATCGGCGCGCAGTTCGGCGGCAAGTACTTCTGTCACGACGTGCGGGTGGTGCGGCTGCCGCGGCACGGGGCGTCCTGCCCGGTCGCCATCGCGGTGTCGTGCTCCGCGGACCGGCAGGCCGTCGCGAAGATCACGGCGGAGGGTGTCTTCCTGGAGCAGCTGGAGACGGACCCGGCGCGGTTCCTGCCGGAGACGACGGACGCTGAGCTCAACGGCGGCTCCGCCGCGGGGCTCGACGAATCCGCGGACGTGGTCAGGATCGACCTCAACCAGCCGATGGACGACATTCTCGCCGAGCTGACCAAGTACCCGGTCAAGACCCGGCTTTCGCTCACCGGTCCGCTGGTCGTGGCCCGCGACATCGCGCACGCCAAGATCAAGGAGCGGCTGGACGCGGGTGAGGAGATGCCGCAGTACCTGAAGGACCACCCGGTGTACTACGCGGGGCCGGCGAAGACGCCGGAGGGTTACGCGTCCGGGTCCTTCGGGCCGACCACGGCCGGGCGCATGGACTCCTACGTCGAGCAGTTCCAGGCGGCGGGGGGCTCCAAGGTGATGCTGGCGAAGGGGAACCGGAGCAAGCAGGTCACCGACGCGTGTGCCGCGCACGGCGGCTTCTACCTGGGGTCCATCGGTGGGCCCGCGGCCCGGCTCGCGCAGGACTGCATCAAGAAGGTCGAGGTCGTCGAGTACGAGGAGCTCGGCATGGAGGCGGTCTGGAAGATCGAGGTCGAGGACTTCCCGGCGTTCATCGTCGTCGACGACAAGGGTGACGACTTCTTCCAGGACCCCGCCCCCGCGCCGACGTTCACGTCGATTCCGGTGCGGGGGCCGGGTCTGGTGTGATGCTGTGACGGACGCCCGCCCCTGATTGGCGCAGGGGCGGGCGTCGTCGTTCCGGCGTCAGATCAGCCGGCGCACAGGGTCAGGTTGACCGTGTCGCCGGACTTGACGATGGCCGGGGCGTGCGGGCTCACACCCACCACCGAACCGGGCTTGCAGTTCTTGACGGCCTTCTTGGTGACGGTGCCGAGCTTCGTCTGCGTCTTCAGGAGCTCCTGCTTGGCGAACACCAGGTCCAGGCCCGCGAAGTCGATCGGGATGATCACGCCGTCGGGGGTGCGGTACTGCAGGGTGGTGGCGTTGCTCGCGGCGGCCGTGCTGCTCGCCGCCGACTGCGACGTGCCGCCCGACGCCGAGGTGGCCAGGGCCGTCCCCCCGCCCGCCGCGATGAGGGCGGCGGCGACGGCCGCGATGCCGAGGGTCCGCCGGCGCCGGGTGCGGCGCACGATCTGGGGCGCGTCGAAGCCGGGGGTCTCGGCGGAGTTCGCGAAACGGTTCATGGCGTTCATCAGTTCCTCTTCGAAAGGTGTGCGGCCGGAAGGCCGAGCGTCGTCGTACGAGGTCACCGGATTCCTTCCGTGTGCCGCTGTGGTGAAGGGGCGGAGAGTGCGGGGAACTGACTTCGGAGTTTCTCGATCCCCCGGGCCAGCTGGGAGCGGACCGTACTCGGCGAGATGCCGAGGTCGGCCGCTATCTCGCCGTCCGAGAGATCGTGGAAGTATCGCAGCACCACCACCGTCCGCATCCGCATGGGCAGTTGCTGCAACGCGCGCACCAACTGGTCCCTGCTGTCGACCTGCCCGAACTCGTCCCCCGGGGCGGCGGTGTCGCCGCTTTCCGGGTGGGGAGTCGTGGTCAGGCGGCGGAATCTCCGCCAGCGGTCATTGGCCAGGTTCACCATGATCCGCCGGACGTAGGCGTCCGGAGCGTCCTTCGCAGTGATGACGCGCCACTTGCGGCAGGCCTTCTCCAAGGTCTCCTGGACCAGGTCCTCCGCCGCCTCACGGTTTCCCGTGAGCACGAGTGCGCCCCTGAACAACGTGGTCGACCGAGCGGCCACGAATTCCTGGAAGTCCGTCTCCACACGCTCCTCCCTTCCTGTCACCCCTCCACGACGCGGCAGCCCCCTCGTCTGCTGCACGGCCGCGGTGAGACCTGGGTCACAGGGGCCGCGGTGGCCCCATCGACCCCGGCGACCCCCGTCCGGCCCAGAGCCCGGAACATCCCTGCCGCCCCGATCGCTGTAAGAGGCATGAGTGAATACCGGATCGAGCACGACTCCATGGGCGAGGTACGCGTCCCGGCGGACGCCAAGTGGCGCGCGCAGACCCAGCGCGCGGTCGAGAACTTCCCCGT
This sequence comes from Streptomyces sp. NPDC020299, assembly GCF_044387825.1. Classification (NCBI taxonomy): domain Bacteria; kingdom Bacillati; phylum Actinomycetota; class Actinomycetes; order Kitasatosporales; family Streptomycetaceae; genus Streptomyces; species Streptomyces sp. NPDC020299. Next base: position 121,794 of record NZ_JBIRWL010000017.1, read on the forward strand.
CTCCGGGCAGCGGATCGAGCGCGCGCACATCGAGGCGCTGGCCCGGATCAAGGGTGCGGCGGCGAAGGTGAACGCCGAGCTGGGGGTGCTCGACAAGGACGTGGCCGAGGCGATCCAGGAGGCGGCCAGGGAGGTCGCCGAGGGGAAGTGGGACGAGCACTTCCCGGTCGACGTGTTCCAGACCGGGTCGGGGACCTCGTCCAACATGAACACCAACGAGGTCGTCGCCACGCTGGCGACGGAGCGGCTGGGCCGGCCCGTCCACCCCAACGACCACGTCAACGCCTCCCAGTCGTCCAACGACGTCTTCCCGTCCTCCCTCCACATCGCCGCCACGGCCGCCGTCACCCACGATCTGATCCCGGCCCTGGAGCACCTCGCCGACGCGCTCGGCCGCAAGAGCGAGGAGTTCGCGGACGTCGTGAAGTCCGGGCGGACGCATCTGATGGACGCCACCCCGGTGACGCTGGGGCAGGAGTTCGGCGGGTACGCCGCCCAGGTGCGGTACGGCGTCGAGCGGTTGAACGCCTCGCTCCCCCGGCTCGCCGAGCTGCCGCTGGGCGGGACCGCCGTCGGGACCGGCATCAACACGCCGCCCGGGTTCTCCGCCGCCGTGATCGCGGAGGTCGCCCGGGTCACCGGGCTGCCGCTGACCGAGGCGCGCGACCACTTCGAGGCCCAGGGGGCCCGGGACGGGATCGTGGAGACCAGCGGGCAGCTGCGGACCATCGCGGTCGGGCTGACGAAGATCGCCAACGATCTGCGGTGGATGTCCTCGGGCCCGATGACCGGGCTCGCGGAGATCTCGCTGCCCGACCTCCAGCCCGGCTCCTCGATCATGCCGGGAAAGGTCAATCCGGTCATTCCGGAGGCGGTCCTCATGGTCGCGGCCCAGGTGATCGGCAACGACGCCACCATCGCCACCGCCGGCGCCTCCGGGAACTTCGAGCTCAACGTCATGCTCCCGGTCATCGCCAAGAACGTGCTGGAGTCCATCCGGCTGCTCGCCAACGCCACCCGGCTGCTCGCCGACCGGACCGTGGACGGGATCACCGCCCACCGCGAACGGGCCCGCGAGTACGCCGAGTCCTCGCCCTCGGTGGTCACCCCGCTCAACAAGTACATCGGGTACGAGGAGGCCGCCAAGGTGGCCAAGAAGGCCCTCTCGGAACGCAAGACGATCCGTCAGGTCGTGCTGGAGAGCGGGTACGTCGAGCGTGGCGACCTCACCCGCGAGCAGCTGGACGAGGCGCTGAACGTCCTGCGTATGACGCATCCGTGACACGCACCGCAGCGGCGTATGCCTGGGGCACCTAATATCTGTCCATGGCAGACGGTGAAGCGGTGAGACGCGCGGTGCGCGGGGAAGCTGACGGTGCTGTGCCCTTCTGGGCGCCCGGGAGCCGGATCCTGTGGCGGTACCGGGAGAACGGCGGCGACCACATCCACATCGCACGCCCCGTCACCGTCGTACGGGACGACGAGGAACTCCTCGCCGTGTGGCTGGCCCCGGACACCGAATGCATGAAGCCGGCGCTCGCCGACGGTACGCCCGTGCACCTCGAGCCACTTCGGTCGCGCTACACCAAGCCCCGCTCGGTGCAGCGCGACCGGTGGACCGGGACGGGCGTGCTGAAGCTGGCCCGGCCCGGTGAGCCGTGGTCGGTGTGGCTGTTCTGGGAGCCGGGCTGGCGGTTCAAGAACTGGTACGTCAACCTTGAGGAGCCGCTGGTCCGCTGGGACGGCGGGGTCGACTCCGAGGACCACTTCCTCGACATCTCCGTGCACCCCGATCGCAGTTGGCACTGGCGTGACGAGGACGAGTTCGCGCAGGCCCAGCGGGACGGCCTGATGGACGACCGGCTCGCCGAACGGGTGCGGGCGGCGGGGCGCGCCGCGGTCGAGGTGATCCGCGCCTGGGGCCCGCCGTACTCGGACGGCTGGCAGCACTGGCGCCCGGATCCGTCCTGGGCGGTACCGTCACTCCCGAGGGACTGGGACCGTACGCCCGCGCACGTGTCCTCATGAGACCCTTGATGCGCCCCCGGTCCACAACCGTAGGATCGTCCTCCGCAAGGAGGATCAACTCACAACTCCCGGGGATGGTACCGGGCTTGACCGAACGTCACCGAGGGGCGGCCAGGACGTGAGCGAGTGGTGCGAGGGCAAGACCACAGCGGAACGGAAACGGTCCGCCGCAGGAACGGCCTCTGACCACGCGGTAATTCCGTTCCAGGGGCACGTATTCCGGGTATCGGGATTTCTGCGGGACGAACCGCGCGCACGACGCGTGGCCCCGGACGGATGGATTCGACACGCGTGACGGAGCAGCCGACCTCCTACGAGCGCCCTCAGCCGGGCGTCGACCCCGCGGAGCCCCGCGGGGCGCTCCTGCGTACCCAGACGCCGCTCGGCCCCGCCGCCTTACCCGCACAGGCCCGCACCGGCGAGACGCCCTCCTCACCGGGTACCACCACGCCCTGCGGCAAGGGGAAGGAGCTCCCAGTCAACGGCCCCGAGCACGCCCAGCCGTCCGCTGCCGAGCAGGACGCGCACCGTCCGCGTCCCGCGCCCGAGCAGATCCCGGTCCAGCCGGGCGCCGAGCAGGAACACAGCCCCGGTGGCCAGGAGCGCCGCACCGGGCGGGGACTGCCGCCCGGCCGGCCGCTGCCGATGCGGCGGGACGGCGACCGGCTGCGCTTCGTCGGCGCCGCGACCCGGCGGATCGCCCGCGGCATCGACCTCGACGAGATCGTCATGGGCCTGTGCCGGGCCACCGTGCCGACCTTCTCGGACGCGATCCTCGTCTATCTGCGCGATCCGCTGCCGATCGGCGACGAACGCCCCACCGGGCCGGTGGTGCTGCGGCTGCGCCGCACCGACCGGATCCCCGAGGAACGGGACACCGAGGGCGGCTTCCTGCCCGTCCCGGCGCCGGAATCCGAGCTTCCGGAGCTGTCTGCGATGACCGCCGAGCTGTGCGAGGTACGGCCCGGCGGCGCCCTCAACGAGGTGCTGCGCGGGGTGCGTCCGGTGTTCGCCGACTCCCCCGCCGCCCGTGCCGCACTGCCCGAACTCCTGGGCGAGGGCGGCGAGTCCGTGGTGCCCGAGGGACAGCACGCGATCCTCGCGCCGCTGCGCGGCCGGCGCCGGGTGATCGGGGCCGCGCTGTTCCTGCGCCGCCCGGAGCGGATGGCGTTCGAGGCCGACGACCTGCTGGTGGCCGCCCAGCTGGCCACGCACAGCGCCCTCGGCATCGACAAGGCGGTGCTGTACGGCCGCGAGGCCTACATCGCCGACGAGCTGCAGCGCACCATGCTGCCCGAGACGCTGCCCCGCCCGACCGGTGTCCGGCTGGCCTCGCGCTATCTGCCGGCCGCCGAGACGGCGCGGGTCGGCGGCGACTGGTACGACGCGATCCCGCTGCCCGGCAGCCGGGTCGCCCTCGTCGTCGGTGATGTGATGGGCCATTCCATGACCTCGGCGGCGATCATGGGCCAGCTGCGGACGACCGCCCAGACCCTCGCCGGGCTCGACCTGCCGCCGCAGGAGGTGCTGCACCATCTGGACGAGCAGGCCCAGCGCCTGGGCACCGACCGGATGGCGACCTGCCTGTACGCGGTGTACGACCCGGTCTCGCACCGCATCACCATCGCCAACGCCGGCCATCCCCCGCCCGTGCTGCTGCACCTGGGCGGGCGGGCCGAGGTGCTGCGGGTGCCGCCGGGCGCGCCGATCGGCGTCGGCGGCGTCGACTTCGAGGCCGTCGAGCTGGACGCGCCCGCCGGGGGCACGCTGCTGCTCTACACCGACGGCCTGGTGGAGTCCCGCCTGAGGGACGTGTGGACCGGCATAGAGCAGCTGCGCGAGAAGCTCGCCGCGACGGCCCAGCTGACCGGGCCCGACCATCCGCCGCCCCTCGAGGCCCTGTGCGACGAGGTGCTCGACATGCTCGGCCCGGGCGACCGGGACGACGACATCGCGCTGCTCGCCGCCCGCTTCGACGGGATCGCGCCGAGCGATGTGGCGTACTGGTTCCTGGAGCCGGAGGACGCGGCCCCCGGCCGGGCCCGCCGGCTGGCCCGGCGCGCGCTGGCCCGCTGGGGCCTGGAAGAGCTCAGCGATTCGGTCGAGCTGCTGGTCAGCGAGGTCGTGACGAACGCGGTGCGGTACGCCTCCCGTCCGGTCACCCTGCGGCTGCTGCGCACCGATGTGCTGCGCTGCGAAGTCGGCGACGACGTCCCGCAGCTGCCGCGGCTGCGCCAGGCGCGGGCCACGGACGAGGGCGGGCGCGGGCTGTACCTGGTGAACCGCCTGGCCCGCCGCTGGGGCGCGACCCGGCTGAGCACCGGCAAGGTGGTGTGGTTCGAGGCCAACTTGACGGCACCGCAGGACTGATCCCACCCGCTCACCCGCAACCGGACCGACAGCGAAATCAAGCCGCATCCAGCGGAGATCACGGGCGCCGATTCCACCCCTCGGTCACAGCATCTCCACAGCTGCGGCGCTGAGTCGTGTCGTACACGAGCCGCTTCGCGCTGTGCTGTGACGCACGTCTTCCGGCCATGAACGGGTCGAATTCCTGCCTGGCGTGTCCATGCCTCGCTTAAGGTGACCTCGCGCTCAGAGAACCGGTCTTGACCACCCGGTCCTCATGAGCGGTTGAGTCAGCGAGGGGGACATCTCTGCACGGTGCACACTGCGTTGCCCCGCCCATGTGAACGGGCAGGTTCCGGCCACCCTTACGCCGACGCAGATCCCAGCGGCAAGGCGACAGCGCGCGCTCATCACTCTCCTCCCGCCCCGGACGCCCTCCCTCGCCGCCCCTCCCCCTCCTGCCCGAAAAAACAAGGTCTCCTGCCCATCCCCGGTCAGCGGGAGCGGGCAGGCTCACCGCGCCTGGCCCCCAGGAGCGGGAAGCAACTCGACGAGAAACGGGGAACGTCTCTCTTGAGATCCCGAAGAGGAACACTCATACCCCTGGCCGCGGTGGTGAGTTCCGCCGCGCTCGCCAGCACTCTGCTGCAAGCCATGCCCGCCACCGCCACCCCCGGGCCGAACTCCGGTCCGGGTAAGCCCGGGCCGGCACAGCACGGAGGTGTCAGCGACCCCGACCGCAGGCTCGGCAAGGGGTGGCGGACGTCCGACGACCGGGCCGTCACCGCCGCGGCCGACACCGACGGCCTGCACATCCTGGTCGCCGACAGCGCGAAGGCGTACACGTGGAAGGCCGCCGCGGTCCTCTCCGAGCCGGGCATGCCCGCGGACTCCTGGATCGGCAACCAGTGCCTCATGGACCACGACCATGTCGCCGCCGTGTACGCACCGCGCACGTTCACGAACAAGCCGGACCTGATGCAGGGCGGCGCGTTCGCCGCGATCGTGAACCTCGGCACCGGCCAGGTGACGAAGCTGCCCTTCACCGCGTCGCTGGCGTACTTCGACCCCTCCTGCGATCCGGCCACGCACACCGCCGCGTTCACCGCGTTCCGCGACATGAACGACGCGGCGAAGACCCGAACCCGGGTCGTGACGGTGAACACCGCCGGCAAGACCGTCATCGAGGCCGCGACGAAGGGCGAACTGACCAGCGCCGTCCCGGTCAAGGACGGCGCGGTCGCCGCCCTCGGCCGCCGCCTGGTCCACCTCGACCGCTCCGGCAAGGTGAAGAACCTGCTCACGACGGGCGGCGTCGCCTTCGACCTCCACCCGGTCAAGGGCGGAAAGGTCGCCTTCGTCGAACGCGACGGCAGCACGAAGGCCCGCGCCAGGGTGTGGGGCCCGGACGGCAAGGCGGCCACCACGATCGCCACCGGAAAGCTCGGCGACCTCGACCTGAAGCGCGGCGGATCCGCGCGGGTCTTCCTCACCGGCCATCCCGTCGGCAGCCCGCACACCGCGGGCAGCGGCGTCACCCGGGTGAACGCCCCGGCTGACACGGACATCTCCAGCCAGGGGCGGCTCGCCGTCGAGCCCGTACTCACCCCTGGCATCCGGGCCGGCATCGAGCGGATCAAGAACGCCGGCAAGGGCTTCACGAAGACCGAACCGCAGGACGCTCCGGCACAGGCCCCGGACACGATGACCGCGACCACCCCGGTGACGGTCACCTCCATCGCCACCACCACCGGCTCGAAGATCAGCCAGAAGGTCGCCCCTGTCCGCAAGTCCACCGTGAAGGACCGCCTGTCGCCCGCGCTGACCGCCGGCCGCGCATCCGGCTCGGCCGCGGGCAAGCACGGGCAGCGGGCGCGGACCACGGCGGCCGTCGTGTCGCACGACCCCACCGATCCCGACCGCTGGTGCTCCGTCTCCCGCAACGACGTGGGCGCACAGGCGCTCCAGCCCACCCCCAACCAGGTCGAGTGGGCCGTCGACATGGCCGTACGCGGTAATCTGCACGCCAGTTACCTCCGGCAGGGCGGCTACCGCAACCAGTCCGGTCTGAGCAGCATCGACCCGCAGGGGCTGTTCCCGCCGCCCACCCTGACCGGCGGCGGCCGTATTCCCGCCAACGTGATGCTCGGCATCATGGCCCAGGAATCCAATCTGTGGCAGGCCGAGTCCGGCTCCATCCCGGGCCAGATGGGCAGCCCTCTCGCGGCGGTCGACGGCTACTACGGGCACAAGATCGACCCTGGCATGCCGGAGTCGTACTGGGCCATCAACTGGGACAAGTCCGACTGCGGCTACGGCGTCGGACAGGTCACCGACGGCATGCGCATCGCCGGTCACGAGAAGCCCGGGGAGACGAGCCTGTCGCCGGCCCTGCAGAAGGCCGTCGCCATCGACTACGCGACCAACATCGCCGCCTCGATGAAGATCCTCGCCGACAAGTGGAACGAGGTCCACAAGGCGGGCCAGAAGATCACCGTCAACAACGACGACCCCTCCTACGTGGAGAACTGGTTCACCGCGGTCTGGAACTACAACCTCGGTTTCAACCCGCCCTCCGAGGCCTCGAAGCACGACGGGCACTGGGGGCTCGGCTGGTACAACAACCCGGCCAACCCCATCTACAAGAAGAGCTGGAACCACCCGTTCATGGACACGGACGTGGACGGCACCGAAGCCAACCACGACGCCGCGCACCCGCAGGACTGGCCCTACGAGGAGAAGGTGATGGGCTGGTCCGCCTGGTCCATCGACACCGGATACTCCTACGGCACCGACGGCCGCCAGGACTGGAAGGGCGAATCCGGATACTCCTCGGCGGGCTTCCGGCCGGCCTGGTGGAACACCACCGCCGCGCGCAGCCAGGTCTCGCCGCCGCTCAGCACCTTCTGCAACAGCGACAACAACTGCAACCCGGCCACGCCGCCGGACTGCGGCACGGAAGCCTGTTACGCGAAGTACTGGTACAACAAGCCCAACGCCACCTGGAAGACGGCCTGCGCCACTCAGTGCGGGCACGAACTGATCAAGTACCAGACACTGATCCCGGAACCGGGGCGCGGCTACCGCCTCAAGAACGGCATGCCCGTCTGCAGCGGCCAGCCGACCGGTTCGCACGTCGTCGCGTCGGTGCCCAACGGCACCGAGACATGGGGCGACTGCGGACAGGCCACCTCCTCCGGCAGCTTCCAGTTCTCGTTCAACCCGTCCACCACGGGCACCCACTACGAGGCGAAAGCCGATCTGCACCAGGTCGGCGGCGGCTACGGCGGGCACTTCTGGTACACCCACACCCGCAACGAGGACCATCTCGGCGGCCCGGACGGCCTGATGGACATCGACGGCACATGGACGCTCGGCGAGCAGATGGACCTCGCCCAGGTCTGGGCCCACATACCCGACACGGGCGCACAGGCCAAGCGGGTGCACTATGTCGTCAGCGGGGCCTCCGGCGGGCCTTACGACCGCTATGTCAACCAGGACGCCAACAACGGCAAGTGGGTGTCCCTGGGCGCCTACAAGTTCACCTCCACTCCCAAGGTGACCCTGACGAACTACACGCCCGACGGGACCGGTGACGACGACGTGGCCTTCGGCGCCATCGCCTTCCAGCCCGTCACCGGCAAGTTCGTCCGGCGCACCCTGACCGCGGCCGCGATCTTCGACCCGAACCAGGAGCTCAACCAGAACTGGCCGGTGGCCAATGAGTTCGACACACCCCTGCGCTCGATGAAGTCGCTGTACGAGTGGGCCCTGGGTCTCGCCGACCAAGGCCACCTGTGGGACAACGACGACCCGTCGGTGCGCGTGGAGGGCCTCACCTCCTGGAACCGGTGCAACCCCGTGGGACACGAGGAGTGCACCGGCCCGCAGACGTACGACGCGGCCAAGAAGTGGGGCGACGACATCAAGGCGGGCGGCTACACGCCCAACGCCGACGGCTCCGCGCCGGCGATGTCGATTCCCGTCTGGATGGGCATGTCCAACCAGCGCCCCGATCCGTCGCTGCCTGCCAGCCAGGCGTACAAGAGCGACAACAGTTACAAGATCAAGAGCGATATCGTCGTGACGTTCGTGGTCGGCGACAACGGGAAGATCATCCCCGGCAGCGAAGGATCGAGCTACCGGGTCCGGGTCGGCAACGCCCACCTTCCGTACTTCGTGACCAACATCATGAAGGCCATCGAGGCGGACTACGGCATCGCGAAGCCTGACATCGACTACACCACCCAGGACGCACTGGAGTACGGCAACGTGCTCACCGCCCACCCCTACACCGACGGCGACACCCCCGGGCAGGCGTACTTCCCGCACTTCCGGGGCGCGCGCCTGAACTCGGACAACACCTGCGTGGACGTCCGGGGCGTCGGCGGCGGCGTGCACGGCTACCGGGCGATGATCGGCCACAAGTACATCAACGACAACGTCAAGGCCTGGGTCGACAAGATCAACAACAGCCCGGACACCAACTACTCCGTGCGTCGCTTCGCCGGAGACGTCTACTCGATGTTCTTCAAGAACGACGGCGGCAACAACATCTTCGGCAGCATGATCGGCAACGCTCCGCCGATCTGGCAGGACGTCGCCGCCGCCTTCTGCGCCGACGGCAGTGTGAAGCCGACGCACATGCAGGACGACGGGGACGCCACCCCCTCCAACGGCATGGTCTTCCAGAGCTACATGCCCGACCTGTACGTGTACGTCGACGACAAGATGACCGACAACCTCGGCCGGCCCTCCGCCGCGAGGGTCAGGGGCGGAGACTGGAAGGACTTCTCGAACCTCCCGGCGACCGCTCCCAACGGCAACGCGTTCGGGCCCTGTGACGCCTTCCACCGCGGAAGCGGCGGAAACCCCTGGGACGTCTCGCCACCGGTACCCGTCATCGGAGACGGCCCCGGCAACCGGCCGTCGAGCGTCGTCCACTGCGACGACACGGCGACGAAGTTCACCGACAACCTGACGCCCTGACGACGGGCTGTTGAACGCCCGGGCGCCGCGCCGGCAACAGGCGTGGCGCCCGGGTCACGGAGAAGGGCGCCCGGTTCCCACCGGGCGCCCTTTCGCGTTCCTTCCCTCTACTGGCCCGCTACTGGCCCGCTACTGGCCTTCGGGCTTCAGCGGGTTGAGCGGGTCGTCCGGGTTGCCGGTCGTCGCTGAGTTCGACGGACTCGGCGGCTGCGACGACGACGGGGGCGCGGACGACGGCGGCGGCGCGCTGCTGGTCGCCGGGGTCGACGGCGGCTCGGACGACGGGGAGTTGGAGCTCGGCGGGGCCGAGGACGGCGGCGCGGACGTGCTCGCGCTCGGCGGCGGGGAGAAGGAGAAGCTCTCCGTCGGCTCGACCGCCGCGCCCTGTGTGGTGTTGAGGTCGAACTTGGCCTTGTGTGTGACGCCGAAGGTGTATGCCGCCCAGATAGCCGCCGGGAAGGTGCCGCCGTTGACGCGCCCTCCACCACCTGTGTTGTACATCGGGACCTGGGCGCCGCCCTTCCTGGCCTCGCCGAACAGGCCCACGGAGGTGACCAGGTCCGGTGTGTAGCCGGTGAACCAGGCGGACTTGTCCTTGTCCGACGTACCCGTTTTGCCCGCCACCTGCTGGCCGTCGCGCAAGGGGTTGCGCGCCACGGAGTCCTTGGCCGTACCGTCGTCGACCACACCGGTCAGTACCGAGGTCACCGTGTCGGCCGTGGTCCGGCTGATCACGCTGCTGCCGATCGGGTTGGGCATCTCGACCGGGCCGTCCTTCTTCTCGGCCGACTTGACGATGGAGGGCGTCACCTTGTTGCCGTGGTTGTCGAGGGTGGCGTAGATCCCGGCCATCTCCAGGGGGCTGGCGCCCATGGATCCGAGCGTCTGGGCGTACACCGCCTGCATGCCCTTGGTGTCCATGCCGAGCGTGTTCGCCGTGCTCATGACCTTGTGCATGCCCACGTCGACGCCCATCTGTGCGAAGACGGAGTTGACGGACAGGTTCATCGCCCGCTGGACGGTGATCGGGCCGTAGCTATGGTTGTCCTCGTTGGGCGGGCCGAAGCCGACCTTGGTGCCGTTGTCCACGACCTGGCGGCCACTGGTGCCGTCGTAGACGGTGTCGGCGGTGATCGGTTTGCCGTTCTGCGTCTTCGCGCCCGCCTCGAGTGCGGCGGCGAGGATCACGGGCTTGAACGTCGAGGCGGGCTGGTAGTCCCGACGGGTCGCGTTGCTGCGGAAGTGTTTGAAGTAGTCCACCCCGCCGTACAACGCGACGATCTTGCCGGTCTTGGGGTCGACCGAGACGGCCCCGGCCTGGACGGCGTCGTCGACCTTGCGCTTCTTCGGATCGAGCTTGCTGATCAGCTGTTCCTTGACCGACTTCTCCAGCTGGGCCTGCTTCTTCTCGTCGATGTTCAGGGTGATGGTCCAGCCCTGCCGCACGACCTTCGCCTCCGCGTCGGACGCGGAGAGGTTCTGCTCCTTCATCAGTTGCTGTTCGAGCTGTTGGTTGGCGAGCTCGACCAGATAGCCCTTCTGGCCGCCCATGCCGGGGGCGCCCTTGGGTTCCCTGGGTATCGGAAACTGCAGATCCTTGCGCTTGGCCGCGTCCAGCCAGTGCTCCTCGACCATGTTGTTCAGGACGTAGTTCCAGCGCGCCTTCACCAGCTTCTTGCCGGTGGGGGTGGCGGCCTGCCAGTCGTACTGGCTCGGTGCCTGGAGCAGCGCGGCGAGGTAGGCGCCCTGCGCGACGTTGAGCTTCTGGGCGTCGACGCGGTAGTAGGCCTGGGCGGCGGCCTGGATGCCGTAGGCGCCGCGGCCGTAGTAGCTGGTGTTGATGTAGCCGGCGAGGATGTCGTCCTTGTGCTCCTCGCGGTCCACCTTCAACGAGATGACCAGTTCCTTCAGCTTGCGCGTGACGGTCTGGTCCTGGTCGAGGTAGTAGTTCTTGACGTACTGCTGGGTGATCGTCGAACCACCCTGCTTGCCCTTGCCGGACAGGGTGTTGATCAGGCCTCGGGCGGTGCCCCGGAGGTCGACGCCGGAGTCGTGGTAGAAGCTCTTGTTCTCCGCCGCCACGAAGGTCAACTGGACCTTCCTCGGCACCTTCGACAGGTCCACGGACTCCCGGTTGATCTCGCCGTCGCGGGCCAGGATCTTGCCGTCGCTGTACTTGTAGACGTTGCTCTCGCCCTGCGCGAGCTTGTTGGCCGACGCTGGGATGTCGACGGCCAGGTACAGCGCGATGAATCCGCCGATGCAGAGCAGGCAGAACCCGAAGAACGTGCCGAGGATCTTCTTCCAGGTGAACAGCCTGCGTATTCGGCCCTTCGCGGGCTTGCCGGTCGCCGCGGCCCGGGTGGTTCCGGCCGTGGGCTGGGCGTTCGCCGTGGGCTCCGAGCGGCGGCGCCTGGGCGCCGCGCGGCGGCCACCGCGCTGTCGCGCTCGTCTCTCTTCCGCTCGTCCCATGAGTACCTACACTCCGCTTCCGTCTCAGGTCAGCTCAGAAAGCTAACACCGCTCTATATGACAAAGGAGGTTCGATCCGCTCTTTTACGGACGTGACAATCAGCACCCCGTCCCAAGGGAACCGACGGTTTGGGAGGTTGGAGGGTTGCTCGGAAGGGGTAAAGTGATATCACTTAGATAGAGTGAAGCTAGACGCTGAAGGCCGGCGCCTACGAGAACGGGGGCCCACCCATGTCCACCACGTCCACGCACGACGCGTCCGCCACAGCCGACGTACCAGAGATGCCCGCCCCGCGCGTACGGGAGTTCCAGGCGCACAGCATCGGCGGCGGCCTGGCCCTGCTGCTCGGCCTTGTCGGGCTGCTGCTCGGTGCCGGGATGATCGTCGCCGCCACGGCCGTCACGGCGACCGGCGGCAAGGCCGTGCTGATCGTCGGCGGCATCCTGGTGGGCATCGCCGCGTTCCTCGCGATGTGCGGGCTGAACACGGTGGCGCCGGGCGAGGCGCGGGTCGTGCAGCTCTTCGGGCGGTACCGGGGGACGATCCGCGAGGACGGGCTCCGCTGGGTGAACCCGTTCACCTCGCGCACGAAGATATCGACGCGGGTGCGCAACCACGAGACCGCCGTCCTGAAGGTCAACGACGCCTACGGCAACCCGATCGAACTCGCCGCGGTCGTGGTCTGGAAGGTCCAGGACACCGCCCAGGCGACCTTCGAGGTGGACGACTACACGGAGTTCGTCGCCACGCAGACGGAGACGGCCGTGCGGCACATCGCCATCGAGTACCCCTACGACGCGCACGAGGAGGACGGCCTCTCGCTGCGCGGCAACGCCGAGGAGATCACCGAGAAGCTCGCGGTGGAGCTGCACGCGCGCGTGGACGCGGCCGGTGTGCGGATCATCGAGTCGCGGTTCACGCATCTCGCGTACGCTCCCGAGATCGCCTCGGCGATGCTCCAGCGGCAGCAGGCCGGCGCGGTGGTCGCCGCGCGGCGGCAGATCGTGGACGGAGCGGTCGGCATGGTCGAGGCGGCGCTCGCCCGGATCGCGGAGCAGGACATCGTGGAGCTGGACGAGGAGCGCAAGGCGGCGATGGTGTCCAACCTCATGGTCGTACTGTGCGGTGACCGCGCGCCGCAGCCCGTACTGAACACAGGGACCCTTTACCAGTGACAGATCCCTCCGGGGGGTCGACCCCCCAGCGCCGGCCGCAGCAGCGCAAGCAGGTGCTGCTGCGGCTGGACCCGTCGGTGTACGAGGCACTGGCCCGCTGGGCCGGGGACGAACTGCGATCGGCGAACGCCCAGATCGAGTTCCTCCTCCGCAAGGCCCTGGCCGAGACCGGCCGCCTCCCCAAGGAAACCGGCCCCCTCCCCCGCCGCGGCCGCCCACCGGGCGGACCGGGCGCGTAGCCGGCCACTACGGTCGACTCCGCCGGTGTACGCGATGCCGGGGGCTGCCCGCCGGGGCACCGCCGTGTGCGAGAACCGCCCACGCGGGTCCCGCCCGCGGCGTCGGGCACGACAGCGCAACCAGATTCTGCTGCGGCCGGCCCCGCCGGTGTACAGCGCCGGCCCGCTGGGCCGGGACGGCAGCCCGGCGGCACCGCCGTATGGCAGAACCGCCCCTTCGGGACCCGCCCTGGCGTCGAACGCGGCAGCACGAGCAGCTGCCGCTGCGACCGCCCCCGCCGGGGTGAGAGACGTCGGCCCGCTGGGTCCGGACGACAGCCCGGCGGCACCGCCGCGCGGCAGAACCGCCCCCTCGGGCCGCCTGGCGTCTGGC
>NZ_JBIRWL010000017.1:135518-244211 GCF_044387825.1 Streptomyces sp. NPDC020299
CGCGGCAGCGCACGCACGCGCCACTGCGGCCGGCCCGCCGGTGTACGCGGCACCGGCCCGCTGGGCCGGGACGACAGCCCGGCGGCACCGCCGCGCGGCAGAACCGCCCCCTCGGGCCGCCTGGCGTCTGGCGCGGCAGCGCACGCACGCGCCACTGCGGCCGGCCCGCCGGTGTACGCGGCACCGGCCCGCTGGGCCGGGACGACAGCCCGGCGGCACCGCCGCGTGGCAGAACCGTCCCTTCGAGGCCCGCCCCGGCGTCGGACGAGGCAGCGCACGCAGGCGCCACCGCGGCCGGTCCCGCCGGTCTACGAGGCGCCGGCCCGCTGGGCCCGGGCTGCGGCGGGCGCCAGGGGCGGGTCGCAGTAGCAGAACCGTGACAAACGGGCCCCACCTGCATGGGCGTACCGCGTGCCACGGGGTACACACTCCACGTATACATGGAACGTATACACCGTGTGTATTGTGCTGGACATGTCCATCGGTCACACCCTTCTGGGGCTCCTGGAGTCCGGCCCGCGGCATGGTTACGACCTGAAGCGGGCCTTCGACGAGAAATTCGGTCACGACCGGCCGCTGCACTACGGCCAGGTCTACTCGACGATGTCCCGGCTGCTGAAGAACGGCCTCGTCGAGGTCGACGGGATCGAGGCCGGCGGCGGCCCCGAGCGCAAGCGGTACGCGATCACCGAGGCCGGCGTCATCGACGTACAGCGGTGGCTGGCGACGCCGGAGAAGCCGGAGCCGTACCTCCAGTCGGTCCTGTACACCAAGGTCGTCCTCGCGCTGCTGACCCACCGGAACGCGACCGACATCCTCGACTCCCAGCGCGCCGAGCACCTGCGCAGCATGCGGATCCTGACCGACCGCAAGCGCAAGGGCGATCTGGCGGACCAGTTGATCTGTGACCATGCCCTGTTCCATCTCGAGGCCGATCTGCGCTGGCTGGAACTGACCGCCGCGCGCCTCGACAAGCTCCGTGAGGCGGTTGCCCGATGACTCCTCCCCCCGGTTCCCTGCTCGCCGCAGAGGACCTCCGCAAGGCCTACGGGCCCACCCTCGCGCTGGACGGCGCCGAGTTCTCCATCCACCCCGGCGAGGTCGTCGCCATCATGGGCCCCTCCGGGTCCGGCAAGTCCACGCTGCTGCACTGCCTCGCGGGCATCGTGCCGCCCGACTCGGGCTCGATCACCTACGACGGGCGGGAACTCGCCACGATGAGCGACGCCCAGCGCAGTGCGCTCAGGCGCACCGAGTTCGGGTTCGTGTTCCAGTTCGGCCAACTGGTGCCCGAGCTGACCTGCGTGGAGAACGTCGCCCTGCCGCTGCGGCTGAACGGCACGCCCCGCAAGCAGGCCGAGCGGACCGCGCTCGGCTGGATGGAGCGCCTGGAGGTCGACGGCCTCAAGGGCAAGCGGCCCGGCGAGGTCTCCGGCGGTCAGGGCCAGCGCGTCGCCGTGGCACGGTCGCTCGTCACCAGCCCCCGGGTGCTGTTCGCCGACGAGCCGACCGGCGCGCTCGACTCGCTCAACGGCGAGCGCGTGATGGAGCTGCTGACGGAAGCGGCCCGGTCGACCAACGCGGCCGTCGTGCTCGTCACGCACGAGGCCCGGGTGGCCGCCTACTCCGACCGCGAGATCGTCGTACGGGACGGCAAGTCCAGGGACATGGAGCGGGCCATATGAGCCTCAGGAGGGGGCACCTCCCGCGCGAGCGAAGCCGAGCGTGGGGGAGGACCAGGGATCTGGCCATGGGGGTCCGGTTCGCCGTCGCCGGCGGACGCGAGGGCTGGGTACGGATGCTGCTGACCGGCGTCGGCGTCGGG
The DNA here is from genome assembly GCF_044387825.1 of Streptomyces sp. NPDC020299. Taxonomy (NCBI): domain Bacteria; kingdom Bacillati; phylum Actinomycetota; class Actinomycetes; order Kitasatosporales; family Streptomycetaceae; genus Streptomyces; species Streptomyces sp. NPDC020299. The sequence goes on from NZ_JBIRWL010000017.1 coordinate 137,344, forward strand.
CTCGGCGTGGCGCTGCTGCTGCTGACCACGGCGGTGCCGAACGCGCTGTCGGCGCGGCACGACCGCGAGGAGGCGCGGCTGGACTACACGTACGGCTCGAAGACGCTGCCCAAGGCGGACGACACCCTCGTCATCGCCGACATCGACTCCACGTTCCGCAGCAGCGAACTCCGCGGGCGCCTGGTGGAGCCCGAGGGACCGCACGCACCGCTGCCGCCGGGCGTGGAGCGGTACCCGGCGACCGGCGAGATGGTGGTCTCCCCGGCACTGAAGTCGCTGCTCGCCTCCGACAGCGGGAAGCTGCTGCGGCAGCGGCTGCCGTACCGGATCGCCGGGACCATCGGGGAGCCCGGGCTGGTCGGCTCGCAGGAACTCACCTACTACGCCGGCGTCAAGGGCCTCGCGGCGAAGATCAATCACTCCCAGATCGCCCGCATCAACCACTACGGCGACCCGAACCCGTCGCCGGACGAGACGGACCCGGTGCTGGTCCTGCTCACCCTCGTGGTCTTCATCGTGCTGCTGACGCCGGTCGCCGTGTTCATCGCCGCGGCCGTACGGTTCGGCGGCGAGCGGCGCGACCGCAGGCTGGCGGCGCTGCGGCTGGTCGGCTCCGACAGCCGGATGACCCGCCGGATCGCGGCGGGCGAGGCCCTCGCGGGCTCGCTGCTCGGCCTGGTCCTCGGCACGGTCTTCTTCCTGATCGGCCGTCAGGCGGCGGGCTCGGTCGAGCTCATGGACGTCAGCGTCTTCCCCAGCTACCTCGACCCCTCCCCGCTGCTCGCCGTGCTGGTCGCGGTCGCGGTCCCGGCGGCGGCCGTGGCGGTCACGCTGTTCGCGATGCGCGGGGTGGTCATCGAGCCGCTGGGCGTGATCCGTACGGCACGGCCGGCGCGCCGGCGCCTGTGGTGGCGGCTGCTGCTGCCGCTGGCCGGGCTCGGGATGCTCTACCCGATGATCGGGAAGGGCCGCAGCCACGGGGACTTCAACCAGTACCTGGTCGCCGGTGGTGTCCTCCTGCTGCTGATCGGTGTCACCGCGCTGCTGCCGTGGGTGGTGGAGACGGTCGTCGCCCGGCTCGGCTCCGGCGGTGTCGCCTGGCAACTCGCCGTACGGCGGCTGCAGATGAGCAGCGGCACGGCCGCGCGCCTGGTCAACGGCATCGCGGTCGCGGTGGCCGGGGCGATCGCCCTGCAGATGCTGTTCTCCGGGGTGGACAGCGACTACACCAAGCAGTCGAAGAACGACGTGTCGCGGGCGCAGATGGAGGTGTCCGTGCCCAGCGGGATGCAACTGACCGCGGCGGGCGAGAAGTTCTCAAACACCAAGGGCGTGCTCAAGGCCACCGCCCTGGCCTCCGGCGAACTCGCGACCACGCGCAAGAATCCGGAGACCTCCAGCCAGCTCACCGTCGGCGGCTGCGCCGCCCTGCGCGAGGTGGCCACCCTGCCCTCCTGCCGGGACGGCGACGTCTTCATCCTCCGGGGCGGCGAGAACGACACCGACACGCCGAAACTCGCGCGTGCCGGCCGGAAGCTGTACCTCGACCCGACCTACCCCGGCGATCGGGGCGCCGAGGCCTCCTGGACCGTGCCCCCGAGCATCAAGCAGGCCCGGTCCGTCAAGGACCCCACGAACGTGCGGCGCGGTGGCTTCCTGATGACTCCCGGCGCCGTGCCCGCGCGGGCGGCGGGGACGCTGTACGGGAGCGTCTACCTGTCGCTGGACGAGTCCGTGCCGGACGTGAAGGAGTACGCGCGCAACACGGCGGCGGAGCTCTCGCCGATGGCGGAAGCCATGGAGTGGTCGGCCAACGAGCAGACGAAGCAGTTCACTTCCATCCGCACCGGACTGCTCGTCGGCGCCGCCTGTGTGCTGGCGCTGATCGGCGCGAGCCTGCTGGTGTCGCAGCTGGAGCAGTTGCGCGAGCGCAGGAAGCTGCTGTCCGCCCTGGTCGCCTTCGGCACCCGGCGCCGCACGCTGAGCCTGTCGGTGCTGTGGCAGACGGCCGTCCCGATCGCCCTGGGCCTGCTCCTCGCCTCCACGGTGGGCCTGACCCTGGGCGCGGTGCTGCTCCGCATGACGGCCACACCGGTGCGCGTCGACTGGGCGAGCGTCCTGTCGATGACCGGCGTGGGCGCGGCGGTGGTCCTCACCGTGACCCTGCTCAGCCTGCCGCCGCTGCTGCGGCTGATGCGGCCGGAGGGGCTGCGGACGGAGTGACGTACTGACGGAGTGACGTACGGGGGGGCGTATCGGCGGAGTGGGTACTAGCCGTCCCCGCCCAGGACCCGTACGGGCAGCGGCCGCATCGCCTCGCGCAGTGCGGCCGCGAGCTCCTGGTACTCCGCGCCGCGGGCCGCGCCGGCGCGCATGGCGAGGGCGATGCGGCGACAGGGCGCGGGGTCGGCGAAGCAGCCGGTGAGGAGCTGGTCGCTGCGGCTCGTCTCGACCTCGATGGCGGTGCGCGGGAGCAGGGTGCAGCCGAGTCCGCCGGCGACGAGCTGGACCAGGGTGGACAGGCCCGCCGCCGTGGTGGTGACCGGGGCGTCCTCCCGTCCGGCCTCCCGGCAGATGTCGAGCGCCTGGTCGCGCAGGCAGTGACCCTCGTCCAGGAGCAGCAGGTTGAGCTCCTTCAGGGCCTCGCGCGGGATTCCCTCGCGGCCGCCGAGCCGGTGGCCGAGCGGCGTGACGAGCACGAAGTCCTCGTCGAATAGGGGGAGTTCGACGACTCCGGGGACCCCGAGCGGGACGGCGAGCAGCAGCAGGTCGAGGCGCCCGCTGGTCAGCCCCTCGATGAGGCTGGCGGTCTGCTCCTCGTGCACCTGGAGGTCGAGGTGCGGGTAGCGGCCGTGGACCAGGTTGAGCACGGTGGGCAGCAGGTAGGGCGCGACGGTGGGGATGACTCCCAGCCGCAGCACGCCCGTGAAGGGCGCCCGGACCGCCTCGGCCTCCTCCAGCAGCGCCCCGACCTCGTCCAGTACCGCCTTCGCCCGTACGGCCAGCCGCTCACCGGCGGGCGAGAGCAGCACCTTGCGGGTCGTACGCTCGAGGAGCGTGACCCCGAGGGTCTCCTCCAGGGAGGACACCGCCCCGGACAGCGCGGGCTGGCTCATGCCGATGGCGGCCGCCGCGTCCCGGAAGTGCAGGTGTTCGGCGACGGCGGCGAACGCGCGCAGCTGGGACAGGCTGGGCTGGCGCCGTTTGCTGCTACTCATGCTCACTGATGCTCACCGATACCCACTGATAGCTACCTCCGATCAACCCGACCGAGTGTAGCTATTTCCCGGATCAATGCACCCTGTGCCAACATCGAGGAAGTCCAACCCATGGGAAACGCCCGCAATCCGGGTGTTTCTTCGCTGCAAGGAGAGCGTGTGCTCACTGTCGGTGACAAGTTCCCCGAGTTCGAACTGACCGCCTGCGTCTCGCTGGAGAAGGGCGCGGAGTTCGACACGATCAACCACAAGACCTACGAGGGCAAGTGGAAGATCATCTTTGCGTGGCCCAAGGACTTCACCTTCGTGTGCCCGACCGAGATCGCGGCCTTCGGCAAGCTGAACGACGAGTTCGCCGACCGTGACGCCCAGATCCTCGGCTTCTCCGGTGACTCCGAGTTCGTCCACCACGCCTGGCGCAAGGACCACGACGACCTGCGCGACCTGCCGTTCCCGATGCTGGCCGACTCCAAGCACGAGCTGATGCGGGACCTCGGCATCGAGGGCGAGGACGGCTTCGCCAAGCGCGCCGTCTTCATCGTCGACCAGAACAACGAGATCCAGTTCTCCATGGTCACGGCGGGCTCGGTCGGCCGTAACCCCAAGGAGGTCCTGCGGGTCCTGGACGCGCTGCAGACGGACGAGCTCTGCCCGTGCAACTGGAGCAAGGGCGACGAGACGCTCGACCCGGTCAAGCTGCTGGCCGGGGAGTGATCTGAGATGTCGCTCGACTCCCTCAAGTCCCGGGTACCGGACTACGCCAAGGACCTGAAGCTCAACCTGGGCTCGGTCATCGGCAACTCCGAGCTGCCGGCGCAGCAGCTGTGGGGCACGGTGCTGGCGACGGCGATCGCCTCCCGCTCCCCGATCGTGCTGCGCGAGCTGGAGCCCGAGGCGAAGGCGAACCTGACGCCGGAGGCGTACACGGCCGCGAAGTCGGCCGCCGCCGTCATGGCGATGAACAACGTCTTCTACCGCACCCGTCACCTGCTGTCGGACCACGAGTACGGCACCCTGCGGGCGGGTCTGCGGATGAACGTCATCGGCAACCCCGGCGTCGACAAGGTCGACTTCGAGCTGTGGTCCTTCGCGGTCTCCGCCATCAACGGCTGCGGCATGTGCCTCGACTCGCACGAGCAGGTGCTCCGCAAGGCCGGCATCGACCGCGAGGTCATCCAGGAGGCCTTCAAGATCGCGTCCGTGGTCCAGGCCGTCGGCGTGACCCTCGACGCGGAGGCGGTGCTGGCCGAGGCGGCCGAGTAGAACCGCTCCGGAACATCACGGCCCCTGCCCATGCGATGGGCGGGGGCCGTCGTGCGTGCGCTACGGCCCGGTCACCGACCGCGGGGGCCAATCCACGGCACCGCGGCTCACGCCTGATGTGCAGGGCGGCCTGAGTATCCCTACTCAGGCCCCCGGCCGTCGGATACGGAAGGCTGCAGGACATGAGCACCCCCAGCACGGAACCACAGCCCGCGGAACCACAACCTGTCCTGCCGCGGGTGCTGGGAGCCGCCGTCACAGGAGCGGTTCTGGCCGCCGGTTCCGCTGCCTACCTGTCATGGGCCGAGCAGCGCAGCGACCGGATCTGCCGGACAACCGACAGCCTCTGCTTCACCGGATGGGGTCTGACAGCCGTCCCGCTCCTGTTCACGGCGTCCCTGATCGTGCTGCTCGTCGTGTACAAGAGGCTGGGCGTCCGGCCACGGCTCGCCGTCATCCCGCCGACGCTCGTGCTCGCGCCGATCCCCCTCGCGGCCGCACACGCGACGGCCGGCTGGTGGGCCGTCGCCCTCATGGGCGGGGCCTGGTCGTGCTCGTTCGCCCTCGCCGCGTGGAGCCGTTACCGGATTCCTGCTGTCGCGGCCTCGGCCGTGCTGCTACTCGCCTCCATGGCCGCCCTCTACGGCTGACGGCTCGCTCTGGTTCGCGGCCGCTTCCGCCGAGTACGCGCGCAGATACCCCACCACCGTGTTCGTCACCGCCACCAGCGGTACGGCCACCACCGCGCCGCCGATGCCGGCCACCATGCCGCCGGCCGCGACCGTGAGGACGACGGCCAGCGGGTGGACGCGGACCGCGCGGCCGAGGATGAACGGCTGCAGGATGTGGCCCTCGATCTGCTGGACCGCGAGCACGACCGCCAGGGTCATGACGGCCGTGAAGACGCCCTGGGTCACCAGCGCCACCACCACCGCGAGCGCGCCGGAGGCGACGGCGCCGACGAGCGGGATGAACGAGAACAGGAAGATGAAGACGGCCAGCGGGACGGCCATCGGCACGTTGAGGAAGTAGATGCCGATGCCGATGAAGACCGCGTCGATCAGGGCGACCAGGACCGTGCCGCGCACATAGGCGGTCAGGGTGCGCCAGGCGCGCGGACCGGCGCCGGCCACGCCGGGGCGGGCCGCGGCGGGCACCAGCTTCAGGAACCACTCCCAGATGCGCTTGCCGTCGTAGAGGAGGAACAGGGTCGAGAAGAACACCAGCAGGATGCCGGTGAGGGCCTCGATGATGACCTGGACGCCCTCCAGGCCCGCGGACGTGATCTGGTCGGCGTTGGCGCCGATCGCCTCGCGGAGGTTCTTCGCGATCTGGTTGATCTGCTTGTCCGTGACGTGGAACGGGCTCTTCAGCAGCCAGTCGCGCAGGTCGTCGATACCGGACTGGATCTGATTGGAGAGCGTGTCGATGTTCTCGATGACCTGCCAGGTCACGAACCAGCCCATCAGCCCTATGACGACGAACCCGCTGATGGCGGTGAGCGCGGTGGCCGGCCCGCGCGGCACTCCGCGGCGGGTGAGCCGGGCGACCGTCGGCTGCAGCAGCGCGGTCACCAGCAGGGCGATGACGAAGGCGAACACCACCAGCTGGATCGCGCTGATGACCCGCATCAGGACCCAGAGGGTTCCGGCGAGGACCAGCAGCCGCCACCCGGCTTCGGCCGCCACCCGCACCCCCCAGGGCACGGCCTCGGTGGGGTCGGGGCGGGGGCCGGCCGAGGGTGCGGCCCTGCGGGCGGGCGGTGCGGGGGATGCGGGGATCTCGTCGGCGACGGGACTGGAGGCGACGGGACTGGAGGCGGCGGGCTCAGGCGGGGTGTCCGGGGACTCCGGGCCGGTCTCGCGCTCCACCTCGGCACGGCGCTCGTCCAGGCGCTCGCTCATCTCGGTGAGACCGGCGCCGAGCTTGCCGAGCAGTCCTGGCACTCGTGACATGATCCGTCCTTTTCCCCCAGGCCCCCCGTGTCCCTCGTGTTCCTCGTGTCCCCGGGTGCTTTCCACCACTCCCCCCCCTGGAGTCGTTCCGGTCCGACCGTACAGGGCAACAGCCCCTCCCCGTAGGACGGGGAGGGGCTGTGCGAGGTTGAGAGCGGCGGCCGGACGGTCAGTAGTTGCCGTTGGCCTGCCAGTACGACCAGGCGTCACAGGGACTGCCGTAGCGCACGTTCATGTACTTCAGGCCCCACTTGATCTGCGTGGCCGGGTTGGTCTGCCAGTCGGCGCCCTCGGAGGCCATCTTCGAGCCGGGCAGGGCCTGCACGAGACCGTAGGCGCCGGAGGAAGGGTTGACCGCCTTGTAGTTCCAGGTGGACTCGTGGTCCACGATGTTGCTGAAGCACTGGAACTGCCCGGCTCCCACGATCTGACGCGCCATCGCCTGGACCTGCGCGACGGTGTAGGAGCTCTGCACGGGGAAGCTGCTGCTGCCACCGCTGGCGGACTCGGTACGGACGGCGTCGCGGCTGGCCGCTTCCTTCGCCTTGGCGCGGTCCTTCGCGGCCTGGGCGGCCTTCTCGGCGTCGGCCTTCTTCTGGATCGCGGTGTCGGCGGCCGCCTTGCGGGCGGCTTCCTCCGCGTCCTTCTTGGCGCTCGTGTCCGCGGCGATGGCCGCGGTGTCCGCCTGCTGCGTCAGGGACGCGGTCTGCACCTGGGCCTGCTGTCCCGCGGGGATGTCCGCGAGGAGCGTGGTGTCGGCAGCCGTCGGCTCGGCGTCGTTGTTCTGCGCGACGCTGCCCGAGGCAACTCCGACGACGCTTCCCACGGCGGTGACCGCGGTGGCCGAGGCCACTGCGAATCCCCGGACCGAAATCCGGCTCACACGGTTTCCTTCCAGCATCGTCCGCTTCGGTGACCCTGGCGGACGCAATCGTGCCCTTGACGCTGGCCTCCCAACTGCGGGGTCACGGGAGGCGCGGGCCCGGAGGGCGACTCCCGGAGGAGAGCCGTGTGGTGCTCGGGCGGCATACGACCTTCGTTATGGAGTTGAAGGCTGTGCTCAAGTGGTTCCGTACCGCTGGGGGTACAGGTGTGTCGTATGCGGGGCCTGACAGGAGTGAGACTCTGCCGTAACCGGACGGCGGGTGGCAATTCCGAGTTGCGTGTGAAAGCTCACATCCGGTTTGGCCCTGGGGATTTCGCGAAACCCCCACACACGACGGCGCCGCCCGGCTAGGCTCTACGCCTTTTGCCGGACGGCGCCAACTGACTGCCGAACCGCCCTAATTGGTCACCCGGGTCAGATGTGACCGTCCTCGAGCATTTCGGTCACAAGTGCGGCGATCTGGGACCTCTCGGACCGCGTCAGCGTGACATGTGCGAAGAGCGGATGCCCCTTCAGTTTCTCCACCACCGCGACCACACCGTCGTAGCGACCGACTCGCAAATTGTCCCTTTGCGCCACGTCATGGGTCAGAACGACCCGCGAGTTGGCGCCGATCCGGGACAGAACGGTCAGCAGAACATTCCGTTCCAGCGACTGCGCCTCGTCCACGATCACGAACGCGTCGTGGAGTGAACGGCCACGGATGTGGGTGAGCGGCAGGACCTCCAGCATCCCGCGCGCGGTGACCTCCTCGATAACCTCGCGACTGGTGACCGCGGAGAGGGTGTCGAAGACCGCCTGGGCCCAGGGGCTCATCTTCTCCGCCTCGGAGCCCGGCAGATAGCCGAGCTCCTGCCCGCCGACCGCGTACAGCGGACGGAAGACCATCACCTTCTGGTGCTGTCGGCGCTCCAGGACCGCCTCCAGGCCCGCGCACAGCGCCAGCGCCGACTTGCCGGTGCCGGCCCGGCCGCCCATCGAGACGATGCCGACGTCCGGGTCGAGGAGCAGGTCGAGCGCGATCCGCTGTTCGGCGCTGCGGCCCTTGATGCCGAACACCTCCCGGTCGCCGCGCACCAGCCGGATGTTCCCCTCGGCGGTGACCCTGCCGAGCGCCTTGCCGCGCTCCGACTGGATCATCAGGCCGGTGTGCACCGGGAGGTCGGAGGCCTCCGGCACATACACGTGGCCTTCCTCGAAGAGGACGTCCACCTGTTCGGCGGGCAGGGTCAGTTCGGACATCCCGGTCCAGCCGGAGGAGTCCGTGATGGCGAGTTCGGCCCGGTACTCCTCGGCGAGGAGACCCACGGACGACGCCTTGATCCTGAGCGGCAGGTCCTTCGACACGACGGTGACGTCGTACCCCTCGGCCTGCAGGTTGCGAGCGACCGCGAGGATGCGGGAGTCGTTGTCCCCCAGGCGGTAGCCGCTGGGCAGCACACTGGGGTCCGAGTGGTTGAGCTCGACACGGACGGTTCCGCCGAGTTCCCCGATCGGGATGGGGGCGTCGAGGCGACCATGCTTCACCCGGTAGTCGTCGAGCAGGCGCAGGGCCTGCCGGGCGAAGTAGCCGAGTTCGGGATGGTGCCGCTTGGCCTCCAGTTCCGTCACCACGACGATGGGGAGCACTACCTCGTGCTCCTCGAAGCGGGTCAGGGCGTTCGGGTCGGCCAGCAGGACGCTGGTGTCGAGAACATAGGTGCGCCGGTCGGGCTTGTGGCGCTTTGTGCTGGTCACCACGGAAGGACGTACCCCCTCGGATGAGGTCGGGGAGCGACGAGAAGGAGACTGGGCCGGGTGGGCGGAAACCAGTCGGGCCGGTGGTCGGCCCCGCGCGCGGCGGGCCGAGAACCGGTCCTCCGCGGCTGCTTCCGTGCAGAGACCGCACGGTCGGGCTGGTGCAAAGGGCCTCCCGGGCGGACGGCCCCGTGCCGTCCACTGAGATGCGACGCCCGTGGTTCGGGTGTCGACCTGCTTGGCTTATGCCCTCGAACAAGCGGCGCCATGCAAATGCATGAGACGGCGCGCCGATGAACTCCTTGTTACACCCGCCCGAAATGGGGTATACGCGGCTCTTTCCCCCAGGGGTACGTCCTGGGAGCGGGTACCCGCCGATCAGCCGCCGTAACGCCGGTGACGTGCGGCGTAGTCGCGCAGGGCGCGCAGGAAGTCGACCTTGCGGAAGGCCGGCCAGAAGACCTCACAGAAGTAGTACTCCGAGTGGGCCGTCTGCCACAGCATGAATCCGGACAGCCGCTGTTCGCCGCTGGTGCGGATCACCAGGTCGGGGTCGGGCTGGGCGCGGGTGTAGAGGTGACGGCCGATCATGTCGACGTCGACGGACTCGGCGAGGTCCGCCATGGAGACCCCCTTGCCGTGGGCGTCGTGGAGCATCGAGCGGACCGCGTCGGCGATCTCCTGGCGGCCGCCGTAGCCGATGGCGACGTTGACCGTTATCCCGTCGCCGACGTGCGCGGTGGCCTCCTCGGCCTCCTTCAGCGCCGTCTGCATCTGGGACGGCAGGATGTCGGGCGTGCCGACGTGGTGCACCCGCCAGCGGCCGTCGGAGGCGAGGGTGCGCACGACGTCCTCGATGATGCCGAGGAGCGGGACGAGCTCGTCCTTGGGCCGGTCGAGGTTGTCCGTGGACAGCAGCCAGAGGGTGACGACCTCGACGTCCGTCTCGGTGCACCAGCCGAGGAACTCCTCGATCTTCTCGGCACCGGCCCGGTGTCCGTGGACGGTGCTGGAGCCGGCGGCCTTCGCCCACCGGCGGTTGCCGTCCATGATGACGCCGATGTGCTTGGGCACCTGAGCGTGGTCCAGGTGGCCTTCCACCCGGCGTGCGTACAGCCTGACCAGCAGGCCGCGCAGCCTGTCGCGCAGGTTCACGTGATTGTCAGCCCCTCCGGTGTGGCGGTCCCCGCGGGCGAAGCCTACTCCTGCGGGGCTTTGGCGGGGGATTCCGGGCCCGAGGCGGTCGGCTGGGTGCCGGCCCCTGCGGAACGCGCGGGGCCGAAAAAAACGGGCCGGTCCGTGGGGGGGAGACGGACCGGCCCGAGGGGGGGTTTCCACCATAACCCTTCGTAAGGGCGAATGCGTGCATCGGCGCCGGACAACTACTCTCCGGAGTCGTCCGGCGACGCGGTGGTGCGTACGGAATGCTTCATTCAAGGGGTTCGTCTGGCTGAAACGCAGCAGATTCCCAGGCAAACAGGCCGTATGTGGAGAGATCAAGAGGATCTGCACCCCCTCGGCCGCCACCCGACCGGCCGAACCCCGCGTCCCTCCGATGGGCGACCCGGTCGCGAACGCCCGCTTGACGCACCCGCCGACCGGATCACGGCACCGCGCAGCCCCCTCCACTGCGCGGTACCGCCCGCGCGACTTTGCTTGCGCGAATTACCTTGGTCTGAACTTACGTGAGCCGCGATGCGCATACGAGTCGCCAGGGATAACGATGTGGAAACTCCGGGGAGATGGGAGATGAACGCCACGGCGATCCATCCCGTCATGCCCGAACAACCCGATTTGCTACTCGGCGGCTACCAGCCCTAGGGGACTAGGACAGGAGGGGCCGGACCTCCTCGGCGGTGAACCGTACGAATCCCTCGGGATCGGGCTCGTCTCCCGTCGGCTGGAGGATCACCGTGTCGGCTCCCGCGTCCGCGAGCAGGCGTACGGCGTCGGCGACGGCCGTCGCGTCTCCGGCGACCCCCAGCTCCGGGACGGATTCCAGCCCCTCGGCGACGAGTTCGGCCCGGAGACGGTCGGCGGCGTCGGGCCCGGTCGCCGTGAGGAGATAGACAACAACCTTGTGCGGCCCGGCCCGCCCCGCCTTCTCCCGCCCCTCCTCGATGAGCCGGCGTGCCCGGCGTACGCCGTCCGGCGGTGTGGCGGCGGTGAGGATCGTGCCGTCGGCGGCCTCGCCGGACAGCCGCAGCGTACGGGGCCCGGTGGCACCGGCGAGGACCTCGACGGCCCCGTCCGGCGGCCAGTCGAGGGCGACGTCGTCGAGCTTCACGTACCGGCCGTCGACGGTGAGCCGCTCCCCCTTCAACAGGGCCCGCAGCGCATGGAGATGCTCCCTCAGCAAGGTCAGCGGGGACTCGGCCCGGGCGCCGACCTGGCCCATCCAGTCCTGCACGCCGTGGCCGACGCCGAGGATCGCCCGCCCCGGGAACATCCGGTGCAGCGCGGCCGCCTCCATCGCGGTGATGGCCACGTTCCGCAGCGGCACGGGCAGCAGCCCGACCCCGACCCGCACCCGCTCGGTCCACGCGAGCGCGGCGGCGGCCGTGGAGATCCCGCCCTCCCGGAAGCAGTCCTCCCACAGCCAGAGTTCCTCGAGCCCTGAGCTGTCCACGAGCCGCGCCACGTCACGAAGGCGTTCCGGGGGCAGTTGGGGACGGAATACGACACCGAGTGCAGTCATGCCACCTTCGTATCCGCCGAGGCCGTGGCTCACAACTGGTTTCCGGGTACGGTCACTTGCATGGCACGGTGGCGGGACGGACGGGGCACGCTCACGGTCCTCGGCGACGGCGAGGGCGACGGCGGCTCGGCCTCCCCCGGCATCCCCCTGGAGATCGCGACCTCATACCGCGCCCGCACGAAGGGCCTCCTGGGCCGGGACTCCCTGGACGGGGCGATCCTGCTGTCACCGGCCAGCGGCGTACACACCTTCCGCATGCGCATGCCCATCGACGTCGCCTACCTCGACCGCCGGCTCCACGTCATCGCCGTACGCACCATGCCCCCCGGCCGCCTGGGCCTGCCCCGGCTCCGTGCCCGGCATGTGCTGGAGGCGGAGGCGGGGGCGATGGAGGGGTGGGGGGTGCGGGTGGGGGTGCGGATGGTTGTCGAAGTCGAGGGTGACTGACCTGTCGGCGACTGGCATGGGACAGGCCCGGACTGTGAATCCGCAGGTGGAGTTCACGGGGCGATGAGGTGTCAGGCCACCTGCACCGAGGACTCGTCCCACTCCAGACGCACCGTGATCCGCCCACCCAGCACGGCCGCATAGGCGCGCAGCATTTCCAGACTGTCGATCTGACCGTGCTCGATCTGCGAGACGCGCGCCTGACTGACCTTGAGTTTGGCCGCCATGTCCCGCTGCGTCAGCCCTGCCTTCCGGCGCAGCTCGGCCAATTCATGCCCCCGGATGCGGGCCTTGCTCTCTTCCCGGATGGCAGTGCGCTGCTCCTCGGCCTCAGCCGTGGCCAACTCCGGATGGCGCGACAACGCCTCCGCGCGGACCTCGGACCACGAACGTCCCTTCACTGCGCACCTCCGCGTTCACGCTCTGCCAGGAAGTCTGCGTATCTCAGTTCGGCGACGGGGATGCTGTCGCGGTACCAGTCGGACCAACGGCCGGACTTGTCACCCGCCACGAGAATGATCGCCTCGCGCTCAGGGTCGATTACAAAAAGCATGCGTATCTCCGCGTGCCCGCTCGAACCTGGACGCAGCTCCTTGAGGTTGTGCAATCGGCTGCCGTGGATCCGGTCGACCATCGGCCGCCCGAGGTTCGGCCCTTCCTGCGCCAGGAAATCCAACGCGTCTGTGATGCGGTTGGCGCTCTCCGGATCGTCTTCGCACAGTTTGAGAAACCAGGTCTCCACAGGCTCCAGCAACGCGATCTCCCACATAGGGAGAACTTAAGCTCCAGCTTATCTTCCCGGAGGGGACACCGCTAGCCTTCACCGCATCGGGTGAGCCGCACCTCGACGGCTGCTGGAAGACGGGGATGTGCGTCACCAAGCTCGACCGCCCCGGCCACCTGGACCTCCCCCCGGCTCCACACTCGGCACGTACTGGAGGCGGAGGCGGGGGCGATGGAGGGGTGGGGGGCGGGCGGGGGTGCGGGTGGCTGTGGTGGTCGAGGGTCAGCTCCTCAGGTAGGCGCGCGCTGTCGTTCGGGGCAGAACCGCCCACATACGCGTGCCGCCGCCCGGTTCGCGTGCCTCGCCGAAGCCCCAGTCGCCCTCGCAGGCCCTGACCACGCAGGCGAGCACCCGCAGTGCCGCTCGACGGCGGGTGTCGCAGGCGGCGGCGAGGCGGGGGTGCGTGTGGCGGGGATGGCCGTCATAGAGGATCACGCGGAGGGCGGCGTCGCGGTAGCGCACGGATACGTAGATTTCGGCGGACGGTGTGAATCGGCAGGCGCACGCGGTCAGTTCGCTCACCACTTGTACGGCGGGGTCCGTCAGGTCGCCTAGGTCGTGCACCTGGAGGATCGTCCGTACCGCCGTCCTGGCGATCGCGGGGGTCTGCGGGGCGGCCGGGAGGGTGAGGCTGTAGGCGAGGGTTTCGGGGGTGGGGGGCGTCGGGGGTCGGTCCGTGGAGGGCGGGGGGAGGCAGGTCGTCACGTATGCGGGCATGGCACGACTCCTTTGTCGTCGACTTGGATTGACGCCTCGATCGGTGGCCTGTCTCCCTGGCGCGGGCCCACCTCTCCCAGGGGAGGAGGTTTTCGGGCAGGCTCGCGCGATGCGCTTCCGGGGGCGCCGGGCCGTATTCAACCTGTCACCGACTGTAGAGATCGACGTGGCACACGTGCCACTCATTCGGGATTATTGCCACTATCGTGTTGGCCGCTGCTCCGCACGCAGGCAGACTGAACTCGATCGATCGGGAAGGAAGGTGCCGATGCCGACACGGCCCACACCGACTGAGCGTCAGCGGCGTCTGGGCGCCGAGCTGCGGAAGATGCGGCTCGCCGCGGGCAGGACCACCGAGTACGCCGCTGGCCTGCTCGGTTTGGACCGCACGAAGGTGTCCAACATGGAGGCCGGGATCCGAGCCAGCTCACCCGAACGCATCCGGATACTCGCCAGCAACTACGACTGCGGGGACCAGGCCTACATCGAGGGCCTGGTCGCACTGGCGGACTCCCACGAACGGCACTGGTGGGAGCAATACCGAGGCACCTTGCCCCAAGGCTTGCTGGACGTCGCCGAGCTGGAATGGTTCGCCACGCGGCTACAAACTCTCCAGACCGTGCACGTGCCCGGCCTGCTACAGCTGAGCGGGTACGCCCGCGCCGTCTTCGCCTCCGCCCTACCACCATTGCCCAAGTCCGAGCTCGAAATGCGGGTGGCGCACCGCCTTCAGCGGCAGCAGGTGCTGGAGCGCTCGACGCCGGTCGAATACGTCGCCTACGTCCACGAGTGGGCGCTGCGCATGCAGTTCGGAGGGCTGCGAACGACCCGTGAACAACTCCAGCACGTGTGCGAAATGTCCGATCACGTGAACGTCGACGTACGTGTTCTGCCTGTTGAGGCGGGTGCCTTCCCAGGAGCGGGCCACGCTGTGCTCTACGCGAGCGGAGTAGTGCCCCAACTGGACACCGTCCAACTGGATTCAGCCCATGGGGGAGAGTTCACCCATGCCGACGCCCAACTCGCCAAGTACCGTGCTCACATGGACTGGTGGAACACCAGGTCTCTCGACCCGCAAGCCTCACGTGACTTCATCCACGCCATCATCCGCGAACTCTGAGGAGGCGGCCACCATGGCCGAGATCACCTGGGAAGACCCTTACTGCGCCGAAGGCAACAACTGCTTCCGCATGGGCACCGACACCCAAGGCAACGCCTACATCGCCGTCGCCGGCCAGGAGGAGCGCTACGTCACCGACACCCACGAAGCACTCCGCACCCTCATCCTCGAAATCAAGGCCGGCAAGGCCGACCACCTGCTGTAGTCCCGTCCGGGTTACCGCCCAAGAGTCAAGAGGGAGCCAGCATGACCGACATCACCTGGGACGACCCCTTCTGCGGCGAGGGAAACAACTGCTTCCGCATGGGCACCGACGCCCAAGGCAACGCCTACATCGCCGTCGCCGGCCAGGAGGAGCGCTACGTCACCGACACCCACGAAGCACTCCGCGCCCTCATCCTGGAGATCAAGGCCGGCAAGGCCGACCACCTGCTGTAGGCGATCGCCCGGTCAGCTCCCCGTGCGCGGGAACGTGACCTCGACCCGGCGGTTCTTTCTGCGGCCCTCCTCCGTCGAGTTGTCCGCGATGGGGTACTGCTCGCCGTAGCCCCGCACCTCGAAGGTGATGTTCGAGTCGTTCAGGTCCTGGTCCAGGACCGCCTGGACGGCGTTGGCGCGTTGCCGGGACAGGACATCGCCGTGGGCCGACGAACCCAGGTTGTCCGTGAAGCCGAAGACCCTGACCTGCGTCGCGTTCTGCTTCTTGATCTCCTCCGCGATCGCGTCGATACGGGCCTTCGACTCGCCGCTCAGCTTGGCGCTGTCCTTGCTGAACAGCACCTCCGCCTGTAGGGCGAACTTCACGTCCGCGTTGGTGTCCTCACGGCGTTCGTCTCCGCTCTGGTCCTCGACGACCGACTTGATGTCCAGCACCTTGGGATCGGCGAGGGTGGCACCCTCGGGGAGCTTGAGATCCGGGTCGGTGGGGTCGATCTTCACGGGGGCGGAGGCGGAGGGTTCGGTGCCTGGGGGGACGCTGGGGTCGGCGTCGTCGGCCTGCGCGGTCGTGGTGCCGAGCAGGAGGAGGGCGGCCGTGGATACGGCGACGGGGAGGCGGTGGCGGGTTGTGGTCACGGGGGCCTCACCCGGAGATCTGGATGGTGGCAGAGGAGAACGTCGGCAGTTGGAAGGTGACCTCGGTTGTGCTGGTTGGAGGCGCCGGGAATTGCATGAAGATGGGGACCGTGTCACCTGCCTTGACCGACTGAACACCAGCTGTGGTGAGGGGACGTCCATCTGTGTCCCGGAGCACGTAATAGCGCTTCCTGCCTTTGGAGTCCACGAGCGTGGCTCCGCCGAAGGATTGACCGTTCTTCATGATTTCGGTCTCGTTGCCGGTGAGCTGCGACGAAAGCACCGCGTCCTTGTTGCCGTCGTTCTTGAGTTGTGCGTTGACCGTGACGAAGCCGCCGGCGTCGCGCTCAGCCGACGTGAGCTTGAGCGTCAGACCGTCAGGCCCACGAAGCTCGGCCAACGGATCTTCCGACTGACCCTCCTGAGCACTGGGCTTAGATCCGCCATGCTTGGAGGCGGAGGCGGACGCCTGCGGCTTCTTGTCCTCACTGCCACCGCCACCGCAGCCTGCAACACCGATAGCCAGCCCGGCCGCAACGGTCAATGCGACCACGCCCCTGCGAGTCCTCGCAGTCAACCGAACGCTCATCGCTCTGCTTCCTTCTTAATCGTCGTTCGCATGTTAGGCGGCCAGGTGGACGTCGAAGAGATCCTCGGGCTTTGGCAAACTCGTGAGATCGTCAGGGTCCGGCTTCCAGGTCTGCCCGTCCTTGCAGGTCAGCAGTGTCGGTGCATCGCTCTGAGCCTCATCATCTGGCGGCTTGCACAGGGGCTCTATCACGGCCTTCGCGTGTGCTGTTGACTGCAAGTTCGCCGTGCCAGGAACGACGGAGTCTCCAACACGCTTGTTCGTCTTGGCATCGACCTCATAGGTCAACGGGTCGGGAGCGCCGTAAAGGGTTACAGCAGCGTCGTTGTGCCCGGCGAGCTGGTCGGCCCGCAAGCGTGGGAGAGTAGGATCGATCTCCACCTCCCCATGCAGGTCCCGTTGCCACTTGGTCGGGTCGAGCACGTCCTCCACCCACTTGGCCGCAAACTGGTCCCGCGCGTTCTGGGCCGCCGCCAGAGCCGCCGCGTCCGCGGCCGTCTGGGCGCCATTCCGGTTCACCGCCGCTTGTCCCACCGCAAGGTAGGCGAACGCGAGAAAGAGCAGACCCGCCACCACCGTGATGTAGATGGGGAAGGCCTGCCCTGTATCGCCGTACTTGTATGAACGCGTCAGGTGATTTCGAGGATCTTCGCCTTGATCTTGTCGAGGATCGCCTTGCCGATGTCCGTGCCCGTGATCGCCAACACGATCGCCACCACCACAGCGATGATCCCCAGGTACTCGACCGCCGTCTGCCCCCCGTCGCCCGCCCGGCGCCGCATGGCCTCCGCGGTCGTGTTCTTCCAGCCGTTGACGCGAACCTTGGTCGCCACGGCCGTCTTCAGCATCAGGTCGCTCATGGTGTTCCCCTCCGGGTCCGCTACCGACCCGGGCACCGTACGGCTGAACGCCACGTCTGTCACAGGGCCCCAGGGCCCAATCCCTAATCATCTCTCAGGCCACCCCCAGCCACTTCGCGGCCGCCTGGGAGCGGCTCGTGCTGTGGAGTTTGGCGAAGATTCGGTTGATGTGGTTCTTGACGGTCTTCTCGCTGATGAAGCAGGCGGCGGCGATCTGCTGGTTGTTCATGCCGGTTGCGATGAGGTCCATGATCTCCGCCTCCCTCGTGCTCAGCCGGAACCGCGACCTAGTTGACTGTCCCACATATGATTGCACTTGCGAAAGGTTTTGGGGAGTGATTTGACTTGGGATAGCGGCTAGTTGCGCAGCAACGTGTGCAGTCGCGTGCCGTAGAGGCAAGCGCCGAGCGGCTAGCACCCCCGCCGCAGTCGCCGTGAAGTGCTCCCGCCCCGTCCTGATGTCCCGTACCGCCGTGACCAGTTCCTCCACGGTGAACTCGCCGTGGACCAGATAGCCGCTCGCCCCCAGCCGTACCGCCTCCCGGATCGTCTCCGACTCGTGGCTGTAGGTGAGCATGATGACCGGGGCCAGCGGGACGAGGTGGGGCAGGGCGGCGAGGCCGTCCAGTTCGGGCATGCGGACGTCCAGGAGGACGACGTCGGGGCGGTGTCGGCGGGCCGCGTCGCAGGCCTCGTGGCCGTTGGCGGCCTCGGCGACCACCGTGGTGTCCTCCCGGCCGGAGAGGAGGGCGGTCAGGCCCGCCCGGACCACCGGGTTGTCGTCGGCCACCACGATACGGAGCGGTGGGGTCGGGTTCGGGTCGGGACTCGGTGGCATCGGGTGCCTCCTCTCATGCGGGTGGTACGGGGGTCAGGGCTGCCAGCGGGAGTTCCACGCGGACCTCCGTGCCCTGGGAGTGGTCGCCTTGGCCGATGCGGAAGCCGGCGCCCACCGACTCAGCCCGTTCGGCCATGCCGATCACGCCGAAGTGGCCCGTGCGGCGGAGCTGGTCGAGGGTGGTGCCGGGCGGGAGGCCGCTGCCGTCGTCGTAGACGGTCAGGCGGAGGAGGTCGTCACAGAGGTCGACGGTGACCTCCACGTGGGTGGGAGCGCCGTGGCGGTGGGCGTTCTCCATCGCCTCCTCGGCGATCGTGAGGAGTTGGCGGGCCACCGCCGCGGGGATCGGGGGAAGTTCGTGGGCCGTCGCGGTGCGGTACGTCGTCGGGATGCTCGTGCGGGAGGTGAAGTCATGGGTTCGGGACGCGAGTTCCGTCAGGACATCCGTACCGTGTGCCGGGTCGCCCTCCCGGCGGAGGTCCGTGAGGAGTTCCCTGGCCTCCGCGGCCGCCCGGCGGGCCGAGCGGGCCACCAGTTCCGCCTGTTCGCGGAGGACGGCGGGGTCCTTGCGGTCGGCGGACGCCGAGGCCGCCAGGCCGTCCGCGGCCAGGGCCACGCCGTAGAGGGTCTTGGTCACCGAGTCGTGCATCTCGCGGGCGAGGCGGGCGCGTTCGGCGTTCACCGCCTCCGTGACCGCCAGGCGGGCCTGGATCGTCGTCAGGGCCTGGGTGGCCGTGCCGAAGCGGAGCATCAGGTTGCGGAGGGTCGAGCCCACGGCGCCCGTGATGACGCAGAGGCCGGGGAAGAGGAAGGACTCGGCCAGGTCGGCCTGCTGTCGACCCTTCAGCGTGGCGTGGACCAGGAGCAGGATCAGGGACTGGAGGGAGGCGAAGCAGGCGGCTCCCCGCCAGCTGTAGACCAGGCCGGCGAGGAGGGGGGTGCAGACGCTGACGTACGCGAGGGTCGTGTCCGGGCCGGCCGAGATCAGGAGCAGGGAGCCCATGAGGGTGTCCGCTGCCAGGAGGGTGGGGTGGCGGAGCAGCAGGGGGCCGAAGCGTTCCCAGTCCCTGAACAGGACGTACGACGCCATGAAGGTGACGACCACCGCCGCGCCCACCAGGCGGACGCCGATGCCGGGGGCGGCGTTGACCAGGGCGGCGGGGGCGGCCAGGGCGATCATGGCCAGGCGGAAGCCGAACACCTGGCGGCACATGGCTTGCAGGGCGCGGAGTTGGAGCTTCTCGGGGGCGGGGGGCTGCGGTGGGTGTTCGTCGCTGTCGGCTGCTCGCCGGCGTCGGACCGGTCCCACTCGCCACCTCGTCGTCGCCATCGCCATCGCCCCCACCCCCTCTATTTCCCGGTGATCGAGCTGAAGTCCACGCCGGAGCCGAGGATCAGGCCGGAGGCGAGGAGGAGCATGGTGGCCGGGACCATGAAGGTGGTGATCATCAGGGTGGCCCGGGGTACCGCGCGGGCGGCCTTGCGGCGGGCGTTCTGGGCGTCCGTGCGGCGCATGTCCTTGGCGAGGGCGACCAGGGTGTCGACGATGGGGGCGCCGAGTTCCTCGCCCTGCTGGAGTGCCGTCACGAACATGGCGACCTGCTCGGAGTCGTTGCGGCGGCGGAGTTCCCTGAAGGCCTCGCGGCGGCTCATGCCCAGGTCCATCTGGCGCAGGGTGATGCGCAGTTCGTCCGCCCAGGGACCCTCGTACCGGGAGGCCACTCGGTCCAGGGCCTGGCGGAAGCCGAGGCCCGCGCTGACCACGACGGCGAGCACGTCGAGGAAGTCGGGCAGAGTCCGCTCGATGACGTCCTTGCGGATGCGGATCGCCGACCAGATGCCGACCTCCGTCCAGAACGCGCCGAAGGCGAGGAGGAGCAGGGCGACGAACCACTGGCCGCGAAGGAGGAAGACCAGGAAGCCCACGCCGCCGAGTGCGCCGTACACCGCCCGGCGGGCCGCGTAGCGGTCGATGGTGAGGCCGCCGGGGTTGCCCGCGAGGTCGATCTTGCGGCGGTACCTGGCGACCTGCTTGGGGCCCATCAGGCGGAGCACGGCGGGCGCGTAGCGCATGCCCATGCGGTCGATGAGGGAGTTGGCGGCGCCGGTGCGGGTGGCGCCCACCTCCAGGGCCAGCGCGAGGTCGCCGGGGAGTTTGGCGTCCGCGCGGTACATGCGGATGCCGATGAAGGCGCCCAGGACGCTCAGGCCCATGAGGAGTGCGAGGAGGAGGCCCATGCCGTCGGTCATCCCCTCAGACGTCGATTCGGCTCATGCGGCGGATCAGGACGAAGCCGATCGCGTAGAGCGCGAAGGCGATGAGCACGCAGGCCTGGCCGACCGGTGAGCCGGTCATGCGGTCCAGGGCGCCGTCCTTGACGCCGTTCATCAGGAACAGGGCGCCGATGCCGAGGACGGGGACGGCGTACGAGGTCATGGTCACCTGGGAGAGCTGGGTGCGGATCTCGCGGCGGGTCTCCTTGCGTTCCTCGAGGGTCTCGGTGAGGTTGCGCAGGGCGCTGACCACCTGTCCGCCCGCCCTGTTGGACAGGACCAGGGTGGTGACCAGGACGACGAGTTCGCGGGAGGGGAGGCGGTCGGCGAGTTCGCCGAGGGCGTCGTCCATGGAGTGGCCGACCGCCAACTGATCGGCGACCTTGGCGAGTTCCTCGCCCGCCGGGGCCTCCAGTTCCTCCGCGGCCATGCCGATGGCGGTGCGCAGGGCGAGGCCGGCCTGGGTGGCGTTGGCCAGGATGCGGGCGAGTTCGGGGAGTTGGTTGATGAAGCGCTCGATGCGTTTCTGGCGCTGCCAGTTGAGGAACTGCCAGGCCGCCCACACGCCCAGCAGTCCGGCGAGCGGACCGAAGAAGGGGGCCAGGGTCGCCTGTCCGATCAGCCAGAGCGCGGCCACCGTGGCGAGCATGTACGCGAAGAACTCGCCCGGGGTGACGTCCAGGCCGGTCGCTGCCAGCCGCAGTTCCAGCTTCCGGCCCGGTGCGGTGCCGCGCAGCCGCCGGTCCAGGGTGCGGAAGCGGCGTCGGCGGCCGGTGCCCGCGACCTGGCCGGTGTACGTCAGCCGGTCCACCAGCTCCGCCCGCTGGGCCCGGCCGGCCGCGTAGGTGTGCAGGCCCAGCACGGCCAGGACGCAGGTCAGCAGGGTGACGCCGGTGGTGAGGCTGACTAGGGAGTGGAGATCCATGGGGGTGGCCTACCTGGCTTCTCGGGTGGTGAGCTGGTCCAGCGTGTGGGCGACGCCGAAGGCCTGGGGTATCGGCTGGCTCGCCATGTAGAGGCGGTCGGCGGTGCGGCGGGGCAGCGGGAAGTAGTGGAAGGTGCCGTAGACCCGGCCGTCGTGGGTCATCGGCTGGGCGTCGAAGCGGGCGACGGTGGCCAGGCGGTACGGTTCGCCGCCGTGGCTGTCCAGCACGGCGATCTCGGTGATGCGGCGGGCGCCGTCGGCGAAGCGGGTGAGCTGGACGATGACGTCGACGGCGCTGTTGATCTGGTCGTGCAGCGCCACGAAGGGGACCTCGACGTCGGACATGGAGGCGAGGGTCTGCAGGCGGGTGAGGGCGTCCTCGGCGCTGTTGGCGTGCACGGTGGCGAGGGAGCCGTCGTGGCCGGTGGACATCGCCTGGAGCATGTCGAGGGATTCGCCGCCGCGGACCTCACCGACCACGATCCGGTCGGGGCGCATCCGCAGGGAGTTGCGGACCAGGTCGCGGATGGTGACCTGGCCCTTGCCCTCGACGTTCGGCGGGCGGGACTCCAGGCGGACCACGTGCGACTGCTGGAGCTGGAGTTCGGCCGAGTCCTCGATGGTGATGATGCGCTCGTGCGCCGGGATCAGGCCGGAGAGCGCGTTGAGCAGGGTGGTCTTCCCCGTGCCGGTGGCGCCGGAGACGATGATGTTGAACTTCGCCTGCACCAGGCCGGCCAGCAGGAACACCATGTGCTCGTCCAGCGAGCCCAGGCCGATCAGCTCCTGGAGCGTGAAGGAGCGCGGGAAGCGTCGGATGGTGAGGGTGGGGCCGGTCAGCGACAGCGGCGGGATGATGACGTTCACGCGCTCGCCGGAGGGGAGACGGGCATCGACCATCGGGTTCGACTCGTCGACGCGCCGGTTGACCGTCGACACGATCCGCTCGATCGTCTGCATCAGCTGGTCCTGCGAGACGAAGCGGATCGGCAACTGCTCGACCCGGCCGCCGCGTTCCACGAAGATCGCGTCCGGGCCGTTGACCATGATCTCGGTGATCGACGCGTCCTCGAGGAGGGGTTCGAGGATGCCGAGGCCGAGTGCCTCGTCCACCACCCGGCGGATCAGCTGGCCGCGCTCCACCGTGGACAGGACCGGGCCCTCGCGGCTGATGATGTGCCCGAGCACCCGCTCGAGGCGCGCCCGGCGTTCGGCGGCGGCCAGCGAGCTCATCTCCGCGAGGTCGATCTCCTCCAGGAGCTTGGCCCGGTAGGAGGCGACCAGATGGCCGTCCTCACCCCGGCTGCCCTGCTCCTCGGGGGTGTTGATGCGTGCGCGGAGACTCATGGTTCGCGTGCTCCTTGGCTCAGTGGTCGAGCGGCATGGTGGCGGTCTTGGTGGCGTTGCCGAAGTCCCAGAGGACCTTGGGGATGTGGACGGTGGCGGTGACGGTGACCTCCTTGTCGCCGTACGCCGGATCCGGGCAACTCGTCCCGTCGGCGAGGAAGCCGCTGACCGCGGCCTTGCACGCCTGGTCGGCGTCCTGCCGCAGCGACGCCGCCCGGGCCCCCGCCCGGGCCGCCGTGCCCGCCTGCTGGGCGGCGTAGGCGACCACCCCGATCTGGATGCCGGCCATGGCCACGAGGATGAGGATCGGGATGAACCCGAGGTACTCGATGGCGACCTGGCCCCGGTCGCGGCGCCGTTCACGGTTGTCCGACATCCCAGTCCTTCACCTCCTCCACTGCCCCGGCGTGGCCGCGCACGGTGACGGGGAAATCGATGCTGCCGGGGAAGAGGACGGGCACCTGCAGAGCGACATCGGCCTTCACGTAGCCGCCGTCGGTACTGCAGCTCACTTCAGCACCCGCCCTCCACGCGGCCGACAGGTCCTTCAGCCCCGCCTGCTCACACGCGGCCTCACGCGCTGCCCCCGGCGCCGCCGCCGTCCCCGCCCGCACCCCCTCGTCCGCAGCATTCCCGGCGAGCGTGTAGGCGTACCCCGTCAGCACGCACTGCCACATCAGCACCAGCGTCAGCACGATCAGCGGGGTCATGCCGAGCAACTCGATGCTGACCTGCCCCCGGTCGCCCGCCCCGCGTACGCGCGCCCTCCGTCTCACCCGCCCGCCTCCCTCCGCCGCCGGAAGCCCCCGGACCCGCGGTCCCCCCGTGCCCGGCCACGGTGGCCCGTCTCGGCGGCCTTGACCAGCCCCAGCTCCCCCGCGAGGGCCCACAGTGCCTGTTTGACGGTGCTCCGGCTGTCGAGTTCGTGGATCCGCCCGGCGTCCACGGCGGCCTGGAGTTCCTTGAAGGCCGCGGGGACCGCCGTGCGGGCCAGCGCGGTGCCGGTGATGCGCTGGATGAGGGGCGGCTGGATCTCCGTACCGCGGGTGTGGCGGTTGACGACGACCGTGGTCTCCTCGGCCTTGCGGATCTGGAGCCGGTCCCACATCCGCACCGTGCGCTTGGCGGCGCGGACGGCGACCACGTCCGGGGTGGTGACCAGCAGGGCCGTGTCCGCCATCTCCACGACGGCCGCGCCGGCGCCGCTGAGCTGGGCGCCGCAGTCGACGACGACGACCTCGTAGCGGGAGCGCAGGGCGCTGACGATCTGGCGGGCGGCGCGGTCGGTGACCTCCTCGCCGCGTTCGCCCTCGCCGGGGGCGAGCAGCAGGGCGAGGCCCGTGTCGTGGCGGAAGACGGCGTCGGCGAGGACACGCTGGGAGATGTCGGTGATGGCCGCCAGGTCGACGACCGAGCGGCGGAACTGGATGTCCAGGTAGGAGGCGATGTCGCCGGTCTGGAGGTCCAGGTCGACCAGGGCGGTGGAGCGGCCGGAGGCCTGGGCGGCGAGGGCGATCTGGACGGCCGTGAGGGTGGCCCCCGTGCCGCCCTTGGCGCCGCTGACGGTGACGACGGTGCCGCCGACACCGGCGAACACGTCGGAGCCGTGGCCGAGGTGGCGTCGTACGCCGACGGACCACTGGGCGACGGCCTGGACCCGCATCGCCAGTTCCTCGTAGCCGAGCGGGAGGGTGACCAGGCCGCGGGCGCCGGAGTCCATGGCGGCGGCGAACAGGGCGGGGCCGGCGTCGGAGGTGACGAGGATGACGCCGACGGCGGGGAAGCGCAGGGCGACTTCGCGGACCAGCTCCAGGGCCGGGACCGGGCCGATGCGTTCGTGTACGACGACGACCTCGGGCAGTTCGTCCACGGACTCGGCGGCGAGCCGGGCCAGGGTGTCGACGAGCTGGGTGGAGTCGGTCACCGGCGGCACCGGTTCGGCGTCCGGGAGTTGGCTGAGCAGGGTGGTGAGGGACCGGACCGCGTCCGCGTCACCGACCGCCGGGAGAATCCTGGTGGGCATGCGGGGCGCCTCTCACTTGTCCGTCGCGAGTTCGTACGTGCGGTCCTTGTCGGGGACGGTGGTCTCGCTGCCGGGGGCCACCAGGGCGAGCCGGACCCGCTGCGCGAACGACTCGGCGTACGTGATGCGCTGGGCGTCGACGGTGGACAGGGCGAAGGTGATCGGGACGGCGTCGGTGGGCTGCTGCTGGTTCTTGTTGTCGGGCTCCAGGGCGGTGATCTGGCCGACGTCGAGAACCCGGGCGTTGGTCACGATGATCTTCGACTGGTCGGGGTCGCCCTGCTTCTTGCCCTGGAAGGTGGCGTAGACGTTGACCCGGGAGCCGGGGGTGATCTTGCCGGCGACTCCGGTGGCCGCGTCGATCATGATGGCGACCTCCTGCTGGCCCGCCTGGAGCGCGGGCTGGTCGACGATCATGTCGGTCTGGAGGAGGGAGCCCTGGTGCAGGGTGGTGACGGCGATCTTGCCCTGGATGTCGCGGAGGCTGGTGACCGCGTTGGAGGACAGCCACCGCTTGGGCATCTTGATCTTCTCGAACTGCCCGGCGTTCAAGGCGGTGTAGGGCGATACCTCGGACCGGATCCGGTACGCGGTGACCTCGGGGCCCACCTTGGACTTCACGTCGTCGATGACGGAGAGCACGCCGGCGAAGGCGCCGAGGGCGCACAGGACCGACAGGATCAGGAGTATCACGCCGCGGCGCTGACGGGAGTTCATGAACCGTGCAACCTCATTGGGGGAATCGGTCGAGCGGGGTCGGGACAAGCGGAGAACGGTGTGCGGTGGTGTGCCGTCAGGCGGGTGTTCGCTGTTCCAGTGCACGTGGCGCGGGTGGCTCGTAGACAGGCGGGGTGGCGGAGCAGAAGACGCAGCGGTCGCCGATGACGTCGACGCCGCACCAGTGGCAGGTGCCGCGCCGGACCGAGGTGACCAGTTGGTAGAGCACCGACAGGTCGGCGAGATGGCTGCAGAACTCGACCACCTTCCCGGTCCCCCACCAGGCCGGGGACTCGGCGGGCAGCGCGGTCTCGCGCAGGCCGTGCACACCCCAGGACTTGGCCAGGGCTCCCCCGACCCACTCGGACTGGAGCTGCCCCTTGGCGACCAGCAGCTGGGTGCTGAACTCCGGGCCGGTCAGGGCCGCGTCGGGCCCGAGCCGGACGAGCTGCGGTTCGGGGTGGGCGACCACCGCGAACTGGCTGCCTGGCACCCAGGACTTCGCGTGCGCCTTCAGGCCGACCGGTACGCGGTCCAGCTTGGTGACCGAGCCGAGGACCGCGCCGGCGTGGATGTAGTGGATGAGCAGCCGGCCGGCGGAGGCGAGCACGCCCGGGCTGAGGTCGCAGGACGCGAGCTGCCGCAACTGGCGTGCGAGGACGGCGACTCCGAGGGGCGGCAGCTCGGGGCGGAAGAGGGCGATGCGGTCGCTCTCCATGAGGGAGCGCAGGGTGTGCAGCCGCCGGGTCACCCCTTCGGGGACGGACTGCGACGACACGACGATGACGTGCCCGTGCTGCTCGACGAGCATCTGGAGTTCGGCCAGGGCGTCCTCGAGCGGCCGCTGGTCGAGGTCCCGCAGCACGACCGCGGGCACGGTCCGCTCGTCCTGCGGCGGCAGCGCCATGTCGGCGCTGGTCACGGCAATGGCAGTTGGCACGCGCAGCTCCCCGCTCTTCACACCAGTCGGCCCGGGCTGTGTTACTGCCCTGCTGGGGACGACTTCATTGCGTGACTACGTGAGCACTGTAACCACGCCGTTGTGACCGGAGAACAGGCTTTGAACAGCTGGGCAGGAACTGCTGCCGTGCAACTTATGCCAAACCGGCACAGGTTGAGCATCCAGCGGACCGCGGGTCTGACATGAGGCCCCGGTCCCATCGTTCGGGGCGCTGTCGTGCGCGATCGGCGGCGCGGCCGTATCCGGACGGCGGGGCATGTACTTCGTTGCCGCCGACGAAGCACCGGTGTGATGATCGGGCACATGGCTGAACACGGGGGTGACGCCGGCGCGACGGCACGCATACCCAGGTCCCGGCTGTTCGACTACGTGGACCTGGCCCGCACCGACCAGCGGGGCACGACCGGGACGGAGACGTCCGAGGGCACCGCTCCGCCCGGGCTTGCGGCACCCTTCACCGATGCCGTGGACGCCGTTGAGCGCAGGCGCCGCGAGTTCGCGGTCCTGCTGGGCGAGTTCCGGCGCACGGCCGTTCTCGTCCCCCTCGACACGGAGAACGGCGCCCCTCTGACCGCGGACCTCGGCGGGGTCCGCTGGATCTACGCCTTCTCCAACGAGCACGCCCTGGCGCGCTTCGCGCTCGCGCGGGGCGAGGGCGAGGGCGACCGGGAGTGGGCGTACCAGCGGTGGCTCGGAGCGCGCTTGCTGGATGCCGCGGTTCCGGCCGTGGGCGTGCCCTGCGGGGTGGCCCTGGACGTGGGCAGCGAGGGCGAGGGCGCGCTGTTCCCGCCGGTACGCGGAATCGTGCCGGACAGTGCGGCGGTCGACATCGAGGTGGAGACGGGGGAAGGCAAGTGAGCGACGGCGGCGAGGACCTGACGGTAGACGGGCTCGGCCTGATCGCCAAGGGCCTGACCGAGGCACTGGGTGAGCTGAAAGAGCTCGGCATGGTCGGGGAGGCCGGGGCCGGGCGCGGTTTCGACGGCATCGCCCTGTCCGGGCTGGAACTGGGCCACGAGGGGCTGACGGACGAGTTCAAGTCGTTCTGCGAGCGCTGGGAGTGGGGCGTGCGGTCGCTGATCAACGAGGGCAACGCCTTCGCGCTCAAGACAGGCCTGGCCGCGGGCACGTACTACGAGACCGACCAGTACGTGAAGGGCACCTTCAAGGTCGTCGAGAACGCGGCTGTCGGCAATCCGTACGCCTCCGAGGAGGACGTGGAGAAGATGGGCTGGGGCGATATCGCCAAGTCCGGTGCGTTCGGCGGCGACGTCGACTACAGCAAGGAGTCTTTCGACCAGGCGCTGGCCAACAGCGAGCAGGGCTGGAAGGACGCGGGCCGGGATGTGATGACCTCCAGCACCGCCGGGCCGATGGGCATCAACCCGGAGAACCTGCACAGCGCGCTCGGCCTCTCGGACCAGGAGTACGACCAGTACCTGGACGACACCTTCGGCCCCTCCCCCGAGGCCCGCGCCAAGGCCGCCGAGCAGGGTGGCGAGGGCTGATGGGACTCGGAGACCTGAGCAACTCGCTGCTGGGCGGCGCCGAGAACCTCTACGACAAGGGCAAGGAGAAGCTCGGGGAGGGTGTCGACTGGGCCACCGACAAGGTGGGCGAGGGCCTCGACTACGTCGGTGCGCACGACTGGGCCGACAGTGTGGAGGACTGGGGCGACGAGATCGCCTCCGACCTGGGCGCCACCCCGGGCGAGCAGCAGCTCGGCCAGACCGAGGAGGCCGACGAGCTGGTCCACGGCAATCCGGGCAAGATACGCGAGAGTGCCGAGCACCTGAAGGACTTCCACGGCGCCTTCGACAAGGTGAGTTCGGGGCTGAGGAAGGTCGACTCCTCCGGCTGGCAGGGCGAGGGCGGTGACGCGTTCCGGGAGAAGTTCGGCGTGCACCCGGCCAAGTGGGCCCGGGCGGCGGAGGCGTGCGACACGGCGGCGGGTGCGCTGGAGGCGTATGCGGACACCGTCAAGTGGGCGCAGGGGCAGGCGAAGGAGGCCGTCGAGCTCTACAAGCAGGGCGTGAAGGCGTCTGAGGGCGCGGTCGATGCATACAACAAGAAGGCCGACGCCTACAACGCGAAGATCAAGGCGAACGAAGACCCCGGCCCGAAGCCCGAGCCGTTCCACGACCCCGGCAAGGCCGACATCAAGGCCGCCGCCCAGAAACTCGCCGAAGCCCGCAAGCAGCGCAACACCGCCGCCTCCGAAGCACAGGCCAAGGTCAAGGCCGCCCTCGCCCACGCACCGGCCGAGCCCCCGCCGCTGGAGCGCCTCGGCCACGACTTCACCGACGGCTCGCTGGCCGCCGGAACCGAACTCACCCACTTCGTCGGAGGCGTCGCCAAGGGCACGGCCGGCCTGGTGAACTTCGCCCGCGGTCTGAATCCGATGGACCCCTACAACCTGACCCACCCGGCTGCCTACATGCAGAACGTCAGCATGACGCTGTCCGGCCTGGCCTCCACCGCCTCCCACCCCGATCGAGCCGCGAAGACCATGTTGGACGAGTTCCGCAAGGACCCGTCCGAGTTCGGCGGACGCCTCCTGCCGCAGTGGGTCGGCACCGACGGCATCGGCATGGAGGCGGGCCTCGCCCGGGACGCGGCAGAAGCGGGCCTGACCCGCCAGGCGGCGGAAGCGGCGGCGCGACGGGAGGCACGGGCAGGGGCGGAGGACGCCGCCGGAACCTCAGCGCGGGACCGAGTGAACGAGGACCCGCAGCAGCCCTCCCGAGAGGGCGAAGCGGTGGAGAGCAAGGGCACCGACCCGATCGACCTCGCCACCGGCAAGATGTACCTGCCGCAGACGGACGTCGTTCTCCCTGGCGCGCTGCCGCTCGTCCTCACCCGGCGGGTGGAGTCGGGTTACCACCTCGGCCGCTGGTTCGGCCCCTCCTGGTCGTCCACCCTGGACCAGCGGCTGGAGATCGACGCGGAGGGGGTCGTCTTCGTCGCGGAGGACGGCCTGCTCCTGTCATACCCCCATCCGGCCCCTGGCGTCCCGACTCTGCCGAGCCACGGCCCCCGCCGGCCCCTGGACCGCGTGGCCGACGGCTACACGATCACCGATCCCCGGACCCACCGCACCTGGCACTTCACCGATCGCGGCGCCGAACTGGCGGTCCTGGAACAGGTGGACGACCGCAACGGCAACTGGATCACGTTCGAGTACGACACGGAGGGCACTCCGCTGGGCGTCTTCACGAGTGCCGGCCAGGGTGTCCGCATCACCACGGAGTCGGGCCGCGTCACGGCGTACCACCTGGCCACCACAGGCGAGGAGCTGAAACGCTTCGCCTACACGGACGGCAACCTCACGGAGGTCATCAACTCCTCCAGCCTCCCCCTTCGCTTCACGTACGACGACGCGGGCCGGATCACGTCCTGGACGGACACGAACGACCGCAGCTACACCTACGAGTACGACGACCGGGACCGCTGCGTCGCGGAAGGCGGCGCGGCGGGCCACATGACCCTGCGCCTGACGTACGAGGACCCGGACCCGGCGACGGGCCTACGGACCACGACGGCGACGACGGGAGAAGGCCACACACGCCGCTACCTGGTCAACAAAGCATGGCAAGTGGTCGCTGAGACCGACCCCCTGGGCGCGACAACCCGCTACCACCGGGACCGCTACAACCATCTGCTCTCCACGACGGACCCGCTGGGCCACACGACGACGTTCGAGTACGACGACACGGGCAACCTCACGCGGGTGGTCCGCCCTGACGGCCGCGAGACGAGGGCGGAGTACAACGCCCTGGGCCTGCCGGTGAAGGTGGTGAACGCCGACG
The DNA here is from genome assembly GCF_044387825.1 of Streptomyces sp. NPDC020299. Taxonomy (NCBI): domain Bacteria; kingdom Bacillati; phylum Actinomycetota; class Actinomycetes; order Kitasatosporales; family Streptomycetaceae; genus Streptomyces; species Streptomyces sp. NPDC020299. Next base: position 167,586 of record NZ_JBIRWL010000017.1, read on the forward strand.
GCACGGTGATCCGCCAGACGTACGACGAGCGGGGCAACCGCATATCGGTGACGGACCCGGCGGCCGGCACGACACGCTTCGCCTACACGGAGGCGGGCCACCTGAGGTCCGTGACCGACCCGCTGGGCCACACGACCACGGTCGTCTGCGACCGCGCGGGCCTTCCGACCGAGGTGACGGACCCGCTGGGCGCGATGACCCGTTACGAACGGAACGCTCTCGGCCGCCCGACCGCGATCACGGACCCGACCGGCGCGACGACACGACTGGAATGGTCGACCGAGGGCCACCTGACCCGCCGCACGGCCCCCGACGGCACGACGCAGACATGGACGTACGACGGCGAGGGCAACTGCACGAGCCACACCGACCCTCTGGGCAGCGTCTCCCGCTACGAGTACACCCACTTCGACCTGCTGGCGGCACGGACGGGCCCGGACGGCGTCCGCTACGAGTTCGCCCACGACACGGAACTGCGCCTGACGAAGGTCACCAACCCGCAGGGCCTGACATGGACGTACGAGTACGACGCCGCCGGCCACCTGGTGACGGAGACGGACTTCGACGACCGCACGCTGACGTACGAGTACGACGCGGCCGGCCGCCTCGCTGGGCGGCGGAACGTGCTCGGTGAGGCGGTGTCCTTCGAGCGCAACGAACTTGGCCAGGTACTCCGCAAGCACACGGCAGGCCAGATCACGACGTACGCCTACGACCTGACCGACCAGCTCGCGCAGGCGACGGGCCCGGACGGTACGACACTGATGTTGCTGAGAGACCGCCACGGCCGGCTGCACTCGGAGACGGTCGACGGCCGGACGCTGACGTACACGTACGACGCACTGGGCCGCCGGACGGACCGTACGACGCCCACGGGGGCCAGGACGACGTGGTCGTACGACGCCTGCGGACGCCGCACGGGCATGGTGGCGTCGGGCCGAACGATCGACTTCACGTACGACGAGACGGGCCGCGAGCTGACTCGCCATATCGGCGGAACGATCGCGTTGCAGCACAACTTCGACGTCCTGGGCCGCCTGACCACCCAATCCGTGACGGGGGCCGGGGACCGCACCATCCAGCACCGGACGTATACGTACCGCGCCGACGGCAACTTGACCGGGATAGACGACCACCTGTCCGGCTCCCGTCGCTTCGACCTGGACGCGACAGGTCGGGTGACGGCGGTGCACGCGGCCGGGTGGACGGAGCGGTACGCCTACGACGAGGCAGGCAACCAGACCCAGGCGTCCTGGCCGTCGGACCACCCGGGCAGGGAGGCAACGGGACCGCGCTCCTATGTGGGCACCCGCATCACCCAGGCCGGCCATGTCCGCTACGAACACGACGCGCTGGGCCGCATCACCCTCCGCCAGAAAACCCGTTTGTCGAGGAAGCCGGACACCTGGCGCTACGAATGGGACACCGAGGACCACCTGACCTCAGTGGTGACCCCCGACGGCACCCGCTGGCGCTACACCTACGACCCCTTGGGCCGTCGCACGGCGAAACTCCGCCTGGCGGAGGACGGCGAAACGGTCCTGGAGAGGGTGGACTTCACCTGGGACGGCACCACCCTCTGCGAACAGACCACCACGTCCCCCGACCTTCCCAACCCGGTCACCCTCACCTGGGACCACCAGGGCCTACGCCCGTTGTCCCAAACAGAACGCATCACCACGGCCGACGCCCCACAGGAGGAGATCGACTCCCGCTTCTTCGCCATCGTCACCGACCTGATCGGCACACCGAACGAACTCATCGACGAACAGGGCGACATCGCTTGGCGCACCCGAAGCACCCTGTGGGGGACGACGGCATGGGCGGCCAACAGCACGGCCTACACGCCCCTACGGTTCCCGGGCCAGTACTACGACCCCGAAACGGGCCTGCACTACAACTACTTCCGCCACTACGACCCCGAAACCGCCCGCTACCTCACCCCCGATCCCCTCGGATTGGCGCCCGCCCCCAACCCCGCCACCTACGTCCACAACCCGCACACGTGGAGCGACCCGCTCGGCCTGGCGCCGAAGTGCCCCGTCGAGAAGGCGCAGAACGCCGCGGACAAGATCGTCGAGAAGGCGCAGGACGGCAAGATGCGGAAGGCGAGCAACTACCATCCGCACTTCGGCGAGGACCGCGTGCTCGAGGTGCTGAAGAACCCGGACGCCGTCTACCTCTCCGAGGGGGGCCGCGGAAATCTGATCTTCCGGCAGGGTGAGGACATCGTGGTCACGAAGGGCGCCGGAGCCGGTGCGGGTGACGTGATCACGGGCTACGGCCCCTCGGGGATCAAGGGGGAGAGCGGGGTGAAGGCGCTGGGCGGAAACGTGGATGACCCCGGGGCACCGATCACCCACGACGATATTGTGAACGGCAGGATTCCCGACGGCAGTGGTGGCACCATGCCGGCCGCCAAGCAGATCAAATGAGGCGACGTTCATGGTGAGGTTCTCGATCGTCGATGAGGTGAGCGTGGAAACGACGGGTGCTCCGCTTCCGTACACGCCTCGCTTCGACATCACCACTCCCGCTGTCACCGTTGCCGGGTACGCGGACATGGTGGGTCGCGAACGGCTGCTGGGGAGCACCTTCGGCAGCACGCAGTGGCTGTGGGGGGAGACCGACGACGTCTGCTTCGACCGGGAGACCCGGGAGTTGGCGGGCCTCAGCCTGTTCGTGCCCCCGCTGTCCGCCGCTCCGCCGACCCGCACCCCGCCCACCGGGCCTCCGGCCCACCCGGCGGGGCTGCGGGCGGACACCGTGCAGGCCTTCGAACTGCCCCAGGCCACCGTCTTCCACTGCGATCCCGAGGCCACCGAACTGAGGTGCCTGCACGATCCCGGCCTGCTCGATGCCGTGCCGGACGCGCGCATCGGCATCGCCCGGGACCTGGCCCTCCTGGTGCATGACGGCCGGATGACCGGCTGGGCCCTCACCGACCCCACGCGCTACCTCACATCCGGCTTCGCCGGCCCGGACCCCGCCCCGCCGTCACCTGCGACCTGCCTCCGGTTCGCCGAGTGCCTCGCCCTGATCTCCGAGCCCCTCGTCGACGAGGTGATGGACCAAGACCCGGCCGCCTGGCACACCCTCCGCCGGACCGAACGCGCCCTGCGCGACCAATCGGACGACCAGCGGCGGGCGGGCATCCTGTACGAGGTCGTCAGCCGCCTCATCGAGGACTACGAGCCCTGACACCGCAACCACGGTGGCGAGGCGCTCGGACCGGCTCCCCAGAAACCCGTCAGGTGGCTGATCCATTCTGACGGTGTTGCGCGATCGGCATGGCTGGGTCCGCGAGGAGACGGGCGCCGGACGACCGCCGTAGGGCGAAACTCCGCCTGGCGGCCTACGGCGCAACCGTCGTCGAACAGGTGGTGTTCACCTGGGACGGCACGACCTTGTGCGAGCAGACCAGCACATCCAGCGAGCTGCCCCACCAGGTCACCCTCACCCGGGACCACGAGGGCCGGATCTTGTCTGGTACCAGGACATGGTCGGGGCCCATCGCATTCTGGTGTCCGAGCCCGGCAGTCCCTCGCTCAACATTCCGTTCCGGTGACCGGCCAGGCACAGCCAGGTACCCGGACCACCCGGTGCAGCGCTCACGCCGTCTGCAGCTCGCACCGCTGACAGGCGTTTTGGTCTGGACCTATTGACACCCCAATTGGTCTGGACCAACTTGGAACGCATGCCTCCCCACACAGGACACAGCAGACGTGTGCGCTGGGCCGCCTCCGGCGCCCTCGCCCTCGCCCTCCCCCTGGCGGGCCTCGCCGCCACCCCGGCGTCCGCGGCGGACGTGAACAACGTCAAGAACGCCGGATTCGAATCCGGCCTGACCAACTGGACCTGCTCCGCGAGCAGCGGCACGACGGTCGCCGCACCGGTGCACGCCGGCGCGGCCGCGCTCAAGGCGACGCCGGCCGGGCAGGACAACGCCCAGTGCACCCAGACGGTGGTGGTGAAGCCGAACTCCACGTACACCCTGAGCGGGTGGGTGCAGGGCGGCTACGCCTACCTGGGCGTGACGGGCACGGGCACCACGGACGTCTCCAACTGGACCCCCGACTCCGCGTCCTGGAAGCAGCTGTCGACGACGTTCACGACGGGCGCGTCGACGACGTCGGTCACGGTGTACACGCACGGCTGGTACGGCCAGGCGCCGTACTCCGCCGACGACATCTCGGTGTACGGCCCGGACGGCGGCGGGGGCGGCGACCCGGCGCCGACGGTCCCGGCCGCCCCGACCGGCCTGAACGTGACGGGCACGACGTCCTCGTCGGTGTCGCTGGGCTGGTCGGCCGTGTCGAACGCGACCGGCTACAACGTCTACCGGGGCGGTACGAAGGTGGCGTCGGCGTCGGGAACGTCCGCGACGGTGACCGGCCTGTCGGCCGCCACTTCCTACTCCTTCCAGGTCACGGCCACCAACTCGGCCGGCGAGTCGGCGAAATCCGCGGCGGTGACGGCGACGACGAGCACGAGCGGAGGCGGCGGGGGTTCGCTGCCGAAGCACGCCGTGACGGGCTACTGGCAGAACTTCAACAACGGGGCCACCGTCCAGAAGCTCTCCGACGTCCCGTCTTCCTACGACATCATCGCGGTGGCCTTCGCCGACGCCACGTCGACTCCGGGCGCCGTGACCTTCAACCTCGACTCCTCCGGGCTGGGCGGCTATACGGTCGACCAGTTCAAGGCGGACGTCAGGTCCAAGCAGGCGGCCGGGAAGAAGGTCATCGTCTCGGTCGGCGGACAGAACGGCTCGGTATCGGTGAGCGACTCGGCATCGGCGGCGAACTTCGCCAACTCCGTCTACTCCCTGATGCAGACGTACGGCTTCGACGGCGTCGACATCGATCTGGAGAACGGCCTCAACGCGACGTACATGAGCCAGGCGCTGCGCGCCCTGTCGGCGAAGGCGGGCTCGTCGCTCGTCATCACGATGGCACCGCAGACGATCGACATGCAGTCGACGTCGAACGCCTACTTCCAGACCGCCTTGAACGTGAAGGACATCCTCACGGTCGTCAACATGCAGTACTACAACAGCGGTTCCATGCTGGGTTGCGACGGCAAGGTGTACTCACAGGGTTCGGTGGACTTCCTGACCGCTCTGGCCTGTATCCAGTTGGAGGGCGGGCTCTCCCCGTCCCAGGTCGGGCTCGGCCTCCCGGCCTCGTCCCGCGCGGCGGGCAGCGGGTACGTCTCACCGTCGGTCGTGAACAACGCGCTGGACTGCCTGGCCAGGGGCACCAACTGCGGTTCCTTCAAGCCGTCCAGGACCTACCCCGGGCTGCGGGGCGCGATGACGTGGTCCACGAACTGGGACGCGGCGTCGGGGAACGCGTGGTCGAGCGCGGTGGGGGCGCATGTGCACGGATTGCCGTAAGGGGTGATGACGACACCGTGAGGCCGGGGGGGGCGGGCGGCTGGTGGCGGACCCGGTGCAGCGCTCACGCCGTCTCCAGCTCGCACCACACAGCGGTTCGGGGTCCGAGTCCCAGGCCCCGAGCCACACACCACTCCCTGCGGGGTGCGGCGGGCCCTGAGCGCCACGGTGCGTGTCATCCCGTTGTCTCAGGAGGGATTCGCCGGGGCGGGGATCGAGATGATGTACGTGGGCGGCCCGCTCCCCCAGTTGGACACGGTGCTGCGCGACGCTCCGCACGGCACAGCCTTCATCGATGCCGAATCTCAGGTGGCACGCTTCCGGGCCATGCTCAATAAGGTGGGGAAGGCAGCACTACAGCCCGTGGAGTCACGGGACTTCATCCACCGCATGACGAAGGAACTGTGAGGGCACCCGCATGACCCAGGACGTCCGCTGGCGGAAGTCGTCGTACTCCGGCGGAGGCGATGGCAACACCTGCGTCGAGATCGCGGACCTGGACACCCATACAGCCGTCCGCGACTCCAAGGCCCCGGCCGGAGCCACCCTCACCTTCCCGGCCGGCGCCTTCACCCCCTTCGTCGAGGGCCTGAAGAAGAGCACCTCCGCGGCGGGCCGGTATGTGCGTCTCGACGGGTGACGCCGCCTTCTCCGGCACCATCCTGTACTGCGGGCGGCTGCACCACCCGGCGCACGGTCTCATCCATGTCATGGGGTACCAGAACACCGCCGAGAACCTGGCGGACGGGCCTAACGCCATGCTGCTGCACCTGCCCACGCGGCAGGTCACGCCTCAGCAGTTCGTCTCCACCGGACGCAGCGACGACATCCTGAGCCGGATGGTGGACGCCGTCGAAGCCAAGGACGCCGAGGATGACGGCATCGCGTGGATGGGCGCGGGTCCGGAACCAGTGCAGGTCTTCGAGCACGATGTCTACACCGTGCTGCTCGCCTCCGACCCGACCCTGACACCCACCGTGCTCCATCGCGTGCCCCCACATCGGCGGCCCCGGCTCGACCCCGATCTCCTGCGCTTCTACGCCGAGCACTTCCCCGACCACACCATCGCCGTCTGCTGCTTCGACAACGCCGATGCGCAACGGGCCAAGCCCCTGCTGGTCTGGTACTCGCCGCACGATCCGGACCGGTTGACTCTGCCCGCGCTGGACAGCCACACCGGAGGCGCGCCGGATCTCGACGCCGACGTCCCCGTGGACCACTGGGTACTGTTCTCCACCGACCAGGCCCCGGAAGGCTGGGGCGTCCCGGTCGCCTATCCGGAGCGCATGCGGCACAGTCTGCGCGCCTTCCTTCCCGGCACGGTCGTGGGCCGGTACTACGGCGACGGACAGCTTCTGGACAACGGGGACTTCGGCATCAGTCACCGCGATCTGCTCGACGGCGACCTCGACCGCGTCGAGCGGCGGCGGCCCAACCTCGTCCAGTAGACGCCGACGCAGGAGACCGCACCCGGGCGATTTCCAGTCGGCCCCTTTACTACTACTTGAACTGACCATGACATCGCTGGACCATGGAGCGCCGACCGGCACAGCGGACTCACAGCAGACGCCGCCCCGGCCCGCACCCCACCCGCACGTCGCACTGAAGCACACCCCCCGCTCCCAGCTCCGTTCCCCGCCTCCCGGCGACCCCGGGAGTCCTGGAGACCCAAGGAGAGTTCATGCGACTTCGCACCCGTGGCTCCGGCGCGCGCGGCAGCAGACGTGTCGCCGGGCTCGGCGCGCTGCTGGCCCTCGCCCTCGCCGCCCCCATCTGGTCAACGGCCACCGATGCCAGCGCCGACAGCGTCCGGAAGGTCGCCCCCTCCGGCGATGACATCCGGCAGTACGAGATCCACCAGAGCACCACACCCGTGACCCGTACCGCCATCCAGCGCACCGGCGTCACGGTGGACGAGGCCGATGAGGAGACCGTTGTCGTCTCCGGGCGGCCCGACCAGATCCGTGAGCTGCGCCGGCTCGGTTACAGCGTCACCCCGTCGGGGGCCGCGCCGGAGCGGTCCGGGGCGCGGCTGTTCGACTTCCCGACCGCCGACTCGAAGTACCACAACTACGCCGAGATGAACACGGAGATCGACCAGCGGCTGGCCGCCTACCCGGGCATCATGAGCAAGCGGGTGATCGGCAAGTCGTACCAGGGGCGGGACATCGTCGCCATCAAGGTGAGCGACAACGTGGGCACGGACGAGGACGAGCCCGAGGTGTTGCTGACCTTCCATCAGCACGCCCGCGAGCACCTCACCGTGGAGATGGCGCTGTACCTGCTGCGCGAGCTGGGCGCCGGGTACGGGAGCGACTCCCGCACCACGAACCTCGTGAACAGCCGCGAGATCTGGATCGTGCCGGATCTCAACCCGGACGGCGGCGAGTACGACATCGCGACCGGGTCGTACCGGTCCTGGCGGAAGAACCGGCAACCCAACTCCGGCTCCTCGTACGTCGGGACCGACCTCAACCGCAACTGGAACTACAAGTGGGGCTGCTGCGGCGGCTCGTCGGGGTCGACCTCGTCCGAGACCTACCGGGGTGCCGCCGCCGAGTCGGCGCCCGAGGTCAAGGTGGTCGCCGACTTCGTGCGCAGCCGGGTCGTCGGCGGGAAGCAGCAGATCAAGGCGGGCATCGACTTCCACACGTACAGCGAGCTGGTGCTGTGGCCGTTCGGGTACACGTACTCCGACACGGCGACCGGGATGACGGCGGACGACGCCGCCGCCTTCAAGGCCGTCGGGCAGAAGATGGCCGCCAGCAACGGCTACACGGCGGAGCAGTCCAGCGACCTCTACATCACGGACGGGTCGATCGACGACTACCTCTGGGGCACCCAGAAGATCTTCGACTACACCTTCGAGATGTACCCGACGTCCAGTTCCGGCGGAGGGTTCTACCCGCCCGACGAGGTGATCGAGCGGGAGACCTCACGCAACAAGGACGCGGTGTACCAGCTGCTGGAGAACGCGGACTGCATGTACCGGTCCATCGGCAAGCAGGCCCAGTACTGCAGCTAGGGCCCGCCTGCCCAGCGGCTACTCCTCGAAGTAGGCGTCCAGCACCGCGTCGATCTGCTCGTCCCACTCCTTGAAGCGGCTCCTGGCCGACGCCTCGATCTCGATCGGGTACCAGCGGCGGTCAGGAGTGTGCACCGTGATGGTGTACCGCTTGCCGAAGCGGGGGGACTCCGTCTCGACCGCGCCGATCTCGTCCCAGCGGAACTCGCAGGACTCCTCGTCGAGGGTGAGGCGGACGCCCTTCCGGTCGGCCACGATCCTGGCGCGGCGGTCGGAGGCCTCGAAGACGGGGCCCTCGGCGGCCTCTTCCGCTGCCTCTTCCTCCCCCGCTCTCTCCGCCTCGTCCTCGTCCCGCGCGGCGGGGGCCGTCTCGTCGGCCGGCTTCTCCGTAGCCGCCTCGCCCTGCTCGGACTTGGCGTCCTCGGGCTTGACGTCCTCGGACTCCTCCGCCGCGGGCGAGGTGAGCCCGGGGATGAAGGCCGGGTCGAATCCGGCGCCCTCCAGGGGCTGGCTGCTCGAACCTATGCGCTGCTCCACGGCGGCAGTATGGACGACTTTGCTGTGCCGAAACCAGTCGGGGCGCTTCCCGGGCTGGGCCTGGGTGTTGTGTCCGGGGCAGTCGGACACAACAAGGCACACGGGCGGCTTCACCCGGTCGGGTGAGACGTGGTGAACGTACGGCGGCCTGTCGTACGTCTGTGTAGCTTTGCTGGCCATGAAGCTGGTGGTGCAGGTAAAGCTGCTGCCGACCCCCGTGCAGGCGGCGACACTTGAGGCGACCCTGCGTGCCTGCAACGAGGCGGCGAGCTGGGCCAGCGACGTGGCATTCGAGAAGGACGTGATGCGGAACTTCGCGCTGCGCGAGCACGCCTACGGCGAGATCAAGGCACGCTGGGGGCTGGGAGCACAGGCCGCGCAGCATGTGATCAAGAAGACCTGTGACGCGTACGCCACCCTGAAGGCGAACCTGCGGGCGGGAAATCTGGGCAAGCCCGGCTCGGAGCGGTACCGGAGAGCTGTGGGAAAGCCGATCGTCTTCCGGGCGTACGGCGCGCAGCCGTATGACGACCGGATGCTGTCCTGGCAGATCGCCGAGCGGCGGGTCTCGATCTGGACGACTGGCGGCCGGATGAAGGACGTGGCATTCACCGCCTCCCCCGGACAACTGGCCACGCTTGCGCTGCACCGCAAGGGCGAGTCGGACCTGCTGTGCCGGGACGGTATGTGGTTCCTGATGGCCACCTGCGAGGTCCCCGCAGTACCGGCGGACACGGATCCAGTGGACTTCCTCGGCATTGACCTCGGCATCGTCAATATCGCAACCACCTCGGACGGCGAGGTCATGGCCGGACGAGAGCTCAACCGCATCCGCGCCCGGGAGCGCACACTGCGTTCCAAGCTGCAGGGGAAGAACACCCCGTCCGCCAGACGCCGGCTGAAGAAGCGCAGGCGCAAGGAGGCGCGGCGGGCGAAGGACATCAATCACAAGATCGCGAAGCATGTGGTGGCCGTGGCAGAACGCACCGGTCGCGGGATCGCCCTGGAGGATCTGACGGGCATCCGCGAGCGGGTACGGCTTCGAAAGCCCCAGCGGGCCACCCACTCCAGCTGGGCCTTCGCCCAGCTGGGGCAGTTCATCGCGTACAAGGCCCGCAAGGCGGGGGTGTCGGTGGTGTATGTCGATCCGGCCTACACCTCGCGCACCTGCGCCGAATGCGGGTACATCGACAGAGCGAACCGGGTCTCGCAGGCATGGTTCGCGTGCCGATCCTGCGGCGTCGTTGCGCACGCGGACCGGAACGGCTCCCGCAACATCCGCGCACGCGCGTGGGAGTTGCGGAGACGCGGGGCCCTGTCAACGGCCCCTGCCCCAGCACCGCGTCAGCGGGGCGGCTCTGGACGCAAACGCAGCATCACAGCCAGTGATGCCCGTTGTGCAAACCCGTCGCCTTAGCGACGTGTAGTTGACCGTGTCCCGCTCGCCGATGCCGAAGCACCTGGGTCACGATCCGGCTGCGTCCTATAGCGCACTCCGCGCGCGGGTGCTGTCGTTGACGTGTATGCGAAGACGGAGCCTTCGGGCAGGTGGATCGCGGCACGGCGCGATGGGGGGTGGGGCGTCGCGCCGCGAGGCCTATGAGGGTGCGGGAGGCGAGGTGGCGTCAGCCGAGTACGGCCAACGCGTCGATCTCGATGAGGAGCCCGGCGGGGAGTCCGACGTACACCGTGGTGCGCGCGGCGGGCGGCTGGGTGAGGCCCTGCTCCTCGAAGTAGGTGTTGTAGATCGCGTTCATCTCGGCGAAGTGGGCGGTGTCCGTGAGGTAGACGCGGACCATCATCACGTCGTCCCAGCTCGCGCCGCCCTCCTCCAGGATCGCCTTGACGTTGGCGAGGGTCTGGAGGGTCTGCTCGCGCAGGGTGGGGCCGGCGGGCGTCGGCGGCTTGCCCTCCTCGGCCGGGAGGAAGCCGACCTGGCCCGCGACCTGGAGGATGTTGCCCTTCCTGACGCCGTGGGAGAACTTCGCGGGCGGGGTGGTGTGGGTCTTGGGAGTGAGCGCGATCTTCTCGGTCATCAGCTGGTTTCCTTGATCGGGGTTCTGCCGGAGTACTCGCCGCTGATGGCGTCCGCCGTACGGCGCACCAGCGGGAGCAGGGTGAGGAGTTCGTCGGCGGTGACGACGACGTTGGGCGCGGAGACCGACATGGCGGCGACCACCCGGCCGTCGGCGCCCCGGACGGGTGCGGCGACGCAGTTGATGGACTCCTCGTGGCCGCCGAGGTCGGTGGCCCAGCCCTGTTCGCGGACCTTCTCCAACTCCCGCAGGAAGGTGGGGGCATTGGGAGTGGAACGGGCCGTGTAGAGGGGGTAGTCGAGCTTGTCGGCGAGGGCGCGGCGCTCGGGTTCGGGGAGGTCGGCGAGGAGCAGTTTGGCGACGGCCGCGACGGTGATGGCCACGGGCTTGCCGATCCGCGAGTACATGCGCACGGGGTAGCGGCTCTCCACCTTGTCGATGTAGAGGACCTCGCCCTCCTCGTACACGGCGAGGTGGACGGTGTGCCCGCAGCTCTCGTTCAGCCGGGCCAGGTGGGGGTGGGCGATCTCGCGGATGTCGAGGTTCTCCATCGCCTCCTGGGCGAGGGCGAAGAGGCGGGCGCCGAGGCGGTAGCGCTGGTCGGACTGGCGGTAGACGAGGCCGTGCTCGTGGAGGGTGCGCAGGAGGCGCAGGGCCGTTGATTTGTGCACGCCCAGGCGGTCGGCCACCTGGCCGAGGTCGGCGGGGCCCTCGGCGAGCAGCGGCAGGATGCTCAGCGCTCGGTCGACGGTCTGGCTCATGGGGTGCGTCCCTCCTCGTCGGCCCAGTGGGCGGCGTGTGTCCAGCCGGGGCCGAGTCGAAGTGTCCCCCACGCCTCCTCGTCGAGGGCGGCCAGCCGGTCGGCGTGGTCGCGGGAGGGCGGGGTGGCGAGGTCGCCGGGGACGGTGAGGGCGGCGGCGGCCATGAGGTGGCCGTGCCGGAGCCGGTCACGGACGGGGAGTCCGCGCAGGGTGGCGGAGAGGAAGCCGGCGGCGAAGGCGTCCCCGGCGCCGGTGGTCGCCACGACGTCGACGGTGAGGGCCGGGACGAAGGTGGCGCGGGGCGGGACGGAGGCGGTGCGGGCCGGGACGGAGGCGGTGCGGGCCGGGACGGCGGCGGTGCGGGCCGGGACGGCGGCGGTGCCGTCCGTGTGCAGCGCCGTCGCCCCGTGCGCGCCCTGCTTCACCACCAGGACCTCCGGTTCCGGGAGCGCGTCGCGGATGGCGGCCGGGCCGCCCTTGATGCCCCACACCTCCTCCGCCTCGTCCTCGCCGACGAAGACGAGGTCGGCGGCGCGGGCCAGTTCCAGCAACACCCGGGGGCCGTCGGCGCCGCGCCACAGTCCGGGCCGGTGGTTGACGTCGAAGGAGATCAGCGGGCGGTCTGGGCGAGGGGCGGTCAGTTCGCGCGTCAGCGCCAGGCACTTCGGGGAGAGCGCCGCGGTGATCCCGGACAGGTGCAGTACGCGCCCGGCGCGCACCGCGGCCAGGTCGAGCGTGTCGGCCGACATCGCGGAGGCGGCCGAACCCGACCGGTAGTACGCCACCTCGTGGGCGTCGGTGCCCCGGTCCCCGGCGGTGCGGAAGTAGACGCCGGTCGGCCTGGCGGGGTCGCGGCGGACTGCGGTGACGTCGACGCCGTGTCCGCCGATCGTCTCGAGGAGGTGGTCGCCGAAGCCGTCCGCGCCGACCCGGCTGACCCACCGTACGGAGTGACCGGCGGACGCCAGCACGCAGGCCACGTTGGACTCGGCGCCGCCGATCGCGCGGTCGAAGGACGGTACGTCCGCGAGGCGGCCGGGCCGGGTGGGCAGGAAGGTGACCATGGACTCGCCGAGCGCGACGACGTCCACGACGCCGGGGGCCTTGCGGGGTCCGGTGATGGTCACGATCGTCGTAGCTCCTCGGTCCGGGCGGGGTCGGCGGGCGCCGTTGACCCCGGGTGGCCGAGATGTTAGACAGCGGTAAGCGACATACGCAACGAGCGTTGCAGATATTGCAACGCCCGACTTCAGGAGGCCTTATGAGCACCGAAGCGCTCGCCCGACTGGCCGGGGAACGCGTCGACCACCGTTTCAAGGGCCTCCCCCCGGACGCCGACGGCCTCACCGTCGGCGAGCTGGCCGCCCAGCGCCGCAATCTCTTCACCGGCGGTTTCGCGACCCCCGTCCTCGCCCTGTCCGCGGAGCGCCTGGAGCACAACCTGAGGCTCATGGAGACGTACGCGGCCCGCCACGGCCTCGCGTTCGCACCGCACGGCAAGACGTCCATGGCGCCCCAGCTGTTCCAGCGTCAGATCGAGCACGGGGCATGGGGCATCACGCTCGCGATGCCCCACCAGGTGCGGGTGGCGCGGGCGTTCGGGGTCCAGCGGGTGTTCCTCGCCAATGAGCTGGTCGACGCGGTGGCCCTGCGCCGGTTCTCCGCCGAGCTGGACGCCGACCCGTCCTTCCGGTTCGTCTGTTACGTCGACTCGGTGCGCGGCGTGGAGCTGATGGACGCGGCGCTGAAGGGGGCCGCCCGCCCGGTGGACGTGGTGGTCGAGCTGGCCGCCGGGGAGGGTGCCCGGACCGGGGTGCGTACGGAGGCGGAGTGCGCAGCGGTCGCGGACGCGGTGGCCGCCGTACCCACGCTGCGGCTGGTCGGGGTGGCCGGTTACGAGGGCGAGGTGCCGGGGGCCGATCCGGAGCGGGTGGCGGCCTGGCTGCGGCGGCTGGTCGCGCTGGCCGTCGACTTCGACAAGGCGGGGCGGTTCGCGGGGGCCGGCCTCGACGAGATCGTGGTGAGCGCGGGCGGCAGCGCCTGGTTCGACGCGGTGGCCGAGGTCTTCGCCGGTGTCCCGGCACTCTCCCTGCCCGTCCTGAAGCTGCTGCGCTCGGGCGCGTACGTCTCGCACGACGACGGTCACTACCGCAAGCTCACCCCCTTCAACCGGGTGCCGGAGGAGGGCGCCCTGGAGCCCGCGTTCCGGCTGTGGGCGCAGGTGGTGTCCCGGCCCTCGGCAGAGCAGGCCTTCGTGAACGCGGGCAAGCGGGACGCGGCCCACGACCTCGACCTGCCCTTCGCCCAGGTGGTCCGCCGGGACGGTGTCGAGCGGCCCGCCACGGGCATCTCCGTCACCGCCCTGTCCGACCAGCACGCCTGGATCGGCACCACCGCCGAGGCGGACCTGGAGGTGGGCGACTGGCTGGGCATGGGGCTGTCCCACCCGTGCACGTCCTTCGACAAGTGGCCGCTGATCCCGGTGGCCCAGGCGGACGGCACGGTCGTCGACTACATCCGCACCTTCTTCTAGAGCTTTCGATAGAGCTTTCAATAGGGCTTTCAAGGGAGGCCGGACGTGGAAGACCTCGTCATCCGGGACGCCGACGTCGTGGACGGCAGCGGTGCGCCGTCGTACCGCGCGGACGTGGTGATCGACGACGGCAGGATCACCGCCATCGTCAAGGAGGCAGCGGCGGCGGGCTGCCAGCGTCCGCGCGCGATGCGGGAGCTGGACGCGGAGGGCCTGGTCCTCTCCCCCGGCTTCATCGACATGCACGCGCACAGCGACCTGGCCCTGCTGCGCGACCCCGACCACAGCGCGAAGGCCGCGCAGGGCGTGACGCTGGAGGTCATCGGCCAGGACGGGCTGTCGTACGCGCCGGTCGACGACCGTACGCTCGACGGGGTGCGCCGGGCGATCACCGGCTGGAACGGGCACGGCGACGACATCGACTTCGACTGGCGCTCGGTGGGCGAGTACCTGGGCCGGCTGGACCGGGGCATCGCCGTGAACGCGGCCTATCTGATCCCGCAGGGCACGGTCCGCGCGCTGGTCGTCGGCTGGGAGGACCGCCCGGCGACACCTCAAGAGCTGGGCCGGATGCGGGAGTTGGTCGCGCAGGGTATGGAGCATGGCGCGGTCGGCATGTCGTCCGGGCTCACCTACACGCCCGGCATGTACGCCGACGACGCCGAACTCACCGAGCTGTGCCGGGTGGTGGGGTCGTACGGCGGCTACTACTGCCCGCACCACCGCTCGTACGGGGCTGGCGCGCTGGAGGCGTACGCGGAGATGGTGGAGCTGAGCCGGAAGGCGGGCTGCCCGCTCCATCTGGCCCACGCCACCATGAACTTCGGCGTGAACAAGGGCCGCGCGGCGGATCTGCTGACCCTTCTGGACGACGCGCTCGCCGCCGGGGCCGACATCAGCCTCGACACCTACCCCTACACGCCCGGCTGCACGACCCTGGCCGCGCTGCTGCCGAGCTGGGCGAGCGCGGGCGGCCCGGAGGCGGTCCTGGCGCGGCTCGCGGACGGGCCGACGGCCGAGCGGATCCGGCACGATCTGGAGGTCACCGGCTCGGACGGCTGCCACGGCGTGCCCGTCGAGTGGGACACGATCGAGATCTCCGGCGTGGCGGACCCCGCCCTCGCCGGTCATGTGGGCCGTACGGTCCTGGAGTCGGCCCGGCTGCGGGGCGAGGCCCCCTGGGACGCCGTCCGGCGGCTGCTGGTCGAGGACCGGCTGGGCTCGACGATCCTGCAGCACGTCGGCCACGAGGAAAACGTCCGGGCGATCATGCGGCACCGCACGCACACCGGCGGCTCGGACGGCATCCTCCAGGGTGCCAAGCCGCATCCGCGGGCGTACGGCACCTTTCCGCACTACCTCGGCCGCTATGTACGGGAGTTGGGCGTGCTGTCGCTGGAGGAGTGCGTCCACCACCTCACCGCGCGGCCCGCGGCCCGGCTGCGCCTGCCGGACCGGGGGCTCGTCCGCGAGGGACACCGCGCCGACCTGGTCCTGTTCGACCCGGCCACGGTCGCGGCGGGTTCGACCTTCGAGCAGCCGCGCGCGCTGCCCGTCGGCATCCCGTACGTCCTGGTCGACGGCCGGTTCGTGATCGAGGACGGCCGCCGGACGGATGCGCTGGCGGGACGGGCGGTCCGCCGGACTCCCCGGTGACCGCCCGCCCGTCACCTCTTTGTCACGGCTTGGGCAGGGTGCAGCCGCTGAGGGTGAGGTCGAGCTTGTTGCCGGTGGTGAAGCAGGCCGGGATGTTGTAGGTCTCCTCGGCGTAGTTGATGCCCTTGCGGACCGTCACGGTGCCGTTGGCGTCGACCTCGCACGGGTTGTTCTCGGTGCAGCGCTCGCCGTCCTCGTTCCCGGTGTTGTTGACGGCGACGACCTTGCCGGTGGAGTTGTCGATCACCGGCGAGCCCGAGGTGCCGCCGATGGTCTGGCAGGCGGAGGTGTAGCGGAGCGAGTCCTTCCAGGTCCAGTCGCCCTCCTTGAGGCGGTAGACGAACCCGTCGACGTTGCAGGCGTAGGTCCGCTTCCAGTAGCCGGAGACGACCGTGATGGCGGTGCCGGCCACCGGGTGCGTGTCCTGGAGCGTCAGCGCGCTGATCCCGTACGAGCTCTTGATCTGCGCGTACGTGGTGGTCAGCTGGTAGAGCGTGACGTCGGTGTCGGTCATCGTCGAGTACACGACCTTGCTCGCGCGCAGCGTGCCGACCCGGGTGGCCGAGGAGTTGAGCAGGCCGAAGGTGCGGCTGGAGGACTGGCCGACGATGACCTCGCCGGGGTCCGGGAAGCCGGTCTCCAGGCAGTGGCCGTTGGTCATGACCAGCGCCGGGTCGCTGTCCGCGGAGTTGGGGAGGCGGACGACCGAGCCGGAGCAGTTGCTGAGCGAGACGGTGCCGGCGAAGTTGACTGCCTTGACCGTGGGTGCCGCGGCCTTGGTCGCGGCGGCGCTCTCGGTGGTGGCCGTGGCGGCGGCCGCCGGTGCCATGCCCGCCCCGGTGATCACCAGGGTCGCGAGCGCGGCAAGGAGAGGCTTGTTCATGTGGGGGTCCCCTCTGCAGACGTGAGCGACCGGAGATCTTCCGGCCGCTCGCCCGTCTTGTCATGTGCATTCTGATGTGAACGAGGGGGGACGGCAATAAGCCGCAGGCAATGCGCCGCGTGTCGCGTGAGGGTCAACCCGCCACGAAACAGCCCTACTTGGGGCCCTTGGTGTTCCCCCGGCCGTGCCCTCTGGAGTTGCCGGGGCCGGACGTGCCCGTCGTGGCGGAGGCCGTGGGCGTCTCAGTGGCCGAGGCGGTCGTCGGGGTGCTCGATGGCGCGGCGGACGTGGTGCCGGGGTTCGCGGACCGCGTGGCGGTCCCGGCGCCGCGGGTGGCCGTGGCCCCCGCCCCCGCCGCGGGCGGTCCGCTCGGCTCGGGCGCGGCGGCCGTCGCGGCGCCGGAGGAGCCGGAGGAGCCGGACGGGGACGCCGGCTTCCCGGGTGCCGTGGTGTCGTCCCCGGCCGTCGCCGTCGTACGCCCCTGCCGTCCCTGCGGCGCGTCCGACGAACCCGAGGACGACAATCCGGCGATCACGGCGGCCAGGGACACGACACCCACCGCCCCGGCGGTGACCGCCGTACGGCGACCGCGCCGGACGGCCGGCCGCCTCCGGGGGCGCGGCCCCGCGGCACGGCGGTGCCCGGACGGCGCACCGGCGGGCGGCTCCTCGCGGAACGACTCCCGGGGCGGCCCCTGGTACGGCTCCTGGTACGGCCCCTGATGCGGCTCCTCGCCGAGGGTCACCGGCAGCTCGCGCGTCTCGTCGTACGCGTTCTGCCAGCCGTGGGCGGCGGCCGGGTCGGCGTACTCCTCGTACGCCGGAGCCGCCGGGGCCGACGGGTGGTACACGTTCGGCGGCGGCGGGTGCTCGCTGTTCGGCCGGGGATCGGTAGGGCTCGCCATGGCGCGGGATTCTAGAGACGCATGGGGTTTCTGGGACAGCTACCGGCGATAACGGAGCAAAGCGCCCGTCTCACGTGTCGGAAAACACGACCCGGCAGGCGTTACCGGGCCGTAAGCTCCCAGACATGCAGGTGATCCAGTCGACGAAGCTCGCCAACGTCTGTTACGAGATCCGGGGCCCGGTGCTCGAGGAGGCGATGCGGCTGGAGGCGGCGGGACACCGCATCCTGAAGCTGAACACCGGCAACCCCGCCGCGTTCGGCTTCGAGTGCCCGCCCGAGATCCTCGAGGACGTCCTCCGCAACGTCTCCACGGCCCACGGCTACGGCGACGCCAAGGGCCTGCTGGCCGCCCGCCGCGCGGTCGTCATGCACAACCAGACCATCGGCATCGAGACGGACGTCGAGCACGTCTTCATCGGCAACGGCGTCTCCGAGCTGATCGTGATGGCGATGCAGGGCCTGCTGGACGACGGCGACGAGGTCCTCGTACCGGCGCCGGACTACCCCCTGTGGACCGCGGCGGTCTCCCTCTCCGGCGGCACGGCGGTCCACTACCGCTGCGACGAGCAGTCCGACTGGATGCCCGACCTCGCCGACGTGGAGCGCAAGGTCACCGACCGCACCAAGGCGATCGTCATCATCAACCCGAACAACCCGACGGGCGCGGTGTACGACGAGACGGTGCTGCGCGGGCTGACCGACATCGCCCGCCGCCACAATCTGCTGGTCTGCTCGGACGAGATCTACGACAAGATCCTCTACGACGGCGCGACCCACACGCCGACCGCGGCCGTCGCCCCGGACCTGATGACCCTCACCTTCAACGGCATGTCGAAGGCCTACCGGGTGGCCGGTTACCGGGTGGGCTGGATGTCGATCTCCGGCCCGCGCGCGCACGCCGACTCCTACATCGAGGGCCTGACCATCCTGGCCAACATGCGCCTGTGCGCGAACATGCCGGGCCAGCACGGGGTGGTGGCCGCCCTCAGCGGGCGGCAGTCGATCAAGGACCTGGTGCTGCCGGGCGGGCGGCTGAAGGAGCAGGTGGACGTCGCCTACGACCTGCTCACCCAGATCCCGGGCGTGACGTGCGTACGACCCAGGGGGGCGCTGTACCTGTTCCCGCGCCTGGATCCGCAGGTCTTCAAGATCAAGGACGACCGGCGGATGGTCCTGGACCTGCTCCGCCAGGAGAAGATCATGGTGGTCCAGGGGACCGGCTTCAACTGGCCCGAACCGGACCATTTCCGGGTGGTGACCCTGCCGTCGGTGGGCGATCTACGGGACGCGGTGACCCGGATCGGGACCTTCCTCGACGGCTACAACCAACTTTAGACGAAATCTAAGCTAGGATGGCTTCCTGTCAGAGCACAGGAGGCCATCTCCCATGTACGAGCCGATCCGCACCAAGTCGGTCCACCGCGCGATGGCCGGCACCACCTCGAACTTCCCCCACCGGTCGCGCGAGGAGGAGCTGGACATCCAGCTCGCCGGGCACCTCGCGGCGCTCCTAGCCGTCACGGACGAACTGCGCGCGCTGGCCCCCTCGACCGACCTGGACGCGGCGGCCGAACAGCTGTCCGCACAGGTGTCGCGCCTGCGGGGCGGCCGCGCTCCGCTCCGCGCGTCCACGACCCCCGCGGGTGAGCCGTCGGCGCTCCACCAGCGGGCCCACGCCCTCGCGGGCCGCGCCCTCGTCGTCGCGGCCTCCCGCGCCGACACGGCGGCGGCGATCCTCGCGGCCGAGCGCATGGACGCCCACGCGGCACCCCAGGAATCGATCACCGCCGCCCACTGACCCCCCCGGGGTCCCCTCGACGGCCCCGGTCCGCGTGCACCCGCAGCGACGCGCGGACCGGGCGCCACAGCACTGCGTTGGCTTCGGCGGTGCTTCTGGCCGGCGGTGTGTTCATGCGCGGCCGGGTCTGCTGTCGTGGGTCGAGCGACGTGCGGACCGCCGGGCAACGCCGTCGTGGCTGAGCTCCGTTGCGGCGGATCAAGGGGTGCGGCTGGTTCAACGGGTGCGGTGGGTTCAACGGGTGCGGCTGGTTCAAGAGCGCCACCGAGCCGGCTGCCGCGAGCACGGCCATCCGCCGCCCCTTTGAGATCGCCGCCACCTCGCCCCCGCCGCAACTTCGAACCGCCCGCCACCTCGCCCCCCGCCGCAACTTCGAACCCGCCGCGATTTCGAATCCGCCGCGACGGCGCTCAGCCACCGCGGCGGTCTCCGGCGGTGCCGGACCGCGAGCAACCCCAAGCCCACTGCCACCCCCACCCAACGCGCGCACGCCGAAGGGCCGGGCCCACAACACTCCTGTTGCGAATCCGGCCCCCAGCGGAGCGAATTGTCAGCCCAGGCGGGACACCAGGGCGTGGTACTGGTCCCACAGCTCCTTCGGGGTGTGGTCGCCGAAGGTGTTGAGGTGGTCGGGGATCAGGCTCGCCTCGTCGCGCCAGACCTCCTTGTCGACCGTGAGCAGGAAGTCGAGGTCGGAGTCGGCGAGGTCGAGGCCGTCCGTGTCGAGGGCGCCCCGGGCCGGCAGCACGCCGATCGGGGTCTCGACGCCGGCCGCCTTGCCGTCCAGGCGCTCCACGATCCACTTCAGGACGCGGCTGTTCTCACCGAAGCCGGGCCAGACGAACTTGCCCTCGTCGTTCTTGCGGAACCAGTTGACGTAGTAGATCTTCGGCAGCTTGGACTGGTCCTTGTCCTTGGCCACGTCGACCCAGTGGGCCATGTAGTCGCCCATGTTGTAGCCGCAGAAGGGCAGCATCGCGAACGGGTCGCGGCGCAGTTCGCCCACCTTGCCCTCGGCGGCGGCGGTCTTCTCGGAGGCCACGTTGGCGCCGAGGAAGACGCCGTGGTTCCAGTCGAAGGACTCCGTCACCAGCGGCACCGCCGACGCCCGGCGGCCGCCGAACAGGATCGCCGAGATCGGCACGCCCTTCGGGTCCTCCCACTCCGGCGCGATGATCGGGCACTGCGAGGCCGGGACGGTGAAGCGGGCGTTGGGGTGAGCGGCCGGAGTGTCGGACGCCGGGGTCCAGTCGTTGCCCTTCCAGTCCGTCAGATGGGCGGGCTGCTCCTCGGTCATGCCCTCCCACCAGATGTCGTCGTCGTCGGTGAGCGCGACATTGGTGAAGACCGCGTTGCCCCACAGCGTCTTCATCGCGTTGGCGTTGGTGTGCTCACCGGTGCCGGGCGCCACGCCGAAGAAACCGGCCTCGGGGTTGATCGCGTAGAGCCGGCCGTCCTCGCCGAACCGCATCCAGGCGATGTCGTCGCCGATCGTCTCCACGGTCCAGCCGGAGATCGTCGGCTCCAGCATGGCGAGGTTGGTCTTGCCGCAGGCGGAGGGGAAGGCCGCGGCGACGTACTTCGACTCGCCCTGCGGCGGGGTGAGCTTGAGGATCAGCATGTGCTCGGCCAGCCAGCCCTCGTCGCGCGCCATGACGGAGGCGATGCGCAGGGCGTAGCACTTCTTGCCCAGCAGGGCGTTGCCGCCGTACCCGGAGCCGTAGGACCAGATCTCGCGGCTCTCGGGGAAGTGCGAGATGTACTTGGTCGAGTTGCAGGGCCAGGGCACGTCCTCCTGGCCGGGCTCCAGCGGGGCACCGAGGGTGTGCACGGCCTTGACGAAGAAGCCCTCGTCGCCGAGTTCGTCCAGGACCTGCTGTCCCATGCGCGTCATCGTGCGCATCGAGACGGCGACGTACGCCGAGTCCGTGATCTCCACGCCGAGCGCGGAGAGCGGCGAGCCGAGCGGGCCCATGCAGAACGGCACGACGTACATCGTGCGGCCCCGCATCGAGCCGCGGAACAGGCCATTCTCGCCCTGGAAGATGGCCCGCATCTCCGCGGGCGCCTTCCAGTGGTTGGTCGGACCCGCGTCCTTCTCCTCCTCGGAGCAGATGAAGGTCCGGTCCTCGACCCGGGCGACATCGGTCGGGTCCGAGGCGGCGTAGTAGGAGTGGGGGCGCTTGACCGGGTCGAGTTTCCTGAAGGTCCCCTTGGCGACGAGCTCCTCGCTCAGTCGCTGGTACTCGGCCTCGGATCCGTCACACCAGACCACGTTGTCCGGCTGCGTCAGTTCGGCGATCTCGTTCACCCACGAGATCAGTTCCTGGTGGTTGGTGGGGATGACGGGGGGAGCCGCGATGTCGCGCGCCACGATTGCTCCTAAATGAGGGATTTTTTTCTTCTGGGCCCCGTGGGGGCTGCGGCCCGGACGCTTCGTAGCCGCTCATCCGGTGCCGACCGCACTCATTTGATCATCCGATGCTACTGCGCATCTGTCCAGAGTGCCTCACAAGTGAGCGACGTGAGGAACGCCACGGTTAGCCGCACCCTTCCGGGATAACTCCGGGATCCTTTGCGTGCACGTTGAGTTCGCCTGGGGGATTTTTTGCGCTGCGACCCCTGGCCGCCCGTGAGAGGATGGACACTCTCCGGCGGTCATCGACCGGGACTCATCCGTAACTTACGGTTCCGTAGATACGATGCCGGTCATGACTGCGTCCGTCCCCGACGCGCCCACGGACATGCCGGCCGCCGGCCGCGGTCCCGTCGCGCTCTCCCTGCCGCACCCGGTCAAGCCCAAGCTTCGCGGCTGGCTGCATCTGGGTATGTTTCCGGCCGTGCTCATCGCGGGCCTGGTACTCACCGCTCTCGCCGATTCCACCCGCGGCCGGATCGCCTGCGGGATCTACGTACTGACCGCCTGCCTGCTGTTCGGGGTCAGCGCGCTGTACCACCGGGGCGACTGGAGCCCGCGCATGGACGGCATCCTGCGCAGACTCGACCACGCCAACATCTTCCTGATCATCGCGGGCACCTACACCCCGCTGACGCTGCTGCTCCTGCCGGGCGGCAAGGGGCAGTGGCTGCTCTGGAGCGTCTGGGCGGCCGCTGCCGCGGGCATCGTCTTCCGTGTCTTCTGGGTCGGCGCCCCGCGCTGGCTCTACACCCCCTGCTACATCGCGATGGGCTGGGCGGCCGTCTTCTTCCTGCCCGACTTCCTGCACACCGGGGGCATCGCCGTCCTGGTCCTGGTGATCGTCGGCGGCCTGCTCTACAGCGCGGGCGGCGTGATCTACGGAATCAAGCGGCCCAACCCGTCACCGCGCTGGTTCGGCTTCCACGAGGTGTTCCACTCCCTGACCCTCGCCGCCTTCGTCGTCCACTACGTCGGCATCTCCCTGGTCGCCTACACCCACGGCTGACCCCCCGCGCCACACCAAGGCCACGGCTCGCGAGAGCCGTGGCCATTTTTATGCCCTGACACTCACTAGGTATTGACGGCAACCATAATTTGAAAGCTACTCTCATTTCATGGCTACTGTCACGAACACCGAAGAGACGCGGCGCGACCCCCGCCGCTGGTGGGCCCTCGGGGCCCTGGTCGCGAGCATGCTGGTGCTCGGCTTCGACATGACGATCCTCAACGTGGCGCTGCCGAGCATGGCGGAGCAGCTCGGCGCCACCACCGGCCAACAGCAGTGGATGGCGGACGCGTACGTCATCGTCTTCGCGGCGCTGATGCTCCCCGCCGGACTGCTCGGCGACCGCTTCGGCCGTCGCCGGATGCTGATCGCCGGCCTCGGCGTCTTCCTCGCGGGCTCGCTGGTCGGCACGATGGCGGGGGACGTGAACTGGGTGATCGCCGCCCGCGCGTTCATGGGCATCGGCGGCGCCCTGATCACCCCGCTCGCGCTGTCCATCCTGCCCTCGCTGTTCGGGCCGGAGGAGCGCACCAAGGCCGTCGGCATCATCTCCGCCGCCTCCGCGCTCGGCATGCCGCTCGGCCCGATCATCGGCGGCTGGCTGCTGAACCACTTCTGGTGGGGCTCGGTGTTCCTGATCAACGTACCCATGGTCGGCATCGGCGTCGCGGCCTGCGTCTTCCTGCTCCCCGAGACCCGCGACCCCGCCTCCCCCAAGGTCGACGTGCTCTCCACCGCGCTCACCGCGACCGGCCTCGGCACCCTCATCTACGCGATCATCGAGGCGCCCGACCGCGGCTGGGGCGACCCGCTGGTGGCCGGGATGTTCGCCGCCGCCGCCGTGCTCCTGGCCGGACTGGTGCTGCGTGAGCGCCGGATGACCCGGCCCATGCTCGACATGACGCTGCTCCGCCAGCGCGGCTTCCTGCTCAACACCATCGCCGCGACCCTGGTGATGTTCTTCCTGTCCGGCCTGATGTTCGTCCTGCCGCCGTACCTTCAGGTCGTCCTCGGCCACGACGCCTTCGGCACCGGCCTGAGGCTGCTGCCGATGATGGGCGGGCTGATGGTCGCCGCGAAGGGCGCACAGCCGGTCGTGGCCCGGTTCGGGGCGCGGGCCGTGGTCAGCGCGGGCCTGGTGGTGCTCGCCTTCGCCGCACTGCTCGGCAGCCGTACGAGCGTGGACTCCGGCTACGGCTTCACCGCGCTGTGGCTGTCGATCGCCGGTCTGGGCTTCGGCTTCTCGGTGGTGCCCGCGATGGCCGGGGCGCTGGCGGCCCTGCCCGCCGACCGGGCCGGCAGCGGCTCGGGCCTGCTGATGACGCTGCGCCAGGTCGGCGGCGCGATCGGTATCGCCCTGCTGGGCAGCCTGCTGGCGAGCACCTTCCGCGACCGGCTGGACGTCACCGGGCTGCCCGGCGAGGCCGCGCACACCGCCGGGGAGTCGGTGGTCGCCGCGCACATCGTCGCCGGGGAAGCGGGTTCGGCCCACCTGGCGGCCTCCGCGAACGCCGCCTACGTACACGGCATGGGCCTGGTCCTGCTGGTCTGCGGCATCGCCTCCCTGGCCACCGCCCTGCTCGCCGGAGCCTTCCTGCCCACCGCACCGACCACGGACGGCAACCGCCCCACCCCGACGACACCCGCCGAAGGCCCCACCCCGGAGGGACCCGCGAAGATCCCCGCCCCCGCCGCCGGCAAGGCCCCCGCACCGTCTGCGGACACCGTGCTCCGCGCCCCCGCCCCGGGGACAAGGACCTCCACACCGGCCACGGGCGGCAAGCACCTCACCCCGACCACACCCGACGAAGCCCCCGCCCCCGCCCCCGCCACAACCACGAACGGCAGACTTCCCGCCCCCGCCCCGGAGGGGCCCGCCGCCGGTGCGGAGCCCCCGGTGTCCGCCCCGGGCGTGGCCGCCTCCGAGCTGGATGCCTGACAATGACCAGCATGACGGCACGCACCTCCTCCCCGGCCGACCGCCCGCAGCTGAGCCTGCGGGAGCGGAAGAAGATCAAGACCCGTGAGGCGATCCGCACGGCGACGTACGCCCTGGTCGAGGAGCAGGGTTACGACGCCACCACGATCGAGCAGATCGCCGACCGGGCCGAGGTCTCGCCGTCGACCGTCTTCCGGTACTTCCCGACCAAGGAGGACATCGTCCTCACGGACGAGTACGACCCGGTCCTCCTCGAGGAACTGCGCGCCCGGCCCGCGGACGAACCGTGGGCCGAATCCCTGCGGCACGTGATGCGCAAGGCCGTCGACGCCGGGATGCAGGACGACCCCGTGGTGGCCCGGCTGCGGGCCCGCCTCGGGGCCGAGGTACCGGCGGTCCGCTCCCGGATGCTGGAGAGCATGTCGGCCACCGGCCGGCTGCTCCGTGAGGCGATAGCGGACCGCACCGGCCTGGCACCCGACTCCCTGGAGGTCCGGGTCCAGGCGATGTCCCTCGTCGGAGGACTGATGGAGGTCTCCATGTACTGGGCGGAGAACGGCTACCAGGACGAACTCCGCGACCTCATGGACCGCGCCCTGGACGTCATGGAACACGGCCTGCCCACCGAAAACCGCTGAGGCCCGGCCCCCTCCCCGTGCGATCCTGACCAGGTGAACGGTCCCGAGATCCACGTCGAAGTCGCCCCCGAGCTGCGGCTGTTCGTGCCGCACGCCCGCCGCCTGGGCGCCACCGCACTGCCCACCGACGGCGTCTCGACCCTCGGCCACGTCGTCGAGTCCCTCGGCGTCCCGCTGACCGAGGTCGGCGCACTCGTCGTGGACGGCCGCGAGGTGCCCACCTCGCACGTCCCGGCGGCCGGCGAGCGGGTGGACGTACGGGCGGTCGAGCGCCCCCAGCTCGTCCCCGGCGCTCCCCTGAGGTTCCTCCTCGACGTCCACCTCGGCACCCTGGCCCGCCGGCTCCGCCTGCTCGGCGTGGACACGGCGTACGAGTCGACGGACATCGGCGACCCGGCGCTGGCCGCCCGCTCGGCCGCCGAGCAGCGGGTCATGCTCAGCCGCGACCGGGGCCTGCTGCGCCGCCGCGAACTGTGGGCGGGCGCCTACGTCTACAGCACCCGCCCCGACGACCAGCTCCGCGACATCCTCGACCGCTTCCACCCCGACCTGCGCCCCTGGACCCGCTGCACCGCGTGCAACGGCGTGCTGCGGGACGCCACGAAGGAGGAGGTCGCCGACCAGCTCAAGCACGGCACCCAGCGCTCGTACGACGTCTTCGCCCAGTGCGCCGAGTGCGGTCGCGCCTACTGGAAGGGCGCGCACCACGACCAGTTGGAGGCCATCGTGGAGCGCGCCCTGGCCGAGTTCACCGACCGGGACTAGCCAGTCGTTCCGCTCAAGCCGCTCAGGGCGGCGCGCAGGCGCTCCGGGTCGGTCGTCGGGGCGTCGCAGGTGAAGTTGCGGCAGACGTACACCGCCGGTTCACCGTCCACGAGGGGACGGTCGGCGAGGAGCGGGAACTCCTCGCCCTCCGGGGTGCCGACGGCGACGACCACGCCCGGGGCGGTGCCCAGAAGTGCCGTACGGTGCAAGGCCCTTGTGGCCGGGTCGTCGAGGCCGGGTCCGACGACCGCGACCTCGCGGGGCCCGTCGAGGAGGGCTTCGGCGGCGGCCAGGCCCCACCCGATGAACCGCGGGACGCGCGGGCCGAGCGCCTTCACCACGCCCAGCGCCTTCTCGGCGGCGGCCCGATGGGCTTCGGAACCCGTGTGGGCGGCATAGCCCAGCAGGGCGCCCGCGGCGGCCGTCCAGCCGGAGGGGGCGGCGTTGTCGGTGGGGTCCTGCGGCCGGCGGATCAGCCGCTCGGCGTCGGCCGCGGTGTCGTAGAGCGCGCCGCTGGCCGGGTCGGTGAAGCGGGTGAGCACATGGCCGAGGAGCAGCCCGGCGAAGTCCAGCCACACCCCCTCACCGGTCACGGACGCCAGCGCCAGGAACCCTTCGGCGACATCGGCGTAGTCCTCCAGCACACCGGCGTTGGCGCCGGCCCGGCCGTCGCGGCTGGTGCGGGCCAGGTGGCCGTGCTCGTCCAGGTGCAGCCGTACGAGGAGGTCGGCGGCGCCGGCCGCGGCCTCGACCAGGTCGGGGCGGTCGAAGTAGGCGCCGGTCTCGGCGAGGGCGGCGATCGCGAGGCCGTTCCAGGCGGCGACCACCTTGTCGTCGCGCCCGGGGGCGGGACGCTCGCCGCGCACCCGCAGCAGGCGCTCCCGGACGGACTCGATCCTCTCGGCGTCGAACACGCCGTCCTGCTGCGGAAGTTGCAGCACCGACTGCCCGTCCTCGAAGGTGCCCTCCTCGGTCACACCGAAGTACCGGGCGGCGAGTTCGGCGTCCTCGGGACCGAGCGCCTGAGTCAACTGCCGCGGCGTCCACACGTAGTACGCGCCCTCGACGTGCCGGCCCGTCCCGTCGTCGCTGTCGGCGTCCAGCGCGGAGGCGAACCCGCCCTCGGCCGTGCGCAGTTCGCGGACCATGAAGTCGGCGGTCTCCAGGGCGACCCGGCGGGCGAGCTCCGATCCCGTGGCCCGCCACAGGTGGGCGTACGCACGGCAGAGCAAGGCGTTGTCGTACAGCATCTTCTCGAAGTGCGGCACGATCCAGTCACGGTCGACGGAGTAGCGGGCGAAGCCGCCGCCGAGCTGGTCGTAGATCCCGCCGCGCGCCATGCGCTCGCAGGTGTCCCGCGCCATCTGCAGGGCGCCCTCGGCGCCGGTCCGGGCGTGGTGGCGCAGCAGGAACTCGAGGACCATCGACGGCGGGAACTTGGGCGCACCGCCGAAGCCGCCGCGCTGCGGGTCGTACTCGCGGGTGAGACCGAGGAGGCCCTGGGCGAGCTCCTCCTCGCCGGGGACCTGCGCCGTCTGGTAGCCGATCTCCCGCTGTGAGAGGTCCCGCACGATCTTCCCGGCGACCTCGGTCACCTCGTCGTTGCGCTCGCTCCAGGCGTGCCGCACACCTTCCAGTACCTGCCGGAACGAGGGCATGCCGTGCCGGGGGGCGGGCGGGAAGTAGGTGCCGAAGTAGAAGGGCTCGGCGTCCGGCGTGAGAAAGACCGTCATGGGCCAGCCGCCCTGCCCGGTGGCCGCCTGGACGGCCTCCATGTAGACGGCGTCGACGTCGGGGCGCTCCTCGCGGTCGACCTTGATGTTGACGAAGTGGTCGTTGAGGTAGTCGGCGGTGGCCTGGTCCTCGAAGCTTTCCGTCGCCATGACATGGCACCAGTGGCAGCTGCTGTACCCGACGCTGAGCAGCACGGGTTTGTTGGTCTCGCGGGCCTCTGCGAAGGCCTCGGCCGACCAGGGCCACCAGTCGACGGGGTTGTCGGCGTGCTGGAGCAGGTACGGGGACGTCTCATGGGCCAGTCGGTTCACCGTTCCACTCTCCCACGGCGTCGGGGGCGGCGTAGAAGCGCAGGTTCACCCGGCGCGCCCCCTCCGGGACGTCCTCGTCGGAGTGGCCGTAGCGGTCGAGGAGTTCCTGGTAGTCGCGGACGAAGGCGAGCAGGTCCTCCTTGGTCATCCAGGTGCCGGTGCGCTGCACCTGGGCCCAGCCCTGCGGGCCCCGGTACTCCTCGTGGGCGCGGCGGAAGAGACGGGTGTCGATCTCGATCTTGAGCAGGGCGAGGTGTTCGGCCGCCGCGTACTCCTCCGGGGACATCGTGGCCGGGTCGGGCGTGGTGTGGCTGAAGGGCAGGGCCCGCCACCAGCGTTCACGGCCGCCGGACTTCTCCGGGATCTCCTCGATGAGCCGCTGCTCGGCGAGTTTGCGCAGGTGGTAGCTGGTGGTGCCGGAGCTCTCGCCGAGTTCGCGGGCGAGCACGGTGGAGTTCGCCTCGCCGTGCCGGCCGAGGTAGTCGAGGATCCGGCGGCGCAGGGGATTGCCGAGGGACTTGTACAGAGCGGTGCGCTCGAGGCTGGTCATCTCGGTCATGCCGTCACGGTATCCCTATCCCTGAGACGTCCCTGAGTCGTCCCCGATATCCGCAGAATTTTCTTTGCAGAATTTTCTCTGCGGTCTAGTGTGGGGGCATGCGAACGAAACGGATCCTGATCCTGCTCGGCGCGGCCTCGGCCCTGCTGGTGCCGTGGATGGTGGTGCTCGGTCTGACCCTCCCGGCGAGCACCGAGGTCCGGCACTGGTCCCTCGCCTGGATCGGCCTCGACCTCTTCATGGCCACGGGCTGCGCCGCCACGGCCTTCCTCGGCCTGCGCGGCGACCACCGAGCCCGCCTCACCTCCTCCGCGACGGCCGCCGTCGCGGTCCTCGACGCCTGGTTCGACATCACCACGGCGCCCTCGGGCGCCGCCCTGTTACAGGCCGCCGCCTGCGCGATGGCGGAGGCCGCGCTCGCCACCGCCTGCGTGCTTCTGGCACTCCGTGATCGTCGGCCCTCTCGCGCTCCCGCCCCCTCCGAAGGACACTCATAGGCAAAGGAGTTACCGCCGGAGGGGGACGGAACATGCGGGACGGCCATCGGGCGGAGGCCGAGCGGCTGGTGGCGCGGGCCGTGGAAGAGGAGGTACGGCGCTCGGGCGGACGGGCCGACGGGCAGGTGCTGCTGTCGCGGGCGCGCGGCGCACTGGACTCGATCTCCACGACGGCCGCCGAGGAGTACGAGGCGTACACGCGCGCCCTCGACGAGGGGGAGGCGGGACGGCTCACCTTCGCCCAGCGGTACGCGCGCGAGGGCGCCGGTACTCCCCTGCTGGTGGCGGGAGTCGCGGCGGTCGCGGCCACCGTGGCCGACCTGTCGCTCGGCACCGGCGCGGCGACCGCGTTCGGCGCGGGTGTCGCCGTCGGCGTCGTGGGCGCGGCGGCCACCGTCGTCAAAGTCGCCGGCTCCCATCTGCCCGCCGCCCACCACCGGGCCGGCGCGGCCGGCCAGCCGGGCGGCCCGGAGCAACTGCGTCTGCAGTGGCTGACCGCGCTGGAGGTACGGGGCATCCGTCCGTTCCTCGACCAGCAGCGGGTGCTCAGCGCCTCCACCGGCCCGAAGAAGAACGGGCCCCAGCTGCGCGGCTCGGACAAGAGCGCGGCGGCCCGCAGGCGCTCCGTGCTCGAGCAGTCCTTCACCCAACTACCGGACCCCGAGGGCCCGTTCGCGGGGCGGCGGACGGAGATGGCCCGGATCAGGCAGTGGGTGCAGTCGGCCCGGGCGACGACCGAGACCCGGCCGACGGTGGTCGTCCTGTACGGGACGCCCGGCTCGGGCCGGACGACCCTCGCGGTCCGCGCCACGCACGAGCTGAAGGACCATTTCCGCGGCGCGGTCGTCGTCGATCTGCGCGGCGACAGCCAGGAGCCGCCGCTGTCCACCCGGGAGGCGCTGCTGCATCTGCTCAACCGGCTCGGCGCGCCCCGCGAGCAGCTGCTGTTCCGTGAGCGGTCCTCCCCCGACCAGCAGGTCAAGCGGCTGAGCGAGCTCTACCACCAGCATCTGACGGGCCTGCCGGTGACGATCGTGCTGGACGACGCCTCGAACGCCGAGCAGGTCCGCGCCCTCGTTCCCGACCGCTCGGACAGCCTGGTGCTGGTCACCGCGCGGGGGCCGCTCGACCTGCCGCCGGACCTGCCGGCCTGGGTGCACCAGCTCCCGGTCGAGCCCCTGGAGGCGGCGGGTGCGGAGGAACTGCTGGACGCGGCCGCGCAGGACACCTCGGGGCCCTACGACGCCCAGTCCAGCGACCTGATCCGGGAGCTGTGCGGCGGCCTGCCGCTGGCGCTGCGCGTCGCGGGTTCCTGCCTGGGCCCGCGATCAGCGCCTCAGCTGGCCTCGGACCTGGCGGCATACGGCCCGGTCGAGCCGGTGGAGCGCGTGCTGTGGCTGCGCTACACCGACCAGTCGGAGCCGGCCCGGCGGCTGCTGAGACGGCTGGCGCTGGCCGGCCGCGCCTCCCTCGGCGCCGCCGCGGCGGCCGCGCTGCTCGCCACCGACGAGGCCGAAGCCACCCGTCACCTCGTCGCCCTCGCCCGGGCCGGCCTGATCGACCACGTCCGCGGCAACCGCTACCGGCTGCACGACCTGGTGCGTGCCTTCGCCCACGCCCGTCTGCTGGACGAGGAGGAACCGGCCGAGCGGACGGCCGCGCAGGAACGCCTGATCGTGAACTACGCGGAACTCGCCGACTCCGTGCTCCGCCTGGTCGACGGCAACATGTCGACCCGCTCGGACCGCTTCGGCCCGCACGGCTTCACCTCCCTCGACGAGGCGCTGCGCTGGCTGGACGACGAGTCGAGCTTCATCACGGCGGCGCTGCGCCATGCGGAAGGCGTGAACCAGTCGGCGGTGCTGAACCTGCTCGGCGCCCTGTGCGACTACTGCCTGCTGCGGGGCGACCTCTACCGCCTCGGTGAGATCAGCGAGCTCGCCCAGGCGGTGGACCAGGGTCTGCTGGTGCGCTCCGTGCAGTGGCGCACCGGTATCGCGGCACGTCAGCTCGGTGAGCTGGACAAGGCACGCACCACCCTGACGTCCGTGGTCGACCTCTATCTGGAGGCCCATCACGACGCGGGCGCCGCGCGGGCCCTGTGCTCGCTCGGTATCACCCTGCACCACCAGGGCAACCTCACGGAGGCGGCGGCCAAGCTGCAGGAGGCCCTGGACCTTCAGTCGGCGCCCGAGCTGGCCACGGACCGGGCCTGGACGATGCATGCGCTGGCCGCGGTGCAGCGCGACCGCGCCCGCCTGCCGGAAGCCCTGGACCTGCTGACGCGTTCCCTGGTCCTGCACCGCGAGGGCGGTTCGGTGCACGGCGAGGCCTGGGCCCACTTCCAGCTCGGCCAGCTGGCCCTGCGCATGGGCGACGTGCCCCGGGCGGAGACGGAACTGGGGGCCGCCCTCGACCGTTACGGCCGCACCCGCGACGCCCGCGGCGAGGCCTGGGCCCTGACGCAGCTGGCCCGGGCCCGGCTGGTCGACGGCGACGCGTCCCCGGCGGTGGAGGGCCTGCGCCAGGCGGCCGCCCGGCACCGGGAGAACGAGGATGTGCGCGGCGAGGCCTGGACGGGCTTCTACCTGGGCCTGGCGCTGGAGGAGACCGGCGATCTGGACCAGGCGGTCCGTGAGCTGGAGCGCTCCCGCACGATGTTCTCGCGGATGCGGGACGTCTACGGCCTGGCCTGCGCCCGTCACCACTCGGCCCGCGTCACCCGCGACCAGCGCGCCGCCCAGACCGGCTCGCTGCGCAACTCCGGTTTCGCCCGTCAGCTCCTGGTCGACGCCCGCGCCGACTTCCAGCGCATCGGCGTCGGCCACGGCGAGGCCTGGACCTGCCTGGAACTGGCGGTCGTCGACGCGGGCAACGCCCGCACCCAGCAGGCCCTCAGCCTGTGCGACGAGGCCCTCGGTCTGTTCACCGGGTACGGCGACCGCAGGGGCGAGGACTGGGCCCGCTTCCTGCGCTGCACCCTGCTGCCGTACGCGGCCCCCGGCGGGGTGGAGGTCGGCACGGCGGTGGCCCAGGAGGAACTGGCCCAGCTCGCCCGGGCCGGCCACCCGGGCCGGGACGAGAAGCTGGGCGAATACGTCGGTGCGTACCAGCTGCTCCTGGAACGGGGTGTCAGCCTGGAAGCGGGCTGGCAGGCATGGCGGCTGGGGATGGTGCCGGACCGGCATGCCCGGGAGGTGATGGGCGTCCCGGTGCCGGCCGGGCAGTGACCCCGCTCAGCCCCGCTGGGACTTGGCGTCGGCGGGGGCGGCTTCGGACTCCCCCTCGGGGTCCCCGGACTCGCCCTTGGGGTCCGGGGCCTCCTTGAAGTCGACCTTCTGCATGTGCTTGTTCATGGACTTCATCAGGGCCCAGACGGCCACGGCCATCACCGCGAAGACGATGAAACCGAGGACGCCGGGGGTGACCTTGTTCTCGTCGACCTCCTTGGCGAGGGGGACGAGGTGCGTCAGTGCCAGGCTCGCGCTCATGTCAGGCATTGTCGCGGATGCCCGCAAAGAGGTCGTCCTCGGGGAGGGAGGTATCGACGAGGGACTTCGCCAGCTCGTACTCCTCCGTCGGCCAGACCTCCTTCTGGACGTCCATCGGGACGCGGAACCAGCCGCCGTCCGGGTCGATCTGGGTGGCGTGCGCGATCAGCGCCTTGTCACGGATCTCGAAGAACTCCGCGCAGGGGATGTGCGTGGTGAGCACGCGCTCCTTGCGCTCGATCTCGCTCCAGCGCTTGAGCCACTCGCCGTAGGGGGACTCCAGGCCCCGGTCGAGCATCGCCTTGTGCAGGGCCTCGGTGCGCGGGCGGTTGAAGCCCTGGTTGTAGTACAGCTTCAGCGGCTGGTACGCCGGGCCGAACTCGCTCTCCGGGTACTTCTCGGTGTCCGCCGCGCCCTCGAACGCCACCATCGAGATCTTGTGGGTCATGATGTGGTCGGGGTGCGGGTAGCCGCCGTTCTCGTCGTAGGTGGTGATCACCTGGGGACGGAAGGAGCGGATCTGCTTGACCAGCTCACCGGCCGCCTTGTCGACGTCCTCGAGGGCGAAGCAACCCTCGGGCAGCGGGGGCAGCGGGTCGCCCTCGGGCAGGCCGGAGTCCACGAAGCCGAGCCATTCCTGCGTGACCCCGAGGATCTCGCGGGCCTCGTCCATCTCCTTCTTGCGGACCTCGTGGATGTGCTCCTCGATGTACTTGTCGCCCTGGAGCTTCGGATTGAGGATGGAGCCCCGCTCCCCGCCGGTGCAGGTCACCACCAGCACGTCCACCCCCTCCGACACGTACTTCGCCATGGTGGCCGCGCCCTTGCTCGACTCGTCGTCGGGGTGCGCGTGGACGGCCATCAGCCGCAGTTGGTCAGTCAAGACTCAATCCTCATAAGTCGGCGCCCCCGTGTCTCCGGGTGCGATGCAAAAGGTGCCGTCCCGCAGGGACGTCGTTGAGGGGCGGTGGTCGGGTGGCGGGCGGGAGGCTTCTATAGTGACCGAAACGGCGGGCGAATAATTCCGCGGAGAGGACGATCATGAGCACGGCGAGCACGCGGCTCCCTGAGGGCCGGTACGGCCGCTCATCGGACGAGCGCGCGGACCGCAAGCTCAAGGTCGCCGCGGTGGTCTTCGGCGCGGCCCTGCTGGCGCTGATCGGCTACTTCGCCTACCACTACGTCGCCGAGAACGAGATCAGCGCGCAGGTGATCACCTTCGACGCCTCGGACGACGCGGTCAAGGTGCATCTGGAGGTCCACAAGGACTCCGGCGCCTCCGGCTACTGCACCCTGCGCTCCCAGGCCGCCGACGGTGAGGTGGTGGGCCGGGCGGACTTCCGCTTCTCCGGATCCGCCACACGGATCGACAAGGTGGTCACGCTCCGTACGACGTCCAAGGGGACCACAGCCGAGCTGCTCGGGTGCCACGCCGACTGACGTCATCTGGAATGCGTAGGCGCTGACCTGCGTTGACATGAATCTGGAGGCTTATGTCCTCCCCCTTCGGCGGTTGAATTGTTAGGCTCGTGGTTTCGCCCTCCCATGGAGGAACATTCTTCTGGGTAGGGCGATGCTTTGTATTCCCAGTACCGACGAGGAGCACCCTGTGACCCAGACCAGCGAGAACGTCACCTGGCTGACCCAGGAGGCGTACAACAAGCTCAAGGATGAGCTTGAGTACCTTACTGGTCCTGCGCGCACGGAGATCGCCGCCAAGATCGCGGCCGCGCGCGAGGAGGGCGACCTGCGCGAGAACGGCGGGTACCACGCGGCCAAGGAGGAGCAGGGCAAGCAGGAGCTCCGTGTGCGCCAGTTGACCCAGCTCCTGGAGAACGCCCAGGTCGGCGAGGCTCCGGCCTCGACCGATGGTGCGGTCGCGCCGGGCATGGTCGTGACGATCGCCTTCGACGGTGACGAGGACGACACCATGACGTTCCTGCTCGCCTCGCGCGAGTACGCGAGTGCCGACATCGAGACGTACTCGCCGCAGTCCCCGCTGGGCGCCGGCGTGATCGGCCACAAGGTCGGCGACGACGCGGAGTACGAGCTGCCGAACGGCAAGAGGGCCTCGGTGCGGATCCTGAAGGCCGAGCCGTACTCGGGCTGAGAGGCTCCGGCCCGGCCCTGCCTACCGTTTCCTGACCTGCCCCCGGCGTCCACCTGGCGCCGGGGGCCTTGTCATGCGGTCGCCGTCATGCCGTCGCCGAGCGGTACTTGCGCACCGCGAGGGTCCGGAATATGACGACGATCAGGACCGAGTAGATCAGCGAGGCCCACACCGGGTGCTGCATGGGCCAGGCGTCCGACGCCGACTTGGGCGCGTTGGCGAACAAGACGCGGGCCGCCTGGACGGTGGCGCTGAACGGGTTCCAGTCCGCGACATGGCGCAGCCACGGGGTCATGTTGCTGGTGTCGACGAACGCGTTGGAGATGAAGGTCACCGGGAAGAGCCAGATCAGCCCGCCGGAGGTGGCCGCCTCCGGTGTGCGCACGGACAGACCGATCAGGGCGCCGATCCAGGTGAACGCGTACCCGAGCAGAAGCAGCAGACCGAAGGCCGCCAGGACCTTCCCGGCGTTGGTGTCCCCCACCGTCCCCGTGCGCCAGCCGACCAGCAGCGCGACCACGGCCAGGACGAGCAGGGTCAGTGCCGTCTGGACCAGGTCGGCGAGCGTGCGCCCGGTGAGCACCGCGCCGCGTGCCATGGGCAGCGAGCGGAAGCGGTCGATGAGGCCCTTGTGCATGTCGTCGGCGATGCCGGCGCCGGAGCTGGCGGTGGCGAAGGTGACGGTCTGCGCGAAGATGCCGGCCATGAGGAAGTTCTTGTAGGCGCTCGGGCTCGTGCTGCCGCCGATCTGCATGGAGCCGCCGAAGACATAGGTGAACAGCACCACGAACATGATCGGCTGGATGAGCCCGAAGATGACCATTTCGGGAATCCTGGACATGCGGATCAGATTCCGCTGGGCGACGATCAGCGAGTCCCGGACGGACTGGCTGACGGCGTTGCGGGGTGCCGCGACCGGCACGGTGTCGGTGACGGCGCTCATTTCACGCTCTCCTTGTTCTTCGCGGCGGTCTTCGCGCCAGCCTTCGCGGCGGTCTTGGCGTCGGACTTCGCGGCGCCGTTCTCCTCGTCCTTCACCTCGGCCACGTGTCCCGTCAGGGACAGGAAGACGTCGTCGAGGGTGGGACGGCGCAGCCCTATGTCGTCGATCTCGATGCCGCGGGTGTCCAGCTCGCGGATGACCTCGGCGAGCAGCTTGGCGCCGCCGGTGACGGGCACCGTGAGCTTGCGGGTGTGCTCC
The DNA here is from genome assembly GCF_044387825.1 of Streptomyces sp. NPDC020299. Lineage (NCBI taxonomy): Bacteria > Bacillati > Actinomycetota > Actinomycetes > Kitasatosporales > Streptomycetaceae > Streptomyces > Streptomyces sp. NPDC020299. The sequence continues at coordinate 203,789 of NZ_JBIRWL010000017.1, forward strand.
TCGACCGTGGTGTCGCCCTTGCCGAAGCCGCGCAGCACCTCTTCCGCGGTGGCGATATGGTCACGCTCGTGCACCACGACCTCCACACGCTCGCCGCCGGTGCGGGCCTTGAGCTGGTCGGAGGTGCCCTGGGCGATGACCCGGCCCTGGTCGACGACCGCGATGTCGTGGGCGAGGTGGTCGGCCTCTTCCAGGTACTGGGTGGTGAGCAGCAGGGTCGTCCCTCCCGAGACCAGCTGCTTGATGACCTCCCAGAGCTGCTGCCGGTTGCGCGGGTCGAGACCGGTCGTCGGCTCGTCCATGAACATCACGGGCGGGGAGACCACGAGGGCCGCCGCGAGGTCGAGCCGGCGACGCATGCCCCCGGAGTAGGTCTTGGTGGGCCGGTCGGCGGCCTCCGTGAGGTGGAACTGCTCCAGCAGCTCCTCCGCGCGGGTCTTCGCCGCCTTGGCCCTCATCTGGTACAGCCGGCCCACCATCTGCAGGTTCTCCCGGCCGGTCAGGTACTCGTCGACGGCCGCGAACTGGCCGGAGAGACCGATGGAGCGGCGTACGGCGTCGGGGTGTTTGAGCACGTCGATGCCCGCGACGACCGCCTGGCCGCGGTCGGGGCGCAGCAGGGTCGTCAGACAGCGGACGGTCGTCGTCTTGCCCGCGCCGTTCGGCCCGAGCAGGCCGAGGACCGTGCCCTCGGGAACGTCGAGGTCGACGCCGTCCAATGCCTTTACGTCGCCGAAGGTCTTCACCAGGCCTTCGGCATAGATGGCGCCTGGCATATGAGTCTCCACGTCTTCGGGGATGCTTCGGAGGATCCGCGGCACAGACTAACGCGATGTATCGCGTCCCTCAATGGAAATACTCGAACGAGTGAACCCCGAGGCCGCGGCCTCAGGCAATGACCGTGTAACCCGCCTCGCGCAACGCCTGGCCGACCTCGACGCAGTGCGCCGGTCCCTTCGTTTCGAGGTGCAGCTCGACCTCCGCCTCCGTGAGCCCGAGCCGGGGGTCGGTCCGTACATGGCTCACGTCGAGGACGTTAGCGTCCACCACTGACAACACCCCGAGAAGCGTGGCGAGGGCGCCGGGACGGTCGGTCAGCCGCAGCCGAACGGCCAGGTAGCGGCCCTGCGCGGCCATGCCGTGCCGCAGGACGCGCTGGAGCAGCACCGGATCGACGTTGCCGCCGGAGAGCACCGCGACGACCGGCCCGGGAAAGGCGCCGGGACCGCTCAGCAGCGCGGCGACCGGACTGGCACCGGCCGGCTCGACGACCAGCTTGGCCCGCTCCAGACACAGCAGCAGCGCCGCGGACAGCTCATCCTCGCTGACCGTGCGGACCTCGTCGACGAGGTCGCCGATGATGCGGAACGGCACGTCGCCGGGCCGCCCGACCTTGATGCCGTCGGCCATCGTCGCCGGGTTCTCGATCGCCACGGGACGCCCGGCCGCGAGCGAGGGCGGGTAGGCCGCCGACCCCGCCGCCTGCACACCGACGATCCGCACCTCCGGCCGGAGCGCCTTGACCGCCACCGCGATGCCGGCCGCGAGCCCGCCGCCGCCGATGCCGACGACGATCGTGCGCACCTCCGGGCACTGCTCCAGGATCTCCAGGCCGACCGTGCCCTGCCCCGCGATGATGTCCGGGTGGTCGAAGGGGTGGATGAACACCGCACCGGTCTCGGCCGCGTACTCCTGGGCCGCGGCCAGGGTCTCGTCGACCACCTGGCCGTGCAGGCGCACCTCGGCGCCGTAGTCACGGGTGGCGCTGATCTTGGGCAGCGGTGCGCCCTTCGGCATGAACACGGTGGCGTGCACCCCGAGCAGCGCGGAGGCCAGCGCCACGCCCTGCGCGTGGTTGCCGGCGCTCGCGGCGACCACTCCCGCGGCCCGTTCCTCGGGCAGCAGCCCCGCGATCCGCACATACGCGCCGCGCAGCTTGAACGAACCCGTCCGCTGGAGGTTCTCGCACTTCAGGTGCACCGGCGCGGAGACGAGCTGGGACAGGTGCCGGCTGCCCTCCATCGCGGTCGTCCGCGCCACCCCCGACAGCATCTTCTGCGCGCCGCGCACGTCGTCGAGGGTCACGGGCAGGAAAGAGTCAGCCGTGCTGTAGCTCATGACTCCAGTCTCGCAGTTCACAGTCGCGAGCGACTGGTGTGACCAAGCTCCGAGACCGGTTTGCGCAGCCCCGGTACGGCCCACCCCCCGGCCGCGTACTCTGTCCCCCAACCCAGCACCCCCTTCATGAAGCGAGCCCCCGGCCATGCCCACAACACCTGAAATGTCGATGGACATGACGACCGTCGGTGACCCCGGTCTCCTCGACACGCTGCAGCACGAGGTCGCGGTGTTCGCCCGCCGTGCCGAACAGACCCGGCTCGGCGGCGTCGGGCAGGTGCGCAACTCCATGGACCGCGCCGCATACCTGCTGCTCAACCGCCTCGACAAGGAAGGCCCGATGGGCGTCAAGGCGCTCGCCGCGAGCATGGGGATCGACTCCTCGACGGTCACCCGGCAGGTTGCTCCACTCGTGGACACAGGGCTCGTCAAGCGCACCTCGCACCCCGAGGACGGCCGTGCGGTGGTGCTCCAGCTGTCGCCGCGCGGGCTGTCCCGGCTGGAGGAAGTGCGTTCGTCCAGGCGGCAGTTGATGGCCGAGCTGACCCACGACTGGGCGCCGGGGGAGCGCGAGGCGTTCTGCACGCTCCTGACGCGCTTCAACACCGCGCTCTCCGCGCGCATGACGGTCCAGGGCGTGCCGGAGACGCCGTCGGCCTCCTGAGCTCCCCCGCGCCGCCCCGGGCGGCGGGTCCGCACACGCGCGTGCCGCACGGCTCTTGACCACGGGCCCGCCACTGGCCTCAGATGAGACAAGACGGCCCCCCAGGGGGAGGCGTGGTGCGAGAACGGCAGGCGTCAGGACACGCCCGCCGTGCCCGGGAGTTCGAGGCGTTCGTCGCGGGTGCGGGCGGGCGGCTGCTGCATGCCGCCACACTGCTCACCGGGGAGGCGCCGGACGACAACCCGCGCGCGCGGCACCTGCTGACGCTGACGCTCGCGCACACGTACGCGTGCTGGGACCGGCTGCGCGGGGAGGACCCGTACGACTGCGCCCGCCAGTACCTGGCCACACGGTTCGCCCGCGGCGCCTGGCACGAGTACGGCGGCTTCGCCCGGCCCCGCCCGCACCCCCGCGGCGCCCTGGCCGTCCTCACGCCCCAGGAGCGCCTGATCGTCGTCCTGCGGCTGTACGAAGGAGTGGCCGAGGAGCAGGTGGCGGCGCTGCTCGGGCTGTCCCTGGAGCGGGTCTGCGTCATCTGCGACCGCGCGACGGCCACCGTGCTGGACCCGCCCCGCAGACAGCGACCGACGGTTGCGGGAGCGAAGGTGGCGCCGTCATGAACCGGTCCGCGCGTGAGGCCACCGTGCGGCACATGATGGAACAGATGTCGCCGCGGGTGCCGCCGGAGCTGTACGCGGACGCCGTGCGGCGCGGCGGCCGCCTGCTGCGCCGCAGGGCCGCGGCCCGCCGCCTGATGTGGCTGCTGCTGTGCGCCGCGTGCGTCGCCTTCACCGTCTGGGCGCTGACGGCACACCCCTGGGTGGAGCCGCCGTCCCAGACGACTCCACCGCTGACCGGCTGGTGACCCCGGGAGCCCTTGGAGCCCCGGGAGCCGGGCCTAGCCGAGGGCCTGCTGGAGGTCCTCCAGAAGGTCCTCGACGTTCTCGATGCCCACGGAGAGGCGGACCAGGTCGGCGGGTACCTCCAGGGCCGAGCCGGCCGCGGAGGCGTGGGTCATGCGCCCCGGGTGCTCGATCAGCGACTCGACACCGCCCAGGGACTCGCCGAGCGTGAAGACCTTCGCCCGGTTGCACACCTCGACGGCCGCCTCCTCGCCGCCCGCGACCCGGAAGGAGACCATGCCGCCGAACGCCCTCATCTGCTTGGCGGCCACCTCGTGACCGGGGTGCTCGGGCAGGCCCGGGTACAGGACGCTCGTCACGCGCGCGTGCCGGGTGAGCATGTCGGCGATCTTCGTGGCGTTCTCGCTGTGCCGGTCCATGCGCACCGACAGCGTCTTGGTGCCGCGCAGCACCAGCCAGGAGTCGAAGGGCCCGGCGACCGCGCCCATCGCGTTCTGGTGGTACGCCAGCTCCTCGCCCAGCCCCTCGTCCGCCGTGATCAGCGCGCCGCCGACGACGTCCGAGTGGCCGCCCATGTACTTGGTGAGGGAGTGCACGACGACGTCCGCGCCGAGCGAGAGCGGCTGCTGGAGGTAGGGCGTGGCGAAGGTGTTGTCCACGACGAGCTTCGCGCCGGCGTCGTGGGCGACCTGGGCGACGGCGGCGATGTCGGTGATGCCGAGCAGCGGGTTGGAGGGGGTCTCCACCCAGACCGCCTTGGTCTTCGGGGTGATGGCGGCCCGTACGGCGGCCGGATCGCTGGTGTCGGCGACGGACCACTCGACCCCCCACCGGGTGACCACCTTCGCGAACAGGCGGAACGTGCCGCCGTACGCGTCGTTGGGAATCACGACGTGGTCGCCGGGGCTGAGCAGCGTACGCAACAGGGTGTCCTCGGCCGCCAGCCCGGACGCGAACGCCAGGCCCCGGCGGCCGCCCTCCAGGGCGGCGAGGTTCTCCTCCAGGGCGGTCCTGGTCGGGTTGGCGCTGCGGCTGTACTCGTAGCCGCCGCGCAGGCCGCCGACGCCGTCCTGCTTGTAGGTCGAGACCTGGTAGATCGGCGGGACGACCGCGCCGGTCAGGGGATCGGCGGTGTTGCCCGCGTGGATCGCGAGAGTCTCGAAATGCTGACTGATGTGCCTGTCGCTCATGGGGACCGAGCGTAATGCGCTCGCGGGGCCGATGACGGACGGCGGGGCTCGGACGGTGGGGCGGGAGGGTTTTCCACAGGTGCCGCGAACCGGTTGGCCAATTGTCGGCGGTGTCTGGTTCGCTTGACGCATGTCGATTCTCTGGGTCCTGATGGCGCTGCTCATGCTGGGCTTCGTGCTGCTCCCGACGCTGCGGCGCAGGCGCGGGATGATCGAGCAGGTGTCTCCGGACCACCCGGACGCCGCGGACCCGGCGGACTACGGCTTCGTGCGCCAGGAGGATCTGGACATCCGGATGCCCGGCCCCGACCAGGACCTGCTGGACGTCCTGGACCTGGTGCAGCGTACCCAGGACTACCGCGCGGCGGCGCAGCTGCTGGCCGGCACCGAGACCGAGGGTGAGCCGCGCTGGCAGCGCGTGCAGGCCTTCGCGGGCGCGGCGGCGCTGGAGCTGCAGCAGCGGCCCGGCGGGGTCCATGAGACGCCCGGCGGGCAGTGGCTGCGGGTGTGGCGGGCCGAGCAGCCCAAGGACGCGGGCGGCGCCGCCGTGCACGCGGAGTTCCTGGTGCAGCAGGCGTGGCGCACGTCGACGCCCGGCTCGGACGAGTTCCGGATCATCATGGAGGAGGCCCGGGAAGCCTGCGCCCAGGCAGCCCTGCTGGCCCCCGGCGACCCGGTCCCGCACATCGTCGAGCTGTCGGTGGCGCGCGGACTGGCCTACTCCCAGCCGGAGTTCGAGAAGCTCTGGCTGAAGATCCTGGACCGCGACCCCGCCCACATGGGCGCCCATCTCGCGGCCCTGCACTACTGGTGCGAGAAGTGGCACGGCTCCCGTGAGCTGGCGTACTCCTTCGCGGAGGCCGCCGCGGCCCGTGCCCCGCGGGGCTCCCTGCTGGCCGCGATGCCGCTGTTCGCGGTGTTCGAGCACCTCCCCGAGGTGAACCTGGTCAGCAGCTTCTACCAGAGCGAGGTCGTCACCAAGGCCATCCACGGCGCGCTCCACGCGGTGCACGCGGCACGCCCCGACGACCCGATGCAGGCGCACGTCCGACACCTGCTGGTCTTCTTCCTGGTACGCGCCGAGCGCTGGGCCGAGGCCATGAACCAGCTGATACACGTCGACGGCCATGTCGGTGCCCTCCCCTGGATCCTGTCCGCCGACCCGGCCGCCGAGTTCGCCCTGCACCGCGCCCTGGCGGTGGCCGGCTACGAGGCGAACGGCGGCAGCCCGGCGACGCTGCTCAGCTGACCGGAACCGGAATTCGGGCGGTATCCGAAACGTTGTGCGGGGTGCCGCCGGCGCCCCGTGCGGGCGGCTCACCCCAGACCGACAGGGAGACCTCATGCTCTTCGGCCGTACGCCCCAGCTGCCCACCGCCGAGCAGGCGCTCAAGGGCCGCCCCGCGCCCGTGTCCGAGGTCCCCGACCGTCACACGGTCCTCGGCAACCCACTCCAGGGCCCCTACCCCGGAGGTCTGGAGGTCGCCGACTTTGGTCTGGGCTGCTTCTGGGGCGCCGAGCGCAAGTTCTGGCAGCTCCCGGCAGGGGTGTGGACGACCCTGGTCGGCTACCAGGGCGGCTACACCGAGAACCCCGCGTACGAGGAGGTCTGCTCGGGCCTGACCGGCCACACGGAGGCCGTCCGCGTGGTCTACGACCCGAAGCTGATCTCGTACGACCGCCTCCTGAAGACCTTCTGGGAATCACACAACCCCACCCAGGGCTTCCGCCAGGGCAACGACGTGGGCACCCAGTACCGCTCCGCGATCTACACCCACACCCCCGAACAGTCCGCCACCGCCGAGGCCTCCCGCGCCGCCTACCAAAAGCTCCTGACCGCCTCCGGCCACGGCACGATCACCACCGAGATCCTCCCGGCCGAGGGCCGCCCCTTCTACCCGGCCGAGGCGTATCACCAGCAGTACCTCGACAAGAACCCGGCGGGGTACTGCGGGCTCGGCGGGACGGGGGTGTCCTGCCCCATCGGCGTTGCGCCGGCGGCAGGATGACGTAGCGACGGAAATTCGGTTGCCCCTGGCGGGCCGGTGCGCGCTAATGCGGTGTATGGCCGACATTCAGGGCTCATACGATGATCTGTTCACCGCGGTGCCGAGTGCGCTGGCCGGATTGCTGGACGAGGGAGACGCGGGGGCCTCGGTCGCGGTCTTCGTGGACGGTGAGCCGGTGGTGGACGTCTGGGGTGGGTTCGCCGACGCGGACCGCACGGTTCCGTGGCAGCGGGACACGATCGCCAATGTCTTTTCCGTCACCAAGACGATGACGGCGCTGTGCGCGCTGATCCTGGCCGACCGCGGCGACCTCGATCCGGCCGCGCCGGTCGGCCGGTACTGGCCTGAGTTCGCCGCGGCGGGCAAGGAGAAGGTGCTGGTGCGGCACCTGCTCGCGCACACCGCGGGCCTGCCCGACTGGGACGGGCCGATCGAGGAGGTCTACGACTGGCCGTCCGCCACGGCACGTCTGGCCGCGCAGGCCCCACAGTGGGAACCGGGCACCGCGGCCGGATACCACTCGCTCACCCAGGGGTTTCTCGTGGGCGAGGTCGTACGCCGGATCACCGGCCGGAGCCTGGGCGAGTTCTTCGCGCAGGAGGTGGCCGGGCCGCTGGGCGCCGACTTCCACATCGGACTGCCTGCCGAGCACGACCACCGGGTGGCGCTCACCGTCCCGCCGCCGTCCCGGGACGAGGACTACGCCGCGAGCGCGCCGGGCGGCAGCGCGTCCCCCGGCGTCGGCACCGTCGTACGGCTCCGTGACGGGAACAGCGTGGCCTGGCGCCGCGCGCAGATCCCCGCGGCGAGCGGCTTCGGCAACGCCCGCTCGGTCGCCCTCGTGCAGTCGGTGCTGGCCTGCTCAGGCGCGGTGGGCGGGGTACGGCTGCTGTCGCGGGCGGGCTGTGACCGGGCGAGGGAGGAGCAGTTCAGCGGCGAGGACCGCCGCCTGGGCATGCAGGTCCGCTGGGGACTGGGCTACGGACTGTTCGGCAACACCTTCGGGTGGGGCGGCTGGGGCGGCTCCATCGTCATGATCGATCCCGAGGAGCGTATGGCGGTGGCGTACGTGACCGATCAGATGCGCGAACCCGCGGCCGACAACCGGGGACTGGAGCTTGTGATGGCCGCCTACGACGGGCTCAAAGGGCTGCGGGCCTGAGCCGACGGGGCACCGCCGGGGGCCTCGATGGTGAGGACGCGGTCGCGCAGGACGGGGAGTTCGGCGCGGGTTCGGGCGACCTGCGCCATGTCGAAGTCCACCGTCACCGTTTCCTCGGTGGTGCGGGCCTCGCCGAGGACGGTTCCCCAGGGGTCGACGGCCATGCTGTGCCCGTCCGCACGGTCCAGCCGCGCGGTCCATGCACACGGCCCAGGGGAACCTGTCACCTACGTGCGTAGGTAGCCACACGTGTATCTCGCGCCCCGGCACCCGTCGCCCCAGCGGGAGACAATGGGACTCCCGAGCCGGGCGAGGTGGTGGCGATGCCCGCATGGCGTCTGCGTGACTATCACGACGACGATCTCGACCAGGCCATCCAGATCTGGGACCAGAGCCGCCTGGCCGACGAGCACCCGGTGTTTCCGGTGTCCGAGGTGATGGCGGCGGCCAAGGCCGGTCAGCCGGCGGTGGTCGCGGCGGTCGGTGAGGAACTGGTCGGCATGGCCGTGGCCGAGGCGCACGGCAAGCGAGGGTGGGTCCTCCAGGTCGCGCTCGCCTCCCGCTGGCGTGAGCGCGGGATCGGCAGTGCGCTCCTCGGCGAGCTCGAGCGACGCCTGCGGGCGCTGGGCGTGCGCCACATCAGTGCGCTGCTGCCCGCGGGCGCCGCCGGGACGAAGGCTCTGGAGAACTCCGCTTTCCGGTGCCGCGACGACCTGGCCTACTTCGAGAAATTCGAACCGCCCGGCGCGGCCGACGCCGATGTCCTCGCGGCGCTGGGCGGCCGCATGCTGCCCGACGGGCTGTGGGCGGCCATGGCCGGCATGGAACGCGAGAAGCGGGTCGTCGAGCGCCGTGTCGTGCTCCCGCTGACGGAGCCGGCGCTGGCCGACCGCTACGGCGTCCTGCCGCCCAAGGCGGTCATCCTGTTCGGCCCGCCCGGCACCGGGAAGACCAGTTTCGCCAAGGCGGTCGCCTCGCGGCTCGGCTGGCCGTTCGTGGAGCTCTTCCCGTCCCGGCTGGCGGCCGACACGAGCGAGGGGCTGGCGGCGGCGCTGCGGGAGGTGTTCGCGGATCTGGCGGACCTGGACTCGGTGCTGCTCTTCATCGACGAGGTCGAGGAGATCGCCGGCGCGCGGTCCGGGAAGGCGGTCGATCCCGGGCACGGGGTGACCAACGAGCTGCTCAAGCTCATCCCCGTCTTCCGCGAGCCGGACGCACGGCTGCTGGTCTGCGCCACCAACTCGGTCCGCTCGCTCGACGCGGCCTTTCTGCGGCCGGGCCGGTTCGACTACGTCCTGCCCATCGGACCCCCGGACCGGACCGCCCGCACGGCGATCTGGGCCCGCTATCTCCGGGCCGCCACCGACTCCGTGGACCTCGCCCGGCTGGTCGAGGCCACCGAGCTGTTCACCCCGGCCGACATCGAGTTCGCCGCCCGCAAGGGCGCGCAGGCGGCGTTCGAACGCGAGGTCACGCACCGCGAGGGCCGGCCGGCCACCACCGAGGACTACATGGCAGCCGTCGCCGACACCCGGCCGACGCTCACCTCGCGGGCGATCGAGGAGTTCACCGAGGACATCGAGAAGTACAGCCGCCTCTGAACTCCCCGGCTCAGATCGTCGGCGCTCCCCCGGCTCAGATCGTCGACGTGTCGATCACGAACCGGTAGCGGACGTCGCTGGCCAGCACCCGCTCGTACGCCTCGTTGATCTGGTCCGCGCGGATCAGCTCGATCTCGGCGCCCAGGCCGTGCTCGGCACAGAAGTCCAGCATCTCCTGGGTCTCGGGGAGGCCGCCGATGCCCGAGCTGCTGAGGCTGCGGCGGTTACCGAAGATCGACTGGAGGGTGATCTGGACCGGCTCCTCGGGCAGGCCCACGTTGACCATCGTGCCGTCCGTGCGCAGCAGGGACAGGTAGGCGGAGAAGTCGAGCGGGGCCGAGACCGTGTTGAGGATCAGGTCGAAGGTGCCCTTGAGCTCCTCGAAGGTCGCCGGGTCGCTGGTGGCGTAGTAGTGGTCGGCGCCCAGCCCCAGGCCGTCGTCCTTCTTGCGCAGGGACTGCGAGAGGACGGTGACCTCCGCGCCGAGCGCGTGCGCGATCTTGACGCCCATGTGGCCGAGGCCGCCGAGGCCGACGACGGCGACCTTCTTGCCGGGGCCGGCGTTCCAGTGCCTGAGCGGCGAGTACGTGGTAATACCGGCGCACAGCAGGGGCGCGGCCACGTCCAGGGAGAGACCGTCGGGAACGCGGACGACGAAGCGCTCGTCCACGACGATCTTCTCCGAGTAGCCGCCGTAGGTGGGCTCACCGTCCTTGCCGACCGCGTTGTACGTCCCGACGGCGCCGCCGGTGCAGTACTGCTCCAGGCCGGCCTCGCAGTTGTCGCACTCGCGGCAGGAGTCGACCAGGCAGCCGACGCCCACCCGGTCGCCGACGGCGAACTTGGTGACGCCGGAGCCGACCTCGGAGACGACGCCCGCGATCTCGTGGCCGGGGACCATCGGGAAGATCGCCTCGCCCCAGCCTTCCCGGGCCTGGTGGATGTCGGAGTGGCAGATGCCGGCGAACTTGATGTCGATCAGTACGTCGTTCTCGCCGACCGCCCGCCGCTCGATGGTGGTCCGCTCCAGCGGAGCCTTGCCGGCGGGGGTGGCGTATGCAGCAACAGTGGTCATGCGTCGAGCCTGCCCCATGGCCCCACATTCACCCAGATCACGCTTCTGCGTACGACTGCCGTGCCTACCACTGGCGGGGTCAGGCTCATGAGCGTACGACCAGGAATACTGGGCCGTATGGACGCACAGCCCCAGCCCTCCGGACAGCCCCAGCCCTCCGGACCGTCCCTGGACCGGCGTGCCGAACTGAGCGAGTTCCTGCGCAGCCGGCGCGCCCGGCTGAAGCCGGAGGACGTGGGTCTGCCCGACTTCGGGCGGCACCGGCGGGTGCCCGGGCTGCGTCGCGAGGAGCTGGCGCAGCTGGCCGGGGTCTCGGTGGCGTACTACACCCGTCTGGAGCAGGGCAACGGGCAGAACGTGTCGGTGGAGGTACTCGACTCCATCGCCCGCGCCCTCAGGCTGACGGACGCCGAACAGGCCCACCTCACCCGCCTCGCCAAGGGCAAGCAGCACAAGAAGAAGCCGTCGGCGCGACCGCAGCAGGTGCGGGTGGCGATCGGGCAGCTGCTGGACACGCTGGACTCGGTGCCCGCGTACGTCGTCGGGCGGCGCTCGGAGATCCTCGCATGGAACCGGATGGCGGCGGCGGTCTTCGGCGACTGGGCCGAGCTGCCGGCGGCGGAGCGGAACTGGGCGCGGCTGGTGTTCCTGAAGCCGGAGTACCGGGACCTGTACGAGGACTGGGAGCAGAAGGCGATCGACATCGTCTGCGCCCTGCGGATGGACGCCGGCTGCTACCCGGACGACCCGCGGCTGTCCGCCCTGGTGGGCGAGCTCTCCGTGAAGAGCGAGGACTTCCGGCGGCTGTGGGCGACGCACGACGTCAAGGAGAAGAGCCACGGCCTCAAGCGGCTGCGGCATCCGCTGGTCGGCGCGCTGTCCTTGAACTTCGAGTCGTTCAAGATGGCGGGCGACGCGGACCAGAGCATGATCGTCTATCACGCCGAGCCGGGTTCCCCGTCGGCGGAGGCGCTCCGCCTGCTGGCCAGCTGGGGGGCGGACGCGGCCCGCGCGGGCGCCTCCGGCTGACCGGCGCCCGGGCGGGCCCCGCGTCACCCCTGGTACGGCGGCGCGGCTCCCCACGTCCACTTCGGCACCGGCTGCTCCGCCGGGGGCTTGGCGTCCGGACCGGAGAAGTACACGGCGAGCCGGGTGCCCCACTCCACGTAGGCCAGGAACGCCGACCGGAACTCGGCATCGGCGGGCAGGCCCGCCTCGTCCGCCGCGTCCTGGATCAGGTTCACCCAGCGGCGGCGCTGCGGCTCGGTGATGTGCTTGCCGAAGTGCTTGGCGACCATGTGGGAGTGCCCGCCCTGGGTCTCCGAGTAGCGGGTCGGCCCGCCGAAGACCTCGGCCAGCCACAGGGCGACGTGCGCGGCATGCTCCGGGGCGAGGTCGGCGAAGAGGGGGGCGAGGAGGTCGTCCTTCACCACCTTGTCGTAGAAGACGTCGGTCAGCCGGGCGAAGGCCTCGGCGCCGCCCGCCCAGTCGTAGAGGGTGGAGGTCGCGGCACCGGTGCCGTGTACCGCCGTCGGCCGGTAGTGGCGCATCTCCTCGATGTGCTCGACGTAGGGGCGGATCTCGGCGAGGAAGGAGGGGAACAGGCCGGACTTGCGGAAGCCCTCCAGGTGGTCCCGCGTCGAGGTCCAGGTGATCCGGAGGACGTAGTGCTCGAAGTCCTCCTCGCAACGCGTCAGTTCGTAGTCGACGCAGTGCGGGGACGCCGCCAGGTGGGTGGCCGCGCGGGTGTAGGCGGCGAGGAACTCCGCCGACTGCTGCTCGGGGATGCGATACCGGATGTATTCGACCGTGTGAGCCGTCATGGACCCACACAAACACGGACGGCCCGCCGGAAGCTGCTCTTCCGGCGGGCCGTTCGCTGTGGGCCTAGCCGGCCCACTCGGCGACTAGCGGCTCACTTGCCGTAGTACGCGTTGTAGATCGAGATCGTCGACTTGTTGCCCTGCCTGTCGGCGATCTTGGCGTGGAAGGAGATGGCCTTCCCCTTCGCCGGGTTCTTCACGGTGATCTTGCCGTTCCTGACCTCGATCTTCTTCCAGGTCTGGCCGTAGTCGTACGACACGTACACCGCGAGGGACTTCAGGTTGCGGCCCGCGGCGGCGCCCTCCACGGTGACCGGGAAGGTGACCGTCTTGCCGGCTTCGACGCGGCTGTCCAGTCCGGTCGTGGCGCCGAAGTGGGCGGTGGACGCGGGGAGCTGTGCGGAACCGCCGGACGGCTTCTTGGAGTGGAAGGTCCAGCTCGCGTCGATCCGGGTGGAGGCGGCCGCGACCTTGACGGTCCGCTTCACCGAGGTGGTCAGCTTGTACTCGGCGTCGCCGGCGGGAACCTTGAAGGACTCGCCGCCGAACAGCGGGTCGTCGTTGGAGCCCACCTTGGTGCCGTTGCGGTACAGGGTGGTGGTCACCGCGGTGAAGTCCGAGGAACCGGCGTGCTTGTTGCTGTCGGCGAACAGCGGCACGACGCCGGAGATCTCGTTGTCCACACGGAACAGGCCGTACTGGGAGTTGAGGTGCGGGCCGAAGACCGCGGTGTTGAACGTCTTCTTGTAGGTCGTCCGCGCCTTGAAGGTCTGCGGGTCGCCCAGCGTGTAGAAGGCGTCCGCGATCGGGAAGCCGTCGGCGTCGTGACCGGAGTACTGGCTGACGTCGAAGCCCCACTGGGCGCCGTCGACGGTCGAGACGTACGCCGTGCGCGTGCCGGGCAGCTTCTGCTCCACGGACTCGCCGACGACGAAGTCGTCGCCCACGGTGCCCCAGGCGTCGACCGAGCCGGTCTTGTTGGGGGCGGAGGCGCCGACGGTGTTCTTCACCGTGGCCAGCTCACTGGTCTTGAAGTGGCGGACCTTGTCGCCCTGGATCTTCTTGGCCTTCACGCTGGTGGCCACGTCGTACTCGGCGTTGTCGCCCTTGGTCCACTGGCCGCTCCAGGTCTGGGTCAGACCGTTCGCGACCTCAGGGCCGAGGTGCGCCATACGCAGATCGCCGAAGCCGCTGCCCACCTCGATACCGAAGCCGACCGACGCCGGGTCGTACATGTAGTCGATCGACGCGGTGAACGGCTTGGCCCCCGCGTCCGGCACGGTGATGTCCGCTGCCTTGGCCGTGCGGGCGTCCAGGTTCACCGTGAGGTCCTTGGTGACGCTCAGCTTGGGCTGCACCAGCCAGTCGATGCCGCCCTCGAAGGAGCTGGTGCTCTTGGCGATCTCGGAGTTCAGCAGGTACGTGCCCTTGGGCAGGCGCAGGGTCGTGGTGCCGGAGTCGGCGGGCTGTGCCGCGTAGGCGTGGTCCTTGCCGATGCCGGTGTAGCCGAACAGTTCGGTGTCGTAGACGCTGGTCGGCCTCCCGTCACGGCCGGTGTGCTTGAAGGTGACGGTGTACGACTCCACCTCCCGCTGCACCGCCGCGGCCGTACGCACGGTCTGGCCGCCCCCCGTCGCCGTCACGTACGCGGAGTACGCGCCGTCGAGGGTGCCGCCCAGCTTGGTGTTGACGGTCAGGCCGACGGAGGCCTTGCCGCCCGCGGGGACCGTGACCTTGGTGGCGCCGAGCTTGAAGAAGCCCGCCGGAGCCGCGTGGCCCTTGGGGTCGGTGCCGGTGGCGGCCAGGTTGAGCGTGACGTCCTTGGTGCCGAGGTTGCGGTAGGTGACCTGCTTGGTGACCGGTGTGTCGTCGGTGTGCGGCCACTGCTGGACGCCGAAGCTCACCGACGCCGGGTCGGCGACCACGGTCTGCTTGATGGCCTTGTCGACCGCGATCCGGCCCGAACCCTGCTGGAACGGCGTGTAGTTGCCGCCCTTCGCGGAGCCGGTCAGGGCGGCCTTGAGCTCGGCGTAGCCCCAGTCGGGGTGCTCCTGCTTCAGGATCGCGGCGGCGCCCGCCACGTGCGGGGTGGCCATCGAGGTGCCGGAGATGGTCAGGTAGCCGGGCGCCGGGTGCGGGACCTCGGGGTCCGTGTCGATGACGCTGCCCGGCGCCGCGGCGGCGGTGATGTCCACACCCGGCGCGGTGACGTCCGGCTTGATGGCGCCGTCGCCGACGCGCGGACCGGTGGAGGAGAAGTCCGCCAGCTTGTCCGACTTGTCGACGGCGCCGACGGTGAGCGCGTCGTCCGCGCTGCCCGGCGAACCGATCGACTCGGGGCCGCCGTTGCCCGCGGCGATCGCGAACAGGATGCCCTTCTCGGTGGAGAGCTTGTTGACCTCGGCCTCGAGCGGGTCGACCTCGGGTGTGTCGTAGCCGCCCAGGCTGAGGTTGACGACGGAGGCGCCCTGCGAGGCCGCCCACTCCATGCCGGCGAGGATGCCGGAGTCGTCACCGGAGCCGGAGTCGTCCAGGACCTTGCCGTTGAGGATCTTCGCGTCGGGCGCGACACCCTTGTACTTGCCGTTCGACTTGGCGCCGGTGCCCGCCGCGATGGACGCGACGTGCGTGCCGTGGCCGAAGTGGTCCTTGGCGTCGGCGGCGGTCGAGAAGTTCTTGGACTCGATCACCTGGTCCTTGAGGTCGGGGTGGGTGGTGTCCACGCCCGTGTCCAGGACGGCGATCTTGACGCCCTTGCCGGTGTAGCCGGCCGCCCACGCGGTCGGGGCACCGATCTGCGGGCCGGACTTGTCGTCGCTGGCCTTGCGGACGCCGTCGAGCCAGACGTGCGCGATGCCGGAGGCGGTCTGGTCGCCGTTGGTGACGGCGTCCCACAGTTCCGGCGTCTCCTTGGCGGGGGTCTGCACGGCGTCCGCGTTCAGCGTCTTGAGGCTGTGGCGGAGGGTGCCCGCGTCGCGGACGTCGGACTTGGTGGCCGTGGCGGCCCCCTTGTAGCCGACGATGACCTTCAGGCCGTGCTTCTGGGACTTGCGGGTGGCGGCCTTGCCGAGCTCGGTGATGTCGAACAGCCGCTGGTCCAGCTTGCCGGAGGCGACCATGCGGGCCGCGTCGGCGGGGATGACGAGGGTGTGGCCGTCGGCCTTGCGGATCTGGAACGGGATGTGCTCGCGTCCCTTGGCCCGCTCCAGGCCGACGACCCGGCCTTTGGCGTCGACGGCGACCCGGTCGCCGGTGATCAGGGTGACGTGGTGCTTGGAAGTGAGCGATGCCGCAGCGGTGGACGACCGCTGCTCGGGCTTCGCCGACGCCGGGCTGGTCATGCCCGCGGCGAGGGCGACGGCTGCGGCGGTGGCCACGGTGGCCGCAGCCGCTCTTTTCACTTGTCTGCGCAAGACTCCCCCTGGAGACGGAGTACCGGGCGAATTCCCCGTTCACCCGGCCGGGGGAAGTCTCGTACGCATGCACGTCAACCCCCCGGGACACGCAGTATGCCGGGGGGCGATCAGACGCCTCAATAGGTGAGAGAGTTGTGAGAAAGCGCTACCGTCGACTGTTACGCGCCGGGGGAAACACCGTTACAGAATCGGGAAGTTACGCGCGGGTGATCGGTGTTATAAGTGCGGCGCTCAGGTGCCGGCGTTCTCCTTCACGGTGATCTTTCCCTTGCGGATGGTCACCAGCCGCGGGGCCTTCTTCGCGATGGAGGAGTCGTGGGTGACCATGATGAAGGTCAACCCGTGCTCCTTCCACAGGCCTTCGAGCACGTCCATGATCTCGTCGCGCATGCCCTCGTCGAGGTTGCCGGTGGGCTCGTCGGCGAGCAGCACCTTCGGCTGCTTCACCAGCGCCCGGGCGATGGCGACGCGCTGCTGCTGACCGCCGGACATCTCGGACGGCAGGTGCCCGAGCCGTTCGCCGAGCCCGACCGACTTCAGTGCCTCGGCGGCCCGTTCGCGGCGCTCCTTCACCTTCACGCCGAGCGGTACGAGGGCGGTCTCGACGTTCTCCTGCGCGGTGAGCGTCGGGATGAGGTTGAAGGACTGGAAGACGAAGCCGATGTTCTCGCTGCGGACCCTCGTCAGCCGGGCCTCGGACAGCTTGGCCAGGTCGGTGCCGTCCAGGACGACTTCGCCGGAGGTGGGCCGGTCCAGACCGCCGAGCATCTGGAGCAGGGTGGACTTGCCGCCGCCGGTGGGGCCCTGGATGACCAGCCGGTCGCCGTCGCCGATGGTCAGGTCGACGCCGTCGAGGGCGTGGACGCTGTCCTTGCCCCGGGTGTAGCGCTTGGTGACGCCTCTGAGTTCGTACATGGTGGGTGCAACTCCTACGGGTCGGTGGTGGGGTCGGGGGTTACTCGACGCGCCGCAGCGCGTCCGCCGGGCGCAGCCGCGACGCCCGCCAGCCACCGAACGCGCCCGCGATCAGTCCGCCGGCCACCGCGAGCCCGACGGCGAGGCCGATGGTCGTGACGCTGACCGGCGCGGTGAGCGCGACCTCGAGGGTCTTGGCCGCCTGCCGCCCGGGGCCGCCGAAGCCGCCCCCGCCGCCGGGGCCGCCGCCCGGACCGCCCGTGCCGCCACCGGTGTTGCCGAGCTGCGCCTGGAGCGACGGGCTGATGGCGGTGACGGCGTACGCGCCCGCCAGGCCGAGCGCGATCCCGAGGGCGCCACCGACCAGGCCGTTGACCATGGCCTCGCCGATCACCTGCCGGGTCACCCGGCCCGACCTCCAGCCCAGCGCCTTGAGCGTGCCGAACTCCCGCACCCGCCGGGACACCGCCGAGGAGGTGAGCAGACCGGCGACCAGGAACGCGGCCACCAGCACCGCGATGGACAGCCACTTGCCGACGTTGGTGGCGAGGCTGGAGGCGGTGGACAGCGAACCGGAGACGGTCTTGGCGAGGTCGGCCGAGGTCGTGACGGTCGTACCGGAGACGTTCTTCTGGATGGTGCTCTTGACGGAGTCGATCCGCTGGGAGTCGGTCGCCTTGACGTAGATCGTGGTGACCTTGTTCTTCTCGTCCGCCAGGGTCTGCGCCTGCTTGAGCGGGATGTACAGGTTGGCCGCCGAGTCACCGCTGCTGGCCGTGGCGATGCCGATCACCTTGAACTTGACGCTCTTGATGGTGACGGTGGAACCGACCTTGTACTTCTTCGTCTTGGCGTAGGCCGAGTCGGCGACGGCCACCTTGGCGTCGGTCTCGGTCGCCTTGAAGGCGCGGCCGCTGGTGATCTTCGAGGAGGTCAGCGGGCCCAGCGCGGTCTTGGTGACGTCGGTGCCGAAGACGCTGTACTGGTTGATGTCGAAGTTGGCGCCACCGCCCCGCACCTCGCCCTGCGGCTGGCCGTTGCCGCCGCCCTGGCCGGGGCCGCCCTGCCGGCTGCTGCCGGAGTTCTGGTTCTGCTGGAACTGGCCGCGGGTGAACTGGCCGCTGACCTTCACCACGTTCAGGCTGAGCCCGCCGACGGCGGAGGAGACGCCGTTCTGGCCGCCGACCTTGCCGACCGTCGACGAGGCCAGGGTGGTGAAGCCCTGCACCATGACCCGGTCGCTGCTCTGCGACTTGGAGTCGTCCTTGTTCTGCGCGTCGAACTGGAAGCGCGGCCGCTGCGCGTTGCCGGTGGACGCCGACGCCGCCTTGGTGACCGTCATGTCCGTGCCCAGGCCGTAGAGCGACTGGAGGACCTTGTCCTGTGCCTTCCCCATGCCGCTGGACACGGAGTTGACCACGATGACCAGCGCGATGCCCAGCGCGAGTCCGGAGGCGACGACGAGGGCCGCCTTTCTGCGGCGGCGCAGTTCGCGCCTCAGGTAGGTGAAGAACATGGCCGCAAGCTAGGTACGGACCGTGATGACTCGATAAGGCCGAAATAAGAGAAGCATGAGAAGGCTGTGGCCGGTCCCAGAAAATCCCCAGAAAGACCCCGGAGCGGCCCCGGAGCGGCCCCGGAGCGGCCCCGGAAATGCCGGTGCCGCCCCTGGGGGGCGGCACCGGTCATGCGTGGCAGTAGGTCGGAAGGCGTCAGACGGCCGAGCCGGCCTTCCACTGCGCCCAGTTCATGTTCCAGCCGTTGAGGCCGTTGTCGGGGGCGACGGTCTTGTCGCCGGTGTTCTTCACGACGACCACGTCACCGAGGATCGAGTGGCTGTACATCCACGCGGCCGGTGTGTTCGGGTCGTTGGCGCCCTTGGTGTCCGACAGGCCCACACAGCCGTGGCTGGTGTTGACGCTGCCGAAGATGGACTTCGCACCCCAGTAGTTGCCGTGCAGGAAGGTGCCGGAGCTGGTGAGGCGGATGGCGTGCGGCACGTCCTTGATGTCGTACTCGCCCTTGCCGTCGTCGTCCGTGAAGCCCACGGTCGCACCGTTCATGCGGGTCTGCTTGAACTTCTCCGACATCACCATGACGCCTTCGTACGTCTTGTTGTCGGGCGAGCCGGCGGAGATCGGGATGGTCTTGACGGTCTTGCCGTCCTGCGTGATCTTCATCTGCTTGGTCTTCGCGTCGACGTAGGAGACCTGGTTGCGGCCGATGTGGAAGGTGACCGTCTTCTGCTGCACGCCGGTGACCCCGGAGGCGCCCTCGACGCCGTCGAGCGCGAGCTTCAGCGTGACGGTGGAGTTCTCCTTCCAGTAGTCCTGCGGACGGCAGTCCATGCGGTTGGCGCTGAACCAGTGGCAGGCGACCTCCTGGCCGCCGCTGGAACTGACCGTGATGGCCTTCTGGACGGCGGCCTTGTTGGTGATCGCCTTGTCGAAGTTGATCGAGACGGGCATGCCGACGCCGACCGTGGAGCCGTCCTCCGGCGTGAAGTTGGCTATGAAGCTGTTGGCCGGGGAGACCGTGGTGAACGAGGCGTTCTCGTGGGCGACGCGGCCCTTGGAGTCCTTCGCCTCCGCGGCGACCTTGTAGCTGGTGGAACGCTCCAGCTGGGTGCTGGGCTTCCAGCTCTTCTTGTCGGCGGCCAGCTGGCCCGAGACGGCCTTGCCGTCGGCGGTCGTCATGGTGACGCCGGTGAGCGTGCCCTTGGCCACCTTGACGGCGGCGGAGTTGTTGATGGACGCGTCGTTCGAGCCGTCCTTGGGTGTGATCGTGATCTGGGCCTCGGAGGACTTCTTGGCCGCAGCCTCGTCGGCCTGGGCCTGGGAGCTGTCGCCGCCGCCGCTGCCGGAGGACTTGTCGTCGCCGCCGGAACAGGCCGAGAGCACCAGTACACCGCCGAGCAGTGCGGACGCGGCCATCAGGCCCTTGCGCCGCTTACTGTCCGTCATCACACGCTTCTCCATGGTTGCTGAATCCCCAAAAACCCCGAGTCCCCCGTTGAGAACCTTCAACGCTACGACCGGCATGCCCCGTTCCACATCCCTGGCAGGTGTGGGCCACGCCACGTTTGCCGAGGCGGATGCGGCGGGCGGGGCCGGAGTTGGCCGCGCGCCCCCTGAGACGACGTGACCCCGGCCGGCGGTTGCCGTCCGGGGTCACGCGTTCCCCCCGATGCTCAGCCGATGCCGCCGCTTTCGCGTGCGTCGTCCACGTCGTCCACGTCGTCCACGTCGTCCTCGTCGTCTTCCTCGTCATCATCCTCGTCGAGCTCCCAATCCGGCGAATCGGGGTCGTAGTCGATCCGCTCGGTGGACCAGGAGGCCTGCTGGAGCTCCACTCCGGGCACCTCGCCGACCAGGTCGAACGGGTCGACGAGGTAGGCCAGGGCCTCCGCGGTGTCTTCCGTCACAGCCCCCTGGGCGTGGACGCGCTCCTCGTCCGGCAGTTCCGGATCCGCGGCGAGCCGGCGCAGCGCGGCCTCGGTGACGGCCTCGCCGTCCTCGACCTCGAGAACCACTTCCACCCGAAGCCGTACAAAACGTGATGTCTCTGGAGTGCTCATGCCGGGAGAGTACGGCGGATATCTCCCGTGACTTTCCCGTGACCCGCGATTTTCACTAACATCGCCCCACACGGCCAATTCGCCAGCGTCACAAGGGGGATCGATATTCCGTGTCATCCGTTCGCCGCCCGCTGCTGACCGCCACCGCCGCGGGCACCCTTCTGGGCGCCCTGTGGTTCGTCCCGTCCGCGAACGCGTCGCAGGACGCCCCGGCGAGAGCGGAGACCTCGGCGACGCAGCTCACCCAGCAGGCCAGGGCGGTGTCCGAGGCGACCACCGAGACCACCTCGGCCTCGGCGGACGGCACCGAACTCGCCGACACCGGAAGCCCCGACACCACGCCGTACGTCATCGGCGGCACGTTCTGCCTCGCCGTGGGCGCCGGTTTCGTGGTGTATTCGGTACGTCGGGAACGCCTGGGCTTTTAAAGAACTTGACGTTTCTTTGACTCTCGTTTCATAGTCCGCTCATGAAGAGATCATCGGGCGTGCGTCTGTGCGCCGCTGCCACAGTGAGCGTGCTGTCGTTCGCCCTTGTCACGGGGTGCTCCGAGGACGGGTCGAAGGACTCCGGGAACGCGAAGGATGCCAAGGGATCCAACGCGTCTTCGTCGGACGTGAAGGCGCTGAGCGCCGCGGAGTTGCAGAAGCTGATCATCGCCAAGGGCGAGGTGCCCGGCTTCAAGGTCGGCGCCGTCGAGGGGGGCATCCCCGCCGACAGCAAGGTCAAGGCGGACGACGCCAAGTGCGACCCGCTGATCGACGTCCTGACCGGCATCGCGCCCGGTGACCCGGCGACGAACACCAGCCGTATGGCCACGGAGGACAAGAAGGACCCCACGGACGACGCCACGTCCCTGGACGACCTGGCCGACGGCAAGTTCGAGGACGCGCTCAACAAGTCCCTGGACCTGGACGTCACCGTGGTCACCCTGGCCTCGTACGACGGCGACGGCGCCGAGAAGGCCGTGCGGACGGTCTCCGACGCGGTGAAGGCGTGCGCGGGCGGCTTCTCCGGCGAGCAGGACGGCGAGAAGGGGAAGTTCAGCAAGGTCGCGCAGGAGAAGTCCTCGGGCACGGGTGACGAGTCGCTGGCCTTCACCGCGACCAACAACACGCCGGACGGGGCCGTTCCGCTCCATGGCGAGGTCGTGCGGCACGGGAACAGCGTCGCGACGTACAGCACCATCAACATCGGCGCGGGTATGTCCAAGAAGGCCTACACGGTGTCGGCCGCGGTGATCAAGGCCCAGGCGGCCAAGCTGAAGTGATGTACGGGACGTGAGAGGGGCCCTGTCCGCGGACAGGGCCCCTTTTGCTTCTGCTGCCTACTGCAGCGGCCCGGTGACCGTCTCGACGGCGGTGACGAGCTCCCCGCTGCGCACGAACGCGTCGGCGGCGGCCAGGTCGGGCGCGAGGAAGCGGTCCGGGCCGGGGCCCTGGACGCCGGCGGCCCGTACGGCGTCGATGACCGCCTGGGAGGCGGGCGCCGGGGCGAGACCCTCGCGCAGCTCTATGGCACGCGTGGCGGCGTACAGCTCGACGGCGATGATCCGGGTCAGGTTGTCGATGGCGGTGCGCAGCTTGCGCGCGGCCGACCAGCCCATCGACACGTGGTCCTCCTGCATGGCGGAGGACGGGATGGAGTCGGCGGAGGCCGGCACGGCGAGCCGCTTCATCTCGCTGACCAGGGCGGCCTGGGTGTACTGGGCGATCATCAGCCCGGAGTCCACGCCGGGGTCGTCCGCGAGGAACGGCGGGAGGCCGTGGCTGCGGTTCTTGTCGAGCAGCCGGTCGGTGCGGCGCTCGGCGATGGAGCCGAGGTCGGCGGCGGCGATGGCGAGGAAGTCCAGCACGTAGGCGACCGGGGCGCCGTGGAAGTTGCCGTTGGACTCGACGCGGCCCTCGGGGAGCACGACCGGGTTGTCCACGGCGGAGGCGAGTTCGCGCTCGGCGACCAGGCGGGCGTGCGCGAGGGTGTCCCGTCCGGCGCCGGCGACCTGCGGGGCGCAGCGTACGGAGTAGGCGTCCTGGACGCGGGGGGCGTCGTCCTGGTGGTGGCCGGTGAGCTGGGAACCCTTGAGCACGGCCAGCATGTTGGCGGCGGAGGCGCCCTGTCCCGGGTGCGGGCGGATGGCGTGCAGTTCGGGCGCGAGTACCTTGTCCGTGCCGAGCAGCCCCTCGAGGCTGAGGGCGGCGGTGACGTCCGCGGACTTGTAGAGGACATCGAGGTCGGCGAGGGCCATGAACAGCATGCCGAGCATGCCGTCGGTGCCGTTGAGGAGGGCGAGGCCTTCCTTCTCGCGCAGTTCGACGGGCTGGATACCGTGCTCGGCGAGCAGCTCACCGGCGGGGCGGACGGTCCCGTCGGGGCCCTCGGCGTCGCCCTCGCCCATCAGGGTCAGGGCGCAGTGGGACAGCGGGGCGAGGTCGCCGGAGCAGCCGAGGGAGCCGTACTCGTGCACGACGGGGGTGATACCGGCGTTCAGCACGTCAGCCATGGTCTGCGCGACCTCGGGCCGCACACCCGTGTGCCCGGAGCAGACGGTCTTGAGCCGCAGGAACATCAGGGCCCGTACGACCTCCCGCTCCACCCTCGGGCCCATGCCGGCGGCGTGCGAGCGGACGATGTTGCGCTGCAGCTGGGTGCGCAGGTCCTGGCTGATGTGCCGGGTCGCCAGGGCGCCGAAGCCGGTGCTCACGCCGTAGACCGGCTCCGGCTTGGCAGCCAGGGCGTCCACGATCTCCCGGGCCGCCGCGAGGGCCGCCACCGCCTCCCCCGACAGCTCGACGCGAGCGCCGCCGCGCGCCACGGCGAGAACGTCGGACGCGGTGACACCCGTCGTCCCCACCACCACAGTGTGCATATCCATATTCAGGAGCGTACGCATTGAATGCATGGATGTCACTAGTGTGGGACGGCTCCGCCCCTTACCGCACCGGACAAGCGGCCGGTCACGGCCGACGGCCACGGAAGCGACGACGCGCGGCCCGCTCGGGATCACCGGGTCGGGACCCTGCCGCCGGCCACCACCGGGCGGTCCGCGCGGAGCGCCTTCGCACGGTACTGCGCCGCATCACCTAACCGGAACAACCCACGCGCCGGTCCAGACACCGGTCACGGCCGTCGGCCACGGAAGCGACGACGCTCGGCCCGCTCCGGGGACGGCTCGTCGGCCAGGCGGACCACCGGGTCGTCGGGACCCTGCCGGCCGGCCACCACCGGGCGGTCCGCGCGGAGCGCCTTCGCACGGTACTGCGCCGCGTCGGCCAGCCGGAACAGGCGGCGGGCGGAACGTACCTCGCCGATGGGGTCCGCCGTGGACGCGACTCCGCAGGCCACGCCCTCGCCCAGCTCCAACTCCGCGGCTCGGCGGCAGAGTTCGTCCGCCGCCTTGACCACGTCGTCGGCCGGCGGCCCCACCGCCAGCAGACAGAACTCGTCCCCGCCCAGCCGCGCCGCGAGGGTCCCCGGCAGCATCGCCCCGCACAGCGACAGCACGGAACCGAAACGTTCGAGGAGCCGGTCCCCCACGGCGTGCCCCTGGGTGTCGTTGACCCGCTTGAGCCCGTTGAGGTCGCACACGGCCAGGCTGACCACCACGCCCTCCCGCCGGTGCCGCTCGACGGCCTCCTCCAGACGAACGTCGACGGCACGGCGGTTGGCCAGCCCGGTCAGCGGGTCGGTGAACGCCAGCCGGCGGGCCTCCTGAAGCCGTTCCGTCTGCGCGAGCCCGGCGGCGACGACCGCCGCCAGTACGGTGGCGAAGCCGGCCTCGCCCCGGTCGAAGACGGGCGCACCGGCCGCGCGGGCCACGTACAGCTCGCCCCAGGCCCTGCCGTGCAGCACCACCGGCGCCACCACACAGCACCCCCGCCCGCGGCGGCGCAGGGCGGCGACCCGCTGGTGGAAGTAGCCGGGGCGTCCGGCGGCGGGCCCCTCGGAGGTCTCGACCCAGGCGCTGGGCCCCTGGCCGCCCGCCCACCGCTCGTGCAGGAACTCGGTGATCTCCGCGAACTGGTGCACCGGATAGGTCTCGTGGTCCGGGAACTCCTCCTCGTCCGGGGCCCGCTCCCCCGCGTTCACCAGCACCCGCAGCCGCCCGCGGTCCCGCTCCCACACGGACAGCGCGGCGAAGCTCCCGTCCAGCGCCCGGCACGCTCCGAGCGCCGCGGCCCGCCAGGACTCGCGGGGCGTGTGCGCCGCCGCCATGCCCTGCGCCAGTGCGACCACGGCGGCGAGACGCTTGTCCTCACCCATCACTCCAGGTTAGGGACGTTTCAGGGGAACCGCCCCCGTCACTCCCCCGGCCACTGGGGCTTGCGCTTCTCGTTGAACGCCGCCACCCCCTCCGCCCGGTCCCCCGAGAACGCCACCGCCCGCCAGGCCGCGTCCTCCACCTCCAGCCCGGCCCGCAGATCCAGCCCCTGCCCCAGCCGCAGCGCCCGCTTCGCCGCCCGCAGCCCGACCGGCGAGTTC
The DNA here is from genome assembly GCF_044387825.1 of Streptomyces sp. NPDC020299. Lineage (NCBI taxonomy): Bacteria > Bacillati > Actinomycetota > Actinomycetes > Kitasatosporales > Streptomycetaceae > Streptomyces > Streptomyces sp. NPDC020299. Next base: position 228,681 of record NZ_JBIRWL010000017.1, read on the forward strand.
CCGGCGATCCGGGAGGCCAGCGCAAGGGCCTCGTCCCGGTCCCGCCCCTCCTCCACCAGTTGGTCCACCACCCCCAGCTCATGGGCCTCGGCCGCCTCCAGCCGCCGCGCGGTGAAGATCAGCTCCGCCGCCCGCGCCGCCCCGACCCGCCGGGGCAGCAACTGCGTACCGCCGCCGCCCGGGATCACGCCCACCGACACCTCGGGCAGTCCGACCACGGCCGTGCGGTCGGCCACGATCAGATCGCAGGCCAGCGCCAGTTCGAAGCCACCGCCGAGCGCGAACCCGTGCAAGGCGGCGACGGTCGGCATCGGCAGCTCCAGCACGCCGGTGTAGGCGCCCCGGGTCACCGGCCGCTGCCGCAGCAGGTCGGCGTCGCTGAAGGAGTTGCGCTCCTTTAGATCGGCCCCGACGCAGAACGCCCGCTCGTGCGACGACGTCAGTACGACCACGCGCGCGTCCGGGTCGGCGGCGAGCGCGGCGCACGCGCCCGCTACGGACCGGGCCATGTCGGTCGAGACGGCGTTCATGGCCTTGGGCCGGTCCAGCACGAGCTCCGCGACGTGCCCGTGCCGCCGCACCAGCACGAACTCCCCGAACCGCTCCTCGCTCATGACACCCCTCCGGTTAACGCGGGTTAACTTCCTGCCTCCCGATCATCGCAGTCGTGACCCGGTCGGGGAAGAGCCGGCCCGCTCCCCCGTTCGAGTGATATCCCGCCCGACCCCGGCCCGGCCGCCCACGGGAGCGCATAGCGTGCGCTGCGCGGCGCATCGGGGGCGCATGGTGCGCGCGGCGGGGAGGGAACGCGATGACAGACACGGCAACGCACACGAGTACGAGCGCGGCTCCGCACACCGAACCGCTCGTCCGGCGCGGCCGGCACCGCAAGCCCCGCCCCCGCAAGGTCCTGCTCGCCGCCGGTGGCCTGGCCCTGGCCGCCGGCGCCCTGAGCCTCGTACGGATGGCACCCGACTCCGGCGTCGGCGCCCCCGGCACCGCGGAGGCCGAACCCCGGCTCGGCGCCGGCGGCGCCACGGACAGGTCCGCGAACACGGCCGTCTCCGTCGGCGCCGCACCCCTGCCCTCGGCGACCTCCACCATGGGCGGGGTCAGCGGGCGCCCGACACCGTCCCCCACGGCACGCCTGGGCTCCGCCACCGCCGTCCCGACGACACTTCCGGTGCACGCCCCGGCCTCCATCCCCACGACGGCGGACGGGCCGACCCCCGGAACCACACCGAGGCCGCCGACCACGCCCCCCGCCTCGGCCCCACCCCACACCCCCGAGCCGCCCCCGACCCGAAACACCGGCACCCCGACTCCGACACCGAGTCAGCACGGGGGCGTGTGCCTGCCGGTCATCGGGCTGTGCGTGAACCGGGTCTTGGGGTAGAAGCGGGGGCCAAGGGGCGGACACGGGGCCCAGGGCGAGGGGCCGATGGCCGAACCAAGGGCCGGAGGGCCAAGGGCCCGGGACCGGGGGTCAAGCCAGCGGCCGGAGGACCAGGAGCCAGGAGGCAATGCCAGGGGCCGGAGAGCCAAGGGCCGGGGCCGAGCCCGCAGCCGCAGGTCCCGCGCCGCCGGCTGGTGGCCAAGCCAGGGGCCGGGAGCCAGGAGGCAAAGCCAGGGGGCAGAGGCCGAAGGACCAGCGCCGGTGGCCGGTGGCCAAAAGGGCCGGAGCCAGGGGCCGCGGGGCCGATGACCAAGCCAGGGGCCGGAAGGCCAAGGGCGGAGGGCCGGCGCCGGGGCCGGGGCCGGGATCAGGCGTCGCCGTCCCGTCGTGCGAGCAGCCACGGTTCGACGACGCCGAGGCCGCGGACCGGGCGCTGCCACATGGGCTGGAGCGCGAAGCGGTACGTCGGCGGCTCCTCGCCCTCCTTCTCCGCGGCGGCCGCGGCCTCGGCCGCCTCCGCCTCCGACGCGGGTGCCTCGCCGGTACGGATGATCTCCTCGGCGAAGGCGCTGTCGACGAGCACGGAGTCGCGCGGGGCTATCGAGGTCAGCCGGGAGGCGAGGTTCACCGTCGTACCGAAGACATCACCCATCCGGGTGGTCACCGTGCCGAACGCCATCCCGACCCGCAGCTCGGGCATCGTCTCGTCGTTCGCCATCGTCTCGACCAGCCGCAGCGCGATGTCCGCGGCCGTGCCCGCGTCGTCGGCGGCGTACAGGACCTCGTCGCCCAGGGTCTTGATGAGCCGGCCGCCGCGCGCGGCCACCAGGTCGGCGGCGGTCGTCTCGAACGCCTCGACCAGTTCGCCGAGCTCCTCCTCCTCCATACGGCGGGTCAGCCGCGTGAAGCCGACCAGGTCCGCGAAGCCGACGGCGAGCCTGCGGTCGACCATCTCCTCGTCGTCCGCGGCCTGCACGACCCGGCCCGCCGAGGCGGCGAGCTGGCGGCGCCAGACGTAGACGAGGAACTCCTCCAGCTCGGGCAGGAGCAGCTCGACGATCGGGTACGTCACCTCGGTGCGGGTCATGCCCGGCTCGGGCGGCTCGGTCAGCCCCTCCAGGAAGGAATCGATCTGCCACTCCGCCAACCGGGCGGTGGTCTGCCCGGTGGAGCGCGCGACTTGTACGGCCATCGCCTCGCTCAGCAGCCCAGCCTCCACGAGACCGGCCAGGCGCCGCAGGGCCAGGACGTCGGCCTCCGTCAGCGCCTTGGCCTGGCCGATGTCGGCGAAGCCCATGGCCCGCCAGAAGCGGGAGGCCAGCTCCATGGAGACGCCGGCGCTCCGGGCCGCCTGAAACGGGGTGTAGCGCCGCTCGGCGCCCAGGATGAGGTGTTCCAGGCGCAGGGCGAGCGGGTTGTCCTCGCCGGAGTCGGCGGCGTCGGGATCCACCCGGCCGTCCGAGTCCGCGCCGGAGCCCGTGTCGTCGACGGTCACGCCTGCTGCCCTTCCGATCTGCCACGGTCAGGTATCGACCGGCCTTCACTCTACGGTAGGTGTGCGCCAGCTCACTCCGTTGGGTTTGGCGGATGGGGGCGTTGGGGTGGGCGCGCCGTGCTGGGGGCTGCCGCCCCCAGGCCCCCGCTGTCGGCCTGGACGGCCTCGTCCTCGAACTCCCCCAGAGGGGGCACCCCCGGACGGGCTGAAAACGCCAAGCTCACGCCGGCCGCAAGTGCACGATGTCCCCCGCCCCCACCGGCTCCCGCACCCCTTCCTCCGTCGCCAGCACCAGCCGCCCGTCGCCGTCGACGGCCACCGCCTCGCCGACGACCGACCGGTCGCCCGGCAGCTCGGCGCGTACATGCCGGCCGAGGGTGGCGCAGCCGGCCGCGTAGGTCTCCTGGAGTCCGCTGGCCGCCGGGTCGCCCCCGGCCGAGCGCCAGCGCTCGTACCAGTCGGCCAGCGAGCGCAGCACCGCCCGCAGCAGCGGATCCCGGTCCGTGCTCACCGCCCCGGCCAGCGCCAGCGAACCGGCCTGGGGGACCGGCAGTTCCTCGGCGCACAGCGAGACGTTGATGCCGACGCCGATGACGACCCCGTCGTCCCCGGCCCGCTCCGCGAGGATGCCGCCGGCCTTGCGTTCCTCGCCGTTCACGGTCACCAGCAGGTCGTTGGGCCATTTGAGTGCCGTGTCCACGCCCGCCACCCGCGACACTCCCGTCGCCACCGCGACCCCGGTCAGCAGGGGAAGCCAGCCCCAGCGGGCCACGGGCACCTCGGTGGGGTGCAGCAGGACGGAGAAGAACAGGCCGGAGCGGGCGGGGGCCGTCCACTGGCGGTCGAGACGGCCCTTGCCGGAGGTCTGCTCCTCCGCGACGAGTACGGCGCCCTCGGTGGCCTTGCCCGCCTCGGCCCGGGCCACCAGGTCGCTGTTGGTGGAACCGGTGCGCCGCACCACCTCCACCCCGGACCACAGCCCGCCCTCCCGTACCAGCGCCCCCCGCAGCGCCGCGGCGTTCAGGGGCGGGCGCTCCAGGTCCGACCAACGACTGTCGTCTGCTGCATCTCGTGGCGTCATGCAAGCCACCCTAGGTGTGGCAAACACCGCACTGCCGATTGATGGGGCCGCCACTACGCTACGGATGAGTAACCGTCCCCCCTTTTGAGCAGGCAGGGAGCCGCATCCCGATGTCCGAGCCGGAAGAGCGTCCAGAGATCCAAGGGATCGACATCCACACGACCGCGGGCAAACTCGCGGATCTCCAGCGCCGCATCGAGGAAGCGACGCACGCCGGCTCCGCACGCGCGGTCGAAAAGCAGCACGCCAAGGGCAAGCTGACGGCCCGTGAGCGGATCGAACTACTGCTCGACGAGGATTCCTTCGTCGAGCTGGACGAGTTCGCCCGGCACCGGTCCACCAACTTCGGACTGGAGAAGAACCGGCCCTACGGGGACGGCGTCGTGACGGGATACGGAACCGTCGACGGACGTCCCGTCGCGGTGTTCTCGCAGGACTTCACCGTCTTCGGCGGAGCGCTGGGCGAGGTCTACGGGCAGAAGATCGTCAAGGTCATGGACTTCGCCCTGAAGACCGGTTGCCCGGTCATCGGGATCAACGACTCCGGTGGCGCCCGGATCCAGGAGGGCGTGGCCTCGCTGGGCGCGTACGGGGAGATCTTCCGGCGCAACACCCACGCCAGCGGTGTCATCCCGCAGATCTCGCTCGTCGTGGGTCCGTGCGCGGGTGGTGCCGTGTACTCCCCCGCCATCACCGACTTCACGGTCATGGTCGACCAGACCTCGCACATGTTCATCACCGGCCCGGACGTCATCAAGACCGTCACCGGCGAGGACGTCGGCTTCGAGGAGCTGGGCGGGGCCCGGACCCACAACACCGCCTCCGGGGTGGCCCACCACATGGCGGGCGACGAGAAGGACGCCATCGAGTACGTCAAGCAGCTGCTGTCGTACCTGCCGTCCAACAACCTCAGCGAGGCCCCGGTGTTCCCCGAGGAGGCGGACCTCACCGTCACCGACGAGGACCGCGAGCTGGACACGCTGGTGCCGGACAGCGCCAACCAGCCGTACGACATGCACACGGTGATCGAGCACATCCTCGACGACGCGGAGTTCTTCGAGACGCAGCCGCTGTTCGCGCCGAACATCCTCACCGGCTTCGGGCGGGTCGAGGGCCAACCCGTGGGCATCGTCGCCAACCAGCCGCTGCAGTTCGCGGGCTGCCTCGACATCACCGCGAGCGAGAAGGCCGCGCGGTTCGTGCGGACCTGCGACGCCTTCAACGTCCCGGTCATCACCTTCGTCGACGTGCCGGGCTTCCTGCCGGGCGTCGACCAGGAGCACGACGGCATCATCCGGCGCGGCGCCAAGCTGATCTACGCCTACGCCGAGGCCACCGTCCCGCTGATCACCGTGATCACCCGGAAGGCGTTCGGCGGGGCGTACGACGTCATGGGGTCCAAGCACCTGGGCGCGGACCTCAACCTGGCCTGGCCCACCGCCCAGATCGCCGTGATGGGCGCGCAGGGCGCGGTCAACATCCTGCACCGCCGCACCATCGCCGAGGCGGAGGCCGCCGGGGACGCGGACGCCACCCGGGCGCGGCTCATCCAGGAGTACGAGGACGCCCTGCTCAACCCCTATGTCGCGGCCGAGCGCGGCTACATCGACGCGGTGATCATGCCGTCCGACACGCGCGGGCACGTGGTGCGGGGCCTGCGTCAGCTGCGTACGAAGCGGGAATCCCTTCCTCCGAAGAAGCACGGCAACATCCCCCTCTAAGGAGCCGCTGTGACGATCAAGGTCGTACGGGGTAATCCGACCCCCGAGGAGCTGGCCGCCGCCCTGGCGGTGGTCCGGGTCCGCGCCGCGGCGGCAGCCGACTCGCCGTCCGGCGCGGAAGGACCCCGGGACTCCTGGGCCGACCCGGCCCGTATCGCCGCCCACCGGCTCCCGAAGCCGGGTCCGGCGGCGTGGAGCCGCACCTACTGGCCGGGGTGAGCCGGACAAGCGGAATCCTCGCGGCCAAGTTGAGTACGCGTACTCAGGCGCCGCTCCGGCACCCCGCCGGACCATGGGGAGATGCTGTGGTCCGACCCTGAGAACGAGCCGCCGAAGGAACTGCGCGACATGCAGGACATGCTTCGGCGGCTCGGCCTTCTCATGGCGCTGGCCATGGTGCTCACGATGATCGTGATCGGGCTGAGGTGAGGACGGCGCGGCCGCTTGGCCAGGTCCTGTCGTGTGGATCAGGCCGGCCGTAGGCCTCGGCACCTTCCGGCCGACCCGAGCGGGGCGCGTGCAGCTGCAAGGCGGAGGGGGAGTCGACGCGATGGGGGTCCCCCGCTCGAGCGAAGCCGAGAGTAGGGGAGGGCGTGCCAGGCCCCGCGTCTGCGGCATGATCCGCCGGGCAGGGCCTATAACCTGACCGCATGACTGCCAAGCCGCGCAGGCGACTCGTGCTCGCCTCCCAGTCCCCCGCCCGGCTCGGTCTGCTCCGGCAGGCCGGGCTGGAGCCAGAGGTGATCGTGAGCGGGTTCGACGAGGACGCCGTCACCGCGCCCACCCCCGCCGAGCTGGCGCTGGCCCTGGCCGAGGCGAAGGCCTCCGTGGTCGCCGCCCGGCCGGAGGTGCAGGGCGCGCTCGTGATCGGCTGTGACTCGGTGCTGGAGCTGGACGGACAGGCGCTGGGCAAGCCCGCGGACGCCGAGGAGGCCACCGCCCGCTGGAAGGCGATGCGCGGGCGGGCCGGGATCCTCCAGACGGGGCACTGCGTGTGGGACACGGCGGCCAAGCGGTACGTGTCCGCCACCGCCTCCACCGTGGTCCGCTTCGGCGAGCCGACCGACGAGGAGATCGCCGCGTACGTCGCCTCGGGCGAGCCCCTCTACGTCGCCGGGGCGTTCACCCTGGACGGCCGTTCCGCGCCCTTCATCGAGGGCATCGACGGTGACCACGGCAACGTGATCGGCATCAGCCTGCCCCTGGTGCGGCGGCTGCTGAAGGAACTGGGCGTCGGCATCACGGAGTTGTGGGCGCCGGCGGAGTGACCGGGGCAGGGGGCACGTCGTCCTGCGGCTCGGGGGCTTGGTCCGGCGCCGGAACCGGAGCCGGAGCGGGGTCTTTGCCCGGGCCGCCGCCGTCGCCGTCGCCGGGCGTGCCACCGGCCATCGCCGGGGCCGGGCCCCCCTGACGGTCGTACGTCATCAGGAGCAGCACGATCAGCGCCAGCACCGCCACCATGAACAGGAACGCGGTCCAGCCCACCAGCCCCCAGGCGAACGCGCCCAGCAGCCCGTGCACCACCGCCACGCTGATCAGCAGGACGCGCCCGAAGCCGGCCGGGGCGCGGTCGCGGACGGCGACCAGCAGCGCGACCAGGGCGCACAGCGCGAAGTAGAGACCGAAGAGCACTCCGCCGATCTTCGAGGACAGTGCCATCTTGTCCGGGTCGAGACCGGCCAGGGACATGTCCTGACGGTCCACCACCACTCCGAGGAACCAGTTCAGCGCCGCGATGCCGAGTGCCTCGGCGAGGAGTATTACCGCCACCACACACGCCACCGGTCTGCGCACCACCGGTCCCACCCACTTTCGACCGCAGCCCGACCGGAGCTGCCGTTCCCTGAAGTACGTTCAAGACATCGCGAACGCTACTAACGGGTAAACCCCGGGACAAGGGTCCGGTCGGGAGCAAAGAATCGTTGGGCCATTCGTAGGGACTCAACAAAGAAACCGAGTGGGGCGCGGCACGCTCTCACAGAGACCTTGACCACATGGCAGGACTAGGGTTGCCCGGTGGAGCCTTGCGTACCTCGGTGCGACATGGGCTTTCGCGGGTCGAGCGAGCCTCGAATCACGCTCCGTGTGGGCAAGCTCACCATTGGGGACGGGTCGAAGTGCCGTGTCGGCAGTCCCTAAACTCGGCTTGTTTCAAGGAGGGAGCCTCAATCGTGCGCAAGGTGCTCATCGCCAACCGTGGCGAAATCGCTGTCCGCGTGGCCCGGGCCTGCCGGGACGCCGGGATCGCGAGCGTGGCCGTCTACGCAGATCCGGACCGGGACGCTCTGCATGTCCGCGCCGCGGATGAGGCGTTCGCTCTGGGCGGTGACACCCCGGCCACCAGCTACCTCGACATCGCCAAGGTCCTCGGGGCCGCCCGTGAGTCCGGCGCGGACGCCATCCATCCGGGCTACGGCTTTCTGTCGGAGAACGCCGAGTTCGCCCAGGCGGTCCTGGACGCGGGCCTGATCTGGATCGGCCCGCCCCCGCAGGCCATCCGCGACCTCGGCGACAAGGTGGCGGCCCGTCACATCGCCCAGCGCGCCGGCGCCCCCCTGGTGGCCGGCACCCCCGACCCCGTCAGCGGCGCGGAGGAGGTCGTGGCGTTCGCGGAGCAGCACGGCCTGCCCATCGCGATCAAGGCCGCCTTCGGTGGCGGCGGCCGCGGTCTGAAGGTCGCCCGGACCCTGGAGGAAGTGCCCGAGCTGTACGAGTCGGCGGTGCGCGAGGCGGTCGCCGCCTTCGGCCGCGGCGAGTGCTTCGTCGAGCGCTACCTCGACCGGCCCCGCCACGTCGAGACCCAGTGCCTGGCCGACACCCACGGCAACGTGGTCGTGGTCTCCACGCGTGACTGCTCGCTGCAGCGCCGCCACCAGAAGCTGGTGGAGGAGGCTCCGGCGCCGTTCCTGTCCGAGGCGCAGGTCGCCGAGCTGTACTCCGCGTCGAAGGCCATCCTGAAGGAGGCCGGGTACGTCGGTGCCGGCACGTGCGAGTTCCTGGTCGGCCAGGACGGCACGATCTCCTTCCTGGAGGTCAACACCCGCCTCCAGGTCGAGCACCCGGTCACCGAGGAGGTCGCCGGCATCGACCTGGTGCGGGAGATGTTCCGCGTCGCCGACGGCGAGGCACTCGGCTACGACGACCCGGCGCTGCGCGGACACTCCTTCGAGTTCCGCATCAACGGCGAGGACCCGGGCCGCAACTTCCTGCCCGCGCCCGGCACGGTCACCCGTTTCGACGCACCCTCCGGCCCGGGCGTGCGCCTGGACGCGGGCGTGGAAGCCGGCAGTGTGATCGGCCCGGCCTGGGACTCGCTGCTGGCCAAGCTGATCGTCACCGGCCGCACCCGCAAGGAGGCCCTGGAGCGGGCGGCCCGCGCCCTGGAGGAGTTCCAGGTCGAGGGCATGGCCACGGCCATCCCCTTCCACCGCGCGGTCGTCACCGACCCGGCGTTCGCCCCCGAGCTGACCGGATCCGACGAGCCCTTCCAGGTCCACACGCGGTGGATCGAGACCGAGTTCGTCAACGAGATCAAGCCCTTCACCGCTCCGGCCGACGCCGAGGCGGAGGAGGAGACGGGCCGTGAGACGGTCGTCGTCGAGGTGGGCGGCAAGCGGCTGGAGGTCTCCCTGCCGTCGTCGCTGGGCATGTCGCTGGCCCGCACCGGCCTGGCCGCGGGTGCCAAGCCCAAGCGCCGCGCGGCGAAGAAGTCCGGCCCGGTCGCCTCGGGCGACACCCTCGCCTCCCCGATGCAGGGCACGATCGTGAAGGTCGCGGTCGAGGAGGGCCAGGAGGTCAAGGAGGGCGACCTGATCGTCGTACTCGAGGCCATGAAGATGGAACAGCCGCTCAACGCCCACAAGGCGGGCACCATCAAGGGCCTCAGCGCCGACATCGGCGCGTCCATCAGCTCCGGCGCGGCCATCTGCGAGATCAAGGACTGATCCGCGGGCAGGTGTACGGGCTTCAGGGCGCCCGGCGGACGAACCACTCGTCCGCCGGGCGCCCCGCCTTTTGCCGGCCCGGTGGCATCCTGGAGGCGAGTCGGGGCTGGGGCCTGCCCGGCGGATCAGGTCGCAGGAAACGGGCGGTGCCTCATCGACGCTGGTGAGCGCCGCAGATGGGCGTGCCGAGCCCCGCGTCTGCGAGATGATCTGCCGGACAGGCCCTGGTCGGGGCGCGAGAGGACAGGTGGAGGCCATGGGGGGCGCGACCGTGGGGGAGACCGCCGGGGCCGGGGACGCGGCGACGGCGCCCGTCGTCCCGCGGGCCATGCGCGCGGACGCCCGGCGGAACCACGAGCGGCTGCTCGCCGAAGCCCGTGCCGCGTTCGCCGAGCACGGCACCGACGCCTCCCTGGAGGACGTGGCCCGTCGCGCGGGCGTCGGCATCGGCACGCTGTACCGGCACTTCCCGAACCGGCACGCGCTGATGAGCGCGGTCTTCGAGGACGCGGTGAGCGAACTCCTCACCCGCGCCCGCGAGCTCCTCGACTCCCCCGAACCCTGCTCCGCCCTGGTCACGTGGCTGCGCGAGATGGTCACGCACGCCGGTGAGTACCGCGGCCTGGCGCGGGCGCTGATGTCGGTGACCGCCGAGCCCTCCTCCGCCCTGGCCCGGTGCAGCACCCCGATCCGCGAGGCGGGCGGCGCCCTGCTGGCCCGCGCCCAGGAGTCCGGCGCCGTCCGCGCCGACGTCCCCATCGGCGACCTCCTCCAGCTGACCCACGCCATCGCCCTGGCGGCCGAGGAGTCCCCGACCGACCCCGACGTGGCGGACCGGCTGCTACGACTGACCCTCAGGGGCCTGAAGGGCTAGGGCCTGTCCGGCGGATCATGTCGCAGACCCGGGGTTTGGCACGGGCAGCGCGCGGCTCACACGGCGGCACACGGAGCCCCGTCCCACGGCGCCCTCCCCCGCCGGTCCCGCGGCACACCGCGACAACGCAGCACGTACCTCGCCCAGCGACGCGCGGACGCAGGCCCCATGGTGGTGGGGCACGGCCCCAGGCCCCAGCCGTCGCGCAGGCGCGGTCCCCAAGGCGGTGGGGCGGCCTTCACGGCACGGCGGAGGCAGGCAGCCTCAAGGGCGTCATGGCGCGGCCTCACGCGGTGGCGGGGTGGAGCGCGCCTGGCTCGCGGCGCGGGAGCCTGGTACTCGCGCCGCACACCCGCACGCCCCCCCCTGGGCAGCGCACCCCCACCGCCCTCCCCCGTGGAGCGGTCAGCGGCGGCGCATGTCCGCCACTCGGGGGCGGTCCGTGGGTGTGGGCTGTTCGGCGCCCAGGACGGTGGCGGAGCGGAGGCCCGGGCCGGGGACCTGGCTGCGGCGGGGGCCGGGGAGGGGGACGTCCCGGCGCTGCTGGCGCGCCGGGACCTGGTCACCCCCCGGGCTTCCCGACGCCCCGGCCACGGCGATCTGCACCCCCTGGTCGGCGAGGGCCTGGAGTTCGGTGGCGGCACGGTCGTCGTGGGCGGGGGGCTCGTCGGTGACCAGACGGGTGATGAGGTCCGTGGGGACCGTCTGGAACATCGTGTCCGTGCCCAGCTTGGTGTGGTCGGCGAGGACCACGACCTCCGCGGCCGCCTGCACCAGCGCGCGGTCGACGGAAGCCGACAGCATGTTGGACGTGGACAGCCCGCGCTCGGCGGTCAGACCGCTTCCGGAGAGGAAGGCCTTGGAGACTCTGAGCCCCTGGAGGGACTGCTCGGCGCCGGAGCCCACCAGGGCGTAGTTGGAGCCCCGCAGGGTCCCCCCGGTCATCACGACCTCCACACGGTTGGCGTGCGCCAGCGCCTGGGCGACGAGGAGGGAGTTGGTGACGACGGTCAGGCCGGGCACCCGGGCGAGCCGGCGGGCCAGCTCCTGCGTGGTGGTCCCCGCCCCCACCACGATGGCTTCGCCCTCTTCGACGAGCCCCGCCGCGAGATCGGCGATGGCCGTCTTCTCGGCGGTCGCGAGATGGGATTTCTGCGGAAAGCCGGACTCCCGCGTGAACCCGCCCGGCAATACCGCACCGCCGTGCCGGCGGTCGAGGAGTCCTTCTGCCTCCAGCGCCCGCACGTCCCGTCGTACGGTCACTTCGGAGGTCTGGACGACACGGGCGAGCTCACGGAGCGACACGGCCCCGTTCGCTCGCACCATTTCGAGGATCAATTGGCGACGTTCTGCAGCGAACACGAAACTGACAGTAACGCGGGTGACCGTCTGCTTTCAGCGCTTTGCGCCGAATAACAGAAGTTGTTCGCACAGCAGGGTCGGAAGTGGTATAGGACCTGCCCGTCCCGCCTATGCCGCACACATGGTCGACAACTCCCCGTGACCAGCGGGGACTTGGATCCGGCCGTCAGACCTCGGCGCCCGTCTTACGAGTGTGCAACTGCCGTGCCACTTCGGCGATCGAGCCCGAAAGGGACGGGTACACGGTGAAGGCGTTCGCGATCTGTTCGACCGTCAGATTGTTGTCGACGGCGATCGAGATGGGGTGGATGAGTTCCGAGGCGCGCGGCGCGACCACCACACCACCGACGACGATTCCGGTGCCCGGACGGCAGAAGATCTTCACGAAGCCGTCGCGGATGCCCTGCATCTTCGCGCGCGGGTTGCGCAGGAGGGGGAGCTTGACGGCCCGGGCCTCGATCTTGCCGGCGTCGATGTCGGCCTGGGAGAAGCCGACGGTGGCGATCTCGGGGTCGGTGAACACGTTCGACGAGACCGTCTTGAGGTTCAGCGGGGTCACCGCGTCGCCCAGGAAGTGGTACATGGCGATACGTCCCTGCATCGCCGCGACGGAGGCGAGGGCGAAGACGCCGGTGACGTCTCCGGCCGCGTACACGCCGGGCGCGCTGGTCCGGGACACCCGGTCGGTCCAGATGTGCCCGGAGTCGCGCAGCCGCACGCCGGCCTCCTCCAGACCGAGGCCGGCGCTGTTCGGGATGGCGCCGACGGCCATCAGGCAGTGCGAGCCGGTGATGACCCGGCCGTCGGCGAGGGTGACCTCGACCCGGTCGCCCACGCGCTTGGCGGACTCCGCACGGGAGCGGGCCATGACGTTCATGCCACGGCGGCGGAAGACGTCCTCGAGGACGGCGGCGGCGTCCGGGTCCTCACCGGGCAGCACGCGGTCGCGGGAGGAGACGAGGGTGACCTTGGAGCCGAGGGCCTGGTAGGCGCCGGCGAACTCCGCGCCCGTGACACCGGAGCCGACCACGATGAGCTCCTCGGGGAGCTCGTCGAGGTCGTAGACCTGGGTCCAGTTCAGGATGCGCTCGCCGTCGGGCTGGGCGTCGGGCAGCTCGCGCGGGTGACCGCCGGTGGCGATGAGGACGGCGTCGGCGACGAGCGTCTCCTCGGTGCCGTCGGCGGCACGCACGACGACCTTCCGGGAGCCGTCGAGGGCCTGCATGCCCTCCAGCCGGCCGCGGCCCCGCACGACCCGGGCGCCGGCGCGCGTGACGGAGGCGGTGATGTCGTGCGACTGGGCGAGGGCGAGCCGCTTCACACGGCGGTTGACCTTCCCCAGGTCCACCCCGACGACCCGGGCCGCCTGCTCCAGCGGCGGGGTGTCGTCCGCGACGATGATGCCCAGCTCCTCGTACGACGAGTCGAAGGTGGTCATCACCTCGGCCGTCGCGATGAGCGTCTTCGACGGCACGCAGTCGGTCAGCACCGACGCCCCGCCCAGACCGTCGCAGTCGACGACGGTCACCTCCGCACCGAGCTGCGCGGCCACCAGCGCCGCTTCGTATCCGCCGGGTCCGCCACCGATGATCACGATCCGAGTCACGTACTCCATTGTCCCGCACGCCTCAATGTGCTTCCGCCCGGGGGCGCAGGCCCACCATTTCGAGGTTACTGCCGGGGTGGCAGGGACGGGAGTTCCCGCTGCCGTACCCTCGATCCATGTCGTCGCTCTACGCCGCGTACGCCGGCAATCTCGACGCACGGCTGATGTCCCGCCGCGCCCCGCACTCGCCGCTGCGCGCCACCGGCTGGCTGAACGGATGGCGGCTGACCTTCGGCGGCGAGCAGCTGGGCTGGGAGGGCGCGCTCGCGACGCTCGTCGAGGACCCCCTCTCGCAGGTCTTCGTCGCGCTGTACGACATCGCGCCGATGGACGAGGAGTCCATGGACCGCTGGGAGGGCGTCGGCCTCGGCATCTACCGGCGGATGCGGGTACGGGTGCACACGCTGGACGGCTCGGAGCCGGCCTGGGTGTACGTGCTCAACGGGTACGAGGGCGGGCTGCCGTCGGCGCGCTACCTCGGCGAGCTCGCGGACGCGGCGGAGTCGGCGGGAGCGCCCCACGATTACGTGATGGAGCTGCGGAAACGGCCCTGCTGAGGCGGTTCGCCTCTAAAATTGGGCCGATCGAAGCAGGAACGGGAGGGCGCCATGGCCCCCATCGCCCAGTACGACGTGTACTACACCGAGCAGGCCGCCGCGGCCCGCGACCGGCTCGACGACCAGCAGCGCGTCGCGTTCGACAAGGGCATCGCGCTCCTGGCCCGTGACCCCTTCCTCTCGGTGTCCCGCCCCATAAGCTCCACCGGCGACGACCGGACGATCCGGCTCACCCAGAACATCCTGGTGGAGTACACGGTCAGCCGCGGCCGTCTGCTGATCTTCATCGTCGAGGTATTCAACGACAAGGACGTCCTCATCCCGGGCGAGGGCTGACCCGGCTCGACTTCCCTGCGCCTGGACCCGACGGAAACGACAAGACAACGATCGCGTTCCCGTGAGCTCCGTCATCTACGCGCGTAGGCCGAGACCGGCTACGCTCGTCCGCGTGAACGCATCTCTTCTTCCGGACGACATCCAGGGCGACCCGTACGCCGCCGCCGACACGGCTGCCGCCCGCCTGCGCGAGCTCACCGGCGCCGAGACCCACGACGTCGCCCTCGTGATGGGCTCCGGCTGGGCACCGGCCGTCGACGCCCTGGGGGCTCCCGACGCCGAGTTCCAGGTCACCGAGCTGCCCGGGTTCCCGGCGCCGGCCGTCGAGGGCCACGGCGGCAAGGTCCGCTCGTACGTCATCGGTGACAAGCGCGCGCTGGTCTTCCTGGGACGTACGCACTACTACGAGGGCCGCGGTGTCGCCGCCGTGGCGCACGGCGTACGTACGGCGGTGGCCGCGGGCTGCAAGACCGTGGTGCTCACCAACGGATGCGGGGGTCTGCGCGAGGGCATGCGGCCCGGGCAGCCGGTGCTGATCAGCGACCACATCAACCTGACGGCGACCTCGCCGATCGTCGGGGCGAACTTCGTGGACCTGACCGATCTGTACTCGCCGCGGCTGCGGGCGCTGTGCAAGGAGATCGACCCCTCGCTGGAGGAGGGCGTCTACGCGCAGTTCCCCGGCCCGCACTACGAGACGCCGGCCGAGATCCGGATGGCCCGGGTGATCGGGGCGGACCTCGTGGGTATGTCCACGGTGCTGGAGGCCATCGCGGCGCGGGAGGCCGGGGCGGAGGTGCTCGGGATCTCCCTGGTGACGAATCTCGCCGCCGGTATGACCGGGGAGCCGCTGAACCATGAGGAGGTTCTGCAGGCGGGGCGGGATTCGGCTTCTCGGATGGGAGCGTTGCTCGCGCGCGTGCTTGGCCGGTTGTAAGCGGGGGCGGAGTGGCCTGCGGGGCGGGGGCTTGCCCTGGGGCTCCGCCCCAGACCCCGCCAGGGGCCTGCGCCCCTGGACCCCGGGGTTTCCCACCCACCCACCCATGACGGCCAACTGGAAGGTCGCCCCACCCTGGGGCTCCGCCCCAGACCCCGGCGGGGACTGCGTCCCCTGCACCCCTCGCGGGGCTCCGCCCCCGCACCCCGGCGGGGGCTTCGC
>NZ_JBIRWL010000018.1:0-200089 GCF_044387825.1 Streptomyces sp. NPDC020299
CGTCTTCGTCGGCAGCCCCGTCGACGGCCCACCGCGCTGGATGTCCACCACCAGCAGCGGCAACTCCTGCGACACCGCCAGGCCGATGGTCTCCGACTTCAGCGCCACCCCCGGGCCGGAGGTCGTGGTCACGGCGAGGGACCCGCCGAAGGCCGCACCCAGTGCCGCGCCGATCCCGGCGATCTCGTCCTCCGCCTGGAACGTCCGCACACCGAAGTTCTTGTGCTTCGACAGCTCGTGCAGGATGTCCGAGGCCGGAGTGATCGGATACGAGCCCAGGAACAGCGGCAGCTCCGCCTGCCGGGAGGCCGCGACCAGGCCGTAGGCCAGGGCGAGGTTCCCGGAGATGTTGCGGTAGGTGCCGACCGGGAACGCCTTCGCCGCCGGGGCCACCTCGTAGGAGACCGCGAAGTCCTCCGTCGTCTCCCCGAAGTTCCAGCCCGCCCGGAACGCCGCGACGTTCGCCGCCGCGATCTGAGGCTTCTTCGCGAACTTCGACCTCAGGAACCTCTCCGTGCCCTCCGTCGGACGGTGGTACATCCACGACAGCAGACCCAGCGCGAACATGTTCTTGCTGCGCTCGGCCTCCTTACGGGACAGGCCGAAGTCCTTCAATGCCTCGATGGTGAGCGTGGTGAGCGGCACCGGGTGAAGGTTGTAGCCGTCGAGGGAGCCGTCCTCCAGCGGGTTGGTGTCGTAGCCGACCTTCTGCAGGGCCCGCTTGCTGAACTCGTCGGTGTTGACGATGATCTCGGCGCCGCGCGGCAGGTCGGAGATGTTCGCCTTCAGCGCGGCCGGGTTCATCGCGACCAGCACGTTCGGCGCGTCACCAGGGGTCAGGATGTCGTGGTCGGCGAAATGCAGCTGGAAGGAGGACACGCCCGGCAGGGTCCCTGCGGGAGCACGGATCTCGGCGGGGAAGTTCGGCAGCGTCGACAGGTCGTTGCCGAAGGACGCCGTCTCCGACGTGAACCGGTCACCCGTGAGCTGCATACCGTCACCCGAGTCGCCCGCGAACCGGATGATCACCCGGTCCAGACGGCGGGTCTCCTTGACGGGCGGCGTCGTCGCTGCGGGTGCGGGCGGCGCGGTGGTTTCCACAGACATACGTGTATCGGCTCCTGTCAGTCCGACGGCGGACGGCCCCTTTGCTGTGCGGTCCAGGGCAGGTCGTACACCTGGCCAGAGGCTAATCAGGCGCGTTAGAGGCCCGCTTGTGTCGTCGTGGGCGGGCCGCCGTCGGGCGGGGTGGGCTTGTATACGGCCGTCTGTGATGTTCCTCTTGACGTTCCTCAGAAACAGGCAGTGAGTGGGTGGGATTTATGTTCGGACGACTTGCGACCTCTGTGGCCGGCGCCGGTGCCGTCGCCTCGGCGGGAGTGCTGGCCCATCGGTCCCTGATCCGGGGGCGGAACGCGCGGTTGTTACGCCTCGACGGCGGCCGGAGCATCGACGAGCAGTACTACACGCAGATCGGCGGCATCGAGCAGTGGCTGTCGGTGCGGGGCGCCGACCGGTCCAACCCGGTGCTGGTGGAGATACACGGCGGGCCGGGCGCGGTCACCTCGGTGTTCACCGTGCGGACCCGGGCCTGGGAGGACCACTTCACGGTGGTGCGCTGGGACATGCGGGGCGCCGGGAAGACCCTGCGGCGCGGCGGGGAGGAGGGGCAGGGCGACCTCACCTACGACCGGCTGTACGCCGACGCGCTGGAGGTCGTCGACCATGTGCGCGCCCGGCTCGGGGTCGAACGGGTCGTGCTGGTGGGGCACTCGCTGGGCACCGGTTTCGGGGTGCGGCTGGTCCGCGAGCATCCGGAGCGCTTCTCCGCGTACGTGGGGATCGACCAGAACGTGTACGACGGGGACCGCGACGAGTCGCCGTACAAGGACCTGCTGGTGCGGCTGCGTGCGGCGGGTAAGGAGAAGGAGGCCGCCGCCGCGGAGGCGATGGGGCCCGACCACCGCTCCTGGACGGCGGAGCAGCACGCCCTGTACCACCGTTACGTGATGGCCTCCAACCCGGAGAGCCTCGCCGCGCTGAAGTCGGTGGTGCTGCCGTCGCTGTGGTTCTCGCCGCTGCACTCGCTGCCCGACCTGCCCGCCTTCTTCCAGGGCATGAAGCTGTCGGCGCAGATCTTCCCGGACACGGCCGACTTCGACGACTGGGCGGATGGTACGCGCTTCGAGGTGCCGTTCTTCGTCTTCCAGGGCGCGCACGACCTGGTCACCCCGCCCGGCCGGGCCCGGCGTTTCCTCGACGACGTCGAGGCGCCCGCCAAACACTTCGAACTGGTCGAGGACGCGGCCCACTTCGCCGCGTACAGCCATCCCGACCGGTTCCTCGCGCTTCTTCTCGGCCGGGTCCGCCCGCACCTGACGGCGGGACGAGCGGCGGGCTAGGGCCCGCCCTAGGCGGCCTGTCGCAGCCAGCCCTCGCGGATCAGTTCGCGGGACCAGGCGTCCACCACCGTACGGACCTTGTCCCGGTCGGTGTCCCACAGGTCCGTCAGGGTGTCGACGGCGAGGTCGACGAAGCCGTCGTTGTGGCGCAGGGCGAACCACATCGTCGCGGCGAGGGGCGTGCAGCGGAATCCTTCCGCGCGGCCCTTCGCGCGCAGGGCGATCTGTCCACTCGCCAGGGCGGTGCTGGTCACTCCCTCACCCGGTACGACTCGCATGGCTGCTCCTCCTCGACGGTCCTTCGAGCGATGTTCCGGTCGGGTGTGGTTCCCGGCCGGTGCATCGAGCATCTCCCGACGGGGGAGGGGGCGGCCATGGGCCTGGGCGCCGGGCGGGGGTGGTGCCGGCACCACCATGCGGGAGGGGGCACAGGTCGCGTCGCAGGGGGTCTCACCCCCGTCGGACCGCCTGCGCGACCGGCTCCGGCAGGCCCAGCAGACGCAGGACGGCCGGGGCGGTGGCGCCGGGCAGGGACACCGCTTCGGCGGCCTGCCGGTAGTACAGCCGGGCCGTGTCCCCCTCGCCGCGGGCCTCGGCGACGCGGGCCAGCCCGGTGAGGGTGCGCACCCGGGTGCCGAGGCTGCGGACCCAGCGGGCGTCCAGCCGCTCCAGCGCCTCCCGGTACAGGCGCTCCGCGCCGTCCGGGTCGCCGTCCGACAGGGCGAGGTCGCCGAGCCCGCGCAGCGTCGCCGCCAGGGAGGCGGGGCTGCCGGTGCGGCGGGCCAGGTCGGCGGCCCGGGTGTAGTCGGCGTGGGCCAGGGCCGGATCGGTGCCGGCCAGGTGGTCGCCCCGGGCGGCCAGGAGGTCGGCGGTGTCCGCGTGGGCTCCGAGTCGTTCGGTGAGGGTGAGAGCCTCGTCGGTGAGGGCGACCGCGTGCGTACGGTCGCCGCGGGCACCGGCCAGAGCGGCCAGCGTGTCCAGGACCAGGGCCGTGCCCCAGTGGTCGCCGAGGGTGCGGAAGATGTCGGCGGCGGTGCGCAGGGCTTCCTCGGCGCGGCCGGGGTCGTCCGCGCCGAGTGCGCCGTACGCGGTGACGTAGTGGGCGACGGCCCGCAGCCACGGGTCCGCGTCGTCGCGCCGGGCCGCCAGGAGGGCGTGGGCCCGGTGCGGGTCGCCGTCGACGGCGTTGCGCAGCGTCCACAGCAGCAGTGCGGCGGGATGCCGGCCCCGCGTGTGCGTTGTGCCGGGTGTGTCCGGCCATACGGTGCCCAGGGCGGCCTCGGCGCGAGCCCGGTACCGGTGCCAGAGGATGCCGCCGTCGGGGCCGGACGCGGCGAGCAGGACGCAGATCGCGAACTCCTCCTCGTGGCCGGCGGGCGGTTCGCCGTCGAGGATCTCCAGGAGGCGGGCCGCGTCGTGGGCGGCGTCCGCGGGGGCGGAGCGGATCCACAGGGCGTGCGCGGCGGCGGCGAGCAGGGCGAGGGCGGTCTCGGGTGCGGGGGCCTCGACCGCCCAGCGGACGGCGCCGAGCAGGTCGTCGTGCTCGGCGGTGAGCTGGGCCAGCCAGGCGAGCTGGCCGGCGCCGCGCAGGTGCGGGTCGGCGGTGCGGGCCAGGTCGAGCAGGTGGGCGGCGTGGGCGCGGCGGACCGTATCGGTCTCGCCGGCCGCGTCGAGCTGTTCGGCGGCGTAGGCGCGGACGGTCTCCAGCATGCGGTAGCGGCCGTCGGCGGGGTCCAGGAGGGATTTGTCGGCCAGTGCCTCCAGGGTGTCCGGGTCGGTGCCGCACACCCGCAGTGCGGTGGCCGCGGTGGCGCCGGAGGCGAACACGGCGAACCGCCGGGCGGCGCGGCGTTCGGTCTCGGGCAGCAGCTCCCAGCTCCAGGCGACCACCGAGCGCAGGGTGCGGTGCCGTCCGTCGCCGGTGCGTCCGCCGCGCGCGGCCATGCCGAGCCGGTCGTCCAGCCGGCGGGCGAGGTCGTCGAGGTCGAGGGTGCGCAGCCGGGCAGCGGCGAGTTCGACGGCCAGCGGCAGGTTGTCGAGGGCGGCGCAGACGCGTCGTACGGTGTCCTGGTCGGCGGTGAGGGCGGGGCGGACGGCGGTGGCGCGGTCGGTGAAGAGGCGGACGGCCGAGGCGGGGTCCAGGGGCCGTACGGGGTGCAGGTGTTCGCCGATGATGCCGAGCGGCTCCCGGCTGGTGGCCAGGACGCGCAGCTCGGGACAGGCGGCGAGCAGCCGTGCGGTGAGCGTGGCGGTGGCGTCCAGCAGGTGTTCGCAGTTGTCCAGGACCAGCAGCACAGTGCGGTCGGACAGTGCGGTGACCACCCGGTCGAGGGGTGCCGGGCCGTCCGGGCCGAGGCGCAGGCCGGTGCCGGACAGGCCGAGCGCGCCGAGCAGGGCCCCGGGGACGGCGGTGTCGTCGCGCAGGGCCGCCAGCGGGACGAAGCACACCTCTCCGCAGGCGGCGGCCGCCGCGACGGCCAGCCGGGTCTTGCCGACGCCGCCCGGCCCGGTCAGCGTGACCAGCCGGGCCCGGTCGAGCAGCGTTGCGAGTGCGGCGACCTCCGTGTCACGGCCGACGAGCGCGGTCAGCTGGGCCGGTGGGCGGGCGGGGCGCGGGGCCGGGTCGGCGCTCAGCAACTCCTGGTGGAGTGCGGTGAGGTGGGGGGAGGGGTCGGCGCCGAGTTCCTCCGCGAGGTGGCGCCGGGTCGCCTCGTACACGGCCAGGGCGGCGGCCTGGCCGCCCTCGGCGGACAGGGCCCGCATCAGCAGCCCGGCCGCCCGTTCGCGCAGCGGGTGGTCCTCGGTCAGCTGCCGTAACTCCGGTATCGCCGCCCGGTGTTCGCCGAGCAGCAGCTCGGCGTCGAGGCGGTCCTCGAGTGCGGCGAGCCGCAGTTCCTCCAGGCGTACGACGGCGGCTCGCGCCGAGTCGGAGTCGGCGAGGTCGGCCAGTGCGGGGCCCCGCCACAGCCCGAGCGCCTCGCGCAGCAGCTCCGCCGCCCGGCCCGGGTCGCCCGCGGCCAGTGCCGTGCGGCCCTCCCGGGTCAGCCGCTCGAACCGGCCGGCGTCCACGGCGTCGTACGGGACGATGATCCGGTAGCCGGTCCCGGCCCGTTCGACGGGCGCGGCGGGACCGAGCGCGGAGCGCAGCCGGGACACCTGCGACTGTACGGCGTGCGCGGAGGCGGTCTTGCCGGTGCCGGTCTCCTCGGCCAGCCGCTCGGCCGGCACCACCCGGCCGGGCTCGATCAGCAGCGCCGCCAGCAGCGCCCGCCGGGCCGGCCCGCCCAGCGGGACCTCGGTTCCGTCGTCGTGGTGGGCCCGGGTCCGGCCGAGGATGGAGAACCTCATGCCCGGGATTATTCACCGGGCGGGGTGCGGCTCCCGGTCATCCCCGCATGATGGGCCCGAGGTAGGTGCCGCCGGAGACGTCGACGGTCTGGCCGGTGACGTAGCGGGCGCGGGGGCCGGCCAGGAAGGCGACGACGTCGGCCACGTCCTCGGGGTCGCCGATGCGGCCGAGTGCTGTCATGGCCTCCAGTTCGGCGACCACTTCGGGGACGGAGGTGAAGCCCGCGGTGAGGTCGGTGCGGATGGCGCCGGGGGCGACGGTGTTGACGGTGATGCCGCGGTGGCCGAGTTCGTTGGCGAGCGTCGGGGCGAGGGCTTCGAGGGCCGCCTTGGTGAGGGTGTAGCCGATCTGGATGGAGACGGCGAAACGGCTGGCCGTCGAACCCATGTTGATGACGCGGCCGCCGTCGTTCAGCAACGACAGCGCGCGCTGGGTGACGAAGAACGGGGCGCTGACATTGACCTCGAACAGCTGCCGCAGCTCCTCCGGGGTAACGTGGGCGATGGGGTGGCCGGAGCTGATGCCCGCGTTGTTGACCAGGATGTCGAGGCCGCGCCCGTCGAGGCCGGCGCCCAGCTGCCAGAACAGCCGGTCGACCGCGCCTTCCTCACCGAACCGGGCCTGTACGGCGAACGCCTGGCCGCCTTCCTTCTCGATCTGCTCCACCGTCCGCACGGCGGCCTGCTCGTCGCTGCCGTAGTGCACGGCGACGTGCGCGCCCTCGGCTGCCAGGCGCAGGGCCACGGCCCGCCCGATACCCCGCGACGCCCCGGTCACCAGTGCCGTCTTCCCGGTCAGCTCAGCCATCGTTCCGCTCCCGTCGGTGTCCGTCCGGCTCCCTCGTGGAACCGGACGGACACCACCTTGGGCAGCGGCCCTCACCGCGCGCTCACCGCGGACTCACCGGTCCCCGCCGGGCGGTGAGGGGTCTGGGTCCTGCTGGTGAGGAGTCCTGCCGGTGGCGGCGGTGTTCAGGCGGCGGGGCGGGACGGGGTGAGCAGCGTGGTGGCCCGCTGGGTGAGTTCCTTGCGGTCGACCTTGCGGTTGGAGTTCAGCGGGAACTCCGGCAGGTGCTCGAAGCGGCGGGGCAGCATGCCCTTGGGCAGCAGTTCGCGCAGGGCGCGGGCGAAGCGGCCGGCGGGGCGGCGCTCGCCGGTGTAGTAGACGACCAGTTCGGTGCCGGAGGGGGTGGTGGCGCCGACGGCGACCGCGTCCTGCACACCCTCGCAGGAGCGCAGGACGTGTTCGACCTCGGCGAGTTCCACCCGCCAGCCCTGGATCTGGACCTGGGAGTCGAGGCGTCCGAGGTAGACCAGTTCGCCGTCCGGCAGCCGGCGCACCCGGTCGCCGGTGCGGTACCAGCGGCGGCCGTCGCGCTCGACGAAGCGGCCCGCGTCGTCGGCGGGGTCGAGGTAGCCGGCCGACATCTGCGGCCCGGTGATGAGCAGTTCGCCCTCGGCGGGGGTCGCCCGGTCCGCCTCGTCGACCAGGACGTGGTCGTGCCCCGCGTGCACGGTGCCGATGGGGACGAGGCCGTTGACACAGCGGTCCGGGGAGGTCGCCGGGTCCCATCGGTGGCCGGTGATGGTGACGGTCAGTTCGGTCGGCCCGTAGATGTTCTCCAGGGTGGAGGCGGGCGCGGCCGTCTGCCAGTCGGTGGCGTCGTGCGCCCGCAGGGCCTCGCCGGCGAAGAAGCTCCAGCGCAGGCCGGTCAGCGCGCCCGGGGTGAGGCCGCCCATCCGGCGGGTCAGGGCGATGGCGCTGGGCGTGGCGAACCACACGGTGACGCCGTGCCCGGCGAGGTAGGCCGGCAGGTCGAGGTAGGCGGTCTGCGGGGTGACGTCGACGGTGGCACCGGAGCCCCAGGCGCAGAACAGGTCGAACATCGCGCAGTCGAAGTTCAGGTCGAAAGTCTGCGAGAAGACGTCGTCCGGGGTGAAGTCGTAGCGTTCGTCGAGGAGTTCGAAGTAGTGCCGGGTGCTTCCGTGACTGATGGGCACGCCCTTGGGGCGGCCGGTGGAGCCGGAGGTGAACAGCATGTAGGCGGTGTCAGTGGGCGCGGCGCCGTGGCGCGGCTCCGGCAGGGCGCGGGCCGGGTCCGGGTCGACGACCTCCAGGGCGGGCGTGTCGTCGCCGAGGCCGGCCAGCACCGCGCGGCCGCGTTCGTCGGCGACGACCGCGGTGGCACCGGACAGTTCGAGCATGTGCCGGGTGCGGGGGGCCGGGAAGTCAGGGTGCAGGGGGACGACGGTGGCGCCCGCGTACAGCGCGCCGAGGATGCCCGCGTACGCCGTCACGGTCTTGCCCGCCAGGACGCCGACGGCCTTGGCGTCACCGAGGGAGCCCGCCCAGGTGAGGGCTTGTGCGTGCAGGTCCCGGTAGGTGATCGTCTCGGCGCCGATGCGCAGGGCGGGGCGGTCGGCGGACCGGGCCAGCCCGCGCAGGAAGCGCTCGTGCAGGCCGCCGGGGTGCTGCTGGGTCATGGTTCCTCCGGGTGGGACGCGGCCGACGGGATCGGGACGCGCGGGGCGTGGTGCGGTGGGGCGTGCGTGCGGTGGGGCGTGCGTGCGGTGGGGCGTAGTGCGGTGGGGCGTAGTGCGGTGGGGCGTAGTGCGGTGGGGCGTAGTGCGCCGGTGGGGGGGGGAGACGGCCGGTGGCCGGGGGTCAGGCAGCCGCCGCCACCGTTTTCGGGCGGCGCCTCGGGCGCAGGGCCAGGCGCGGGTTGGCGCCGACCACCTTGAAGTTCTTCGTGGCGACGCCGACCCGGCCGAACAGGGCGTCCTGCCCGGCGACGTAGAGGGTGCCGACGCCCCGGTCGCGCAACGAGCCCAGGGCGGTCGGCCAGTCGACCGCGCGGACGCAGCAGTCGAGCAGCAGGTCCCTGACCTCCGTGCCGGTGGTCAGCAGGCCGCCGTCCTGGTCGGAGACGACCGCCAGGGTGGGGTCCCGGAACTCCAGGCCGTCCATCACCTCGCGGGCGGCCCGGGCCCGCAGCGCGGCGAACGCCGCGGAATGCATGGGCGGCCGCATGACGTACAGCGGGAGTCCGCCGGCCGCGCGCAGCCGCTGCTGGAGCCAGTCCAGATGAGAGGCTCGCAGGGTGAGCATGCGGAAGTCGTCGTCGAGCACGCAGGTGACGTCGTACCACTCGTCCTGCTCGGCGAGTTCGGCGAGGATCTCCTCCAGGGCCTCGCCGGAGGTGCGGGCGAAGGACTGGGTGGCGACCTCCTCCGGGTAGTCGTCGGCGAAGAACGCGTCGAGGCAGTGCGCGAACCGTTCGGTGAGGCGGATCCCGTCGGCGAAGGACAGGGCGCCGGAGCGCACGGCGGTGGCCTTGCCGCCGAAGCTCGGTCCCGTGACGAAGGCGGGCTCGACGCCGAACTCGGCCTCGGCCCACTGGGCGAGGGCCAGGCAGTTCACGAAGAAGGCGACCTGGGCGTGGACCGAGTAGTCGCCCTCCGCTTCCCGGAAACGGTCGAAGAGTGAATAGCCGAGAGTGTCGTCGGCTTCCGCGACGAGTTTCCGGGCGAAGGGGTTGACAAGCATGAACTTGCCGACTTCAGCGAAGGGGGAGGGCCCCATCCCCGGGAATACCAGGGCGCTTTTCGTCCGGTTCTCATTCTTCATGGGAGCCAGTGTGGTGTCCGGCCCGCCGGGCTCTTAACCCCTAGTTGCCCCTTAGCTTCTCGGCGCACCGGCCTCGCCCGGGCCAACCTGTCAGGCACCCCTAGCGTTGCCGTACCGGCCGTTTAGGGGGTTTTCAGGAAGCGGTGGGGAGAGGACCCTGCCTGCGTGGGACATCGCGAGGCTTTACTCCAGGGTGCCAAGCAGTGCCTGGCCGAAAAGGGCTACGCGCGCACGACGGCCCGCGACATCGTCGCGGCGTCGGGCGCGAACCTGGCCTCCATCGGCTACCACTACGGCTCCAAGGAGGCCTTGCTCAACGAGGCGCTGATCCAGGCCAACATCGAGTGGGGCCAGGCGCTGAAGGCGGCTCTGACCCATGGCGTCCGGGGCCCGGAGGCGTCCGGGGAGCGGATCGAGGCGCTGTGGACCAAGGTGACCGAACTGTTCACCGAGCACCGCATGCTGTGGGCGGCGAACTTCGAGGCGATCACCCAGGCCGGGCA
This sequence comes from Streptomyces sp. NPDC020299, assembly GCF_044387825.1. Lineage (NCBI taxonomy): Bacteria > Bacillati > Actinomycetota > Actinomycetes > Kitasatosporales > Streptomycetaceae > Streptomyces > Streptomyces sp. NPDC020299. The sequence continues at coordinate 9,882 of NZ_JBIRWL010000018.1, forward strand.
TTCTCCCGAAGTGCGCGCGGCGCTGGCGAAAGGGATGGCGGAGGCGCAGGCCGGACTCGGGGAATTCATTCCGGACCGCATGGGGGAAGCACCGGAAGGCGGTGCGGCTCGCGCGGTCGGTCTCTTCCACCAGGCTCTGATCACCGGGGTGATGGCACAGTGGCTGATCGACCCGGAATCCGCCCCGACCGGTCGTGACCTCTCCCTCGCGCTGCGCACGATCACCGGTGGCCCGCGCACCGATCTCGGCGTACTCGACGGAGTCACGGAAACGGAACGGAAATCCCGCCGGGCCGCGTGAATTCGGAGGGTGCACCCCCTCTCCACCCCTATTTTTGTAGGGGTGTTCCTTTTCGGTGGCCGCACGCACCATTTCCTTCCAGGACCGTGCCCACACAGCGGAGGGAGGGCCGCCATGGACGTCGAGGAGACGGTGGAGGCCGAGGACGCCGAGTACGCCGAGGAACTGCTCGTCGAAGAGGTGTCGATCGACGGCATGTGCGGCGTCTACTGACTGGAGGCCGTGGTGTTCACCCCCGAGCGCCCCTACCGGTGCTCCCCCAGCGTGGCCCTGCGCCCGGAGCCCTTCGGGGCGCTCGCCTACCACTTCGGCACGCGTCGGCTGTGTTTCCTGAAGACCCCCGAACTCGTCGCGGTCGTACGGTCGCTGGCCGATCATCCGGACGTCCACTCGGCGCTGGAGCAGGCCGCCCTGCCCGCCGGGCAGCGCACCGCCTATCTCAGTGCCCTCGCCGGGCTGGCCGCGGGCGGAGTGATCGAACCCCGTCCCGGGGAACCGGCCGCCGGCCGCCTTCAGGAGGCAGCGTGAAGCTCGTCGACCACTTCGAGCGCGGTCTCGACGCTCCCATCTGCCTGACCTGGGAGCTCACCTACGCCTGCAACCTGGCGTGTGTGCACTGCCTGTCCTCCTCCGGCCGGCGCGACCCGGGGGAGCTGACCACGGCCGAGTGCAAGGCCGTGATCGACGAGCTGGAGCGGATGCAGGTCTTCTACGTCAACATCGGCGGCGGCGAGCCCACCGTGCGCCCCGACTTCTGGGAGCTCGTCGAGTACGCCACCGCCCACCACGTCGGCGTGAAGTTCTCCACCAACGGCGTGCGGATCACCCCGGAGCGGGCGCGGTGGCTGGCCGCCAGCGACTACGTCGACGTGCAGATCTCCCTGGACGGGGCGACCGCCGAGGTCAACGACGCGGTGCGCGGCCCGGGTTCGTACGACACCGCGATGGCTGCGATGCGCAACCTCGCGGACGCCGGCATGCGTGACTTCAAGCTCAGCGTGGTGGTGACCCGGCACAACGCGGGCCAGCTCGACGACTTCAGGGCCATCGCCGACGCGCACGGCGCCCAGCTGCGCATCACCCGGCTGCGGCCGTCCGGGCGCGGCGCCGATGTGTGGGACGAGCTGCACCCCACCGCCGAGCAGCAGCGTTCGCTGTACGAATGGCTGCTGGCGCACGGCGAGCAGGTGCTGACCGGCGACTCCTTCTTCCACCTCAACGCCCTCGGTCCGGCTACGCTGCCGGGTCTCAACCTGTGCGGGGCGGGCCGGGTGGTGTGCCTGATCGACCCGGTCGGCGACGTCTACGCCTGCCCGTTCGCCATCCACGACACCTTCCTCGCCGGCAACGTCCGCTCCCCGGGCGGCTTCACCTCCGTGTGGCGGGAGTCGGAGCTGTTCACCGAGCTGCGCTCACCGCAGACCGGTGGTGCCTGCACGGCCTGCTCGGCGTACGACGCCTGCCGGGGCGGCTGCATGGCGGCGAAGTTCTTCACGGGGCTGCCGCTGGACGGCCCGGACCCCGAATGCGTCAAGGGCAACGGGGAGCGGGCGCTGGCCGCGGTCGGCGCGGGTACGGCGCCCCGCCCCAGCGGTGACCACTCGCACCGCACGCGCGGCGGGTCCGGCCCGGTGCCGGTGACCATCGGACGGCGGCCGGCGAGTGCCGGGGTGCCGGACCGGGCCTGTGACACCAGCCCGTTGGCCGGGTTCGCCCCGGACCGCACGGGAGCCGCATGACCATGCGTCTGACCGAGCCCGTCGCGCTGGGCCCGCGCACCGCCCCCAGCCGGGTGGTGTTCGGGCCGCACGAGACCAATCTGGCCCGCCACAGGGCGCTGTCGGACCGGCACGTCGCCTACTACGCGCGGCGGGCGGCCGGCGGCGCCGGACTGCTCGTCACCGAGACGGCGAGCGTGCACCCCTCCGACTGGCCCTACGAGCGGGCCCCGCTGGCCGCGGACTGCGGGCCCGGCTGGGCGGCGACGAAGGCGGCCTGCGCGCCGTACGGAACGCTGGTGGTGGCCTCGCTCGGCCACTCGGGATCGCAGGGCTCGTCCGCGTACCACCAGTCGGCGCTGTGGGCGCCCTCCCGGGTCCCCGACGTGGCGAGCCGCGAGCTGCCGATGGAGCTGGAGGAGCCCGAGCTCGCCGCGCTGCGCGACGGGTTCGGTGCCGCGGCCCGGCTGGCGGCCGGCTCCGGCCTGGACGGGGTGGAGGTGGAGGCCGGGCAGTACAGCCTGCTGCGCCAGTTCCTGTCCGGGCTGACCAACCTGCGCCAGGACGGCTACGGCACCGACCGGCCGCGGCTGCTGCGGGAGGTGCTGCACACCGTGCGCGAGGCGGTGGGCGAGGACCGGATCGTGGGGCTGCGCCTGTGCTGCGACGAGCTCGCGCCGTGGGCCGGCATCACCCCGCAGCACGCCGAGGACCTCGCCCGTGAGCTGGCCCCGCTGCTCGACTATCTGGTGGTGGTGCGCGGTTCGGCCATGTCCACCGCGGCCACCCGGCCCGACTTCCACACCCCGCCGGGCTTCAACGGCGAGGTGTGCTCGGCCGTGCGCACGGCGGTGGGCGGGGCCGTGCCCGTGGTGCTGCAGGGCTCGGTGACCGACCCGGCGCACGCCCAGCGGGCGCTGGACGACGCGGTCGCCGACCTGGTGGAGATGACCCGGGCCCAGATCGCCGACCCGGAGCTGGTCGGGCTGGTGCGCTCCGGGCACCCGGAGCGGGTGCGGCCGTGTGTGCTGTGCAACCAGAAGTGCCGCGTACGGGACAACCGCAACCCGGTCGTCTCGTGCGCCGTGGAGCCCCGCAGCGGTCACGAGACCGAGGACGCGCCCGATTCCCCCGTCGGGCGGGAGCCGGTGTCCGTGGCCGCTGCGGAACAGGAGGCCGCGGTCCTCGTCGTCGGCGGCGGGCCCGCCGGCCTGGAGGCCGCGCGGGTGCTGGCCGTAAACGGGCGGCGGGTGGAGCTGGTGGAGCGCGAGGAGCGGCTCGGCGGCATCCTGCGGGTCGCGGGCGAGCGGTGGGCGCCGCTGCTGGACTGGCTGGAGTCGGAGGTGCGGCGGCTGGGCGTCACCGTACGCACCGCGACCGCCGTCGGCCCCGGAGACCTGGCCGGGCGCCGGGTCGTACTGGCCACCGGGTCACGTCCCGGGCCCCGCCGGTACGACGTCGACGGCGGCACGGTCCTGGAGGCGGCCGACCTGCTGGCCGGGCGTGCCCCGCTGCTCGGCGGGCCGGTGCTGGTGGACGACCCGGTCGGGGACGCCACCGCCGTCGCCCTCGCCGAGCGGCTGGCCGCCGAGGGCCGGGCCGTCACCCTGGTCACCGCGGACCAGGTGGCCGGCACCCAGCTGGCGCTCACCGGTGACCTCGCCGACGCGCACGCACGGCTGGTGCGGGCCGGGGTGACCCTGCTGCGGCGGACCGTACTGCGCGCCGCGTCGCGGGACTTCGCCCTGGTGGAGGACGTGTTCACCGGCGAGCAGCACAAGGTGGAGTGCGCGGCCGTGGTGCACTGCGGGCACCGGCTGCCCGACGCCTCCCTGGCCGCCCCGGACGGCGCGCTCCCCGCGGGCGACCGGGTGGCCCCGCGCACCGTGCACGAGGCCCTGCTGGAGGGCCGGCGCGCGGCGCTCGCGATGTGCGGCACGGGAGGGGACACGGCCCGATGAGCCGACTCAAGCTGCTCTTCTCACCGATCGGGCTCGGCCCGCTCACCCTCGCCAACCGCATCGTGTTCTCCGCGCACCTGACGAACTACGCCGAGGACGGCCTGCCCAGCGAGCAGCACGCGGCGTACTACGCGGCACGGGCGGCCGGCGGCGCCGGGCTGATCATCACCGAGGAGCACTCCACCCACGCGACGGACTGGCCGTACGAGAAACTGATCCACGGCTTCCGGCCCCAGGCCGTGGCCGGCTACCGGCGCATCACCGAGGCCGTGCACGCGCACGGCACGCCGATCCTCGCCCAGCTCAACCACAACGGCGGCCAGGCGTCCTCGATGTACTCCCGGCTGCCCGTGTGGGCGCCGTCGCCGGTACCGGACCCGCTGTTCCGGGAGGTGCCCAAGGAGGTCAGCACCGCGGAGATCGCCGAGATCGTCGCCGGGTACGGCACGGTGGCCGGGCACTGCGCCGACGGCGGCTTCGACGGCGTGGAGCTGCAGTGCTCGCACTCCTCGATCGTGCGTGGCTTCCTCTCCCCCGCCACCAACCTGCGCACCGACGGCTACGGCGGCCCCCTGCGCAACCGCGTACGCATCCTGCTGGAGATCGTCGACGCGGTCCGCGAGGCCATCGGCCCCGGCCGCGCACTGGGAGTGCGGCTGTGCGGCGACGAACTGCTGGACGGCGGTACCACCGTCGAGGAGGCCGTCGAGACCGCCCGGCTGGTGGAGGCCACCGGCAAGGTCGACTACATCAACACCTCGATCGGCGTGGCCACGTCGACGCTCTACATGATCGAGGCGTCGATGTCGGTGCCGCCCGGCTACGCCCTGTTCGTCTCCAACGCCATCCGCTCGGCGGTACGGCTGCCGGTGATCGGCGTCGGCCGCATCAAGGATCCGGTGCAGGCCGAACGGGCCCTGGCTGAGGGGCACTGCGACCTGGTGGGTGTGGTGCGCGGGCAGATCGCCGACCCCGACTTCGCCGCCAAGGCGCGTGCCGGGCACACCCCGCACATCCGTACCTGCCTGTCCTGCAACCAGGAGTGCGTGGGCCGCATGGGCCTCAACCGCTGGCTGGGCTGCATCGAGAACCCGCGGGCGGGCCGCGAGGCAGTGCCGCTGCCGGCCCCGGGACCCCGGCCGCGCCGGGTCGTGGTCGTCGGCGGCGGCCCGGCCGGACTGCAGGCGGCGGCGACGGCCGCGCGGCGCGGGCACGAGGTGACGCTGTACGAGCGGGCGCCGGCCACGGGGGGCCAGGTGGCGACGGCCGCGACCGCGCCCAGCCGCGCCGAGTTCCTCGACGTCGTACGCAACCTGCTGGCCGAGTGCCTGCGCCACGGCGTGGACATCCGCACCGGGGTGGAGGCCACCGCCGACTCGCTGCGCGCCGAAACACCCGACGCGATCGTGCTGGCCACCGGGGCCCGGCCGCAACCGCCCTACTGGGCAGACGGACTGGAGCGGGTGGTGGACGTACGGGACGTGCTGGAGGGGCGGGCCGCGCCCGCGGCCGGGCAGCGGGTCCTGGTCGTCGACGAACTGGGCTTCCACCAGGCCACCTCCGTGGCCGAAGTGCTGGCCGACCGGGGCTGCCGGGTGCGGATCAGCACGCCCGGCATGGTCGTCGGGCAGGACCTGGGGATCACGCTGGACCTGGAGACGTACAGCGTGCGCGCCCACGCCAAGGGCATCGAGCACATCACCGACCAGGTGGTGACGGGGGCCCGCCCGAGCGGGCAGGGGGACGGCGAAGTGGAACTGGACATCCTCACGCACACCACCGGGACCACGGCGCAGGAGCACTACGACTGGGTGGTCTGCGCGGTGCACCAGGCGCCGGAGGACTCCCTGTGGCACGCCCTGAAGGACGCGCCGTTCCCGGTCCACCGCGCCGGGGACTGCCTGACCCCCCGCCGTGCCCACGCCGCGGTCGTCGAGGGACACCGGGCGGGGGTGGCACTGTGAGCGGCACGCCACGGCCGGGAGCCGCCTTCGGGTTTCCCGCGCGGATCGCCGTGCTGGTCGTACGGGACGGGGTGCTGCCGCTCGGCGCCGACGAGGCCGTGGCCGAGGCCGGCGGGGCGGTGGTCGTGGCCGGTTCGGGGGCCGGGGACGCGGCCGCGGGGCTCGTCGCGGCCCGCCGGGTGTGGGCGGCCGAGAGCGGCGTCGCGCCCGCCGCGCTGGCCGGCGCCCTCGCGCCGCTGCTCGCGCCGGTGCACACCGTGGTGCTCCCCGCCTCCGCCGACGGCCGGGACCTGGCGCCGCGGCTGGCCGCCGAGTTGGGCCGGCCGCTGCTCGCGGGCGCCCAGGAAGTGCTCCCGCACGGCGCGGACGTGCTGCGCCTGGGCGGCAGCGCGCTGGTCGAACTGACCGCGGACGGGCCGTTCGTGGCCACCCTGGAACCCGGGGTACGCGGCGCCACTCCCGTGGCCGGACCGCCTCAGACCACCGTACTCACGCTGCCCGACGCACCGGAGACCACCGTGGACGCGGTGCACGTCGCCGCCCTGGACACCTCCGCCGACGGCGGTGATCTCGCGGGCGCCCGGCGGCTGCTCGGTGCCGGCGGCGGGCTCGGTGGGCCCGAGGCGGTGGCGCTGCTCGGTGAGCTCGGCGCCGCGTTCGGCATGGCGGTGGGCGCCACCCGGGTGGTCACCGACGCGGGCTGGCTGGAGTACGCCCGCCAGATCGGCACCACCGGCGTCACCGTCGACCCGGACCTGTACGTCGCCTTCGGTGTCTCCGGCGCCCCGCACCACACCGGCGGCCTCGGCTCGCCACACCATGTGGTGAGCGTCAACACCGATCCGTACTGCCCGATGACCGCCATGGCCGACCTGGGCATCGTGGCCGACGCGCCCGCCGTGCTCAGCGCGCTCGTACGGCTGGTGCGCGGGGCCGCCGAGGAGCGGGAGGCGCGCGATGCCGCCTGAGACGAACGGCGCGCCCGCCTTCGACGTGGTCGTCGTCGGCGCGGGCCCGGCCGGATCGGCCGCCGCGCTGGAGGCGGCCCGGGCCGGGCGGTCGGTGGCGCTGCTGGAGCGCGGGCCGTATCCGGGCGCCAAGAACGTGTACGGCGGTGTGGTCTACGGCCGGATCCTGGACGAACTGGTGCCCGACTGGTGGGAGCACATGCCGGTGCAGCGCTGGGTGACCCGGCGCTCCACGATGCTGCTCACCGAACAGCAGGCGCTCACCGTCGACTTCCGCACCGAGGACTGGGGGCGTCCTCCGTACAACGGCGCCACCGCCTTCCGCTCCGAACTGGACGGCTGGCTCGCCTCCCTCGCCGAGCGGGCCGGCGCCGTCCTGGTGCCGGCCACCACCGCCACCGGCCTGCTGCGCGACGGGGCCGGCCGGGTCTGCGGGGTGCGCACCGACCGGCCCGACGGCGATCTCACCGCCCGGGTGGTCATCGCCTGCGACGGCGTCAACTCCTTCCTCGCCAAGGAGGCGGGGCTGTTCTCGAAGGTGCCGGGCAAGCAGGCGGAGCACACCTCGCTGGGCGTGAAGGAGACCCTGGCCCTGCCGCGCGAGGTGATCGAGGAGCGGTTCGGGGTCAGCGGGCGGCACGGCCAGGACATCGAGGTCCTCGGCTGCACCGGCGGCATCCCCGGCGGCGGGTTCCTCTACACCAACCTGGAGTCCGTCAGCGTCGGCGTGGTGCTGTCGCTGACCGGGCTCGCCGCCTCCGGCACCCGGCCCGAGGCGGTACTCGGCCGGATGAAGCGGCACCCGGCGATCGCCCCGCTGCTGCGCGGCGCCGAGCTGAAGGAGTACTCCGCCCACCTGATCCCCGAGGGCGGCTACGACACCATGCCGGAGCTGGTCACCGACGGCATGCTGGTGGCCGGGGACGCGGCCGCGATGTGCCTGGCCGCGGGTGTGTGGCTGGAGGGCGTCAACTACGCGCTGGGCGCGGGCATGTACGCCGGGCGGGCCGCCGCCGCGGCCGTCGCCTCGGGCGACACCTCCCGGGCCGGGCTGGCCGGGTACCGCCGGCTGCTGGAGGAGTCCTTCGTCCTCGCCGACCACCGTCGGCTGCGCCGGGTGCCGGGGCTGGTCTTCTCCGACCGGGTGCAGCAGTCGTACCCGGGGCTGCTGTGCGACGTGGCCCAGGGGTTCTTCACGGTCGACAATCCGCGTCCCAAGCCCGGTCTGCGCCGGCTGCTGACGGGCGCGGCTCGCCGGCGCGGCGTCCGGCTGCGCCACCTGCTGTCCGACGCGTTCACCGGAACGAGGTCCTTCGGATGACCCAGCCGCCCGCCCACGACACCCTGCCCGAAGTCTCCTTCGAGGACCGCATGGCCACCGTGGACTTCCGGGTCGCGGAGAAGGCGCACATCACGGTCGACACCGACGTGTGCCGGTCCTGCGAGGTCCGCGCCTGCGTGCACGCCTGCCCCGCCGACCTGTTCGTGCCCACCGGCGACGGCGGGATCCTCTTCAACTACGAGCAGTGCTTCGAGTGCGGCACCTGCTACCAGGTCTGCGACGCGCCGGGCGCCATCTCCTGGACCTACCCCGAGGGCGGCCACGGCGTCGCCTTCCGGCAGGGGTGAGCGCCGTGCTGGTGGCCGCCGCGCTGCGCTGGACGGACCCGCGGGCCGTGGCGCATCCCCTGACCGGCACGGCCCCGGGCGCGCCGTACGCCGCCGGGGCCTCACCGGCCGAGCGGTGTGCCCTGGAGCAGGCGCTGCGGCTGGCCGAACGGCTCGGCGGGCGCTGTCTGGCGGTCACCGTGGGTCCGGCGGGGGCCGAGGAGATGCTGCGCGAGGCGTTGGCCGCCGGCGCGCACGAAACGCTGCGCATCGAGGGCCCGGACACCGACGAGGCGGCCACGGCGCACAGTCTGCTGGCCGGGCTCACCGCGGGTGGGCGCCCGGTGCCCGACGTGGTGGTGTGCGGGGACCGTTCGGTGGACCGCGGCACGGGGGCCACGCCGGCCCACCTGGCCGCTCGTCTGGGCACGGCGCAGGCGCTGGGGCTGGTGGAGCTGACGGTGGCGGACGCCGCTGACGACGGCGCCGGGCCGGCCGGCCTGTCGTTGCGGGCCGTGCGGCGGCTGGACGGCGGCCGGGCCGAGGAGCTGCGGGTGGTGTTGCCCGCGGTGTGCTCGGTGGAGGCCGGGAGCGTGCGACCGCGCCGGGCGACGCTGGCCGCGGTGCTCGCGGCGCGGCGGGCCGGGATACCGGTGGTGCGGGTGGCCGATCCGGAGGGTGCTGCCGTACGGGTGGGCCGGCCCCGTCCCTACCGGCCGCGCCCCAAGGCGCTGCCCGCCCCGGAGGGTGGCACCCGCCGGCGGCTCCTGGCCCTCACCGGCGCCCTCGTCCCGCCCCGCACCCCGCCCCGGGTGCTGACCCCTGACTCCCCCGAGGAGGCGGCCCGGTTGCTGCTGGCGCATCTGCGCGAACACGGCGTCGACGTGGACGGAGGTGTCACGCCGTGAGTTCTCCTGCCATCGCCGTACGCGTGCACCTCACCGCCGACCCGTCCCTCACCCGCCTCGACGGCGGCCGTACCCTGCTCGGCGGCTCGCCCTACCGGGTGCTGCGGCTGAGCGGGGCCGGGGCCCGGCTGGTGGACGGGTGGCTCGGCGGGGAGGAGGTGGCCGACCGTCCGGGGCAGCGCCGGCTGGCCGATCAGCTGGTCTCCGCCGGGCTGGTGCACCCCCGGTACGCACCGGGCCCGTTCACCGCCGCCGACGTCACGGCGGTGCTGCCGGTGCGCGACCACCCCGAGGTGACCGAGACGCTCGGCGGTCTCGCGGAACTCGCCGGCGTCGTGGTCGTGGACGACGGTTCGGCCGTGCCGCTGCCCGGTGCCGCCGTGCGTCATCCGGTCTCCCGGGGCCCTGCCGCCGCGCGCAACAGTGGCTGGAGGCTGGCCGGTACGGAACTGGTGGCGTTCCTGGACGCGGACGTGGTGCCCGAAACGGGCTGGCTGGAGGCGCTGCTGCCGCACTTCGCCGACCCGGAGGTGGTGGCGGTGGCGCCGCGGGTGTGCAGCCGGCCGGGCAGCAGTGCCCTGGCCCGCTACGAGCAGGAGCGCTCCCCGCTCGACCTGGGTCCGCTGCCCGCCGTGGTGCGGCCCGGCAGCCGGGTGAGCTATGTGCCCACGGCCACGCTCGTCGTCAGGGTCTCGGCGCTGCGCGCGCTGGGCGGCTTCGACGAGTCGATGCGCTACGGCGAGGACGTCGACCTGGTGTGGCGGCTGGCCGGCCGCGGCCTGCGGGTGCGCTACGAACCGGCGTCCCGGGTACGGCACGCGCCACGCCCCACCTGGCCGGCCTGGGTGCGGCAGCGCTTCCACTACGGCACCTCCGCGGCGCCGCTGGCCCTGCGGCACGGCACGGCGGCGGCTCCGGTACGGGTCTCCCCGTGGACGCTGGCCTGTTGGACCGCCGTGGCCGCGGGGCGGCCGGCCGCTGCCGCCGGTACGGCGCTGGTCACCGCGGGGCTGCTGCCGCGCAAGCTGCGCGGGGTGGGCGTGCCGGCCAAGGAGTCGGTGGCACTGGCGCTGCGCGGGCACTGGGGGGCGGGCCGGGTGTTCGCGGACGCGGTGACCCGCTCATGGTGGCCGGTGGCGGTACCCGCCCTGGCCGCCTCCCGTACCGGCCGGGTGCTGTTGGCCGCGGCCTTCGCCCGTCACGTCGACGACTGGCGCACCCGGCGTCCTGACCTGCCCCTGCCCCACTGGCTGGCGGCCCGGGTCGCCGACGACCTCACCTACGGTGCCGGCGTGTGGTGGGGCGCCCTGCGTCACCGCACACTGGCCCCGCTGCGCCCCGACACCGCGCCCTGGCCGGGTCGGGACGGGGTGCGGCGGGCGTGAGCGGCACGGTACCGAGGCGGCTGGCCGAGCTGGCGTGGACCGAGGTGGCGGCGGTGGCCGCCGGCGGTGTGCTGACCGTACCGGTCGGCTCGACCGAGCAGCACGGGCCGCACCTGCCGTGCACCGTGGACACCGACATCGCGGTGGCGCTCGCCGAGCGGCTGGCCGGGGTGCGGGAGTGGGTGGTGCTGGCGCCGCCGGTGGCCTACGGGTCCAGCGGCGAGCACGCGGGTTTCCCGGGCACGCTCTCCGTCGGCCGGGCGGCCGTCGAACTGCTGCTGACCGAACTCGGCCGTTCCGCCGACGCGTTCGCCGCGGTGGCGTTCGTCTCCGCGCACGGCGGGAACGCCGTACCGGTGCGGCGTGCGGTGGCCCGGCTGCGGGCCGAGGGCCGTACGGCGCACTTCTGGGAGCCGTCCGGCGATCCCGCCGACAGCCACGCCGGCCGGGACGAGACCTCGGCGATGCTCGCCCTGCGGCCGGCGACGGTACACCGGGAGCGGGCCGAGCCGGGTGACACCCGTCCGCTGTCCGTGCTGATTCCCCGGCTGCGGCAGGGCGGCCTGCGGGCGGTTACCGCCAACGGGGTGCTCGGCGACCCGACGGACGCGGATGCCGACCGGGGCCGGGCCCTGCTGGACCGGTGGACGGCCGCGCTGCTGGCCGCGAGCGAGAACTGGCGGCCCGTCTCGACCGCCTCACCTCGGCGTGCGCCGGGTCACTGACTCTGCTTCGCCTGCCGGGACTCCCGTCGCCGGCGGCGGATCAGCGCGTCGATTCCGTCCAGGGCGCAGTTCAGCGAGAACTCGAACTCGGTGTCCTCACCGTCGGAGTCGTCGAAGACCCCCGCCTCCATGGCCGCGTGGATCGCGGGGAAGCGGTCGGGGTCGGCGAGTTTCTCGATGAGCCGGCGGTAGTCCAGCATGGTTTCGGCGCCCTGGGTGGCGGGCTTGGAGAACGCCTCGTAGGTGTCGCTGAGTTGGGCCTCGTTGCGGACCAGGCCGGCCAGCAGCAGGATCACGGACATCTTCCGCGCCTCGTTGAGGCCGGTGCGCTGCAGGAAACACAGCCCCTGTTCGGCCCAGGCGATCTGGTGGGGAGTGGAGGGCGGCCCGCTGATCGGGATGCGCACCACCCAGGAGTGCCGGCGCAGTACGGCCAGGTAGGAGCGGCTCCAGTGCTCCAGGCCCGCCCGCCAGTGCGGCTTGGGGTCGGGGTGGGGGACGGGCGGGCCGAAGGCGGCGTCCACCATCAGGGGCAGCAGCTCGTCCTTGGCGGAGATGTAGCGGTAGAGGGACATCGTCGAGGAGTTCAGCTCCTTGGCGATACGGCTCATGGAGATGGAGCCGATTCCCTCGGCGTCCGCGATCCGTACGGCGGTCTCCACGATGCGGCTCAGGCTCAGGACACGCTTGGGTCCCTTCTGCGAGGGCTCTCTGAGCCCCCAGGCCACCTCGATGCTCGCCGGGAGGCCGATGCCGTCGTTGCCCATATGCGCCCGCCTTCTTCCGGCCGTGTGTCTGACCAAGGGCGTGACGCCCGCGCGCAGGGTGCGGGCGTCACGCCCTCGTGTCGATCGCCGGACGGGGGAACGCGTGCGATCGACGCCCACCATGGTCATTGCGTGCGGCGCACGCTGTTGCATATATACCGTACGCAGTACGTTCACCGGCGTCAACCGCGCCCAAAGAGAAAGGCACGGACCTCCCGGCCGACGAACGCTGGGGTGCGATCGCCGTCCGGGGGCCCGTGCCTGACGGGTGGGGGTTCGGCGGGTGGTCAGTACCTCTGCGGCTGGGTCCGGTCCGTCAGCATCGCGGCCTGCGCGTGGCTCGTGGTCCCGGCCTGCCAGGAGTCGGGCGTCTGCTGCGCGACCACGGTCGACTCCGACTCCTGGTCGGCCTGCGGGGCGTTGGGCACCTTGCGCAGGGCCACGGTCACGAACAGCATGCCCAGGATGACCACGGCGCCGGCCGCGACGGCCGCCAGGTTGAGGCCGTGCGTGAAGGCGTCACGGGCCACCTTGAGAACGGTCCGACCGGTCTCGCCGGGCATCTTCTGCGCCGCGACGATCGCGCCGCCGAGGGTGTCGGGAGCCGTGTTGTAGGCCTCCTTGGGCAGTCCGCTGGGCAGCTTGTCCTTGACGTCGTTGCCGTAGACGTAGGCGCCGACGCTGCCGAGCAGGGCCATACCGAGCGAACCGCCGAGCAGCGAGCCCGTCTCGAGCACCGCGGTGCCCGAACCGGCCTCCTCCTCGTTGACGTTGGCGACCAGCATGTCCGTGCACTGGCCCAGGACCGAGACCAGACCGCCGGCCTGAAGGCTCATCGCCACCAGCATCAGCCACAGCGGCGACCCGGCGTCCAGCTGCGACATGATCGCGAAGCCGCCCAGCGCCATCGCGAAGCAGCCCGCGGTGATGGACGAGCGCCGCACGCCCTTCTCCAGGAACCCGACGGTGGCCGGCTGGACGATCATCACGCCCACCGAGGGCACCAGGCTCCACAGCGCCGCGTTCAGCGGAGTGCGGTCCTGCACCGACTGGAGGTACTGCGCGGTGAAGACGGTGAAGCCGATGAGCGCGAAGGAGCCGATGAGCTTGGTGATCACCGCACCGCTGACGGCCCGCCGACGCAGCAGCGACATGTCCAGCATCGGGTGGTCGGAGGCGCGCTGCCGGATGGCGAAGGCGATCAGGCTGACCACACCGATGGCGATGCAGGCCAGGCGCAGGGAGTCGGCGCCGTTGGCCGCGATCTCCTTGATGCCGTAGATGAGCGGGAACAGACCGATGATGGTGAGCAGCGATCCCAGCACGTCGAACTTGCCGGCCCGCGGGATCTTGGACTCCGGTAGCAGCATCGGAGCCGTGATCAGCAGCATCACCATGAACGGCACGTTGATCAGGAAGATCGAACCCCACCAGAAGTGGGCGAGGAGCAGACCGCTGAGCACCGGGCCCGCGGTCACACCCGTGCCGAGCGTGCCGACGAAGATCGCGACCGCCTTGGTGCGCTCCTTCGGGTCGTGGAACATCACGCGCAGCAGCGCCATGGCCGTGGGCTCTAGGGTCGCGCCGCCGACGGCCTGGAAGATGCGGGCGAAGATGAGCATCTCCGAGCTCTGGCTGTAGGCCGCGATGATCGAGCCGACGCCGAAGACGAGGGCGCCCAGCATCAGCAGCTTGCGGCGGCCGATCCGGTCACCGATGGAGCCCATCGTGATGTAGAGGCTCGCCAGCACGAAGCTGTACGCGTCGAACATCCACAACTGCTGGGTGGCGCTGGGCTCGAGCTGTTCGGTGATGTTCGGAACTGCGAAGTACACCACCGACATGTCCATCGACACGAGCAGCAGGGCCAGCATGAGCACACCTAGTGCGGTCCACTCCTTCCGGCCGGCCTTGCGAGTGACTTCAGGCATGTTCGATGCCTCCCGTGATCGGATCGAGCCTTTTACTGCGTGCGGCGCACGCGGCACTGTGTAGACCATACGCAGAACCAGGGAGAGGGTCAATCGGATCAGGAGAGATCGGAGTTGACGGCATCGCGGCTGTGCGCTGACAGGCCGCCAGGGGGCGCGAGATGGTCGGTCCCGCCCCGTCCCGCACGGCGGTTTCGTGGCTAGCCCTTCCCCTAGCAGACTCCCCGCCGGGCTTGACGCAGAGCCTTATCCGAAACCATAGCCGTGCCGCGTCGTGGCCGAACGAGGGTAATTCCGCCGCTCAAGTGGAACTCGAGAAGCACTTCGATCACAGGGCATCGCGGATGGCCGGAAAGAGTCGTCCCAACGGCCGCTCCAGCGGCCCGGAATCACCGAATCCGAACCCGTTCGAGCAGGTCAGGCAGCAGTTGCCAGCTCCACGAGGGGCGACGGACGACAAGGTGCACCGCAGACCCAGGGAAGGCGGAGCCGGTCCCGCGATTTGACGGACGGCTTCTCGCCATACTCACAACGCCGCGGATTCCAGGGGAATTCGAGTCGTGCTCCAGCGAAATTCAAGCGATTCCCCAGCGGAATTACCACCGCCTCGGCGAGCGGATTCGAGCGGGGCCCTTCAGAGGCTCTTGAGGTAGTCCGTCATGACCTCGTGGAAGGCCTCCGGCTCCTCCAGGTGCGGGAGGTGGCTGGAGTTCTCGAAGATCACCCAGCGCGAGTCGGGGATGAGCTCGTCGTACGGCCGGACGGTCTTCGGCGTGGCCTCGTCGTGGCGGCCGGACAGGACCAGCGTGGGCACGGCGATGTCCGGCAGGCAGTCCTCCACGCCCCAGTCCTTCAGCGTGCCGACGACATGGAACTCGCTGGGGCCGTTCATGGCGTAGTACACCGTCGGGTCGTTGTAGACCTCGTAGAACGAGGCCCGGTACTCCCGCGGCCACGGCTTGAGGCGGCAGACGTGCTTCTCGTAGAAGGGCGTCATCGCCTCGTAGTACTCCTCGTTGTCCGTCGTCCCGGCGGCCTCGTGGCGCAGCAGCGTCTCGTTGACGCCGGGCGGCAGGTCGGCGCGCAGCACCGCCATCTCGGACAGCCACAGCGGGTAGGAGGCGGGCGAGTTGGCGATGACGAGGCCGCGCAGGCCGGCGGGGCGGGCGGCGGCGTGCTTGGCCACCAGCAGGCCGCCCCAGGACTGTCCGAAGAGGATGTAGTCGTCGGCGATGCCCAGCTCGGTGAGCAGGTTGTCGAGTTCGGCGAGGAACAGGTCCACGGTCCAGAAGTCCGGGCCGCTGCCGGGCAGATGCGTCGATCCGCCGTTGCCGATCTGGTCGTAGTGCACGACCGGACGGCCGTCCTCGGCGAGCCGGGCCAGCGGCAGCAGGTAGTCGTGCGTGGAGCCCGGGCCTCCGTGCACCACCACGACGGGCGCGAGGCCCGAGCCGAGGTCGCCGGTGACGCGGTACCAGGTCTTGTACTCGCCGAAAGAAACGGTTCCCTTGGCGCTCGGGGCCGGCGTCATGGTCCTCACCTTCTTCACCTGTATGGGATGTTCTGGGGGGTTGTCGGCGACCCTAGGACGGGCGCCCGGCCCGGGCCGCCCCTAGAGCACCCCTGACAGCCACTCCTGCACGGTCCGCGCGGTCTGGCCCGCCTCCTCCTCCACGATGGTGAAGTGGTCGCTGGGCACGGAGCGGTAGGTGTGCCCGGCGTTCCAGGGCCGGGCCTTCCAGGAGTCGTCGGCGGCGTCGGCGAGGAAGCTGCGTTCGGCGCCCACGAACAGCACCGGGGTGTCGACGGCGTCCAGCGAGAACAGCGGGAGCAGGTCGAAGTAGGCGCGCATGGCGGACAGTCCCGCCGAGTCGAACAGGCCGTACTGGGAGTCGCGTTCGACGAGCGCGGCGGACATCTGCTCGAACACCTGGGCCTGCATGCCGCCGCCCGCCTCCTGTGTCACCACGTAGGTGTCCACCAGGACGACGCCGGCCGCGGGTGTGCCGAGTTCGCGCTCCAGGCAGGCCGCGGTCCCGTAGGCGAGGAGCCCGCCGGAGGAGTAGCCGAACAGGACGAACGGCTCGCCCTCCGCGGCCTCCAGCGCGGCGTGCGCCAGTGCCGAGGTCAGCGCGCCGACCGAGGCGGGCAGGTTCTCGCCACGTTCGAAGCCGGGCGAGGGCAGGCTGGTCACGGGGCGTACGTCCCTGAAGTGCGAGGCCAGCCGGGCGTGCTGGTGCGTGCCGCCGGTGGCCATGGGGGTGCCGAGGCAGATCAGCCGCGGCCGGGCCGGGCCGTCCGCCAGCCGCACCGGGCGCAGCGGGGCGGCGAGCTCGCGGTGGCTGTCGAAGGTCGGCCGCAGATCGGCGACCGCGCGCAGCAGACCGAACGCCTTGGTGGTCTGGCCCTCCAGTACGGTGCGGCGGAAGAGGCCGGTCACGGTGTCCTCGTCGCCCTGGGCCGTCCGGCCGCCCGGCGCGCCGGCCGCGGGCGCCGTGTCGTCGAACCGGTCGAGCGCCTCCACGAGTTCGCGGGCCAGCCCGGCCGGGGTCTTGCTGTCGAACACGGCCATCGGCGGCAGGTCGAGCCCGAGGGCGGAGTTGAGCGCGCCACGCAGCTCCATGGCGCTGAGCGAGTCCACGCCCGCCTCCAGGAAGTCCCGCTCGGGCGCGATGGCGTCCACGGAGGCGTGTCCGAGGACGCGGGCGGTGTGCTCGAGCACCAGCGCCAGCAGGGCCTCCTCGCGGTCGGCCGGCTCCAGTGCGGCGAGCCGTCCGCGCAGCGCCGACGGGTCCGCCTTGGACCGGGCGGTACGACGCTTCGTCACCCGCACCAGGCCCTTGAACAGGGCAGGCAGCTCCTCGCCCGCCGAGCGCAGGGCCTTCAGGTCGAGGCGGATGGGGACGAGGGCGGGTGCGGGAAGTGTGCCGACGGTGTCGAACAGCTCCAGCCCCTCCTCGGGGGTGAGCGCGTGCACGCCGGTGCTGTTCATCCGGTCGAGGTCGGCCTGGCTCAGCTCACCGGCCATGCCGCCGCCCCACAGGCCCCAGGCGAGGGACTGCGCGGGCAGGCCCTGGGCCTGCCGGTGCGCGGCGAGCGCGTCCAGGAAGGCGTTGGCGGCGGCGTAGTTGCCCTGGCCGGGGTTGCCGAAGACACCGGCCGCGGAGGAGAACAGGACGAAGGCGGAGAGGTTCTTCTCGGCGGTGAGTTCGTGCAGGTTGAGGGCCGCGTCCACCTTCGGGCGGAGCACCTTGTCGAGGCGTTCGGGGGTGAGGGAGGAGATCACCCCGTCGTCGAGGACACCGGCCACGTGCACCACCGCCGACAGGTCGACATCGGCGATCAGCGCGGCCAGCGCCTCGCGGTCGGCGGCGTCGCAGGCGGCCACCGTAACCTCGGCACCCAGAGCGGTCAGCTCCGCCGTCAACTCGGCCATGCCCGGGGCCTGTTCGCCTCGGCGACTGGTCAGCAGCAGACGACGCACACCGTGCTCGGTCACCAGGTGCCGGGCGAACAGCCCGCCCAGGGTGCCGGTGGCACCGGTCAGCAGCACCGTGCCCTCGGCGGAGAAGCGGGGCCCGGTGGCGGGGTCGGTGGCGGGGTCGGTGGGAGCCGGCGTACGGGCGAGGCGGGCGCCGTGGACGGTACCGCCCCTCACGACGGTCTGCGGTTCGCCGGTCGCCAGGGCGAGGGAGACGGCGGAGTCGTCGCCGTCCGCGTCGACCAGGACGTAGCGACCCGGCTCCTCCGACTGCGCCGAGCGGACCAGACCCCACACGGCTGCCCCGGCCAGGTCGGTGACGTCCTCCCCGGGAAGCGCCACCGCACCCCGAGTGACGAACACCAACTTCCCTTCCGCTGACTGTAGTTGAGCCAGCGCATGGTGCACCGCCGCCCGTACCGCCTCGGCGTCCGTGCCGGGGGTGGTGCGCAGGACCGTCACGTCGGTGGGCGCCGTACCGTTCACCTGAGCGGCGGGCAGGGGCACCCAGTCGAGTTGGAAGAGCGATTCGTGCGCCTGCGACTGCGCGGAGGCGAGCCGGCCGGCGGAGATCTCCCGCAGTGCGAGGGATTCCACGGTGGCCACCGGCAGGCCTTCCTCGTCGGCGACCCGGAGGGCCACGCCGTCGGCACCGGCGGGCGAGAGCTGCAGGCGGACCCGGGTGGCACCCGAGGCGTGGAAGGACACACCCGTCCACGCGAAGGGCAGCCGTGCCGAACGGTCGCCCTCACCGGACTCCCGCAGCCCTATGGCGTGCAGGCATGCGTCCAGCAGCGCCGGGTGCACCCCGTAGCCCTCGACGCCCGTCTCCTCCGGCAACGCGATCTCCGCGTAGACGTCCTCACCGGAGCGCCAGGCGGCCGTCAGACCCTGGAACACCGGCCCGTACTCCAGACCCGCCTCCGCCAGCCCGTCGTACAGACCCTCCACATCCACCGACTCCGCGCCCGTCGGCGGCCACTGCACCAGGTCGAAGACGGGCTCGGCTGCGGCGGCGGAGAGGGTCCCGGTGGCGTGCAGGGTCCACTGGACGTCGTCGGGGTCGTCGGTACGGGTGTACAGCCGCACGGCCCGGCGCGTCCCGGACTCGTCCGGCTCGTCGACGACTACGTGCACCACGGCGCCGCCGCTCTCCGGCAGCACCAGCGGCGCCTGCAACGTCAGTTCCGCCAGCCGGTCGCAGCCGACCCTCTCACCGGCGGCCAGCGCCAGCTCGACCAGTCCGGTACCGGGGAAGAGGATGGTGCCGCCCACGGCGTGGTCGGCCAGCCACGGCTGCGACGAGACCGACAGCCGGCCCGTCAGCACCACGGCGTCACTTTCGGCAAGGGGCACGGCGGCGCCGAGCAGCGCGTGACCGGCCGGTTCCAGACCGGCCTGCGACAGCCCGCCCCCCAGTTCGGCGGCGACCCACGACTCGGCCAGGTAGTCCAGGGTGTGGAACCAGTAACGCTCCCGCTGGAAGGCGTACGTCGGCAGGTCGACGCGCCGGGCGCCCGTGCCCGTGTAGAACGCCGTCCAGTCGACCGTCCCGCCGCGCACCGCGATCCTCGCGACCGCGGAGACCAGCTCGCGGGCCTCGTCGCGATCGCGGCGCAGGCTGGGCACGAAGGTTCCGTCGGTGGTCTGCCGGCCCATCGCGGTCAGGACCGCGTCGGGGCCGAGTTCGAGGTACGTGGTGACGCCGTTGTCCGCCAACACCCCTACGGCGTCGGCGAAGCGGACGGCCTCGCGGACGTGGCGGACCCAGTACTCCGGGTCGGCCAGCTTCGCGGCGGTCGCGGACTCGCCGGTGAGAGTGGAGACGATCGGAATCGACGGGGTGCCGTACTCCAACTCCCGTGCGACGGCGCGGAAGTCGTCGAGCATCGGTTCCATCAGCGGGGAGTGGAACGCGTGGGAGACCTTCAGGCGGGTCGTCTTACGGCCCTCGGCCTCGAAGTGCGCCTTGATACGGAGGGCTTCGGCCTCCACGCCGGAGACGACCACTGAGTTGGGGCCGTTGACGGCGGCGATGCCGATGCCTTCGGCCAGGAGAGGACGTACCTCGTCCTCGGTGGCCTGGACGGCGACCATCGCACCGCCCTCGGGCAGCGCCTGCATCAGACGGCCGCGTGCCGTGACCAGCTTCGCCGCGTCCGCCAGGGAGAAGACACCGGAGACGTGGGCGGCGGCGAACTCGCCGATCGAGTGACCGGCCAGATAGTCCGGCCTGACACCCCACGACTCCACCAGCCGGTACAGCGCCACCTCGATGGCGAACAGCGCGGGCTGGGTGAACTCGGTGCGATTGAGCCGGTCCGCGTCCTCACCCCAGACCACCTCCCGCAGCGGCAGGTTGATCTCGGCGAGCACCGCGTCGAAGGCCTCCGCGAACACCGGGAAGGCGTCGTACAGCTCCCGCCCCATGCCGATCCGCTGCGCCCCCTGCCCGGTGAACAGGAACGCGGTACGACCGGCCCCCCGCACACCCCCCTGCACCACACCCGCAGCCGACTCGCCCTCCGCCAACGCGGTCAGACCCGCCAGCAGTTCCTCCCGGTCCGTGCCCACCACGGCTGCCCGGAAGTCGAGGGCGGTGCGGGTGCTGGTGAGGGAGTGGGCGATGTCGAGGGGGCGCAGGTCGGGGTGGGTGTCGAGGTGGGTCTTCAGGCGCCGGGCCTGGTCGTGGAGGGCCTGTTCCGTCTTGCCGGAGAGGAGGAGGGGGACGGCGGGGAGGGCGCGGTCGCCGGTCGTGGGTTCCTCGGGTTCGGGTTCCGGGGCCTGTTCGATGATGACGTGGGCGTTGGTGCCGCTGATGCCGAAGGAGGAGACACCGGCGCGGCGCGGGCGGCCGGTCTCCGGCCAGGGACGGGACTCGGTCAGCAGGCGGACCTGGCCGGATTCCCAGTCGACCTGCGGGGTCGGCTCGTCCACGTGCAGGGTCGGAGGCAGGACGCCGTGGCGGATGGCCTCGACCATCTTGATGATGCCGCCGACGCCGGCCGCCGCCTGGGTGTGGCCCATGTTCGACTTCAGTGAGCCGAGCCAGAGGGGACGGTCCTCGGGACGGTCCTTGCCATAGGTCGCGAGCAGGGCCTGCGCCTCGATCGGGTCGCCGAGCGTGGTGCCGGTGCCATGGGCCTCGACCGTGTCGATGTGGTCGGGGGCGAGCTGGGCGTTGGCGAGTGCCTGACGGATGACACGGACCTGGGAGGGACCGTTGGGCGCGGTCAGGCCGTTGCTCGCGCCGTCCTGGTTGACGGCGACGCCGCGGACGACCGCGAGGACCGGGTGGCCGTTGGCGCAGGCGTCGGAGAGGCGTTCCACGAGCAGCATGCCCGCGCCCTCGCCCCACGCCGTGCCGTCCGCGGCGGCGGCGAAGGACTTGCACCGGCCGCTGCGGGACAGGCCTCGCTGCCGGCTGAACTCGACGAAGGTCTCGGGCGTCGCCATCACACAGACGCCGCCGACGAGGGCGAGTGAGCAGTCACCTGAACGCAGCGCGTGCACGGCGGAGTTGAGGGCGACCAGGGACGAGGAGCAGGCGGTGTCCATCGTCACCGACGGCCCTTCGAGGCCGAGGGCGTAGGAGACGCGGCCGGAGGCGATGGAGCCGGTGTTCGCGTTGGCCGCGTAGTCGTGGTACATCATCCCGGCGAAGACGCCGGTGGCCGAACCCTTCAGCGTGGCCGGGTCGATGCCGGCCCGTTCGATCGCCTCCCAGGCCGTCTCCAGCAGCAGCCGCTGCTGCGGGTCCATGATCAGGGCCTCGTTCGGCGCGATACCGAAGAGGGACGGGTCGAAGTCGGCGGCGTCGTGCAGGAAGCCGCCCTGACGGACGTAGGTCGTGTTGGGGCGCTGTGCCTCGGGGTCGAAGAGCTGGTCGGCGTCCCAGCCCCGGTCGACGGGGAACTCCGACACCGCGTCCACCCCGTCGGCGACCAGCCGCCACAGGTCCTCGGGGGTCTGCACGCCTCCGGGGTAGCGGCAGCTCATGCCGATGATGGCGATCGGTTCGCGGAGCGTCGCGGTGAGCTTCTTGTTCTGTGCGCGCAGCCGCTCGGTCTCCTTCAGCGCCGACCGGAGCGCGTCGACGAGCTTGTTCTGGTCAGAGCCGGCCATTACGCATCTCCCGATTCCCCGCCGCTGAGCGCCAGGCTGATGAGGCTTTCGGCGTCCATGTCGTCGATCGAGCCCTCCCAGGCCTCGTCGGCCTCGTCCGGTTCGGTCAGTGCGTCGCTGACGCCGCCGAGTTCGAGCAGGGCGTCCAGCAGACCCGCGTCCCGCAGCCTGCTGAGCGGAATCGTCTGCAGGACCGCGCGGATCTGGGTCTCGCCCGACCCCTCAGCGTTGCCGTCACCGCCCGATTCCGGGACGAGTTCCGCTCGTATGTGGTCGGCGAGGGCCCTGGCGTTGGGGTAGTCGAAGACCAGCGTCGGCGGCAGCCGCAGTCCGCTGAGGGCGTTAAGCACGTTGCGGAACTCCACCGCGCTGAGCGAGTCGAAGCCCAGCTCGCTGAAGGCCCGGTCCGGGTCGATGGCATCCGCACCGGCGTGGCCGAGGATCGTCGCCGCGTGCTCGCGCACGGTCTCCAGCAGCAGCGCTTCCCGCTCCGCGGGGGAGAGGCCGGTGAGGCGCTGCTTGAGGACGTTCGCCGAGGCGGGGTCGGCACCCGCCGCCGCGGCGCGCCGGGCGGGGGTGCGGACCAGGCCCTTGAACAGGGCGGGCAGCTCCTCGCCCGCCGAGCGCAGCGGCTTCAGGTCGAGGCGGATCGGCACGAGCGCGGGCGCGGGGACCGTGCCCGCCGTGTCGAACAGGGCCAGGCCCTCAGCGGCCGACAGCGCGTGCACGCCGGTGCGGTGCATGCGCTCCAGGTCGGCCTGGTTCAGTTCACCGGCCATGCCCTCGGCGTCGTCGCCCCACAGGCCCCAGGCGAGGGACTGCGCGGGCAGGCCCTGGGCCTGCCGGTGCGCGGCGAGCGCGTCCAGGAAGGCGTTGGCGGCGGCGTAGTTGCCCTGGCCGGGGTTGCCGAAGACACCGGCCGCGGAGGAGAACAGGACGAAGGCGGAGAGGTTCTTCTCGGCGGTGAGTTCGTGCAGGTTGAGGGCCGCGTCCACCTTCGGGCGGAGCACCTTGTCGAGGCGTTCGGGGGTGAGGGAGGAGATCACCCCGTCGTCGAGGACACCGGCCACGTGCACCACCGCCGACAGGTCGACGTCCGCGATCAGCGCGGCCAGCGCCTCGCGGTCGGCGGCGTCACAGGCGGCCACCGTCACCTCGGCACCCAGAGCGGTCAGCTCCGCCGTCAACTCCGCCATGCCCGGGGCCTGTTCGCCTCGGCGACTGGTCAGCAGCAGACGACGCACACCATGCTCGGTCACCAGGTGCCGGGCGAACAGCCCGCCCAGGGTGCCGGTGGCACCGGTCAGCAGCACCGTGCCCTCGGCGGAGAACACCGGGTTCTGCTCGTCCACGGCCACCGGTGTACGGGCGAGCCGGGCGCCGTAGGCCGTCGTGCCGCGCACGACCACCTGCGGTTCGCCGGTCGCCAGAGCCAGGGACACGGCCTCGTCCGCTCCGGCCTCGTCGGTGTCGACCAGCAGGAAACGGTCGGGGGACTCGGATTGCGCCGAGCGGGCCAGGCCCCAGACGGCGGCTCCGGCCAGGTCGGTGACGTCCTCGCCCGGCAGCGCGACCGCACCGCGGGTGACGATCACCAACCGGCCATCGGCTGACTGAAGTTCGGCGAGCGTCCGGTGGACCTCGGTGCGTACCGTCTCCGCGTCCGCTCCGGGGGTGGTGTGCAGTACGGCCACGTCACCCGGCACCGGTCCGCTCCGCGCCGCCGGCAGTCGCACCCAGTCCAGCTGGAACAGCGACTCGTGGAACGCCGACCGGGCCGCCGCCAGCTGGTCGGCGGAGATCTCCCGCAGGGCGAGCGCCTCGACACTGGCCACCGTACGGCCCGTGCCGTCGGCGACGGTCAGCGAGACCGCCTCGCCCGTGAAGGTGAGCTTCAGCCGGACCCGGGTGGCACCCGAGGCGTGGAAGGACACACCCGTCCACGCGAAGGGCAGCCGCGCCGAACGGTCGCCCTCACCGGACTCCCGCAGCCCTATGGCGTGCAGACAGGCGTCCAGCAGCGCCGGGTGCACCCCGTAGCCCTCGACACCCGTCTCCTCCGGCAACGCGATCTCCGCATACACGTCCTCACCGGAGCGCCAGGCAGCCGTCAGACCCTGGAACACAGGCCCGTACTCCAGACCCGCCTCCGCCAGCCCGTCGTACAGACCCTCCACATCCACCGACTCCGCACCCGCCGGCGGCCACTGCACCAGGTCGAAGACGGGCTCGACTGCGGCGGCGGAGAGCAGACCCACGGCATGGCGCACCCAGGGCTCGTCGGCGCCCTCGGCACGCGAGTGGATGCCGACCGGCCGGGCGCCCGACTCGCCGGGCGCCCCCACGGACACCTGGACCTGGACACCGCCCCGCTCGGGCAGCACCAGCGGCGCCTCCAACGTCAGCTCCTCCAGCCGGTCGCAGCCGACCTCGTCGCCGGCGCGGATGGCCAGCTCGACCAGTCCCGTGCCCGGGAAGAGGACGGTGCCGCCCACGGCATGGTCGGCCAACCACGGCTGCGACGAGACCGACAGCCTGCCCGTCAGGACCACGCCGTCGCTGTCGGCCAGTGTCACGGCCGCGCCGAGCAGCGCGTGCCCGGAGGAGCCGATGCCCATCTCGGACAGGGCGGTACCCGTCTCGGGGATGCTCTCCAGCCAGTACGTGCCGCGCTGGAAGGCGTACGTAGGCAGCCCCTCCAGCGAGCGGGCGCCGGTGCCGGCGTAGAACGCCGTCCAGTCGGGCGTGACCCCGGCGACGTGCAGCCGGGCCACGGTGGCCAGCAGTGCGGGCACCTCCGGGCGGTCCTTGCGGAGCGCGGCCGTCAGTACCGCCGTCTCCGACTCGACCGACTGCTGCGCCATCGCGGTCAGCACACCGTCGGGGCCCAACTCCAGGAAGCGGGTGACCCCCTCCGACTCCAGCACCTTCACCGCGTCGGCGAAACGGACCGCCTCGCGGACATGGCGGACCCAGTACTCCGGGTCAGCCAGCTCGCCGCCGGTCACCAGGGCACCGGTGAGAGTGGACACGATCGGGATCGACGGGGTGCCGTACTCCAACTCCCCTGCCACCGCACGGAAGCCGGCCAGCATCGGCTCCATCAGCGGCGAGTGGAACGCGTGCGAGACCTTCAGACGGGTCGTCTTACGGCCCTCGGCCTCGAAATGCGCCTTGATACGGAGGGCTTCGGCCTCCACGCCGGAGACGACCACCGAGTTGGGGCCGTTGACGGCCGCGACGCCGATACCGTCCGCCAGGAGAGGACGTACCTCGTCCTCCGTGGCCTGCACGGCCACCATCGCACCACCCTCGGGCAGCGCCTGCATCAGACGACCACGCGCGACCACCAGCTTCGCCGCGTCCGCCAGCGACAGCACCCCAGAGACATGCGCGGCGGCGAACTCACCGATCGAGTGACCGGCCAGATAGTCCGGCCTGACACCCCACGACTCCACCAGCCGGTACAGCGCCACCTCGATGGCGAACAACGCGGGCTGAGTGAACTCGGTGCGATTGAGACGGTCCGCGTCCTCACCCCAGACCACCTCCCGCAACGGCAGCTCGATCTCGGCGAGCACCGCGTCGAAGGCCTCCGCGAACACCGGGAAGGCTGCGTGGAGTTCACGGCCCATGCCGATCCGCTGCGCCCCCTGCCCGGTGAACAGGAACGCGGTACGACCGGCCCCCCGCACACCCCCCTGCACCACACCGGCCGCCGACCGACCCTCCGCCAACGCGGACAGGCCCGCCAGCAGTTCCTCCCGGTCCGCGCCCACCACGGCCGCCCGGAAGTCGAGGGCGGTGCGGCGGGTTGCGAGGGAGTAGGAGACGTCCAGGGGGCGCGGGGCGGGGCCGGACTCGACGTATGCCCGCAGGCGTGCGGCCTGGGCGCGCAGGGCCTCCGGGGTTTTGCCGGA
This sequence comes from Streptomyces sp. NPDC020299, assembly GCF_044387825.1. Taxonomy (NCBI): domain Bacteria; kingdom Bacillati; phylum Actinomycetota; class Actinomycetes; order Kitasatosporales; family Streptomycetaceae; genus Streptomyces; species Streptomyces sp. NPDC020299. Next base: position 35,644 of record NZ_JBIRWL010000018.1, read on the forward strand.
GAGCGGCCAGACGACCGTGGCGGGAGTCGTGCCCGAGTCCTCGGCGCGGGCCTCCGCACGGTCCTCGGCAGGGGCCTGTTCGATGATGACGTGGGCGTTGGTGCCGCTGATGCCGAAGGAGGAGACACCGGCGCGGCGGGGGCGGCCGGTCTCGGGCCAGGGCTGGGACTCGGTCAGGAGCTTGACGTTGCCCTCGGTCCAGTCGACCTGCGGGGTGGGTTCGTCCACGTGCAGGGTCGGGGGCAGGACGCCGTGGCGGATCGCCTCGACCATCTTGATGATGCCGGACACGCCGGCCGCGGCCTGCGTGTGGCCCATGTTCGACTTGATGGAGCCCAGCCAGAGCGGCTGGCCCTCGGGACGGTCCTTGCCGTAGGTCGCGAGGAGGGCCTGCGCCTCGATCGGGTCGCCGAGGGTCGTGCCGGTGCCGTGCGCCTCGACCGCGTCGACGGCGTCGGTGGTCAGGCCCGCCGAGGCCAGCGCCTGACGGATCACCCGACGCTGGGAAGGACCGTTCGGTGCCGTCAGGCCGTTGCTCGCACCGTCCTGGTTCACCGCCGAGCCCTTGACGATGGCGAGGACGGGGTGGCCGTGGGCGCGGGCGTCGGAGAGGCGCTCCAGCAGGAGCATGCCCACGCCCTCGCCCCAGGCGGTGCCGTCGGTCGAGGCGGCGAAGGACTTGCAACGGCCGTCGGGAGCGAGCCCCCGCTGACGGCTGAACTCCACGAACGCCTCCGGCGTCGCCATCACCGCCACACCGCCAGCCAACGCCAGCGAGCACTCACCCGACCGCAGCGCCTGCGCCGCCAGATGCAGCGCGACCAGCGACGACGAGCACGCGGTGTCGACCGTCACCGAGGGGCCTTCGAGACCGAAGGTGTAGGACACACGGCCGGACGCGACGGATCCGGTGTTCGTGTTGTCCTGGTAGTCGTGGTACATCATCCCGGCGAAGACGCCGGTCGCCGAACCCTTCAGCGTGGCGGGGTCGATGCCGGCCTGTTCGATCGCCTCCCAGGAGGTCTCCAGCAGCAGGCGCTGCTGCGGGTCGATGGCCAGGGCTTCGTTCGGGGAGATGCCGAAGAAGTCGGGGTCGAAGTCGCCGGCATGGTGCAGGAAGCCGCCGTGCTTGACGTAACTGGTGTTGGGCCGCTCGGAGTCCGGGTCGTACAGCTCGTCGATGTTCCAGCCGCGGTTGACCGGGAACTCCGACACCGCGTCCACCCCGTCGGCCACCAGCCGCCACAGATCCTCGGGCGTCTCCACCCCTCCCGGGTAACGGCAGCTCATGCCGACGATCACGATCGGATCGTCGCCGCCGGTCACGGCCACGGTGGTGGCCGCGCCGACCGGGTCGTCGCCGGTTCCGGTGACCTCCTGGGCCAGATGGCGGGCGAGCACGGCCGGGCTCGGGTAGTCGAAGACGAGGGTGGCGGGCAGCCTCAGGCCGACGGCCTCGCCGAGCCCGTTGCGGAACTCGACCGCGCTGAGCGAGTCGAAGCCCAGCTCGCTGAAGGCCTGTTCGGGGTCGATGGCCTCCGGTCCGGCGTGGCCGAGGATCGCGGCGGCCGTGGACCGGACGAGGCCGAGGATCTCCGCCTCCTGCGCCTCGGGTGACAGCCCGGCGAGTCGTTGGGCGAGGGCCGATCCGGCCCCGGCACCCGCCGTGCCGCTGACCACACGGCGGGCGGGGCGACGGACCAACGCGCGGAACAGCTCGGGCAGTTCGCCGGCTCCGGCGCCGAGCGCCCGGACGTCGAGGCGGATGGGGACGAGCGCGGGTGCGGGAAGCGCGCCCGCCGTGTCGAACAGGGCCAGACCCTGCTCGGGAGTGAGCGCGTGCACGCCTGTGTCGCTCATCCGGTCGAGATCGGCCTGGCTCAGCTCACCGGCCATGCCGCCGCCCCACAGGCCCCAGGCGAGGGACTGCGCGGGCAGGCCCTGGGCCTGCCGGTGGGCGGCGAGGGCGTCCAGGAATGTGTTGGCGGCGGCGTAGTTGCCCTGGCCGGGGTTGCCGAGGGTGCCGGCGGCCGAGGAGAACAGGACGAAGGCGGAGAGGTTCTTGTCGGCGGTGAGTTCGTGCAGGTTGAGGGCCGCGTCCACCTTCGGGCGGAGCACCTTGTCCACCCGCTCCGGGGTGAGCGATGCGATCACGCCGTCGTCCAGGACACCGGCCACGTGCACCACACCGGACAGATCGACGTCGGCGATCAGCGCGGCCAGCGCCTCGCGGTCGGCGGCGTCGCAGGCGGCGACGGTCACCTCGGCACCCAGAGCGGTCAGCTCCGCCGTCAACTCCGCCATACCCGGCGCCTGTTCACCTCGGCGACTGGTCAGCAGCAGACGACGCACACCATGCTCGGTCACCAGGTGCCGGGCGAACAGCCCGCCCAGGGTGCCGGTGGCACCGGTCAGCAGGACCGTGCCCTCGGCGGAGAACCCCGACGCGGGCCGTGCGTCGTCGTCCCGCGCCACCGGGGTGCGCACGAGCCGGGCGCCGTACACGGCACCGTCCCGCACGACGACCTGGGACTCCCCCGACGCGAGCGCCAGGGAGACCGCTGCGTCGCCGTCCTCGTCCACGTCGACGAGGACGAAGCGGTCCGGGTCCTCCGACTGCGCCGAGCGGACCAGGCCCCACACGGCGGCCCCTGCCAGGTCGGTGACGTCCTCACCCGGCAGCGCGACCGCACCGCGCGTTACGACCGCCAGCCGTCCGGCAGCCGAGCGCAGTTCGGCGAGCGCCCGATGCACCGCCGACCGCACCGCGTCCGCGTCCGCACCCGCCGTACTGCGGAGCACCACCACATCACCCGGCGTCGAAGCATGCGTCCGCACCCCCGGCAGTCGTACCCATTCCAGCTGGAACAAGGACTCGTGGAACGCCGGCCGCGCCGCCGCCAGCCGGTCCGCCGCCACTTCGCGCAGGACCAGCGAACCGATCGTCGCGACCGGACGGCCCTGGTCGTCGGCCACCGCCAGGGCGACACCCTCGGCGCCCTCGCGGAAGAGCCGGACCCGGAGTCGGGTGGCGCCGGTGGCGTGCAGGGAGACACCGGTCCACGCGAAGGGCAGGCGGGTGGTCTCGGCACCGCCCGCCATCAACCCGGTCGCGTGCAGGCAGGCGTCCAGCAGCGCCGGGTGCAGCCCGAACCCGTCGACGACCGTGTCCTCCGGCAGCGCGATCTCCGCGTAGACGTCCTCACCGGAGCGCCAGGCGGCCGTCAGCCCCTGGAACACCGGCCCGTACTCCAGACCGGCCTCCGCCAGCGTCTCGTACAGGCCGGTCAGGTCGACCGGCTCGGCGCCACGCGGCGGCCACTGGGTCAGATCGAAGGCGGCGGGCACCGGGGCGGACAGCAGACCGGTCGCGTGGCGCGTCCAGACCTGCTCCTCGTCGTCGGTGCGCGCGTAGATGTTCACGTCCCGGGTGCCGTCGTCGGTGGCGGCGCCCACCACCACCTGTACGGCGGCTCCGCCCCGCTCGGGCAGCACCAGCGGCGCCTCCAGCGTCAGCTCCTCCAGCCCGTCGCAGCCGACCCGTTCACCGGCGGTGATCGCCAGCTCGACCAGTCCGGTGCCCGGGAAGAGGATGGTGCCGCCCACGGCGTGGTCGGCCAGCCACGGCTGGGACGAGACGGACAGCCGACCCGTCAGGACCACGCCGTCGCTGTCCGGCGACGCCACCACGGCACCGAGCAGTGGATGCGCCGCCCGGTCGAGTCCGGCAGAGGTGACCCCGCCGGTGTCCGCGCCCGCCCATGCCTCGGCCCAGTACTCCAGCGCGTCCAGCCAGTAGCGCTGCCGCTGGAAGGCGTACGTCGGCAGGTCGACGCGCCGGGCTCCTGTGCCCGTGTAGAACGCCGTCCAGTCGACCGTGCCGCCCCGCACCGCGATCCGGGCGACGGCCGAGACGACCTCGGCCGCCTCGGGCCGGTCACGGCGGAGCGCGGGCACGAACACGGCGTTGTCGGCGGACTGCTGGCCCATCGCGGTCAGTACGGCGTCCGGACCCAGCTCCAGGAAGCGGGTGACACCCTCCGACTCCAGCACCTTCACCGCGTCGGCGAAGCGGACCGCCTCGCGGACGTGGCGGACCCAGTACTCGGGATCCCCCAGCTCCGCGGCGGTCGCGGACTCGCCGGTGAGGGTGGAGACGATCGGAATCGACGGGGTGCCAAACTCCAACTCCTGTGCCACCGCGCGGAAGTCGTCGAGCATCGGCTCCATCAGCGGGGAGTGGAACGCGTGGGAGACCTTCAGGCGGGTCGTCTTACGGCCCTCGGCCTCGAAGTGCGCCTTGATCCGCAGGGCTTCGGCCTCGACGCCGGAAATTACCATCGCCGTAGGTCCGTTGACAGCCGCTATGCCGATGCCCTCGGCCAGCAGCGGACGTACCTCGTCCTCGGTGGCCTGCACGGCGACCATCGCACCGCCCTCGGGCAGCGCCTGCATCAGACGGCCGCGTGCCGTGACCAGCTTCGCCGCGTCCGCGAGGGAGAGCACACCGGAGACGTGGGCGGCGGCGAACTCACCGATCGAGTGACCGGCCAGGTAGTCCGGCCTGACACCCCACGACTCGAGCAGCCGGTATAGGGCCACCTCGATGGCGAACAGCGCGGGCTGAGTGAACTCGGTGCGGTTGAGACGGTCCGCGTCCTCACCCCAGACGACCTCCCGCAGCGGCAGCTCGATCTCGGCGAGCACCGCGTCGAAGGCCTCCGCGAACACCGGGAAAGCGTCGTACAGCTCCCGCCCCATGCCGATCCGCTGCGCCCCCTGCCCGGTGAACAGGAACGCCGTACGACCGGCCCCCCGCACACCCCCCTGCACCACACCCGCAGCCGCCCGGCCCTCCAGGAACGCGGTCAGGCCCGCCAGCAGTTCTTCGCGGTCCGTGCCCACCACCGCGAGGCGGCGGTCCATGGCGGCTCGGTCGGCGGCGAGGGAATAGGCGACGTCGACGGGGCGCAGGGCGGGATCGTTCGCCACGTGGGCCCGCAGGCGTTCGACCTGGCCGCGCAGGGCCTCGTCCGTCTTCGCCGACAGCAGCCACGGTACGGCGGGGAACTCCGCCCCGGTCGCGGGCTGCTCAGAGGTGGGTTCCGGGGCCTGTTCGATGATGACGTGGGCGTTGGTGCCGCTGATGCCGAAGGAGGAGACACCGGCGCGGCGGGGGCGGCCGGTCTCGGGCCAGGGCTGGGACTCGGTCAGCAGACGGATGTTGCCCTCGGTCCAGTCGACCTGCGGGGTGGGTTCGTCCACGTGCAGGGTCGGGGGCAGGACGCCGTGGCGGATCGCCTCGACCATCTTGATGATGCCCGAGACACCGGCAGCCGCCTGGGTGTGGCCCATGTTCGACTTGATGGAGCCCAGCCACAGGGGCCGGTCCTCGGGACGGTCCTTGCCGTAGGTCGCGAGGAGGGCCTGCGCCTCGATCGGGTCGCCGAGAGTCGTGCCCGTGCCGTGCGCCTCGACCGCGTCCACGTCGTGGGTGGTCAGGCCCGCCGAGGCCAGCGCCTGACGGATCACCCGGCGCTGGGAAGGGCCGTTCGGTGCCGTCAGGCCGTTGCTCGCGCCGTCCTGGTTGAGGGCGGTGCCGCGTACCACGGCGAGGACGGGGTGGCCGTGGGCGCGGGCGTCGGAGAGGCGCTCCAGCAGGAGCATGCCCACGCCCTCGCCCCAGGCGGTGCCGTCGGTCGAGGCGGCGAAGGACTTGCAACGGCCGTCGGGAGCGAGCCCCCGCTGACGGCTGAACTCCACGAACGCCTCCGGCGTCGCCATCACCGCCACACCGCCAGCCAACGCCAGCGAGCACTCACCCGACCGCAGCGCCTGCGCCGCCAGATGCAGCGCGACCAGCGACGACGAGCACGCGGTGTCGATGGTGACGGCCGGCCCCTCGAGGCCGAAGACGTACGAGACGCGGCCGGAGGCGATGGCGCCGGTGCCGCTGTTCGCCGCGTAGTCGTGGTACATCATCCCGGCGAAGACACCGGTCGCCGAACCCTTGAGCGTGGCGGGGTCGATGCCGGCCCGTTCGATCGCCTCCCAGGAGGTCTCCAGCAGCAGGCGCTGCTGCGGGTCCATGCCGAGTGCTTCGTTCGGGGAGATGCCGAAGAAGGCCGGGTCGAAGTCGGCCGCGTCGTGCAGGAAGCCTCCGTGCTTGACGTAACTGGTGTTGGGCCGCTCGGAGTCCGGGTCGTACAGCTCGTCGATGTTCCAGCCGCGGTTGACCGGGAACTCCGACACCGCGTCCACCCCGTCGGCCACCAGCCGCCACAGATCCTCCGGCGTCTCCACCCCTCCCGGGTAACGGCAGCTCATGCCGACGATCACGATCGGATCGTCGCCGTCGAGCGCGGTGGTGGCGGCCTGTGTGGCCGCGGGCGCGTCCGCGTCCTGGCCGGACAGCTCCTCCAGGATGTGGCGGGCCACGTCGACCGGGCTCGGGTAGTCGAAGACGAGGGTGGCGGGCAGGCGTAGGCCGGTGTCGTCGTTCAGGCCGTTGCGCAGATCGACGGCGGCAAGGGAGTCGACGCCGAGGTCCCGGAAGGCGCGCTCGGGCTCGATCGCCCGGGCGTCGGCGAAGCCGAGGACGACGGCCGCCCGGTTGAGCACGAGGTCGAGCAGCGCCTGCTGCCTTTCCTCGGCGGGCAGTACGGCGAGCCGCTGCTTCAGGGTGCCGGTCTCGGTCTTCGCGGTGCCCGCGCTGCGGCGGCGCCGGGTGCCGGCGGGGACGAGGGCACGCAGCAGGGCGGGGACGTCCTCGCCCTGGGAGCGCAGTGCGGCCAGGTCGAACCTGACGGGGACGAGGGTGGCCTCGGTGCTGCGCTGGGCGGCGTCGAAGAGGGCGAGCCCCTCCTCCGGGGCGAGGGCATGGATGCCACCCTGCGAGATCCGGCCGCGCTCCGTCTCGTCGAGTGTGTCGGCCATGCCCCCGGCCCACAGGCCCCAGGCGAGGGAGCGCGCGGGCAGGCCGGTCGCCTTGCGGTGGGCGGCGAGGCCGTCGAGGAAGGCGTTGGCGGCGGCGTAGTTGCCCTGGCCGGGGGCGCCGAGGGTGCCGGAGCCGGAGGAGAACAGGACGAAGGCGGTGAGGTTCTTGTCGGCGGTGAGTTCGTGCAGGTTGAGGGCCGCGTCCACCTTCGGGCGGAGGACCTTGTCCACCCGCTCCGGGGTGAGGGAGGAGATGATGCCGTCGTCCAGGACACCGGCCACATGGACCACCGCCGACAGGTCTACGTCGGCGATCAGCGCGGCCAGCGCCTCGCGGTCGGCGGCGTCGCAGGCGGCCACCGTCACCTCGGCACCCAGAGCGGTCAGCTCCGCCGTCAACTCGGCCATGCCCGGGGCCTGTTCGCCTCGGCGACTGGTCAGCAGCAGACGACGCACACCGTGCTCGGTCACCAGGTGCCGGGCGAACAGCCCGCCCAGGGTACCGGTGGCACCGGTCAGCAGCACCGTGCCCTCGGCGGAGAACACCGGGTCCTGCTCGTCCAGCGGGACGGGCGTACGGGTCAGGCGGGCGCCGTGGGCGGTCGTGCCGCGCACGACGACCTGCGGCTCGCCGGTCGCCAGGGCGAGGGAGACGGCGTCCTCGGCGCTGCCCCCGTCCACGTCCACGTCCACGAGGACGAAGCGGCCCGGGTCCTCGGCCTGCGCCGAGCGGACCAGACCCCATACGGCCGCACCCGCCAGGTCGGTGACGTCCTCGCCCGGCAGCGCCACCGCGCCCCGCGTGACGATCACCAACCGGTCCTGCGCGGACTGCAGTTCGGCCAGCGCGCGGTGCACCGCCGACCGCACCTCCCCGGCGTCCGTGCCGGGAGCGCCGGCGTAGACGGCGGTGGCCGGGCCGGCGTCGGACGGGACGGCCGGAAGGGGCGTCCACTCGACGTGGTACAGCGAGTCGTGGAAACCGGTCCGGGCGGCGGCCAGTTGCTCCTCGGATATCTGCCGCAGCACCAGGGACTCGACCGTGGCCACCGGACGACCGCCTGAGTCGGCGATGGCGAGGGCGACGCCCGAACCGGTGGGCGTCAGCCGTACCCGCACGGCGGCCGCTCCCGCGGCGTGCAGGGTGACCCCCGACCAGGCGAAGGGCAGCGCGGCCTGCCCGCCGGTCACCCCGGTGAAGCTCACCGCGTGCAGGGCGGCGTCGAGGACGGCGGGGTGCAGACCGAGCCGCTCCGCGTCCTTGTGGCCCTGCTCGGGGAGGGTGACCTCCGCGTAGACGGTCTCGCCGTCGCGCCATGCGGCCTTCAGGCCCTGGAACACCGGGCCGTACTGGAGACCGAGCCCCGAGAGGTCCTCGTACAGCCCGGCCACATCGAGGGGTTCGGCGCCAGGGGGCGGCCACTGGGTCAGGTCGAAGCGCCCCTGGTCCGCGCCGCGCGCCAGCACACCGGCGGCGTGCCGGGTCCACGGGGCCTCCTGCGAGGGGCGGGAGTGGACGGTCAGCGTGCGGGTGCCGGAGCCGTCTGCCGCCCCCACGGCGACCTGGACCTGGACCGCGCCGCGCTCGGGCAGGGCGAGCGGGGCCTCGAGGGTCAGCTCCTCCAGGACGTCGCAGCCGACCTGGTCACCGGCCCGGACGGCCAGTTCGACGAAGCCGGTGCCGGGGAACAGGACCGTGCCGCCCACCACGTGGTCGGCCAGCCACGGCTGCGCGGACGTCGACAGCCGGCCGGTCAGCACCACGCCGTCCGTGTCGGCCAGCGTCACGGCCGCGCCGAGCAGCGGGTGGTCGGCCGCGTCGAGCCCGGCGGAGGCCACGTCGCCGGCGCCGTTCTCGGGGGTGATCCAGTAATGGCCGCGCTGGAAGACGTAGGTCGGCAGTTCGACGCGGGCCGCGCCGCGCCCGGCGAAGACGCCCGCCCAGTCGACGGGGACACCGCGCGCATGCAGCTGTCCGGCCGCCGTGAGCACGGCGGCGGCCTCCGGGCGGTCCTTGCGGAGCGCGGCCGTCAGTACCGCCGTCTCCGACTCGACCGACTGCTGCGCCATCGCGGTCAGCACACCGTCGGGGCCCAACTCCAGGAAGCGGGTGACCCCCTCCGACTCCAGCACCTTCACCGCGTCGGCGAAACGGACCGCCTCGCGGACATGGCGGACCCAGTACTCCGGGTCAGCCAGCTCGCCGCCGGTCACCAGGGCACCGGTGAGAGTGGACACGATCGGAATCGACGGGGTGCCGTACTCCAACTCCCGTGCGACGGCGCGGAAGTCGTCGAGCATCGGCTCCATCAACGGCGAGTGGAACGCGTGCGACACCTTCAGGCGGGTCGTCTTGCGGCCCTCGGCCTCGAAGTGCGCCTTGATACGGAGGGCTTCGGCCTCCACGCCGGAGACGACCACCGAGTTGGGGCCGTTGACGGCGGCGATGCCGATGCCTTCGGCCAGGAGAGGACGTACCTCGTCCTCGGTGGCCTGGACGGCGACCATCGCACCGCCCTCGGGCAGCGCCTGCATCAGACGGCCGCGTGCCGTGACCAGCTTCGCCGCGTCCGCCAGGGAGAAGACACCGGAGACGTGGGCGGCGGCGAACTCGCCGATCGAGTGACCGGCCAGATAGTCCGGCCTGACACCCCACGACTCCACCAGCCGGTACAGCGCCACCTCGATGGCGAACAGCGCGGGCTGAGTGAACTCGGTGCGGTTGAGACGGTCCGCGTCCTCACCCCAGACCACCTCCCGCAACGGCAGCTCGATCTCGGCGAGCACCGCATCGAAGGCCTCCGCGAACACCGGGAAGGCGTCGTACAGCTCCCGCCCCATCCCGATCCGCTGCGCCCCCTGCCCCGTGAACAGGAACGCCGTCAGGCCGTCGGAGGCGACCCCGCGCAGTACATCGGAGCGGGTCTCGTCCTGGGCGAGGCCGGTGAGGGCGGTGACGGCGGCGGCGCGGTCCTCGGCGAGGACGACCGCGCGGTGTTCCAGTGCGGCACGGGTGGTGCCGAGGGAGTGGCTCAGGTCGAGGGCGCCCAGGTCGGCGCGCTCTTCGACGTAGGCGGCGATCCGCTCGGCCTGGGCGCGCAGGGCGTCGGCGCTGCGGGCGGAGACCGTCCAGGGCAGCGGGACACCGGCCGGCCAGGCGACCGGTGCCGGGACCGGGGCCTGGTCGGCCTCGTCCTCGGCGGGTTCGGGTGCGGCGGGCGGCTCCTCCAGGATGAGGTGGGCGTTGGTGCCGCTGACGCCGAACGCCGAGACGGCGGCGCGGCGCGGGTGTTCGCCGCGCGGCCAGGGGCGCTCCTCGGCGAGCAGGCGGACGTTGCCGGCGCTCCAGTCGACGTGGGTGGAGGGCTGGTCGATGTGCAGGGTGCGCGGCATGGTCGCGTGCCGCATCGCCATGACCATCTTGATGATGCCGCCGACGCCGGCGGCGGCCTGGGCATGCCCGATGTTCGACTTCAGGGAGCCCAGCCACAGGGGACGGTCGTCGGAGCGGCCCTGGCCGTAGGTGGCGAGCAGGGCCTGCGCCTCGATCGGGTCGCCGAGCGTGGTGCCGGTGCCGTGCCCCTCGACCAGGTCGAGCTGGGTGGCGGAGATCCCGGCGGTGCTGAGCGCCTCACGGATGACCCGCTGCTGGGAGGGGCCGTTGGGGGCGGTGAGGCCGTTGCTGGCGCCGTCCTGGTTGATCGCGGAGCCCTTGATGACGGCGAGCACCGGGTGGCCGTGCGCGCGGGCGTCGGAGAGGCGCTCCAGTACGAGGATGCCGGCGCCCTCGGCCCAGCCGGTGCCGTCGGCGGCGTCGGCGTAGGCCTTGGCGCGGCCGTCGGCGGCCAGGCCGCCCTGCCGGGCCATGCCGATGAACGGGCCGGGCGTCGACATCACCATGACGCCGCCCGCCAGGGCGAGGCTGCACTCGCGTTCCCGCAGGGCCTGGGCGGCGAGGTGGACGGCGACCAGGGAGGAGGAGCAGGCGGTGTCGACGGTCACCGACGGGCCCTCGAGGCCGAGGGTGTAGGAGACCCGGCCGGCGATGACGGCGGCGACCGCGGCGGTGCCCATGAAGGGGCCGGCCGCCTCGGGGGCGGCGTTGAGCAGGTCACCGTAGTCCTGGAAGCCGGAACCGGCGAAGACGGCGACCTGGCCGCCGCGCACCTTGTCGGCGGGGACGCCGGCCCGTTCCAGCGCCTCCCAGGACAGTTCCAGCATCAGCCGCTGCTGCGGGTCCATGGCCACGGCCTCGCGCGGCGAGATCCCGAAGAAGGCGGGGTCGAACTCGGCGGCGCCGTCGATGAATCCGCCGCGGCGGGCGAAGTCGACGTCGTCGACGGAGTCCAGGTTCCAGCCGCGGTCGGCCGGGAAGGGGCCGACCGCGTCGACGCCCTCGGCCACCAGCCGCCACAGCTCCTCGGGGGAGGCGACCCCGCCCGGGTAGCGGCAGCTCATGGCCACGATTGCGATCGGGTCCTGCTCCCTGGCCTCGTACTCCTGGAGCCTGCGGCGGGTCTGGGCCAGGTCGGCCGTGACCCGCTTGAGGTACCCGAGGAGCTTCTGATCGTCAGCCATCTGCCCGCCTCGCAACATCCTTTGGGATACGCATGGTTCCGGTGGTTCGGGTGCTTCGGGTGGTTCGGGTGGTTCGGGTGGTTCGGGTCATCGTGTTCGGCCGGTGCCGGGGTGCTCAGGCAAGGCCGAGCTCCTTGTCGATGAAGGAGAGGACGTCGTCGACGCTCGCGTCGTCGGCGAGCTGCTCGTCCGGCGACGGCCCGCCGCCGGTGCCGGTCAGCCGGGAGGTGAGCGTCTGGAGCCGGCCGGGGATGCGGTGCCGTTCGACGTCCTCGGGCGGCAGGGCCGCCAGGGTCTCCTCCAGCCGGTCGAGTTCGGCCAAAACGGCCATGACCCCGCCGCCGTCCGGCTCCGGGCACAGCTCGTCGCGCAGGTGGGCGGCGAGCGCGGCCGGGGTGGCGTGGTCGAAGACGAGCGTGGCCGACAGCTGCAGGCCGGTGGCAGCGGTCAGCGCCTGCTTGAGGTCGGTCGCGGCCACCGAGTCGAAGCCGAGGTCGGTGAAGGGACGTGCCGGGTCCAGGGTCGACGGGTCGTCGTAGCCGAGCAGCGCGGCCACGTGACCGCGGACGATGTCGAGGACAGCCCGGCCCTGCTGGGCCTGGGAGAGCTCCTTCAGCCGCGCGGCGAGGTTCTGCCCCTCCTGGCCCGCACCGCCCGGTTCCGCCGTGCCGCTGTCGAGGGCGGCCCGGGTCTCGGGCACGGCGTCGATCAGCGGGCGGGGGCGGGCCATGGTGTAGACGGGGGCGAAGCGCCGCCAGTCGATGTCGGCGACCACCAGGTGGGTCAGGTCGCGGTCGAGGATGCGGCCGAGGGCCGCGGTGGCGAGCGCGGGGTCCATCGGCGGCGTGCCGATCCGGCCGAGGGCGGCGCCGAGTTCGGCGTCGACCATGCCGCCGTCCCAGGAGCCCCAGGCGACGGAGGTCGCGGTGCGGCCACGGGCGCGACGGGCGCGGGCGAGTGCGTCGAGGCAGGCGTTGGCGCTGCCGTAGGCGGCCTGGCCGGTGCTGCCCCAGACCGCCGATCCGGAGGAGAACAGCACGAAGGCGTCCAGCGGGCGGTCGCCGAGCAGTTCGTCGAGGTGCCGGGCGCCGCCCGCCTTGGCATCGGCGACGGCGGCGAACTCCTCCAGGGTCAGCTCGGACAGCGGGGCGATGCGCTGCATGACGCCGGCCGCGTGCACGACCGCGGTCAGCGGCCGGTCCTCGGGGATGGAGTCGAGCAGGCGGCGCACCGCCTCGCGGTCGCCGACGTCGCAGGCCGCGACGGTGGTCCGGGTGCCGCGCGCGGCCAGTTCGTCGATCAGGTCCATGACGCCGTCGGCGTCCGCTCCGCGCCGGCTGGTCAGCAGCAGGTGTTCGGCGCCCCGGTCGGCGAGCAGCCGGGCCACGTGGGCGCCGAGACCGCCGGTGCCGCCGGTGATCAGGGTCGTACCGCGCGGTGTCCAGTCGCGGGTGGCGGGACGCTCGGCGAGCGGGGTGCGGACCATGCGGCGGCCGAGCACCCGGTCGCCGCGCAGGGCGAGCTGGTCCTCGTCGCCGGGGCCGGCCAGCACCTCGCACAGCCGGCGCACGGTGTCCTCGTCGACGGTGCCCGGCAGGTCGACCAGGCCACCCCAGCGCTCGGGCAGGTCGAGTGCGAGGGAGGAGCCCAGGCCCCACACGGCCGCCTGGGCCGGGTCGGCGGTGCCCTGGTCGGGTCCGGCGGCCACCGCCTGGGCGGTGACGCACCACAGCGGGGCGCCGAGGGAGGCGTCCTCCAGTGCCTGCACCAGGGTGACGGTGGCGGCGGTGCCGCGCGACAGCGAGCCATGGCGCGGGTGGGGGCGGTCGTCGAGGGCGAGCAGGGAAAGCGTGCCGGCCAGGTTGGTGTAGGCACGCAGCTGTCCGGCGAGCTCCTCGCGGCTCTCGTCGCCGACCTCCAGCCGTACCGTCCACACGCCCTGTGCGGCGAGCCCCTCGGTGACCGCGCGCACCCGCGGGTCGTCGGTACGTCCCTCGGGCACGGCGAGCAGCCAGGTCCCGTCCGGTGTGGTCCGCTCGGGGGCCGGGAGGTCCACGGGCTGCCAGTCGACGCGGTAGCACCAGCCGTCGGTGCGGGCCTCGTCGCGCTGCCGGCGCCGCCACTGGTTCAGCGCGGGCAGCACCTCGCCCAGCACCGGGGCGGAGACGCCGATCCGGTCGGCCAGCGTGTCGGCGTCCGCCCCTTCGAGCGCCTGCCAGACGGCCGAGTCCACGGCGTCGGCGGTCACCGGCGTGGCGGCGGTGGCGGCCGTCTCCGGGTCGCGCCAGAACCAGCGGCGCTGGAAGGCGTACGTCGGCAGGTCGACCAGCCCGGCTCCGCGTCCGGCGAAGAAGGCCCGCCAGTCGACGCGGACGCCCCGGCAGTGGGCCAGCGCGACACCGGTGACCAGCTCGGTCTCCTCGTCCCGGTCGCGGCGCAGCAGCGGCACGAAGGCGACGTCGTCCGGCTCCCCCGCCGCCACGCAGGCGGGCCCGGTGGCCGACAGGACCGCGTCGGGGCCGAGTTCGAGGTACGTGGTGACGCCCTTGTCCGCCAACACCCTTACGGCGTCGGCGAAGCGGACGGCCTCGCGGACGTGGCGGACCCAGTACTCGGGGTCGGCCAGCTCGGCCGCGGTCGCGGACTCGCCGGTGAGGGTGGAGACGATCGGGATCGACGGGGTGCCGTACTCCAACTCCCCTGCCACCGCGCGGAACTCGGCCAGCATCGGCTCCATCAGCGGGGAGTGGAACGCGTGGGAGACCTTCAGACGGGTCGTCTTACGACCTTCCGCCTCGAAGTGCGCCTTGATCCGCAGGGCTTCCGCCTCGACACCCGAAACCACCACCGCAGTGGGCCCGTTGACCGCCGCGATGCCGACACCGTCGGCCAGGAGAGGACGTACCTCGTCCTCGGTGGCCTGGACGGCGACCATCGCACCGCCCTCGGGCAGCGCCTGCATCAGACGGCCACGCGCGACCACCAGCTTCGCCGCATCCGCCAGCGACAGCACCCCAGAGACATGCGCGGCGGCGAACTCACCGATCGAATGACCGGCCAGATAGTCCGGCCTGACACCCCACGACTCCACCAGCCGGAACAGCGCCACCTCAACGGCAAACAGCGCGGGCTGAGTGAACTCGGTGCGATTGAGCCGGTCCGCGTCCTCACCCCAGACGACCTCCCGCAACGGCAGCTCGACCTCCGCCAGCACGGCGTCGAAAGCCTCCGCGAACACCGGGAAAGCCTCGTACAACTCCCGCCCCATGCCGACCCGCTGCGCCCCCTGCCCCGTGAACAGGAACGCCGTCAGGCCGTCGGAGCGTGCGGCCCCGCTCTGGACGACGCCGGGTGAGGGGCGGCCCTCGGCCAGGGCGGTGAGCCTGCGGAGCAGTTCGGTGCGGTCGGCGGCGATGACGGCGGCCCGGTCCGGCAGGGCCGTGCGGGCCGTGGCCAGGGAGCGGCCGAGGTCGAGCAGGGAGGGCCGGTCGTCGGCCTCGGCGCGGGCGAGCAGGCGGCGCGCCTGGTCGCGCAGGGCGTCCGCGCCCTTGCCGGAGAGGAGGACGGGGACGACCTCGGCGGCCCCGGTGACCGGCTCGGCCTGGGCTTCTTCCGGCTCCTCGGCGGTCGGCGCCTCCTCGATGATGACGTGGCCGTTGGTGCCGCTGAAGCCGAAGGAGGAGACACCGGCCCGGCGCGGGCGGCCCGGAGTGGCGGGCCACTCCCGGGCCTCGGTCAGCAGCCGTACCGCGCCCTCGGACCAGTCGATCTTGGAGCTGGGCTCGTCCACGTGCAGCGTCCGGGGCAGCACGCCGTGGCGCAGTGCCTCGACGACCTTGATGATGCCGCCGACGCCGGCCGCGGCCTGCGCGTGCCCGATGTTCGACTTCAGGGAGCCCAGCCACAGGGGCTGGTCCTCCGGTCGTCCCTGCCCGTACGTGGCGAGCAGGGCCTGCGCCTCGATCGGGTCGCCGAGCACTGTGCCCGTGCCGTGCGCCTCGACCGCGTCCACGTCGGCCGCGGTCAACTGGGCGGAGGCAAGAGCCTGTTGGATGACACGGCGCTGGGACGGGCCGTTGGGCGCGGAGATGCCGTTGCTCGCGCCGTCCTGGTTGACGGCGGAGCCGCGGACGACCGCGAGCACGGGGTGGCCCTGGGCGCGGGCGTCGGAGAGCCGCTCGACGAGCAGCATGCCCACGCCCTCGCCCCAGCCGGTGCCGTCCGCGGCGGCGGCGAAGGACTTGCAGCGGCCGTCGGGGGACAGACCGCGGTCCTGGCTGAAGCCGACGAAGGAGTGCGGGTGGGCCATGACGGTGGCACCGCCCGCGAAGGCGAGGGTGCAATCGCCGGCACGCAGCGCCTGCACCGCCAGGTGCAGCGAGACCAGGGAGGAGGAGCAGGCGGTGTCGACGGTGACGGCCGGACCCTCCAGGCCGAGGGTGTACGCGATGCGACCGGAGGCGACGCTGGCCAGGCTGCCGGTGCCGCCGCCGACGAGGTAGTCGTGGTAGACGACGCCGACGAAGACGCCGGTCTTGGTCTCCTTGAGGGTGACCGGGTCGATACCCGCCCGCTCCAGGGCCTCCCAGGCCGTCTCCAGCAGCAGCCGCTGCTGGGGGTCGGTCTCCTTGGCCTCCTTCGGGCTCATCTTGAAGAAGTCGGCGTCGAAGTACCCGGCGTCGTGCAGGAACCCGCCCTCACGGCTGTAGGTCTTGCCGGGGGTGGCGGGCGTGGGGTCGTAGAGCGCCTCGGTGTCCCAGCCGCGGTTGTCCGGGAAGTACGAGATGGCGTCCCGGCCGGAGTCGACGAGCTCCCACAGTTCCTCGGGCGAGCTGACGTCGCCCGGGTACCGGCAGCTCATGGCCACGATGGCGATCGGCTCGTGATCCTTGGCCTCGGCCTCGCGCAGCCGCCGCTTGGTCTGCTGGAGATCGGCCGTGGCGCGCCTGAGGTATTCACGAAGTTTGTCGTCAGTCCCCATCGCTCATGAACCAATCTCGAGGTTGTCCAGTGCCTGGAAGAGCTCGTCGTCGCTGGCCGTGGTGAAGTCGTCGTCCGGCTGCTCGTCGGCCGCCCTCCCACGGGCGTCGCGCCAGGCACGCAGCAGGGCCTCGATCCGGGTGGTGACCCGGGCGGTGTCGCCGTTGAGCTCGGGAGCGGCCGACAGGACCGCTTCGACACGGTCGAGTTCGGTGAGGAGCGAGTGGGCCGGTCCGGCCTCGGCCGTCGCGTCCGCCTCCAGCAGCAGGGCCGCCACCGCCTGGGAGTTGGGGTGGTCGAAGGCGAGGGTGGCCGGCAGCCCGTGTCCGGTGACGCGGGTGAGCCGTTTGCGAAGTTCGCCGGCCGCCACCGAGTCGAAGCCGAGTTCGGTGAAGGCCCGGTCGGCCTCGACCGCGTCGGCCGACTCATGGCCGAGCACCGCGGCGACCTGGCCGCGCACCAGGGTCAGGACGGCCCGCTCCCGTTCGCCGTCGGGCAGGGCGAGGATCTCCTGCCAGCGCCCGGTGTCGGCGTCCTCCTGCTCGGGTGCGCCGGTGTCGCCGCCGATGACGACGACGCCGTCCCCGCCGGTCTCGGCGAGCCAGTAGGAGCGGCGCTGGAACGCGTACGTGGGCAGGTCGATCCGGCGGGCCGGGAGCCCTGCGAAGTACGCCTTCCAGTTCACGGCGGCGCCCCGGCAGTGGGCCAGCGCGACGGCCGCCGCCAGCTCCCGGCGCTCCTCGCGGCCCCGGCGCAGCGCGGCCACGAACACGGCGTCGGCCTCGTCCCCGCCGCTCAGGCACTCGGGGCCGGTCGCGGTCAGCGCCGCGTCCGGGCCGATCTCCAGGAAGGTCCCGACCTGCCGCGCCTCGAGCTGGGCCACCGCCTCGGCATAACGGACGGTGGCACCGACGTGCCGGACCCAGTACTCGGGGGTGCCGATCTCCTCGGCGCCGATGGGGAGGCCGGTGACGGTGGAGACGATCGGAATGGTCGGCTCGCCGTACGTCAACTCCTGTGCCACCGCGCGGAAGTCGTCGAGCATCGGCTCCATCAGCGGGGAGTGGAACGCGTGCGAGACCTTCAGACGGGTCGTCTTGCGGCCCTCGGCCTCGAAGTGCGCCTTGATCCGCAGGGCTTCGGCCTCCACGCCCGAAACCACCACCGCCGTAGGCCCGTTGACCGCCGCGATGCCGACACCGTCCGCCAGGAGAGGACGCACCTCGTCCTCCGTGGCCTGCACGGCGACCATCGCACCGCCCTCGGGCAGCGCCTGCATCAGACGGCCGCGCGCGACCACCAGCTTCGCCGCATCCGCCAGCGACAGCACACCCGAGACATGCGCGGCGGCGAACTCACCGATCGAGTGACCGGCCAGATAGTCCGGCCTGACACCCCACGACTCCACCAGCCGGAACAGCGCCACCTCAACCGCGAACAGCGCGGGCTGAGTGAACTCGGTGCGATTGAGCCGGTCCGCGTCCTCACCCCAGACCACCTCCCGCAACGGCAGCTCGATCTCCGCGAGCACCGCGTCGAAGGCCTCCGCGAACACCGGGAAGGCGTCGTACAGCTCCCGGCCCATGCCGATCCGCTGCGCCCCCTGCCCCGTGAACAGGAAGGCGAGCTTGCGGCCGGAGGCGCGGGCCCGGTCGCGCACGGCCGTGGCGGGGAGGTCGCCGTCGGCCAGGGCGGTGAGGGCGCGCAGGGCCTGTTCGCGGTCCTCGGCGAGTACCGCCGCGCGGTGGTCGAAGGCGGTGCGTTCGACGGCGAGGACCTGGGCGATGTCGGGCGCGTCGGCGTCCGGGTGGGTGCCGAGCCAGGCGGCGAGCTTGGCCGCCTGGGCGCGCAGGGCCTGCGGGGTGCGGCCGGACAGCAGCCAGGGCAGCACACCGGTGTCGTCCGCGCCGGTGTCGCCGGACGGCTCGGGGGCCGTCGGCTCGGGGGCCGTCTGCTCGGCGGCCTGCTCGACGATGACGTGGGCGTTGGTGCCGCTGATGCCGAAGGAGGAGACGGCGGCGCGGCGGAGCTCGTCGGTCTGCGGCCAGTCGCGGGACTCGGTCAGCAGACGCAGGTTGCCCTCCGTCCAGTCCACCTTGGTGGAGGGCGTGTCGGCGTGCAGCGTCTTGGGCAGGACGCCGTGCCGGATGGCCTCGATGACCTTGATCAGGCCGGCGACGCCCGCGGCGGCCTGGGTGTGGCCGATGTTGGACTTGATGGAGCCCAGCCAGACCGGCCGGTCCTCGGGGCGGTCCTGGCCGTAGGTGGCGAGCAGGGCCTGGGCCTCGATCGGGTCGCCGAGGGTGGTGCCGGTGCCGTGGGCCTCGACCACGTCGATGTCGGCGGCCCGGAGCCCCGCGTTGGCGAGGGCCTGGCGGATGACGCGCTGCTGGGCGGGGCCGTTGGGGGCGGAGATGCCGTTGCTGGCGCCGTCCTGGTTGACGGCGGAGCCGCGGACGACCGCGAGCACGGGATGGCCCTGGGCGCGGGCGTCGGAGAGCCGCTCGACGAGCAGCAGACCGACGCCCTCGGAGAAGCCGGTGCCGTCGGCGCCCTCGGCGAAGGACCGGCAGCGGCCGTCGGGGGACAGGCCCTGCTGGAGGCCGAACTCGACGAGGACCTCGGTGGTGGCCATCACGGTGACGCCGCCGGCCAGGGCGAGGGTGCACTCGCCCGAGCGCAGCGCCTGGATCGCCAGGTGCAGCGCGACCAGGGAGGACGAGCAGGCGGTGTCCACGGTGACGGCGGGGCCTTCGAGGCCGTACGTGTAGGAGAGGCGGCCGGAGTTGATGGAGCCGGTGGCGCGGGAGTTGGCGTAGTCGTGGTACATCGCGCCGGTGAACACGCCGGTGCGGCTGCCCCGGAGGGTGGCGGGGTCGATGCCGGCGCGTTCGAAGATCTCCCAGGAGGTCTCCAGCAGGAGCCGCTGCTGCGGGTCCATGCCGAGCGCTTCGTTCGGGGAGATGCCGAAGAACTCGGCGTCGAACTCGGCGGCGTCGTACAGGAAACCGCCGGATCGGGTGTAGGTGCGGCCGGGGGTGCCCGGCTCGGGGTGGTAGACGCCGTCGATGTCCCAGCCCCGGTCGGTGGGGAACTCGGAGATGGTCTCGGTGCCCTCGGCGACCAGCCGCCACAGGTCCTCGGGGGTCTGGACGCCGCCGGGGTAGCGGCAGGACATGGCGACGACGGCGATCGGCTCGTCGGTGGCGGCCGTGGTGGCGGCGGGTGCGGGGGCGCCGGTCGCGGAGGCGCCGAGCGCGGTCTCCTTGAGGTGCTGGGCCGCGGCGCGGGAGTTGGGGTGGTCGAAGACCAGGGTGGCGGGCAGGCGCAGGCCGGTGGTGGCGCTGAGCCGGTTGCGCAGTTCGACGGCGGTCAGCGAGTCGAAGCCGAGTTCCTTGAAGGCGCGGTCGGGTTCGACGGCGTCGGCGGAGTCGTGGCCGAGGACGTCGGCGACGTGGGAGCGGACGAGGTCGAGCAGGAGCGTGTCGCGTTCCTGCTCGGGCAGCCGGGCCAGCCGGTCGGCCAGCGAGGTGCCGTCCGCGCCGCCGGACCGTGCCGTCTTGCGGACGGGGACCCGGACCAGCTCGCTGAGGATGCTGTGCAGGCTGCCGGCGCCGGCCTGGGCGCGCAGGGCGGCCAGGTCGAGATGGAGCAGCAGCAGGAGCGGCTCGTCGCTGACGAGCGCCTGGTCGAACAGGGCGAGGCCCTCGGCCGTGCTCATGGCGGGGAAGCCCTGGCGGCGCAGGCGTTCGGTGTCGGCCTCGTCGAGGCCGCCGGTCATGCCGGTGGCCTCGGCCCACAGCCCCCAGGCCATGGAGGTGGCGGGCAGCCCGGCCGCGCGGCGGTGGGCGGCGAGGGCGTCGAGGAAGACGTTGGCGGTGGCGTAGTTGCCCTGTCCGGCGGCGCCGAGGGTGCCGGCGGCGGAGGAGAACAGCGCGAACAGCGCCAGGTCGTGTCCGGCGGTGAGTTCGTGCAGGTGCCAGGCGGCGTCGGCCTTGGGAGCGAGGACGGTGTCGAGGCGCTCGGGGGTGAGGGCGGCCACGGTGCCGTCGTCGAGGACGCCCGCCGCGTGGATGACGGCGGTGAGGGGGTGCGCTTCGGGGATCGTGCCGAGCAGGGCGGCGAGCGCGTCGCGGTCGGCGACGTCGCAGGCGGCCAGGGTGACGGTGGCGCCGGCGGCGGCGAGTTCGTCGCGCAGTCCGGCGGCGCCCGGGGCGTCGGCGCCCCGTCGGCTGGTGAGCAGCAGGTGCCGGGTGCCGTGCTCGGCGACCAGGTGGCGGGCGAGGAGGGCGCCCAGGCCGCTGGTGCCGCCGGTGATCAGCACGGTGCCCTCGGGGTCGAGCGGGGTGGGCTCGGCGGGGGTGGGGTTGTCGGGGGTGCGGGTGAGCCGGGGGGCGTACGGGATGCCGGCGCGCAGGGCGAGTTCGGGTTCGCCGGTGGCCAGGGCGACGGGCAGGGCGCTGCGGGAGGCGTCGGTGTCGTCCAGGTCGGCCAGGGTGATCAGGCCGGGGTTCTCCGCCTGTGCGGCCCGCAGCAGGCCCCAGGCGGGGGCCAGGGTGAGGTCGGGTGCCGTGTCACCGGGGGCGGCGACGGCACCGCGGGTGACGACGGCCAGGTGGGCGTCGGCGTACCGGTCGTCGCCGAGCCAGGTCTGGACGAGGTGCAGGGCGCGGTGGGCGGTGTCCCGGACGGCGTCGAGGGTGCCGTCCGCGTCGGGTGCGGGGAACTCGACGACCACGGTGGCCGGGACGGGCTGCTCGGGGTCGAGCTGGTCCAGGGCGGTGACGTGGACGAGACCGGCGTCCGGGGTGGCGCCGTCCACGGGTACGGCGGTCCAGGTGCGGCGGTAGGGCAGTTCACGGCGTCCGCCCGCGGCCTCGAGCTGGCCGGCGGAGACGGCGCGGGCCACGATGGACTCGACGCTGACGACCGGGCTGCCGCCGCTGTCGGTGGCCTCCAGCAGGGTGTTGCCCTGGGCGTCGGTGACCAGGCGCACGCGCAGCGCGGTGGCGCCGACGGCGTGCAGCCTGACTCCGGTCCAGGCGAAGGGGAGGACCGTTTCTCCGTCGTCCTGGCCCTCGGCGCCCACGAGTTCGGCGTGCAGGCAGGCGTCCAGCAGCGCCGGGTGCAGGCCGAAGGCCTGGGCGTCGGCGTGGGCCTGCTCGGGCAGGGTCACCTCGGCGAACAGCTCCTCGCCGCGCTTCCAGGCGGCGGTCAGCCCCTGGAAGACGGGGCCGTAGGCGTAGCCGCGGCCGAAGAGGCGGTCGTAGGCGCCGTCCAGGCCGATCGGCTCGGCGCCGGCGGGCGGCCACTGGGTGAGGTCGAAGCCGGCGTCGGAGGTCTGCGGGGTGAGCACACCGGAGGCGTGCCGGATCCAGGGCTGGTCGTCGCCGTCGGCGCGGGAGTGGATGCCGACGGTGCGGGCGCCGGAGTCGTCGGGGGCGCCGAGCAGCACCTGGAGGGCCACTCCCCCGCGCTCGGGCAGCACCAGCGGGGCGTGCAGGGTCAGTTCGTCCAGGGTGCCGCAGCCGGCCTGGTCGCCGGCCCGGATGGCGAGTTCCACGAAGGCGGTGCCGGGGAGCAGGACGGTGCCGAGTGCCTCGTGGTCGGCGAGCCAGGGGTGGGTGCTCAGCGACAGCCGGCCGGTGAAGACGTGGCCGCCGGACTCGGCGGTCTCCACGGCGGCGGCCAGCAGCGGGTGTTCGAGGCCGACCTGCCCGAGGTCGGGCACCCCGCCGCCGACCGTGGGCACCTTGCGCCAGTAGCGCTTGCGCTGGAAGGCGTAGCTCGGCAGGTCGGTGGTGCGGGCGTCGGTGCCGTCGAAGAAGGCGGCCCAGTCCACCGGGGCGCCGCGCACCCAGGCCTCGGCGAGGGAGGTGGCGAACCTGACCAGGCCGCCCTCGTTGCGGCGCAGCGAGCCGACCACGCCGGCGGTCTTCTCCGCGGCGTCGACGGACTCCTGCACGCCGTTCTTGAGGATGTGGTGGGCGGTCGGCTCCACGAACAGGGTGAAGCCGTCCCGCAGCAGGGCGTTCGTGGCCTCGTCGAAGCGGACGGTCTGGCGCAGGTTGGTGTACCAGTAGGTGGCGTCCAGTCCTGCGGTGTCCAGGATGCCGCCGGTCACCGTGGAGTAGAACGGCAGCCGGGTGGAGCGGGGGGCGACGGGCGCCAGGATGTGGAGGAGCTCGTCCTCGATCTCCTCGACGAAGTGGGAGTGGGAGGCGTAGTCCACCGGGATCCGCCGGACCCGGACGCCCTCCTCGGTCAGCGTCGCGAAGAGCTCGTCGAGGGCGTCGGTCTCGCCGCAGACGACGGCGGTGGAGGTGCCGTTGACGGCGGCCAGCTGCAGCCGGCCGTCCCAGCGGTCCAGGCGGGGGGAGATCTCGGCCGCGGCCAGCGGCACGGACATCATGCCGCCCTTGCCGGCCAGCCGCCGCTTGATGACCTGGCTGCGCAGGGCGACGACGCGGGCGCCGTCCTGAAGCGAGAGCGCTCCGGCGACGGTGGCGGCGGCGATCTCGCCCTGGGAGTGGCCGACGACCGCGGCGGGCTCGACGCCGTAGGACCGCCACAGCGCGGCGAGGGAGACCATCACGGCCCACAGCACCGGCTGGACGACGTCCACCGGCTCCAGGTTCGGCTGCCCCTGCTGTCCGCGCAGGACGCCGATGAGGTCCCAGTCGACGAACTCGGCCAGGGCCTGCGCGCAGGCGGTCATCTGGGCGGCGAACACCGGTGACTGGTCGAGCAGTTCGACGGCCATGCCGTCCCACTGCGAGCCCTGCCCTGGGAAGACGAAGACGGTCCGCGGTTCGCCGCCGGGCGCCACGCCGGTCACCACCGAGGCTCCGGTGCCGCTGCCGGCGAACGAGGCGACGGAGTCGAGCAGACCCTCGCGGCCGGTGCCGAGTACCACCGCCCGGTGCCCGAGCCGGGCGCGGGTGGTCGCCAGGGACAGTCCGATGTCGGCCGGGCGTTCCCCGGGCCGGTCCGTCAGGTATTCACGCAGTTTCTCGGCCTGTGCCCGCAGCGCGTTCGCGCTCTTCCCCGAGACGATCCACGGAATCACCCCAGAGAATTCCTCAGCGCCCACCCGGGCCACCCCCTCGACTCCGTGTCGCATGCTTGTGTTCCGTTGTGGCAGCGGACGGCCACGACGCTACTCATACGGCCTCCGGGGGCCAACCCCAGAGGTGGCCTGCGGCACCCCTACGACCGTATGGGGGCCGGACTTCCATAAAATTCCCGGGCACCCGGAAACGGGCGCCCGGGAAACGGAATGGTCAGTTTCCGGAACCGACGTGATCGATTTCCTGGGCGTGTGCGTCCAGGATGTCGCCGAATTCGGGGAACTGGGCTATGGCTTGAGCCGCGGTCAATTGCGGCAGGCGCGGCCCGCGCAGAATGGCCAGCAGGTTCGCGGGCGCGAATATGGCCAGGGGTGAGCCGGACAGCGCCGCGGCGTTGAACACCGCCTCGGCCACCCGTCCGTTCTCCGCCGCGACCTTGGTGACGCGCTCGTTCACGCGCTGCTGGGACGGGCTCGGGCGGCGCTTGGCGTTGGACTCCACGTCCGGGAAGAAGTGGTCCTGGGTGGTGGCGGCCACCCACGGCGCGACGGCGATCCGGGCGAGGGCCTTCTGGGCCTTGCGGGACAGGCCGGGGCGCAGGCCGCGGTGGCGGCGCAGCGTCTCACGCAGGGCGACGGCCTGGCGGGCGGCCTGGGACATGCCGGTGCCGTAGTTCGGGTTGGGCGCCATCAGCGAGTCGCCGGTGGCGATGAAGCCCTCCGGGACCGGCAGCTTCTCGTAGTAGCGGCGGCGGTTGGCCATGCCCCGGTAGGGACGGATCTCGGACACCGGCCGGGCCTTTTCGATCAGCTCGGCGATGACCGGGTGCCGGGTGCCGCGCGCGAACTCCACGAAGCCTTCCTCGTCGGTGGGCGGCACGGCGCCCCGGGTGCCGAAGAGGGTGACGATCCAGCGCCGGCCCTCGTTGGGCAGCAGCGCGGCGCCACGGCCCGGCTTGCCGGTGCCGGCCTGGGCCTGGATGAGGACGCCGGGGAAGTCGTCGCGCAGTCCGGGCGGCGCCTCGAACACACGGCTGGCGTAGGCGAATCCGCCGTCCACGACCTCCTCGTACACCGCCGGCACGCCGATGCCGGAGAGCCAGTCGGGGGCCTTGGAACGGCGGCCGGTGGCGTCGACGACGAGGTCGGCGTCGAGGATCCGCTCGCCCTCGCCCTCCGGCTGGATCCGCACCCCGCTGACCCGCTCGGCGCTGCCGGTCAGACCGGTCACCCGGGTGCCCTGCAGCACGGTGATCCGCTCGTCGGCGAGGGCCCGGCCGCGCACCACGTGGTCGGTCAGGTCGCGGCTGCACAGCACCACGTACGCGGAGCTGGGCTGACGGCGGAACCAGCCCTCGCCGGAGCGGGTCAGGTTCCCGGAGGGCAGCGCGCGGCGCTTGGCGCCGGCCGCGTGCAGCTCCTCGGTGATACCCGGCAGCAGGGACTCCAGCGCCTCGACGCCACCGCGCATGAACATGTGGTTGTGATGTCCCTGCGGCAGCCCGCGGCGGGGGGACGGGGTGTCCGGGTAACGGTCGCTCTCGATGATGGTGACGGCGTCGGCGTATCGGCTCAGCGCGACCGCGGCGAGCACCCCCGCCATTCCGCCACCGAGCACTACTGCCCTGGTCATTGCGCGCTTCCTTCCTGCACTGCCAGTGGTCCTCGGTGCTGTCTGTTCGTGGCTGTGTCTGTCGTGGCTGTGCTGTCAGTTCTCGATCCCGCACGTGGCGAGGTAGGTCTTCATGCGCCGCTCGGCCAGGGCGGGGTCGGGGAACAGGCCGAGGGAGTCCGCGAGCCGGTAGGCGGTCGCCAGGTGCGGCACGGAGCGGGCCGACTGCTCGCCCCACACCATCCGGAAGTGGCTCGCGTGGCCGGCCAGCCAGCCGAGGAAGACCAGGCCCGTCTTGAAGAAGAGGGTGCTGCGCAGCGGGCCGACGAAGACGTGCCGGTTGAGTACGAGCGTCTCGTCGAGCAGGGTGCGGGCGGTGGCGGCGTCGCCGTCGTCCAGGGCGCGCAGCGCCTGAGCGGCGAGCGGTGCGACGGGGTCGAACACCGGGGACAGCCCGTCGCTGAAGCCCTGCTCGTCGCCGAGGATCAGCTCGGGGTAGGCGTCGGTGTCACTGGTGTAGAAGCGGACGCCCTCCGGCAGGCGGCGGCGCAGCTCGATCTGGCGCTCCACGGTGACGGGGGCGAGCTTGACGCCGTCGACCTTGTCCCGGTGCTGCTTGACCAGGTCGATCAGCGCGTCGTAGGCGGCGTCCAGGTCCTGGTGACCGAAGTAGCCGGCGTGGAACGGGATCCACTCCGGCAGGATCCAGTGGATGATCGCCGGCTTGGAGGCCTGCCGCAGCAGGTTGCCGTACACCTCGGCGTAGTCGTCGGGGCCCTGCGCCACGGCGGCCAGCTGCGGGCTGCACATGATGATGGCCTGCGCGCCCGCCTCCTCCACGACCTCCAGCTGCTGCTCGAAGGCCGCGGCGACGTCCTTCAGGGAGTGCTGGGCGAACGGGTCGAGCTGGTCGGTGGTGATGGCCGCGGCCAGCCGGCCGCCGGCCGCGCGGGCCTCGGCGCCGGAGCGGCGGATCAACTCCGCGGCGCCCGGCCAGTCCAGGCCCATGCCGCGGTGGGAGGTGTCGAGGGCCTCGGCCACGGTGTAGCCGTACGACCACAGGTGCCGGCGGAAGGCCAGGGTGGCGTCCCAGTCCAGGCGCTGCTCGGGCGGCGGGCCGACCGGCGGGCCGAACGGCTCGTTGGGTGCCAGGGGGTCGCCGACGACGTGTGCCGTCGCAAGGATGGACCGCTCGCGGAACGGTGTGCCCACCGCGGTGAATTCACGCGGGGACGGGTTCGGCTGGTACGACGTGAGCGTACCGTCCGGCTCCGGCAGTTTTATCATCGCTTCAGCTCCGAGACCTCACGGGAATCCACTGGCGATTCATTAAATCCAGCCGTGTCTCAACCGCTCCAGACGGCCGACCCCCTAAGTCCCTGATATGTCCCCCTAGTTTCCTGCTGAGCGGCTCGGCCGGAGATGCTTAGGGGGGCGCAGCACTGGATACGGCGGGAGCGGTTGTGACTTCATGGAATAGCGGTCGGCCGGCTTGCGGTTCGCCGCGTTTTCACTGGCCGTCAGACGTGGAAGGTAACTATGTGGAAGTTTGAACACAGCGTGGAGGCCAAGGCGACTCCGGCGGCGGTGTGGGCCCGTTACATCGACCTGCCGTCCTGGCGCGAGTGGTACAACGACGTCAGCACGATCCGCGTCGAGGGGCCGGTCGTCTCCGGCGTCAAGGGCGTGATCGAGCAGGACCCCGAGCAGGGCCACCACCCGCAGCCGGTGCCGTTCACCCTCGTCGACGTCGTGGAGAACGAGGGCTTCACCCTGGAGTGCATGGCGCCCACCTCCGAGTCCGGCGTCAAGGACGAGACGTTCCTGCGCACCAGCCTGCGTGCCGTCGACAACGGCAAGGGCGGTGTGACGATCACCCACTCGGCGATCCTCGACGGCCCGCAGAGCGCCGAGGTCGGCGAGGCGATCGGCAAGTTCCTCAGCACCAACCTGGTCGCGGGCCTGGAGCGCCTGGCCAAGGTGGTCGAGGCCGCCTGACCCGCCGCCCCGGCACCCCCTGATCTCCGGTCGCCCGATGTCCCCCGCGGGCGACCGGTGTCATGTCCGGCCACGGACGGCCCGGCCACCGCGCACGCCGACGGCCCGCGCCCCCTCACTCGGGGGGGTGCGGGCCGTCGGCGTGTGTCATGTCCCGCTGGTCAGGGCGCGGTGACGGTGATGGCGGACACCGGGCAGAAGTCGGCCGCCTCTTCGGTGGCCTCGTGCAGCTCGGCGGACGGGGTGTCGGTGGCCAGCACGACCCGGCCGTCCTTGGTGCTCTGTTCGAAGACCTCGGGGACCGCGAGCGCGCAGGAGCCGGAGCCCACGCACCGGCCGCGGTCGACGGAGACGCGCATGTCGACCCCTCTCACCAGGTGACGGGCAGCTCGTGCAGACCGTAGATGTGGCCGCCGTGCATGAACGACAGCTCCTCGACCGGCACGGCCGGCCGCAGGGTGGGGATCCGGGCCAGCAGTGTGCTGAAGACGATCTCCAGCTGGACCCGGGCGAGGTTGGCGCCCAGGCACTGGTGGGCGCCGTAGCTGAAGGCCAGGTGGTTCTTGGAGTCGCGGTGGATGTCGAGGGTGCCCGGGTTCTCGAACACCGTCTCGTCCCAGTTGGCCGCGCCGTTGCTGGCGATGACGCCCTCGCCGGCGCGGATGGTGATGCCGCCGACCTCGATGTCGGCGGTGGCCACGCGCACGGTCGCGGAGTCCGCGATGGAGAGGTAGCGCAGCAGTTCGTCGACGGCCTTGCGGGTCAGCGACGGGTCGGCCCGCAGTTCGCCGGCCACCTCGGGGTTCTGCATCAGGACCAGCGTGCCCAGGCCGATCATGTTGGCGGTGGTGTCGAAGCCGGCCACGACCAGCAGGCGCGCGATGGACACCAGGTCGGCCAGCTCGAGGTTGGACTCCTCGCGGTTCTTGACGACGAGCCGGCTGAGCAGGTCGTCCCCGGGCTCCTTCTCCTTCTTCTCGATCAGCCGTCCGAGGAACTGGTCCATCTCGGTGTAGAGAACCGTGATCTCCTCCTGGGTGGAGTCCCGGTTCATCGTGACCTCGGAGTAGCGCCGGAAGTAGTCGATGTCCTCCGGGTCCGCGCCCAGCATCTCGCAGAACAGCAGTGAGGGCACCGGTGCGGCCAGCTCCTTGACCAGGTCGACGGTGCCGCCCTGGGCGAGCATCGCGTCGATCCGCTCGTCCACGATCTGCTGGATGCGCGGCTTGAGGGACTGGATGCGGCGGGCGGTGAACTCGGGGATGACCAGGCGCCGCTGGACGGTGTGCTCGGGCGCGTCGAGCGCGGAGAACGGGAACTTGATGAACTGGAGCACCTCTTCGGGCACCGCGAACTGCAACGGGTAGCCGGGCGCCTTGGCGTTGGAGCTCATCCCCGGGTCACCGAGGACCTTCTTGACGTCCTCGTAGCGGGTCAGCAGCCAGGCCTCCTTGCCCGACAGCCGCAGCCGGACCTTGGTCGCCGGGTGCTCCGGGCGCAGTCGGGCGTACTCGTCGGGCGTGCTGAGCGGGCAGGAGCGGATGAACGGGAAGGGCAGCGCGGCGCTGTCGTCCCCGGCGGAAGGGGTGGCGTGGGCCGGGCACTGACTGGCCTCGGCCTGGGCGACGTCGGACATGACGTTCGGTGTCCTCTCGAGCAGGAGTGGAAACGGTGCCCCGCCGGGGGCCCGGGGCGCGTACGGGTGGTGCGGGATGGTGCGGGCGGCCGGGGCGACGGACCGCATGGCGTGGCGAGTTCCGCCGCCGAGTTCCCTACGGCGGTGGCGCGCTCAGAGGCCGCGGTCCGGGCGGCCGGCCCCTCCAGGCCCGCCCCGCTGGGGGCTGGGCCGGCGGCCCCCCACGACCCGGCGCGGCCTTGCCGCCGGGCGGACGGCAGGAGGCGGCGCCGGAGCGGCCGGGGGTACGGACCACACCTCCGCCGCCCGGCCACCACGTGCCGCGGGCCACCTCGCCCGCCGCTCACGCGGGCACCCGCGGCGCCGCCGCCACGCGCCCTGCGCTCCAGGGCCTTACCGCCCGCACCGGCCCGGTGAGGGCAAGTCAGTCGAGGGTGGCGAGCGCGGCCGGGCTGAAGGGGTTCAGTTCGTCGTGCCGGCCGTCGCGGATCTTGGCGACCCACTCGGCGTCGCCGAGCAGTGCCCGGCCCACCGCGACGAGGTCGAACTCCTCGCGCCCGATCCGGTCGAGGACGCCGCCGATGCCGTCGGTGGCCGCGCCGGTGCCCTCGGCGAACATGGTGACGAAGTCGCCGTCGAGGCCGACCGAGCCGACGGTGATGACCGGCTTGCCGGTGATCTTCTTGGTCCAGCCCGCCAGGTTCAGGTCGGAACCCTCGAACTCGGGGATCCAGAAGCGCCGGGTCGAGCAGTGGAAGGCGGTCAGGCCGGTCTCCGCGAGCGGGGTGAGGAACTCCTCGAGCTCCTGCGGGTTCTCCACCAGCCGGGCGGTGAAGTCGGCGGTCTTCCACTGCGAGAAGCGCAGCACCACCGGAAAGTCGGGGCTGACCTGGGCACGTACGGCGTCGATGATCTCCACGGCGAACCGGGTGCGGGCGGCGATGCCACCGCCGTATCCGTCGGTGCGCTGGTTGGTGCCCGCCCAGAAGAACTGGTCGATCAGGTAGCCGTGACCGGCGTGCAGTTCGACACCGTCGAAGCCGAGCCGCTCGGCGTCGGCGGCGGCCTGTGCGAACGCCGCGACCACGGCGTCGATCTGTTCCTGCGTCATCGGCTCGGTGACCTGCTGGCCGGGGGCGACGAGCCCGGAAGGGCCGACCAGCTTGGTGCCGGGGCCGAGCGCCTCACCGGCGAGCGGGTCGAGGCCGACGTGCCACAGCTGAGCGAAGATCTTGCCCTCGGCCGCGTGGACCTGGCGGACCACCTCGGACCAGCCGGCCAGCGCCTCGTCGCCGTAGAAGTGCGGCACGGCGGGGTTGTAGGTGGAGCCGGGGTGGTCGACCACGGTGCCCTCGGTGACGATCAGGCCGACGCCGTGCTGCGCCCGTCGCGCGTAGTACGTGGCGACCTCGGGCCCGGGAACACCGCCCGGGGACATGTTGCGGGTCATCGGGGCCATGACGAAGCGGTTCCGCAGCGGTACGCCGCCCAGCGTGACCGGTGTGAACAGAGGTTCGACGGGGCGGGTCGAGGTGGGCTCGGTGGACGCGATGGACATGATGGAGGACATTCCCTTCATCGGGATCGGCCGGCCGTGGAATGGGTCGGTGTCCTGGTCCGCACCGATTCGGCCACGTACCGATTGAAACCAAGCGGGGGCCGCTCGAGCCACGCGTTCGACCCCCTAAACACCGCGTCCGCCCCCCTAAACCAGAGGGGCGGACGCGCCATCCGGGGCCCGTGGCGGCCCCGTCGCCGTCACAGCCGGGCGTCGGTCCGCGAGGCCGCCGGGTAACCGCCCGCGACGGCCGTCGACCGGGAGCGGCGGCCCAGGTCGCGGAAGAGCCGGCCGGGCCACCAGGTGGCGCGGCCCGCGTCCAGGACGAGCGCGGGCACCAGCACCGTACGGACCAGGAAGGTGTCCACCAGGATGCCGAGGGCGACCACGATGCCCATCTGGATCATGTTGGTCACCGGCATCGCGGCGAACACCGCGAAGGTGGCGGCGAGGACGACGCCCGCGGAGGAGATGACCCCGCCGGTGCCCGCCAGCGCGCGCACCACGCCCTGTTCGTGGCCGTGCAGCCGCGCCTCCTCCCGGACCCGGGTCATCAGGAAGATGTTGTAGTCGATGCCGAGGGCGGCCAGGAACACGAAGGCCACCAGCGGGATGGTCCAGTCGACGCCGCTGTGTCCGAGGACCCGCTCGAAGACGAGGTTGCTCGCGCCGAGCGCGGCGAGGTAGGAGACCACCACGGTCAGCAGGAGCAGCAGCGGGGCGACGAGCGAGCCCAGCAGCAGGACGAGGACCACCAGGATGACGCCGAGCACCAGCGGGATGACCTTCCGCAGGTCGCGGTCGGCGGCCCGCTCGGTGTCGGACCGTTCGGCCGCGACGCCGCCCACCACGGCCCGGGCACCCGGCACCGCGTGCACGGAGTCCCGCAGCGCGTCGACGGTCCTGGCGGCGGCGTCGCTGTCGGGGGCGTCCTTCAGGACGGCCTCGATCGAGACGAGCGAGCCGTCCGGGGACTTGGCGGGGGTGAGCACGGAAGCCACTCCGGCGGTGCCACGGGCCGCCTTGACCACGGCGTCGGCACGGTCGGACCGGGCCACGACGACGGCCGGTCCGGAGGCGCCCGCCGGGTAGTGCCGGGCGATCCTCTCCTGGGCCACCACGGACTCCGGCTTGTCCTGGAAGACCTCGGCCTGTCCGATGCCCACGTGCACGCCGAGCACGGTGGCCGCCGCCGCGCCGATGAGCACGAAGGAGAGCACCCACGCGGGACGCGGGCGCCGGGCCACGGCGGCGCCGATCCCGCCCCAGACACTGCGGTGCGAGCGGGGCGGGGTGCCGTACTTGGGCCGGAACGGCAGGAAGACCCAGCGGCCGGCGATCACCAGCAGGGCGGGCAGCACGGTCAGCATCGCCACGAAGGACCACAGGACGCCGACCGCGCCGACCAGGCCCAGGCTGCGCGAGGAGTTGACGTCGGCGACGGCGAGGCAGAGCAGTCCGGCCACCACGGTGGCACCGGAGGCGAAGACGGCCGGTCCGGCCTTGCGCAGGGCCTCGGCCATGGCGACGTGCCGGTCCTCGTGGTGGTGCAGTTCCTCGCGGTAGCGGGAGATCAGGAGGAGGGCGTAGTCGGTGCCGACGCCGAACGCGAGGACCATCAGGATGCTGGCGCTGCCCGGATCGACGGGCAGGTCGGCGTGTTTGGCCAGCAGGTAGGTGGTGCCCTGGGTCGCCACCAGGGAGAAGCCGACCGCCACGATGGGGAACAGCCACAGGAACGGACTGCGGTAGATGAGCAGCAGCAGGACGATCACGACGGTGCCGGTGATGGCCATCAGGTTGGCGTCGAGGTTCTCGAAGGCCCCGACGTAGTCGCTCTGCTGGCCCGCCGGACCGCCGATCTCCACGTCGAGCCCGGCGGGCGCGCCGGACCGGGCGGTGGCGCGCATCTCCTTGATCTCGTCGGCCGTGGCGGCGCCGTCCACCCGGTTCATGGGGACGACGACCATGAGGGCCTTGCCGTCCTTCGAGGCCATGGTGGCCGGCATCTTCTCGCCCTCGGCGAGGTGTTCGCGGAAGGCCGCCCGGTCCTTGCCGGCCTTGGCCCGGTCCGCGCCCGTGATGCCGGCGGCGCGGCTGTACACGGTCACCGCGGCGATCACGTCGTGGTCGGTACGGAACTTCTCCAGCTCGTGCAGGACCTGTACCGACTCGGCGTTGCGGGGCAGGGCGGCCGTGCTGCCCTCGTCCTTGACGTCGTCGAGCTTTCCGGCGAGCGGCCCGAGGGCGACGGCCACGACGAGCCAGCCGAGCAGCACCAGCCACTTGGCCCGTTTGCCGCACAACGCCATCGCGGGCCGCCTTTGTCCGTCGGTCATCCGGTCTCCTGAGGGTCGCGTTCGGAAAAGCGAAGACAAAGACAAAGTCAAGCCTTTCCCATGGGGCCAACAACCCCTAGCCGCGCGGGCGCTACCCCTGTCCCGGACCCCGCCTCACCCCCTCAGCGTCTTGTCGATGAGCGCGATCACGGCTCCCGCCTGCGAGTTGAGGTAGAAGTGACCACCGGGGTAGACCTTCAGTTCGAATGTGCCGGTGGTGTGCCGCGCCCAGGCCCGCGCCTCCTCGTCGGTGACATGCGGGTCGGTGTCCCCGGTAAGGACGGTGACCGGGCACGCCAGCGGCGGGCCGGCCGTCCAGCGGTAGGTCTCCGCGGCCCGGTAGTCGGCCCGGATCGCCGGGAGGATCATGCGCATGATCTCGTCGTCGCCGAGCACCTGTGCGTCGGTACCGCTGAGCCGCTTGATGTCGGCGATCAGACCGTCGTCGTCGCGCAGGTGCACCCGCTCGTCGCGCGGGGTGGACGGGGCCCGCCGCCCGGAGGCGAAGAAGTGACGCACCGTCACCCCGGCGGCCTCCAGCCGCAGCGCCACCTCGAAGCCGAGGCTGGCGCCCATGCTGTGGCCGAACAGGGTCAGCGGCCGGTCGCCGTACGGGAGCAGCTCGCGGGCGAGCGCGTCCGCCAGGTCCGGGATGCTGTCGATGCACGGCTCGTGCCGCCGGTCCTGGCGGCCCGGGTACTGGACCGCCAGGACGTCGGCCACGGAGGCCAGTTGCCGCGACACCGGGAAGAAGTACGACGCCGAGCCGCCGGCGTGGGGCAGGCACACCAGGCGGGGCGCGCCCTCGGGACCGGGGTGGAAGCGCCGGATCCAGGAGCCGGTCTCCACGGTGGTGTCCGCCGTCATGTCAGGCCCTCAGCTCCGGAACGATGACGTAGTCGCTGACGTCCGAGGTGCTCTTCTCGACACGGGACAGGGCGGCCCGGATCGCGGGCTCCAGCCGGTCGCGCTTGGCCTCGTCCACGGTGTCGCGGTGCGGGGCGAACTCAGGGAGCACCTCGCGGGCGAACAGCTCCAGCGACTCCATGATGTGCTCGTGCTGGTTCTTGCCGATCTGCACGGAGAAAATGATCTGGTCGACGCCGGCCGCCTCGTAGCGGCGGACCATGTCGGTGATCTGCTCGGGCGTGCCGATGCCCCGGCGCAGCGAGGTGATCTGCTCCAGCATCTTCTTGACGTCCTCGGACTGCTCCTCGCCGTCGCCCGCCGGGGCGGCCGGCTCGCGGACCAGGCCCACGTTCGCGCGGTTCTTCTGGAACTCCTCCCACACGCTGGTGACGCCCGGCTTGTGGTCGCCGGAGATGTAGTAGTGCATCAGCGCGTAGCTGAAGAAGTGGGCGCCGTCCAGGCCGCGGTCCAGGGCCACCTCCTCGTCCTGGTGGCACATGAAGGGCACCACCACGGAGAAGTTGGGGTTGACGTTGAACCCGATCGGCTTGCACTCGTCGGACTGGATGATGCCGTAGTAGGCGTCCACCCAGTCCTTGGCCTCCTCGGGGGAGACGAAGGAGAAGGACAGCGCGCCCATGCCGTTGCGGGCGGCGTCCTCGATGGTGGTACGGGCACTGCACGCCAGCCACATCGGCGGGTGCGGGGTCTGCTTCGGCTTGGGCAGCAGGTTGCGCGGCGGCACGTCGGTGAAGCGGCCCTTGTGGCCGCTGAACGGCGCCTCGGTCAGCAGCCGGGTGATGACCTTGACGTTCTCGGCCCACTGCTCCTTCTTGCTCTCGCGGTCCACGCCGAAGGCGGCCAGCTCCAGCTGGGAGCTGCCGGCGCCGGAGCCGAACTCCACGCGGCCGCCGGAGATCAGGTCGAGGGTGGCGATGCGCTCGGCGACGCGGACGGGGTGGTTCACGGCCGAGGGGAGCTGGACGATGCCGTGCGCGAGGCGGATGTTGCGGGTACGGGCGGCGGCGGCGCCGAGGAACACCTCGGGGGCGCCGGAGTGCGAGTACTCCTCCAGGAAGTGGTGCTCGGTCGCCCAGGCGTAGTCCAGGCCGAGCTTGTCGGCCAGTTCGATCTGCTCCAGGGACTCGTTGAACATCTTCTCCTCGCTGTCCTGCTGCCAGGGGCGGGGAAGCTGGTGGTGGTAGATGAGACCGAATCGCATGGTGTGTCTGCTCCTTGGGATGGGCGCGGGTCGGGTGGTGCCGCGGGCGTCAGGCCGCCGCGGGGCGGCGGAAGGCGGCGCGGTAGAACAGCAGGGGATCGGCCTCGTGGTCGGCCGCCTCCAGGTGCAGGACCCGGCCGACGACCAGCCAGTGGTCGCCGCCGGGGTGCACCGTGTCGACGGCGCAGTCGATCCAGGCCAGGGAGCCGGGCAGTGCGGGCGATCCGGTGGCCGGGGCCGGGAGCCAGTCCTGTCCGGCGAACTTGTCGGACCCGCTCACGGCGAACGACCGGCACAGCGTCTGCTGGGCGGCGCTGAGCACGTTGACGCAGAACGCGCCCGAGGGCTCGATCCGCGGCCAGGTGCTGGAGGTCCTGGCGACCGAGAAGGCCACCAGCGGAGGATCCAGGGAGAGCGAGAAGAAGGACTGGCAGGTCAATCCGGCCGGCACGGTCCGCCCGCTCTCCTCGGCGAGACCGGTGATGATGGTGACGCCACTGCAGTACTGGGAGAGCACCTGCCGGAAGGCGTCGGAGTCGACGCGGTACTCGAGGGTGGCGGTGCTGGCTGAGGTGGCCATGTGGCCCACGTCCTTCCTTACGGTGCGCGTGGTCCGCGTCGTCCGGGTCAGGCCGCCGCGGCGGGCGCGTCGGCCTCGGCGTCCGCGGGGGGCGGCGCCTGCTCGAGGATCACGTGTGCGTTGGTGCCGCTGATGCCGAACGAGGAGACGCCCGCCCGGCGCGGACGGCCGGTCTCCGGCCAGGGCTGCCGATCGGTGAGCAGCCGCACGTTCCCGGCGCTCCAGTCGACGTGCGGGGTCGGCTCGTCGACGTGCAGGGTGCGGGGCAGGATGCCCTCGCGCATGGCGAGGATCATCTTGATCAGCGAGGCGGCGCCGGCCGCGCCCTGGGTGTGCCCCAGGTTCGACTTGACGGAGCCCAGCCACAGCGGCCGGTCCTCGGGGCGGTTCCTGCCGTACGTGGCCAGCAGGGCCTGCGCCTCGATCGGGTCGCCGAGACGGGTGGCGGTGCCATGCGCGTCGACGGCGTCCACGTCCTGGTAGACGAGCCCGGCCTGGGCGAGCGCCTGCTTGATCACGCGTTGCTGGGCCGGGCCGTTGGGGGCGGTGATGCCGCTGGAGGCACCGTCCTGGTTGAGGGCGGTCGAGCGGATGAGGGCGTGGATGCGGCGCCCGTTGCGGCGGGCGTCCGACAGCCGCTCCAGCAGCAGCATCGCGGTGCCCTCGCCCCATCCGGTGCCGTCGGCCGCCGCCGCGAAGGAGCGGCACCGGCCGTCCTCGGACAGGCCCTTCTGCTTGGTGAAGTACTGGAAAGTCTCGGGTGCGACCATCACGGTGACCCCGCCCGCCAGGGCCAGCGAGCACTCGCCCTGCCGCAGCGACCGCGCCGCCAGATGGACCGCGACCAGCGAGGAGGAGCAGGCCGTGTCGACGGTGACGGCGGGCCCCTCCAGGCCGAGGGTGAAGGCGATCCGGCCGCTGACCAGGCTGCCGCCGGTGCTGGCGCCCTCGTACTCGTGGTACATCAGCCCGGCGAACACGCCGGTGTCGCTGCCGTGCAGGGAGAGCGGGTCGATGCGGGCGTTCTCCAGCGTCTCCCACGCGGTCTCCAGCAGCAGCCGCTGCTGCGGGTCCATCTCCTCCGCCTCGCGCGGGGAGATGCCGAACAGGTCCGCGTCGAACTCGGCGGCGTCGTGCAGGAAGGCGCCCTGGCGGGTGATGGTCTTGCCGGGGCCGCCGTCGGGGTCGTAGAGGGCCTCCACGTCCCAGCCGCGGTCGGTGGGGAACTCGGTGACGCCGTCACGGCCGTCGAGCAGCATCTGCCACAGGTCGTCGGGGGTGTCGACGCCGCCGCCGAACCGGCAGGCCATGCCGATGACCGCGAGGGGTTCGGTGGCGGCCCGCTCCAGCTCCTCCTTCTGCCGGCGCAGCCGCTCATTGTCGATCATGGAGGCGCGCAGCGCCTCGACTATCTGGTCGACTTCCATCGTGTCCGCCTTCAGCCTTCGTTTCCAGGGGACTTGGCTCCGAGAGCCGCCCGGACCAGGTCTTCCACCGCCATGTCCTTCAGGTCGCCGACGCCCGGCCGGTCGCCGGCCGCCGCGGTGACACCCACCGGCACGGGCGGGGCCACCTCGTCGGCGGTCGGCGGAGCCAGTTCCTCGAGCAGGAAGCGGGCCAGCGCCTCGGAGTTCGGGTAGTCGAACATCAGCGTGGCGGGCAGCCGGATACCGCTGGCCTCCGCGAGGCCGTTGCGCAGCTCGATCGCCGCCAGCGAGTCCAGACCCAGCTCCGTGAACCCGCGCTTGACGTCGATCGCCGAGGGCTCGTCGTGCCGGACCAGCGCCACATGGAAGCGGACGAGGTCCAGCACGACGCGGAACTGCTCGGCCTCTTCCAGGCCGGTGAGTTCCTCGGTCAGGGACTTCGGCTCCTCGTCGGCGGGCGCGGCCTCGGCGCCCGGCGCGACGGCCGGCGGGTCGAGCTCCTCGAGCAGGAAGCGGGCCAGCGCCTCGGCGTTCGGGTAGTCGAACATCAGCGTGGCGGGCAGCCGGATACCGCTGGCCTCCGCGAGGCCGTTGCGCAGTTCGATCGCCGCCAGCGAGTCCAGACCCAGCTCGGTGAACCCGCGCCGGACGTCGATCGAGGCCGGTTCGGCGTGCCGGACCAGTGCGACGTGGGAGCGGACGAGGTCCAGGACGATCCGCAGCTGCTCGGCCTCGTCGAGCCCGGCCAGCTCGTCTACCAGGGACTTCGGCTTCTCGGGCGCGGACGCCCGGGCCGTGCGCGCGGCCGCTCGGACCGGGCCGCGCGGTGCGGCGGCCGGGGTGCCGGCCACGTTCCGCAGCAGGGCCGGGGGTTCGGCCGACGCCCGCAGCGCCTCGCGGTCCAGCTTGAGGGGCGCGAGCAGTGCCTCGCCGGCGGTGAGGGCCTCGTCCAGCAGGGCGAGTCCGTCCCCCGGGTCCATCGCCGGGATACCGAGGCGCCGCTGGCGTTCGACGACGGCGTCGCTGAGGTCGGCGGCCATGCCGTCGCCGGCCCACAGGTGCCAGACCAGCGCGGTGGCGGCGAGGCCCTGGGCGCGGCGGTGCTGGGCGAGCGCGTTGAGGAAGACGTTGCCGGCCGCGTACGGGGCCTGACCGCCGTTGTCGAAGAAGCCGGAAGTGGAGGAGAAGAGCACGAAGG
This sequence comes from Streptomyces sp. NPDC020299, assembly GCF_044387825.1. NCBI lineage: Bacteria > Bacillati > Actinomycetota > Actinomycetes > Kitasatosporales > Streptomycetaceae > Streptomyces > Streptomyces sp. NPDC020299. The sequence continues at coordinate 73,686 of NZ_JBIRWL010000018.1, forward strand.
CCTTCAGGTCCAGTTCGCGGGTCAGCTCGTGCAGATGCCAGGCGGCGTCGGTCTTCGGCCGCAGCACGCCGTCCACCCGGCCGGCGGCCAGCGAGGTGACGAGGCCGTCGTCGACGACGCCGGCCGCGTGGACGACGGCGGTCAGCGGGTGCTCGTCCGGTACGGCGGCGATCAGGTCCGCCAGCGCCTGCCGGTCGGTCACGTCGCAGGCGGCGACGGTGACCTCGGCGCCGAGTCCGGCGAGTTCGTCCCGGAGTCCGGTGGCGCCGGGCGCGTCCGGGCCCCGGCGGCTGGTCAGCACCAGGTGCCGTACGCCGTGCTCGGCCACCAGGTGCCGGGCCACCAGGGCGCCCAGGCCGCCCGTGCCACCGGTGACCAGCACGGATCCCGTGCCGTCCCAGGGCAGCTCGGACACCCCGGTCGCCGCCACGGGGGCCAGCCGCTGTATGTGGGCCCGTCCCTCGCGCAGCGCGAGCTCGCTCTCCCCGGAGGCGGCAGCGGCGGCGACGGCCCGTGCCGAGGCCTCGCTGTCGTCGGTGTCCAGCAGGACGAACCGGCCCGGGTTCTCCGCCTGCGCGGCCCGGATCAGGCCCCACACCGGGGCCTGGGCGACGTCCGGGTCCTCACCGTCGGCGACCACGACCGCTCCCCGGGTCCGCACCACAAGCGTGGACGCGGCGAACCTCGGCTCGCTGAGCCAGCGCTGGGCCGCGGCGAGCACCTCGAGCGTGACCGTACGTGCCGCCTCGCCGAGGTCTCCGGTGCCGTCACCGGAGGGCACGGGGAGCAGGACGTACGGCGGGGCACTCCCCTCGGCGGCGTCGCGCACCTCGTCGAACACCGGCAGCGTGGCACTGTCGGGGGTGAGGGACGGACCCTGCGGCCAGGTGAAGCGGAACACCGACTCGCTGCCGGTGGCCGCACCGGCGGTGAGCCGCCGGGCCGAGGCGGGCCGGGAGATCAGTTTCTCCACGGTGGCGACCGGCTGTCCGGTGGCGTCGGCCAGGTGCAGCCGGGTCACGTCGTCGCCGCCGACCCGGCGCAGGTGAACGCGGAGTTCGGTGGCCCCGGCCGCGTGCAGGGTGATCCCGCTCCAGACGAACGGCAGCACCGTGCTGTCGGAGTCGTCCAGCAGGTCCACGTGGCTGGCGGCGTCGAACAGGGCGGGGTGCAGTCCGAACCGGGCCGCCTCCGCGTGCGCCGACGGCGGCAGCGCCACCTCGGCGAACACGTCCTCCCCGCGCCGCCAGGCCGCCTTCAGCCCCTGGAACACCGGCCCGTAGCCATAACCCCGGCCCGCCAGAGCCTCGTACGCACCCTCCACCACGAGCGACTCGGCACCGGCCGGCGGCCACTGCGCCAGATCGAACTCCGCCCCGGACTCCACCGGCGCCACCGAACCCGACGCGTGCCGCACCCAGGCCCCGGAGGAACCCTCCTCCCGCGAGTACACACTCACGGACCGCACGCCGGAAGCGTCGGGGCCGCCGACGACGACCTGCAGGGCGACCGCGCCGCCCTCCGGCACCACCAGCGGCGCCTCCATCGTCAGCTCCTCCAGCCGGCCGCAGCCGACCTCGTCACCGGCCCGCACCGCCAGCTCCACGAACGCCGTACCCGGCAGCAGCACACTGCCCAGCACCACGTGATCCGCCACCCACGAACCCGCCGCCACCAGCCGACCGGTCAGCACCACACCGCCGTCGGGCAGCGAGAGCACCGCGCCCAGCAACGGGTGTCCGGCGTCGACCAGACCGAGCCCGGTGGCGTCGGCCGCGCCCGCGGCCTCGGGCGCCTCCTGCGGGGTGAGCCAGAAGTGCCGCTTCTCGAAGGTGTAGGTCGGCAGGTCCACCCGCCGGGCCCCCGGGAACACGGCGGCCCAGTCCGGCTTGGCGCCGAGCGCGTGCAGGTGGGCCAGCGCGGCGGCCACCTCGCGCGTCTCGGGCCGTCCGCGTCGCAGGGCGGGCACGAACACCGCGTCCTGGGCGGACTGCTGGCCCATCGCGGTCAGGACGGCGTCCGGACCCAGCTCGACGAACGTGCCGACACCGGCGGCTTCGAGGGCCCGTACGGCGTCGGCGAAGCGAACCGCCTCACGGACGTGCCGGACCCAGTACTCGGGGTCGGCCAGCTCGGCCGCGGTCGCGGACTCACCGGTGAGCGTGGACACGATCGGGACGGAAGGCTCGCCGTACGACAACTCCGACGCGACCGCGCGGAACTCGTCGAGCATCGGCTCCATCAGCGGCGAGTGGAACGCGTGCGAGACCTTCAGACGGGTCGTCTTACGACCTTCCGCCTCGAAGTGCGCCTTGATCCGCAGGGCTTCGGCCTCCACACCGGAAACCACCACCGACGTAGGCCCGTTGACGGCCGCGATGCCGACACCGTCGGCCAGGAGAGGACGTACCTCGTCCTCCGCAGCCTGGACGGCGACCATCGCCCCGCCCTCGGGCAGCGCCTGCATCAGACGGCCACGCGCGACCACCAGCTTCGCCGCATCCGCCAGCGACAGCACACCGGAAACGTGCGCGGCGGCGAACTCACCGATGGAGTGCCCGGCGAGGTAGTCCGGCTTGATACCCCAGGACTCCACCAGCCGGTACAGCGCCACCTCGACCGCGAACAGCGCGGGCTGGGTGAACTCGGTGCGATTGAGCCGGTCCGCGTCCTCACCCCAGACCACCTCCCGCAACGGCACATCGATCTCGGCGAGCACCGCGTCGAAGGCCTCCGCGAACACCGGGAAGGCGTCGTACAGCTCCCGGCCCATGCCGATCCGCTGGGCTCCCTGCCCGGTGAACAGGAACGCCGTCAGGCCGTCGGAGCGGTCGCGGGCGGTGGCCGCTCCGGGCACCGGGCGGCCCTCGGCCAGGGCGGTGAGGGAACGCAGGACCTCGTCGCGGTCGGCCGCGGTCAGGGCGACGCGGTGGTCGAGGACGGCGCGGGAGGTCGCCAGGGAGGCGGCCACGTCGAGCGGGCTCAGCTCCGGGTTCGCCTCCAGGTGGGCGCGGAGCCGGTCCGCCTGGGCGGGCAGGCTCTTGGCGTTCTTGGCGGAGAGCAGGAGCGGGAGGACGGGCGGGAGCGGAGCGGACGGGGCGGCCTTCCCCGGGTCCGGGGCCTTGGCCGGTTCCGGGGCCTGTTCGAGGATGACGTGGGCGTTGGTGCCGCTCAGCCCGAAGGAGGAGACGGCGGCCCGGCGCGTGCCGGTGTGCCCCGGCCACGGCATGGCCTCGGTCAGCAGCCGTACGGAGCCGGCCGTCCAGTCCACGTTCGGCGAGGGCTCGTCGACGTGCAGGGTCTTGGGGAGGTAGGCGTGGCGCAGGGCCATGACGGCCTTGATGACACCGCTGACGCCGGCCGCGGCCTGGGCGTGCCCGATGTTGGACTTGATGGAGCCCAGCCAGACCGGCCGGTCCTCGGGGCGGTCCTGGCCGTAGGTGGCGAGCAGGGCCTGGGCCTCGATCGGGTCGCCGAGCCGGGTGCCGGTGCCGTGGCCCTCGATCAGGTCGACGTCGCCGGTGCCGAGCCCGGCCGCCTTCAGGGCCTGTTCGATGACCCGCTCCTGGGAGGGGCCGTTGGGCGCGGTCAGGCCGTTGCTGGCGCCGTCCTGGTTGATGGCCGAGCCCCGGATCACCGCGAGCACGGGGTGGCCCTGGGCGTGGGCGTCGGAGAGGCGCTCCACCGCGAGCAGGCCGATGCCCTCGGACCAGCCGGTGCCGTCGGCGGCGGCGGCGAAGGACTTGCAGCGGGCGTCGGGGGCGAGCCCGCGCTGCTGGCTGAAGTCCACGAATATGTCCGGCGTCGGCATCACGGTGACACCGCCGGCCAGCGCCATGTCGACCTCGCCCTGCCGCAGTGCCTGGCAGGCCATGTGCAGGGCGACCAGGGAGGAGGAGCAGGCGGTGTCGACGGTGACGGCCGGACCCTCCAGGCCCAGGGTGTAGGCGACGCGGCCGGAGGCGATGCTGCCCGCGCTGCCGTTGCCGAGGTAGGCGGCCAGTTCGTCGGAGACCTGACCGGCCTGGGTGGCGTACTCGTGGTACATCGAGCCGACGTACACGCCGGTGCGGGTGCCGCGCAGCGTGGTGGGGTCGGTTCCGGTGCGCTCCAGGGCCTCCCAGGCGGCCTCCAGCAGGAGCCGCTGCTGCGGGTCCATGGCGAGCGCCTCGCGGGGCATGATGTCGAAGAACTCGGGGTCGAACTCGCCCGCGTCGTGCAGGAATCCGCCCTCGACCGTGTAGGTGTGGCCGGGGGTGCCCGGCTCGGGGTCGAAGATGCCCTGCGGGTCCCAGCCGCGGTCGGTGGGGAACGGGGTGATGGCGGTGCGCTCGTCGAGCAGCAGCTGCCACAGGTCGTCGGCGGAGCGCACGCCGCCCGGGAAGCGGCAGCTGATGCCGACGATCGCGATCGGGTCGTCGGTGCCGGTCGCCGCCCCTGGTGCGGTGCGGGCCGGGGCCCGGCGTCCGGAGGGCGCGGTGGCGCCGGCCTTGTCCTTGATCAGGGCGGCGACGGCGCGGCAGTTCGGGTGGTCGAAGACCAGGGTGGCGGGCAGTTTCAGGCCGGTGGCCGCGTTCAGGGCGTTGCGCAGCTCGACGGCCGCGAGGGAGTCGAAGCCGAGCTCGCGGAAGGCCTTCTCGGGGCTGACCGACTCCACGCCGCTGTGGCCGAGGACGGCGGCGACCTGGGTGCGGACCAGTTCGAGTACGGTGCGGTCGCGTTCGGCGTCGCTCAGTCCGGCCAGCCGCTCGGCGAAGCCTCCCGCGCCGCCGGTCTGGGCCGTGCGGGCGGTACGGCGGCCGGTGCCGCGGACCAGGCCGCGCAGCAGCGCCGGCGGTTCGTCGGTACGGGCGCCCAGCGCGGCCCGGTCGACGCGGACCGGGATGACCTGGTGGGCGCCGGTGGCGAGGGCCGCGTCGAACAGGGCGAGGGCCTCGGCGGCGTCCAGGGCGGGCAGGCCGAGCCGGCGCATGCGCTCCAGGTCGGCGTCGGTGACGGCACCCATGCCGGTGTCGACGTTCCACATGCCGAAGGCGAGCGCGGTGGCGGCCAGTCCGGCGGACCGGCGCTGGTGGGCCACCGCGTCGAGGAAGACGTTGGCGGCGGCGTAGTTGGCCTGCCCGGCGGCGAGCACGAGGCCGCCCGCCGAGGAGAAGAGCACGAATGCCTTCAGGTCCAGCTCGCGGGTCAGCTCGTGCAGGTGCCAGGCGGCGTCGGCCTTGGGCCGCAGCACGGTGTCGAACCGCTCCGGGGTGAGTTCGCCGACCAGCGCGCTGTCGGTCACGCCGGCCGCGTGGACGACGGCGGTCAGCGGGTGCTCGTCCGGTACGGCGGCGATGAGTTCGGCCAGCGCCGCGCGGTCCGCCACGTCGCAGGCCGCGAGGGTGACCTCGGCGCCGAGTCCGGCCAGCTCGTCCCGGAGTCCGGCGGCGCCGGGCGCGTCCGGGCCCCGGCGGCTGGTCAGCACCAGGTGCCGTACGCCGTGCTCGGCCACCAGATGCCGGGCCACCAGGGCGCCCAGACCACCCGTACCACCGGTGACCAGCACCGACCCCGTACCGTCCCAGGGCAGCGCGGTGTCCTCGCCGGGCTTCGCCGGCAGCAGCCGGGGTACGGCGAAGTGACCGCCGTGCACGGCGAGTTCGGGCTCACCTGAGCTTGCGGCGGCGGCCAGGACGGCGAGGGACTCGTCCCGCGCGTCGGTGTCCAGCAGCCCGAACCGGCCCGGGTTCTCGGCCTCCGCCGCCCGCACCAGACCCCACACGGGCGCCTGGGCCGCGTCGAGGGTGTCGGAGAGCCGGGCGGCGACCGCGTACCGGGTCACGAAGACCAGCCGGGAGCCGGCGAACCGCTCGTCGGCCAGCCATGCCTGGATCAGGCCGAGGACGGTGGCGGAATGGGCGCGGGTGGCCGCCAGGACGTCGTCGCCCTCGGTGGGCACCAGCGGTGCGAGTACCGTGCCGGGTGCCTCCCCGTCCTGCGCGACCCGTGCGCCGAGGGCGGCGAGATCCGTGAACTCGGTGACGCCGTCGCCGAGTTGCGGGAGTCCGGGCAGTCGTACGACGGTTCCGGCGGCGGTCTCGGGGAGCGGCAGCTCCTTCCAGCCGACCCGGAACAGGGACTCGCTGTGCCGGTTGCCGGCCGCGGCGAGCTGCTCGGAGGCCACCGGACGCGAGACCAGTTCCTCGACGGTGGCGACCGGCTGTCCGGTGGCGTCGGCCACCCACATGGCGGACAGCTCGTCGCCGCGCACCCGGCGGATGTGCACACGCAGCTCGGTGGCCCCGGCCGCGTGCAGGGTGATCCCGTTCCAGGAGAACGGCAGCAGGGTGTCGCCCTCGGCGGCGCCGTCCTCGCCGAGCAGGTCGGCGTGCATGGCGGCGTCCAGGAGGGCGGGGTGCAGTCCGAACCGGGCCGCCTCCGCGTGCGCCGACGGCGGCAGCGCCACCTCGGCGAACACGTCCTCCCCACGCCGCCAGGCCGCCTTCAGCCCCTGGAACACCGGCCCGTAGCCATAACCCCGGCCCGCCAGAGCCTCGTACGCACCCTCCACCACGAGCGGCTCGGCACCGGCCGGCGGCCACTGCGCCAGATCGAACTCCGCCCCGGACTCCACCGGCGCCACCGAACCCGACGCGTGCCGCGTCCAGGCACCGGAGGAACCCTCCTCCCGCGAGTACACGCTCACGGACCGCGCGCCGGAAGCGTCGGGGCCGCCGACGACGACCTGGACCTGGACGGCTCCACGCTCGGGCACCACCAGCGGCGCCTCCAGTGTCAGCTCCTCCAGCCGGCCGCAGCCGACCTCGTCACCGGCCCGCACCGCCAGCTCCACGAACGCCGTACCCGGCAGCAGCACACTGCCCAGAACCACGTGATCCGCCACCCACGAACCCGCCGCCACCAGCCGACCGGTCAGGGCGACGCCACCGTCGGGCTCGGGCGAGCTGACCAGGGCGCTGAGCACCGGGTGGTCGACCGCCGTCAGACCGGCCGAGCCGACGTCACCCGCACCGGAACCGGTGGCGTCCAGCCAGTAGCGGCGGCGCTGGAAGGCATAGGTCGGCAGGTCGCTGCGCGGCGGCACGTGCTCCGGGGCGCCGTAGTAGGCGGCCCAGTCGACGCGGACTCCGAGCGCGTGCAGCCGGCCCAGCGCGGACACCGTCTCGCGGGTCTCGTCGCGGTCGCGGCGCAGAGCCGGCACGAACACCGCGTCCTCGGCGGACTGCTGACCCATCGCGGTCAGCACCGCGTCCGGGCCCAGCTCCAGGTACGTGGTGACGCCCTTGTCCGCCAGCACCCTTACGGCGTCGGCGAAGCGGACGGCCTCGCGGACGTGGCGGACCCAGTACTCCGGGTCGGCCAGCTCGGCCGCGGTCGCGGACTCGCCGGTGAGCGTGGAGACGATCGGGACGGAGGGCTCTCCGTACGACAACTCCGAGGCGACCGCGCGGAACTCGTCGAGCATCGGCTCCATCAGCGGCGAGTGGAACGCGTGGGAGACCTTCAGACGCGTCGTCTTACGACCGAGGTCCTCGAAGTGCGCCTTGATCCGCAGGGCTTCCGCCTCGACGCCGGAGACGACGACCGAGTTGGGGCCGTTGACGGCCGCGATGCCGATGCCTTCTGCCAGGAGAGGACGTACCTCGTCCTCCGTGCCTTGGACAGCGATCATCGCACCGCCCTCGGGCAGCGCCTGCATCAGACGGCCGCGTGCGGTGACCAGCTTCGCCGCGTCCGCCAGGGACAGGACGCCGGAGACGTGGGCGGCGGCGAACTCACCGATCGAGTGCCCGGCGAGGTAGTCCGGCTTGATGCCCCAGGACTCCACCAACCGGTACAGCGCCACCTCGATCGCGAACAGCGCCGGCTGGGTGAACTCCGTACGGCTCAACCGGTCTGAGTCCTCACCCCAGACCACCTCCCGCAACGGCAGCTCGACCTCGGCGAGCACCGCGTCGAAGGCCTCCGCGAACACCGGGAAGGCGTCGTACAGCTCCCGCCCCATCCCGATCCGCTGCGCCCCCTGCCCCGTGAACAGGAACGCGAGCTTCCCGGTCGTCGCCTCGGTGATGGACTGGCCCGTGGCGATGGACTCCAGGGCCTGGGCGAGGTCGGTGCGGTCGGTGCCGGTGGCGACGGCGGTGTGGTCGAGGGTCGCTCGGGAGGTCACCAGCGCGAGGCCGGTGGGGGCCAGGTCGTCGTCGGTCAGGGTGTCGAGGTAGGAGCGCAGCCGCTCCGCCTGGGCGCGCACCGCCTGCGGGGTCTTGCCGGACACCGGCCAGGCGAGCAGGGGCGCGGTGAGGCGGGCGGTTTCGGGCGCCGCCTCCTCGGTGGCCTCCTCGACGATGACGTGGGCGTTCGTGCCGCTGATGCCGAAGGAGGAGATGCCGGCCCGGCGCGGGCGGCCCGGTGTGGCGGGCCACTCCTGGGCGTCGGTCAGCAGTTCCACCGCGCCGTCGGTCCAGTCGACCTTGGAGCTGGGGTCGTCGACGTGCAGGGTCTTGGGCAGGACGCCGTTGCGGATCGCCTCGACCATCTTGATGATGCCGGCGACGCCCGCGGCGGCCTGGGTGTGGCCGATGTTCGACTTGATGGAGCCCAGCCGCAGCGGGGTGCCGTTCTCGGGGCGCTGCCTGCCGTAGGTGTTGAGCAGGGCCTGGGCCTCGATCGGGTCGCCGAGCGTGGTGCCGGTTCCGTGGGCCTCGACCGCGTCGATGTCGGCGGTGGTCAGTCCGGCGGTGGCCAGGGCCTGTTCGATGACCCGTTCCTGGGAGGGGCCGTTGGGGGCGGTGAGGCCGTTGCTCGCCCCGTCCTGGTTGACGGCGGTGCCCTTGACGACGGCGAGGACGCGATGGCCGTTGCGGCGGGCGTCGGAGAGGCGTTCGAGCAGCAGCATGCCGGCGCCCTCGCCCCAGCCGGTGCCGTCCGCGGCGGCGGCGAAGGACTTGCAGCGGCCGTCGGAGGCCAGGCCGCGCTGGCGGCTCATGTCGACGAAGGTGTCGGGTGTCGCCATCACGGTGACACCGCCCGCCAGGGCCAGGGAGCACTCGGAGCGGCGCAGCGCCTGGATGGCCCAGTGCAGGGCGACCAGGGAGGAGGAGCAGGCGGTGTCGACGGTGACGGCCGGACCCTCGAGGCCGAACACGTAGGAGAGGCGGCCGGAGACGACGCTGGCCAGGCTGCCGTTGCCGATGTAGCCGGCGACCTCCTCGGGGACCTCGCTCATGCGGGTCATCCAGTCGTGGTACATCACGCCGGCGAAGACACCGGTGTCGCTGCCGCGCACGGAACGCGGGTCGATCCCGGCGCGCTCGAAGGCCTCCCAGGTGATCTCCAACAGCAGGCGCTGCTGCGGGTCCATGCCGAGGGCTTCGCGCGGGCTGACGCCGAACAGCTCCGGATCGAAGTCGGCGGCGTCGTGCAGGAAGCCGCCCTCGTTGCTGGAGCTCTTGCCGGAGACGCCGGGCTCGGGGTCGTACAGGCTCTGGTCCCAGCCCCGGTCGGTGGGCCAGGCGGTGACGGCGTCGCGGCCCTCGGCGACCAGCCGCCACAGGTCCTCGGGGGTCTGCACGCCGCCCGGGTAGCGGCAGCTCATGGCGACGATCGCGATCGGCTCGTCGTCCTGGACCGGGACGGCCGCGGTGGCCGGCCTGCGGGTCGATGCGGTGCCGTCGCCGGTGAGGCGGGAGGCGAGGTGGGCGGCGAGTGCCTTGGGGTTGGGGTAGTCGAAGATCAGGGTGGCGGGCAGCCGCAGTCCGGTGGCGGCCTTGAGCTGGTTGCGCAGCTCGACCGCGGCCAGCGAGTCGAAGCCGGTCTCGCTGAAGGCCCGGCCCGGCTCGACGGCGGTGGCGCTGTCGTGGCCGAGGACGGCGGCGACCTGGGTGCGGACCAGGTCGAGCAGTGCCTCCGCGCGTTCGGTCTCGGAGAGTACGGCCAGGGAGTGCGCGAGCCCCTCGGCGACGGGGGCGCCCTGCGCGCCGGTCGCGGCGGCACGGCGCACCGGGGTGCGGGCCAGCCGGGACAGCAGCGGGGGAACGCCGTCGGTGCGGGCTTCCAAGGCGTGCCGGTCGACGCGGACCGGTATCTGCACGGCGCGGTCGACGGTGAGGGCGGCGTCGAGCAGGGCGAGGTTCTCGGCGGGGCCGAGCGGCTCCAGGCCGAGGCGGGCGATGCGTTGCAGGGCGGACCGGTCGAGCTGGGCGCCCATGCCCCGGTCACCGGTCCACAGGCCCCAGGCCAGGGAGGTGGCCGTCAGGCCCTGGGCGCGGCGGTGCTGGGCGAGTGCGTCGAGGAAGACGTTGGCGGCGGCGTAGTTGCCCTGTCCGGCGCCGTCCAGGTAGCCGGCCGTGGAGGAGTACAGGACGAAGGCCTTCAGGCCGAGTTCGCGGGTCAGTTCGTGCAGGTGCCAGGCGGCGTCGGCCTTGGGGGCGAGGACGGTGCCGAGCCGGTCGGCGGTGAGCGAGGTGACGAGGCCGTCGTCGACGACGCCGGCGGTGTGCACGACGGCGGTCAGCGGGTGCTCGTCCGGTACGGCGGCGATGAGTTCGGCCAGCGCCGCGCGGTCCGCCACGTCGCAGGCCGCGAGGGTGACCTCGGCGCCGAGTCCGGCGAGTTCGTCCCGGAGTCCGGTGGCGCCGGGCGCGTCCGGGCCCCGGCGGCTGGTCAGCACCAGGTGCCGTACGCCGTGCTCGGCCACCAGATGCCGGGCCACCAGGGCGCCCAGACCACCCGTACCACCGGTGACCAGCACCGATCCGGTGCCGTCCCAGGGCAGCTCGGCCGGTTCGGCCAGGTCGCCGGGGACCAGGCGCGGGGTGAGGTGGCGGCCCGCGCGCAGGGCGAGTTCGGGTTCGCCGGAGGCGGCGGCGAGGGCCACCTCGGCCGGGGAGGCCTCGGCCGCGTCGATGTCGAGGAGGACGAACCGGCCCGGGTTCTCCGCCTGGGCCGAGCGCACCAGACCCCACACCGGGGCCTGGACCGGGTCGACGGTGTCGCCGCCGGTGGCGGTGACCGCGCCCCGGGTGACCACGACGAGCCGGGACTCGGTGTCCTCGTCGGCCAGGTGGGCGGTGAGCCGGTCGAGGACCGCTGCGAGGGTGGCGCGTACCGCGGTGGGCACGTCCGCGTCGGCCGGGGAGGTGACGGTGAGGACGGCGGGGCGCGGGCCGGCGTCCTGGGCCGTGTCGGGGGTCTGCGCCTCGTACCAGTCGAGGCGCATCGGCAGTTCCGTGTGCGCGCGGGCGGCGCGCAGCGCGTCCTCGGCCACCGGGCGGACCAGGAAGCCGTCCACCCGGGCGACGGGGGCGCCGGTGGTGTCGTACAGGCTCAGCGCGGCGGCGTCTGGGCCGTCGGGAATGATGCGGACACGCAGCACGGAGGCGCCCGTGGAGTACAGCGACACCCCGGTCCAGGCGAACGGCAGCCGGGTCTGGGTGGACTCCGGCTCGTCGGTGGCCAGGTCGGTGGACTGCAGAACGGCGTCGAGCAGCGCGGGGTGCAGGGCGAACGCGGAGGCGTCGGCACCGGCGGGCAGCGCCACCTCGGCGTAGGCCTCGCCGTCGGCCCGCCACACCGCGCGCAGGCCCTGGAAGGAAGGGCCGTAGCCGTAGCCCTGCTCGGCCATCCGCTCGTACAGGCCGGTCAGGTCGACCGGTCGCGCGCCGGCCGGCGGCCACTGGCCCTGGCCCGGGAGGGGGGCCGGGGCGGGCGCCGGGTCGGGGCTGAGGACGGCGGCGGCGTGCTGGGTCCAGGGGGCGTCGTCCGGGGCGGACTCGGCGCGTGAGTGGATGGTGAGGTCGCGGCGGCCGTCGGCGTCCGGGGCGGAGACCACGGCCTGCAGGGCCACCCCGCCGCCCTGCGGCAGGGCCAGCGGGGTCAGCAGGTTGAGCTCGTCGAGGTGTGCGCAGCCGACCTGGTCGCCGGCCTGCACGGCGAGTTCCACGAAGGCGGTACCGGGCAGCAGGGTGACGCCGGAGATACGGTGGTCGGCCAGCCACGGCTGGGTGTGCGCCGAGAGGCGGCCGGTGAGCACGGTGCCCCCGGCCCGGCCGGCCAGCGGGACGGCCGCGCCGAGCAGCGGGTGGTCCAGGGCGATCTGGCCGTGCGCCGCCGCGTCGCCGCCCGTGGCCGGGGCCTGCAGCCAGTAGCGGCGGCCCTGGAAGGGGTAGGTGGGCAGCTCGACGGGCGGCAGACCGGCCGGGAGCTGGGCGGCGAAGTCGACCGCGGCGCCCCGGGTGTGCACCGTGGCGAGGGCGGTGAGCAGCTCGCGGCGGCCGTCGCGGCCGCGGCGCTGCGCGGCGACGAAGGCCAGGTCCTCGCCACCGGTCTCGTCGGCGACGGCGGCGGGGGCCATCGCGGACAGCACCGCGTCCGGGCCGACCTCGAGGAAGGTGGTGACGCCGGCCTCGCGCAGGGCGCGGGTGCCGTCGGCGAAGCGGACCGCCTCACGGACGTGGCGGACCCAGTACTCGGGGGAGCACAGCTCGGCGGCGGTGGCGATCCGGCCGGTGACGTTGGAGACCACCGGGATCACCGGGGGCCTGAAGTCCAGGACGCTGGTGACCCGGGCGAACTCGGCGAGCATCGGCTCCATCAGCGGCGAGTGGAAGGCGTGGCTGACCCGCAGCCGCTTGGTCTTGCGGCCCTGGGCCGTGAAGTGCTCCTGGACGCGCAGCACCTCGGTCTCGTCGCCGGAGACGACGACCGCGTCGGGGCCGTTGACGGCGGCGATGCTCACCCGCTCGGTGAGGTGCGCGCGGACCTCCTCCTCGGTGGCCTGTACGGCGACCATGGCGCCGTCGGCGGGCAGCGCCTGCATCAGCCGGCCGCGGGCGGCGACCAGGGTGGCGGCGTCGTCCAGGCTCAGTACGCCGGCGACGTGGGCGGCGCTCAGCTCGCCGAGGGAGTGGCCGGCGAGGTAGTCGGGCCGCACGCCCCAGGACTCCAGCAGCCGGAACAGGGCGACCTCGAGGGCGAACAGCGCGCTCTGCGCGTACGCCGTCCGGTCGAGCAGAGCCGCGTCGGCCGAGCCCTCCGGGGCGAACAGCACGTCCCACAGGGAGCGTTCGAGCTGGAGGTCGAGGTGGCCGATCGCGGCGTCCAGGGCCTTCGCGAACACCGGTTGGGCGGCGTAGAGTTCGCGGCCCATCCGGGCGAACTGGCTGCCCTGCCCGGTGAACAGGAACGCCAGTCGGCCACCGTCGGCGGTGCCCCGGGTGAGCGCGCGGTCGGCGGTCCCCTCGGCGGCGGCCGTCAGCGCCCGTACGAGCTCGTCGCGGTCCTCGGCGACGACCACGGCCCGGTGCCGGTGCACGGACCGGGTGGTGGCCAGGGCGCGCCCGAGCGCGGCGGCCCCCACCTCCTCCTGTTCCCTCAGGAGTCCGAGCAGCTGCTCCGCCTGGGCGCGCAGCGCGCTCTCACCGCGCGCGGAGAACGCGACGGGCACGGGAGCGGGGACGGGGACTGCGGGGGTGACCGCTCGGGTCCTGCCCCGGTCGCCGGGGGCGCCGGCCACGTCGTCCCCGGCGGGGTCCTGCGGTGCCTCCTCGATGATCACATGGGCGTTGGTGCCGCTGACGCCGAAGGAGGAGACGCCGGCCCGGCGGGGGCTGTCGGTGGGCTCCCAGGGCAGCGCCTCGGTCAGCAGCTCGACCGTGCCGGCCGACCAGTCCACGTTCGGTGACGGCGCATCGACGTGCAGGGTGCGCGGCAGCACCCCTTCCCGCATCGCCATGATCACCTTGATCAGGCCGGCGGCGCCCGCGGCGGCCTGGGTGTGCCCGATGTTGGACTTCACCGAGCCGAGCCGCAGCGGCCGTTCGGCGTCCCGGCCCCGGCCGTAGGCGGCGATGAGGGCGTGCGCCTCGATCGGGTCGCCCAGCGTGGTGCCCGTACCGTGGGCCTCGACCAGGTCGACGTCGGCGCCGGTCAGTCCGGCGTCGGCGAGGGCGGCGCGCACCACCCGCTGCTGGGCGGGTCCGCTGGGCGCGGTGATGCCGTTGCTGGCGCCGTCCTGGTTCACGGCGGAGCCCTTCACCACGGCGAGGACGCGGTGGCCGTTGCGGCGCGCGTCGGAGAGGCGCTCCAGGACGAGGATGCCGACGCCCTCGGCGAACCCGGTGCCGTCGGCGGCGGCCGCGAAGGGTTTGCAGACGCCGTCGGGGGCCAGACCGCGCTGCCGGCTGAAGGAGGTGAAGACGCCCGGGCTGCCGATGACGGCGACACCGCCGGCCAGGGCGAGTGTGGACTCGCCGGCCCGCAGCGACTGGACGGCCAGGTGCAGGGCGACCAGCGAGGAGGAGCAGGCGGTGTCGACGGTGAGGGTCGGGCCGTCCAGGTCCAGGGTGTAGGCGACGCGGCCGGAGATGACGCTGGGCGCGTTGCCGGTCAGCAGGTATCCGTCGAGTCCGTCGGGCGCCTCGTGCAGCCGGATGCCGTACTCCTGCGGCTCGGCGCCGATGAAGACGGCGGTACGGGTTCCGCGCAGCGTGTCGGGGCCGGTGCCGGTGCGCTCCAGCGCCTCCCACACCGTCTCCAGCACGAGCCGCTGCTGCGGGTCCATGGCGAGCGCCTCACGCGGGGAGATCCCGAAGAACTCCGCGTCGAACTCCCCCGCGTCCGGCAGGAACCCGCCGTGCCGGACGTACGTGGTGCCGGGCGTCTCGGGGTCGGGGTGGTACAGCGCCTCCAGGTCCCAGCCGCGGTCGGTGGGGAACGGCTCCAGGACGTGCCGGCCCTCGGCGACCAGCTGCCACAGCTGCTCCGGGGAGCGCACGCCTCCGGGGTAGCGGCAGCCGATACCGACGACGGCGATCGGCTCGTCGGCGTCACCGCGCCGCGGGGCGGGCGCGGGGGCGGCCTCGGCGGTGGCCGACAGCCCGAGGACCTCGGTGCGCAGGTGCTCGGCGAGCGCGGCCGGGGTGGGGTGGTCGAAGCCGATCGTGGGCGGCAGGGACAGCCCGGTGGCGGTGTTCAGCTGCTGCTGGAGCGCGACCAGTCCGAGCGAGTCCAGGCCCTGCTCCCGGAAGGGGCGGTCCGGCGCGAACACCCGCGGCTGCTCCTGGTCGGCCCCGGACGTCATCTGCCGCAGGACCTCCGCGGCACGGGAGCACACCAGGTCGAGCAGAAGGCGGAGTTGCTCCCCCTGGGGAAGCGACTCGAGTCGGGCACGCTCAAGGTCAGAAACAAAGCTTCCGTACCCGCTCATCTGCATACTCCACACCCTGTTGCGATATCGCGGAAAAACTTGAATCGGTGAATGGCCGGTGGCAGACCGGGACTTGTGACTCTAGGTCGGCGGCGAGCGCTTCCCCCACCCCTAACCGCCCCTACCCGGGCCATTAACTTCGGGCGAGTTCCACGACACGTGGATCGTCGAGTCCGCCCTGCGGTTCGTCGTAGGCGAGCCGTATATGGAACAGATCCTTCAGTAGATCCGTGGAAGTGATTTTCCGTACGGAGGCCCGCTCGGCGATTCCGCGCAGGGGCAGATTTCCGATCTCGGTCCAGCGCAGTCTGCCGTCGGAGTCGATGTGACTGCGCGCCCGGCCGGCGTTGTCGGGGTGCACGCAGTACGGCACGTCGAGGTAGCCCCGGCGGAACGCGGTCAGCAGCGCCTGTCCGATGTCCTCGTTCAGGTTGAGCACCGCCTCCACCATGGCCCGCGCCTCCCGGTAGGTCTGGGAGTCGGTGTGCTCGTGGGCCGTGGTGTCGCCCGGCTCGGTGTCCCGGGCGATGGCGGTGGCGTACTCCAGCGCCAGTACGTTCTCCGTGATGGTGGGGATGCGGCGGGCCTCGGCGACGGTCTTGACGATCAGCCGCGGCGCGCCGGTGGTGACGGCGAGGGCCGCGGCGCGGCCGAGCAGCCGGTGGGCGCCGCGGTAGGTCTCCGGGTAGACGCCCATGTAGGCGTAGACGACGATGTGCCAGTTGGGGGTGGGCAGCAGTTCGGCGCAGAGCCGGCGCAGCGCCAGCACCGCCTCCTGGTCCTGGCCCATGTCGGTCTGCTGGGCGTAGCTCAGGGACAGCGAGCGGATGCCGTGCCGGGCGAAGAACAGCGCCTCCAGCAGGCTGATCGCGACCAGCTGGGAGGGCGGGCACAGCTGGCCCATCATGCAGCCGCCGAAGGTTTCCAGGTGCGGTTCGACGCCCTCGTCGCGCAGCCAGGAGTACAGCTCGCAGCAGTCCTCCCAGTTGCGCACCGACTCCGCGAGCGGGATGCGGCCGTAGGGCAGGCAGTACGAGACGGGGCCGCCCTCGGTGGCGTTCAGGCGCAGCCGGGACAGCGCCCGGAAGATGTCCAGCGGGGTGGCCGAGCCGTGCCGGACCTGGATCGGGAAGGTGTCGTCGCGGATGCCCTCGAGCACCGCGGCGGTGGTGGCCGCCGGGTGGTTGACGACGGGGTAGCCGTTGAGGCTGATGCCTTCACGCAGGGCCGTCTCCACCGCCTGGAGGTCACCCACACGGGTGTAGCTGTCCAGGGTGAGGGTGCCCACGGTGGTGCCGTCGGCGAGCTTGGTGGCGAGCAGGCCCTCGCGCATCCTGACCGGGTCGCCGAAGCCCATGCGGGGCTGCACCACGAGCCGGTCGGCGGCGCTCCGGCGGCGTACGAACTCGCCGAAGTCGACGGGGCGTTCCGCGAGATCCGCGGCCGTCTTCGGCAGCGGCAGGCGATCGGTCATGCGCTGATCCCGATCGGGTCGGCGTGGGTCAGTTGGGCCTGCGGCCGGGCTTCGAGGAACATGCGGAAGTCGGCGACCGGGTCCTGGCCGTCCTCGAAGACGGCGTCGAAGCCGGCCCGGGTCAGCTCCAGCACCCGGCTGACGCCCTCCGGGCCGTCCGTGCCGAGCTTGCCGCCGATCACGACCGGGGTCTCCTCGAGTTCCGTCCGGTCCCGCAGCAGCTCGATGACCCGCATGCCGTCCTGGTAGCCGTGCCCGTTGACGCTGCTGATCACGACCATCTCCGGGTCGTGCGCGAGGCATTCGGAGACCAGCAGTTCGTCGGGGACGCACGGGCCGAGGTTGACCACGTCGTAGCCGCACTCCTCGATGAGCAGTTGCAGGAAGACGAGGTTCCAGGTGTGCGAGTCGGAGGCGACCGAGGAGACGATCACCGTGCCCCGGGACCGTTCGGGAAGGCCGTCGGCGAGGGCCGGGAGCCGGCCGCCGGGGGAGGTCGGCTCAGTCACCGGCGGCCTCCCGCGGCTGCGGAACGCGCGTGTGCTCGATGCGCGTCGCGGAGACGACCTCGCCGCCGCTGACGGCGATCTCGGCGGGCGCCGGCCGGC
Organism: Streptomyces sp. NPDC020299; assembly: GCF_044387825.1. NCBI lineage: Bacteria > Bacillati > Actinomycetota > Actinomycetes > Kitasatosporales > Streptomycetaceae > Streptomyces > Streptomyces sp. NPDC020299. Next base: position 90,976 of record NZ_JBIRWL010000018.1, read on the forward strand.
CGAGGAACATCAGCAGGCTGGAGGTGGGCCCGTAGGCGCCGGTGTTGCCGACCCGCACCAGGTCGCCGGGGGCGAGCCCGGCCGGCACCTGGATCTGCCGGCCCAGGACGTCGCCGGGGGTGCACAGCGGCCCGACCAGACTGGCCTTCTCCGTCTCGGCGCCCGCCTCGACGGCCACGGTGACCGGCAGCAGCCGGCCCAGGCCCGACATGCCGCCGAAGGTGTTGATGCCCGCGTCCAGGATGACGAACTTCCTGCCCCGGCTGACCTTGACGTTGCTGACCCGTGCCACGAGCGTGCCGCTGTCGCCGGACAGGTAGCGGCCCGACTCCACCGCCAGCTTCACGGTGCCCTCCCGCCACTGCGGGAAGTGCACGTCGAGGGCGGCCTCGAGCTCGCCGCGCAGCTTGGGGTAGCGGGCGCGCTCGCCGTGCTGGGCGTACGGCACGGAGAATCCGCCGCCGATGTCGATCAGCCGCAGTGGGACGCCGAGGTCCTGCTGCACGGCGGCGGCGACCTCGATGGTGTGGGTCAGCTCGTCGATCAGGGCGGCCTCGTCGCGGGCGTTGCTCTGGGAGAACAGGTGCAGGCCGGCGATCCGGGTGCCCGGCACCTCCCGCAGTCGCGGGGCGAGTTCGGCGATGGTCTCGCTGTCGATGCCGAACTGGGTGGGGGTGCCGGTCATACGGATGCTGGTGGTGGCGCCGGCGGTGGCGCTGTTGATGCGCAGCAGGCAGTCGGCGACCGTGTCCTGGGCGAGCGCGGCGGCGCCGATGTGCTCCAGGTCGGTCAGCGACTCGGCGGAGAAGTGGCGCACTCCGGCGGCGATGGCCTCGGCGAGCTCACCGTCGGTCTTGCCGGGCCCGGTGTAGAGGATGTCGGAGCCCGGGTAGCCGGCCTCCAGGGCGGCGGCGAGTTCCCCGGTGGAGCTGATCTCGGCGCGGCAGGCGGGGCCGTCCCCGTCGCGCAGCGCCCGGGCGAGGTCCGGGTGCGGGTTGGCCTTGAAGGCGTAGTACACCGCGAAGCCCTCCGGCAGCCAGCCGAACAGGTCGCGCCGCGCGGCCCGGACCCGGTCCAGGTCGTACACGTACAGCGGGGTGCCGTACTCCCCGGCCAGCTGGGCCGGGTCGATGGCGGGTCGGCTCATGACGCACTCCCGTCGAGCAGCAGGGCGAGTTCCTGCCGGGCGTTCTTTCCGTGCTGGGTGAGCGGGAACTCCGTGAGGACCTTGCAGATCGCGGGGACCTTCGCGGGCTCCAGGCGGCGGGCCAGTTCCTTGCGGACGGCGCCGGGGGTGAGGTCGGCCTCGACGAACAGCGCGAGGTCGTGCCGGTCGCTGGGCGGCAGCGCGGCGGCGGCCCGGACACCGGGCACGTCCATGGCGGCGGCCTCGATCTCCAGGGTGCTCATGCGGAAGCCCTTCCGCTTGAACATGTCGTCGCGGCGGCCCTCGAAGTACAGGTAGCCGTCGTCGTCGAGGCGGCCGTAGTCGCCGGTGTGCAGCCGCCGTTCGCCGGTGGCGGGGTCGGTGCGGAACGCCTTGGCGGTGTTCTCGTCGTTGCGCCAGTAGCCGGGCATGACGTGCGGGCCCACGGCGACGATCTCGCCGACCTCGCCGGCGGGGACGGGCCTGCCGTCGGCGTCCAGGATCAGCACCCGGGTGCCGGGCAGCGGCAGGCCGCTGGCGCCGGGACGCTCGCGGTCCTCCTCGGGCGGCATGACGGTGATGCGCTTGGCCTCGGTCTGCCCGTACTGGCGCACCACCCGGGCGCCGGGGAAGTGGACGCGCAGGGCGTCGATGGTGGCCTGCGGCAGGGCGGCACCGGTGTTGGTGAACATCCGGACGGGTGCCTGCTCCCCCTGGGCACGCTCGGCCAGGGTGACGATCATCGTGGCGAGCGAGGGGACGAGGGGGACGACGGTGGCACCGACCTCGCGCATCCGGCGCAGCAGCTGCAGGTCGGAGTCGCGTTCGGCGAGGACCACCTCGCAGCGTACGGCGCAGGTCATCAGGACCTTGTACAGGCCGTAGTCCCAGGACATCGGGAACCGGCACAGCACCACGTCGTCGCTGCGGTAGCCGAGGGCGGTGGTCAGGGCGCGGGTGGCGAAGGCGACCTGTGCGTGCGGGCAGATCACCGCCTTGGGCGCGGCGGTGGAGCCGGAGGTGTAGATGAGGGTCGCCACGTCGTCGGGGCGGACCGCCGGGTCCTCGAACCCCGCGCCGCGCGCGTACAGTCCGGTCACCTCGGGCCACAGGCCGGCCAGCAGGTCGATGGGCCGGGTGGTGGCCTCGGCCAGCTTCCCGGCGCTCGCCTCGTCGCCGATGACCAGGACCGGCTCGGCGTTGTCGATGACGTGCCGCAGGTGGTAGGCCTTCATCGCCGGGTTGAGCGGTACGAAGACCGCACCGCAGCGCAGGGCTCCGTGGAACATCGCGACCAGTTCGCGGCTGGTGGGCAGCTGGAGTACGACGCGATCGCCGCGGCGGACACCGCGGTCGCTCAGCCAGCGGGCGAAGGCCCTGCTGTGGGCGGCCAGTTCGCGGTACGTCCAGACACCGTGCGCGTCACGGACCGCGGGGGCGTTCGGCGCTTTCGCCTCGGCGTCGTCCAGGAGTCCGTGCACGAGTTCTCCGTGCGCGGGCGGGACGGAATGTATTCCGATTTCTTCATCCGTCAGATACAGGTGGCCGACCAACGCCGCACCCCCGATTTGAGTTTGTGGGTCGGTACATGAAAAGGGAAGGTCCGAAAACCCCGACAGCCACGGTATGGGAGGTGCAGCGGCGGTCACACCCCTATCTCCCCCTAGGAAGGGGAGCGGTGAGCCGCCGTCACAAACATCTCGAATTGTTCTGGAGTGCCGCCGGAAAATCACGGGCGGACCGGCGGATCAGCGCGCGTGCACCGGTGCGAGGCGGGTGGGGCGGGGGTAGTCCGGCAGCTCGATGTTGGTGGCCGACTTCACCGTGAGACGGTCCAGGTATCCGGCCAGCAGCGGCGAGTTGAGCATCTTGTAGGTGCGGTTGCGGCGGCGGATGCGGGACTCCGTGGACGGCGCGAGCATCGGTCCGGCGCCGCCGGCGGTCTTCTGGCAGCCGTCGGCGAACTTGCGGATGCGGGCCTCGTACGCGGCGAACGCGGCGCGGTGGTCGGGGTGGGTGGCCAGTTCGCCGGCCAGGACGTGGGCGCAGACCACGGCGAGCCCGGTGCCCATGCCGCCCATGGTGGCGCCGTAGCCGGCGTCACCGAGGAGGACCACGCGGCCCTGGGAGCAGCGGTCCATGCGGATGTGGGCGACGGCGTCCAGGTAGAGGTCGTCGGTCCGCTCCAGGGCGTCGAGGATCCGCGGCACCTCCCAGCCGAGGCCGGCGTACCGGCCGGCGAGGAGCCGCTTCTGCTGGGCGGTGTCGTGACGGTCGTAGTGCAGGGGCCGCTCGGACTCGAAGACCATCAGGACGCCCGCGGTGTGCGGGTCGCGGCCGTAGTTGTTCAGGCAGACGCCGAGGCCGGGGGCGTTGAACCAGCGGGCGGTGCGGTCCAGGCCGAGGTGGTTGGGGGCGTCGAAGCCGGCCACGTAGTAGCCGAGGTGGCGCAGGAACCGCGACTCGTCGCCGAAGGCCAGCCGGCGCACGTTGGAGTGCAGCCCGTCGGCGCCGACCACCAGGTCGAACGTGCGGGGGGCGGACCGCTCGAAGGTGACGTGGACCTCGTCGGCGGTCTCGGTGAGGGAGGTGATGGAGTCGCCGAAGACGTACTCCACATTGTTCCTGGTGCGTTCGTAGAGGATGCGGGACAGGTCGCCGCGGAAGATCTCCACGTCGCCGCTCATGAACGACGCCTCCAGCCGCATCTGCTCGGCGCCGCTCTCGTCGACGAAGACCTGCTCGCCCATGTGGGTCTGGTGCCGGTTGACCTCGTCCCAGATGCCGAGGCGCTCCAGGACCGTACGGTGCACCGCGCCGCGGAAGTCCACCGCGAAGCCGCCGCCGCGCAGAGCGGGGGCCTTCTCGACCACGGTGACCTCGTAGCCGTAGCGGCTCAGGGACAGGGCGAGCGCGGGACCCGCGACGCTCGCGCCGGAGATCAGGACACGGCGGCCGGCGGCGGTGAAGTTCTGCTCGTTCATGGGGGGGCTCCTCTTCCGGTGGGTGACGCGCACTCCGCGTCGTCGCCTTCTGGAAAGAGCCTCCCGCCCCCCGCTGACCGCACCGGCACCGCCCGCTGACCGCCCCTGACCGACTGCCGTCAGCGCCCCGGCCGTCCGGCGCCCGAGAGCGAACCGGGCTGGCCGGTGAACACGGCGACACACAGGAGCGGCGCGTCCCGCAAGGCTGCGGTCGGTTCCGCGCAAGGTATTCGCCGCTTTCGTCGCTCATGCCGTGCAGGACGCGTAGCCACCGGTCAATGCCTACCCAGGTACGCAACTCGCGCAGGCGGGCCCGGCGCTCGTCGTGGCCGGCGAACTCACGGAAGCGGCCCGAAGCCCACGTCTCGAATCCCAGCGGTGAGTCGACCAGAACGTCCAGCCGCTGGATGCGTACGAGCCGGGCACTGCGCGTCCACCAGCGCCCGGCGAGTTCCTCACCGATGATCGCCGTGGCGGTCAGGTCGTTGTTCCGGGACAGTTCCTCGAAGCGAGGATGCTGAGCGAGCAGGGCGTCAGCTGCACAACGAGATCCCGCCCTGCTGGTACCGCCACCGGTGGGTGCGCGAGATGCTCACCGCCCTCTACCTGGGCTACGCGCTGGTCGGTGCCTTCCTCGCGGTCCATGAGGCGACCAGTCTGCAGGGCATGGTCTACCGGCTGCACGAGGCCCGCCGCCCGGACCGTGAAGGCTACGGTCGCTTCCCCCCGGTCGAGATCCACGACGCCTCCTACGAAGGGGTGTTGGACACCGCCGACCGGTTCGACGAGAGCGGCCACGCCGTGTACGTCCTGCGCCGCGGCCCCACCGTCCTGCACCGCAATGAACGCCGGCCCGACGGCACCTGGGACCTGGCCGTAGCCACGAGGCAGGTCATCACCGCCGAGCGGCAACGTCCGTGGTCCGGACAGGAGAGTGCCGCCTTCCTGCAGCGCCAGGGCGAGCTGCGGGCGGCCATGACCCCGGAGTGGCGCGACCTCCTCGACCAGGTGGACGCCCGCGCCGCCGGGGTCATCGACCCCCTGACCCTTCTCGACGACGCCCGACTGAGCAACTACCAGCGGCAGTTCGCCCACGCCCTGGAGGGGGCCCGGAAGCTGGTCGAGCAGGCCACGAAGCACAACAAGAAGCTCACCCGCCAGTACCGCACCGGGGAGAGCGCCCAAAAGATCGAGAAGTTGCGCGAGCTCGGAGCCACCCCGGATCAGGTGGCCCGGGCCGTCGACGCCCAGCGCGAAGACCGCTGGCACGCCGGCCGCGAGACCACCGTCCACAACGACCAGGTGCGCCAACTGCAGCGCGTCCAGGCGTCCGTCCAGACCGAAACCGCCCGCCGCGCCGCCCTCGACCCCAAACAGCGAGTCCTTGAACAGGCCGGCCGTCAGCACCACGTCGCCCTGCACCCCGCGCGCGCCCAGATCCCCCTTCCGTCACCGCAGCGCTGGAGCGCGCAGGGCTCTACCCGGGAAGGACAGTCGTTGTAGGCCAAGGACCCGGGGTTGGCCCCGTTGGACCCAATGGGGCCAACAAGCCGTGACCAGGTATGAGGGAGCGCTGGGCATCTGCGGGAACGGCGAGGGCCCGACCATTGGCCGTGACCCTCGCCCCAGGCTCAGCCCAGCGAGCCGTGAAGGAGCGGCAGCACTGCGAAGTCTGGGCTAGGACTCCGTGGCCTGTCAGGTGCGCCCGTACAGCCGCCGACCGGTCCGCGCGGACGCTGACGGCTGAAGTGAAGCCTGGCTGTTGCGGATCCCGTGCCATGTCTGGCGGAAGCGTGCAACCCCGGGCGCTCCGGTTTCCGTGTAGGACGTAGGCAGAGGCGGACTTGGATCGGTCTTGTGATGCAGGGGATGCCTGAAGGCGTGAGACGAGGAAGAGTGTGACCGATCATCTCCGCGAGACCGACTTCCGTACCTGGGTGCTCCAGCACCGTACGCGCCTGCGGACGACGGCGTTCTTGCTCTGCGGTGACTGGTACCTCGCCGACGACCTCGTCCAGGACGCGTTAGGGCGGCTGTATTCCAGGTGGGGGAGGGTGGTGGCAGCCGGCGATCCGCGTGCCTACGTCCGACGGATCCTGTGCAATCTCCACAACGACCATCTGCGTCGACCGGCACGACGTGAGATCAGCGAGGCGGATGTTGCCACCCTGCGCCCCCATCCGCACACCAGCATGGATGAGCGTGACGACGAGCTGATCGCCGCCCTGCAGACGATCCCTGCCGGTCAGCGGACCGTACTCGTGCTGCGCTTCTTCGAGGATCTGTCCGTCGAGCAGACCGCGGCCGTGCTCAAGACGAGTACGGGCAACGTCAAGAGCCAGACGAGCCGCGGCCTCGAGGCTCTGCGCGCCGCGTTGCGGACGCGGCCGGCAGAGACCGCATGAGCCGCCGAGTTCGGAGGAGAATCGTGAAAGACGACCAGACGCCGGAAGATCTCGCCGCGCGTATCGCGTCCCTCAGCATCAGTGCTCCGGCCGATCACATCGACGTGGACGCCGCTGTCCGCGCGGGGACCAGGCGGCGGCGTCGCCGTCACCTCGCCATCGCCGGTGTCGTCGCCTGTGTTGTCGCCGTTGCCGGATCGGCAGCGATCGCGACGCAGGCTGGTCACGACAGGAGCAACACCATGGCCACTCCCAGATTCGGCAGTGCGGCCGTAACCGCCCAAGACCTCGGCGGCCGCTGGACCGCCGTACGCATCGACGGTCGCGACGTCACGTCCTGGCGCGATGCCAGCGGTATCCCCGCGAACCTTGTCATCGGTGCGGACGACGCACCGAACGGATGGCAGGTGAACAGGGCCTGCGGCCCGCTGGTCGGCGGCAGCTTCGCCCTGCACGCGGACGGCTCGTTCACCGCCATGTTGCCGCCGCCGGGCTTCCAGTCCTGTCCGATGCTCAGCACACAGCCCCCCGACCTCGTGGACGCGGTCGCGCGCACCGCGTACGTCGTCGTGGAGAAGCCGGCCGGCTCCGCCACCCGCACGCTGCGGTTCCTGGACGGCCACCGACGGCTCGTCGCGTTGTGGCGCGAGGACGCCTCGATCAGATCAGACGCCGCCTTGTGCAAGAAGGTGCTCGGCAGGAGGGCTACATCCAACGGCACCTTCACCACCGTCGAGCGGATCCGGGCCAAGCACCTGGCCGGGGCGAAAACCAAGGCCGAGGACGTTCTTCCCGCTGTTCCCGGCGGCACCGTCGCCGTGTACTGCTCGGCCACGGAGGCAGGTTCACCCGTCAGGTACGCCGTCACCGCCGACGCTCACAAGGTGAGGCTCCGCCAGACCGGTTGAGCCAGCTGTCGCCGGGAGCGTACAACGGCTCCCGGCGACAGCCGGTTCGGCACGTCCGTGCTGGCTACGGCTAGGAGCAGCGCTTCCAGGTCTGGTAGAACGCACTGGCACTGGAGCGCGTGTCGGTGAACAGGGCGGCACCGGACGCATGGCCGTCGGGCCTTGGGTCAAGGCCCCCCGGTAAGTTGCCCCCGCAAGGGGGACACGGAGACGACGGAGCCCTACAGGTCGAGAACGGCACGGACGGCGCGGTCGACGCGCTCCATGTCGGCCTCGGAGAGGTAGCCGAGGAGCTTGCCCTGCTCGAAGCGCAGGGGGCGGAATGCCGCAATGTCGGGGGCCAGGACGACGCCGCGCACCGGCTGCTCGATGGGGACCGTCACCAGGGTGTCGCGCGCGTCTTCCGCCTCTTGGACCAGGGCGCACAGGATGCCGCCCGGGTGCAGCCGGATCACGGCGTTGTTCTCGACGACCAGGACGGTTCGCTCCCGGCCCACGGTGGGGACACGCCACACCGCCCCCCGCTGGATCTCCCTCACGCAGCGGCCTCGATGTCCGCCTCTGAGGCTTCGTAGAGGTCGTCGGCAGAGTCCTGAGAACGCAGCCGCGCGTACTCGAGCATTCCGTCGTGGAGGAGCTTCTCCTCGAGAGCCTGCTCGACGAAGGCCGAGAAGTTGTCACCGCCGGCGGCCTTGGCGCGTTGTTCGAGGTCGTGAGGCAGCGTGATGCTGACCTTGCTCCTCGCAGGCGTCTTCGATGTCGTCATGCCATCCATCCTACCGACGGAATGACGCGGGTGTAAGGTGTGACCGCCAACACTTAGAGTAGCGGCAGAAATACAGAAGGGGCGCCAACCTGGCCCGGTCGACGCCCCACTTCCTACCCAGCCCGCAACAAAGGGGGTAGGGACTGCTGAGCACCGAGCATACAGGCTGCTCGGCGCGGACGGCTCGTCTCCGCGCCGCCTGTGCTATTCGCGATGCGCAGTTCCTGCTCTCTGAACGACAGAGAGAGTCCACGTGAGTACTACCCGCATCCGCGCCGCGCGCAACGCTCGCGCCGCTCTTCGCCCCGTCGAGCGCCTGGTCCTGCTCCAGCTCGCGGACTTCGCAGGGCCGGACGGCGTCGCGCTGATCAAGCGTACTGCCTCCCGCACAGCGACCGGTGCGGCCGCGCCGACGGCTTACCGCGTGATCGGGGGGCGGGCGTGACCATCAAACACGTCGCGATGGTGTTTGAGGCCGAAGGGCTGGACGGATCGGAAAAGCTGCTCCTGGTGGCCTACTGCAACCGGACCGACGACCACGGGTACTGCTGGCCGGGTCAGCAGCGCCTCGCCGACGACTGCGGGACGTCCACGGCCACGGTCAAGCGCGTCAAGAAGAAGCTGATCGAGAAGAACCTGATCGCCTCCCAGCGGCGCCTGGATCCGAAGACGGGCGAGCCCATCACCAACCTCACACGCGTGAACCTCGAACTCCTGGCCGCCATGAAGCGCAAGCCCACGGACTACGACGACAACGTCGTCGAGCGGATCACCTTCGACGCCGAGGCGCCCCTTCCACAGAAGAAGCGGAAGCCGCCGAAGGGGACTGCACAGGGCGCTGACCAGGTGATGGCTCAAAATGAGCCCGACCCCTTAGTCCCCCCCGGCACCCCCTCTGACCTGTTGAGGGATCAAGATGAGCCCGACCCTGGGCTCAAGATGAGCCCGACCCCGGGTCAAGATGAGCCCGACCTCCGGCTCAAGATGAGCCCGGGGTGGGGTCAAGTTGAGCCCCTAACCGTCAGAGAACCACCACAGAACCATCAGGGAACCGTCCGTCCCTCCGTAGGTTCCACGGGTACTCCCGCGACAGAGGGAGGGACGGACGGCAAGAGGTCCCCCCAGCGAGAGATCCCCCTGACCGAAGGTGTGCGGTTCCTGCAGTCGCTCGGCAACGCGCACCAGAAGCTGACGCTCATCGGCAAGCCGCTGCAGGATCAGGGGCTGGTCGTCGACGAGCTGTTCGCCCGCGGCTGGAAGGACGAGGTGCTGTGGGAGCTGCTGACGCGGCCGCTCCCGGAGAAGCTGCGCAAGGACGTGAGCGCCATCGTGGCGAAGCGGCTGAACGACATCATGGCCTCCCCGGTCCCCGGCCAGCGGCGGACGTCATGGGACGACGAGACGCCGACGCCGCGCCAGTACACCGTGGCCTCGGACGCGGTGGTTCGCCTCAGACACGAGTGCGAGGGCCAGCACGGCACGTGCGGCCGCCCCGTCGAGGCCAAGGGGGACCTGTGCCCGTCCTGCACCCGGGCGACCCAGCCGTGCTGACGGTGCCCAGGTACGGCACCGCCCGCCTCGGAGCGGCCTTCGGGCCCAGTGGGCCCGCATCAGACGGATGACCGCCGATTGATGGTCCGGGGCGGCAGCCCCCCGGCGGGCACCGCGTCAGGCCGGTGACCGCTGTGCGCGCAACAGAGTCACCGACTCGTCCAGGGTCAGCACCCGGCCCCGGGCGTGGGCGTCGGTGTAGGCCTGGTCCCCCGTCAAGGCGCGGGCCGCCGTCGCGGTGCGGGCCACGTCGGGGTCGCCGGCGACGGCCGTGCCCCTCAGGGACACCCCGGCGCCCAGGAGCAGCGCCGCCCGCTCCCCTTCGCCCTCGAGGACGGCGAGGCCCGCCAGACCCTCGGCCGCCTGTGCCAGGTCCGCGGGGGTGCGCAGCTCCAGCGCGGTGCGCAGGGCCCGCTGGTGCCAGGCGCGGGCCTCCTCGAGCCGGCCCTCGGCCTCCGCCGCACGGCCCAGCCCCGTGTGCAGACGCTGTATCAGCGACCCGCCGAACCAGTGGTCCCCGCAGGAGGCGAGCCCCCGCTCGTACCACCGGCGGGCCCCGGCCGTGTTGCCGCGCAGTCGCTCCACGTCCCCCAGGCCCAGCTGTGCTCCCGCGACCTTGTCGGAGCTGCCGACCCGGCGGGCCAGCTCGGCGGCCCGCCCGTAGTCCGCACCGGCCCGCTCGAGGTCCCCGCAGTGCAGCAGCGCGTCGGCGCGATGGCACAGCAGGCCTGCCATCTCCTCGGGCGCGTCCAGCTGACCGACCAGCACCATCGCCTCGTCCAGATGGGCCAGCGCCTGCTCCTGGTCCCCGCGCCAGTCGGCGAACGTGGCCAGCGGGTCGAGACAGTTGGCCATCCCCCAGCGGTCCCCGGTCTGCCGGAAGTGCGCGAGGGCGGTCGCGAACTGGGCCTCGGCCTTCTCCGGCTGCCCGCCGAACCACGGCTGGAACCCGTCGCCCATCAGCCCGACCGCCCGTGACCACGGGTCGGCGCCGATCTGCCGCCGCCGGGTCTCCTCGTCGGCGGGCCGCCCGGGCCCGGCGATCAGTGCCCGCAGCACGGTCAGGATCGGCCGACGCAGCGGCCGGTGGATGCCGAGCAGTACCGCGTCGGCCCGGTCGAGCCACTGGTGCTCAGCGGGCGCCCCCGCCCGTTCGCCCGACGGCTCCAGGGCCCATTCGTTGTGGGCGTTGAGCGCGCACAGCGCGTACTCCTCGTCCAGTCCGGGCGGGGGCCGCTCGCCGAGGGTGGTGAGCAGCGTGGCGGCGGGCGTGGCGTGCTCCACGGTCAGCCCGCGCAGCCACCAGTACCAGGTCAGTTCGGCCACGAGCCGCAGCGCGATCTGCGGGTCGGCGGTCATGGACCAGCGCAGTGCCGCCTCCAGGTTGCCCTGCTCCGCACCGAGCGCGGTCAGCCACTCCACCTGTTCGGTGCGGCGCAGACACGGCTCCGCGCGCTGCGCGAGGTCCAGGAAGTACGCGGCGTGCGCCCGCCGCAGCTCCTCCTGCTCGCCGGACTCCACCAGCCGCTCGGCGCAGAAGGCGCGCACCGTCTCGAACATGGTCACCCGGCCGTCGCGGGTCTCGGCGAGCGACTTGCCCACCAGTGAGTCGAGCAGCTGCTCGGTGTCCGTCAGGCCGCACACCGCCTCGGCGGCGGCCAGGGTGGCCCCGCCGGCGAACACGGTCAGCCGACGGGCCAGCGCCCGCTCGTCGGCGTCCAGCAGGTCCCAGCTCCACTCGACGACGGAGCGCAGCGTCCGGTGCCGCGGATCGGCGGTGCGGTCGCCCCGGGAGAGCAGCTTGAACCGGTCGTCGAGGCGGGCCGCGATGTCCTGCACGCTCAGCGTGCGCAGCCGGGCAGCCGCCAGTTCCAGCGCGAGGGGCAGCCCGTCCAGCGCGGTGCAGATCCACTCCACGACACCGGCCCGCTCCGCGTCGAGGGCGAAGCCCGGCGAGACGGCCGCCGCACGGTCGGTGAACAGCTGGACGGCCGAGCGGCGCTCCAGCGGCGACAGCGGGCACAGTGCCTCGCCGGTCAGGCCGAGCGCCTCACGTCCGGTGCACAGGATCCGTACGCCGGGGCAGGCGCCCAGCAGCCGCCGGGCCAGCCGGGCGGTGTCCTCGACGACGTGCTCGCAGTTGTCGAGGATCAGCAGCAGCCGGCGTTCGGCGAGGGCGGTCACCAGGCGTTCCTCCGGTCCGCGGCCGCCGTCCGCGCCGGGCCTGAGGCCGAGGGCGGTGAGCACGGCGGCGTGGATCTGGCCGCCGTCCTCCAGGGGGGCGAGCTCCACGAAGCAGACGTCGTCGGCGTGCTCCCGGCCGGCCGCCTCCACGGCGAGCCGGGTCTTGCCGACGCCGCCGGGTCCGATGAGGGTGACCAGCCGGGCGCTGGCGACGAGTTCGCGGATCCGGTGCAGTTCCTGGTCACGGCCGACGAAGCTGGTGAACTGGCCGGGCACGCCGCGCGGGGTGATCCCGCCGGGTGCGCCGTCGGAACGCAGCAGCTCCTGGTGCAGCCGGGAGAGTCCGGCCGACGGGTCGGTGCCCAGCTCCTCGGCCAGGGTGGCCCGGGTCTTCTCGTACACGGTGAGCGCCTCGGCCCGCCGGCCGCCGGCGTGCAGCGCCCGCATCAGCAGCCCGCACAGCTGCTCGCGCAGCGGGTACTCCGCGACCAGCTGCCCCAACTCCGGTACCAGGGCGTCCGATTCACCGAGGGCCAGGTCGGCCTCGATCCGGTCCTCCAGGGCCGCGAGCCGCAGCTCTTCCAGGCGTACGGCGGCCTGGGTCTGGGCCGGACCGCGCCACAGGGCGAGCGCCTCGCGCAGCAGGGCGGCGGCGCCCCGGTGGTCCCCGTGGGCGAGCGCCTCGCGGCCCTGTCGGGCCAGGCGTTCAAAACGGTGGGCGTCGATGTCGTCGGGGTCGACGTCGAGGCGGTAACCGTGCGGCAGCGACTCGATGGTGACGCCGAGTCGGCGGCGCAGCCGGGAGATCTGGGACTGCAACGCGTTGGCGGCACTCGCGGGCGGCTCGTCGCCGTACACCTCGTCGATCAGCCGCTCGGTGGAGACCACCTTGCCCACGTCCTCCAGCAGCAGGCCGAGGACGGACCGCAGCCGTGCGCCGCCGAGCTCGAGCGGCTCGCCCGCGGTGGTACGCGCTTCCATCGGCCCCAGAATCGTGAACAGCACGACAAGATTGTCTCTCATCACGGCCTACTGCATGAGAGGGCCCGGGGGCGGGGACCGCGCGCCCGGCCGGCCGGGAGACCCCCCTGTGGCGAGAGCGCCCCCGTGTGCCGTTTTTTTCGGGCATCCCCCTATCTGTTTAGGGGTTATTGGCGCGTTGTGGGCGGTGCGAACGCACCAATAATGAGGCGAGTCATTGCACTCCGGTGTACTGCACCGAATACGAAGGAGGGCCCCATGGGCCGACTGGCAGGAAAAGTAGCAGTAATAACCGGTGCGGGCCGGGGACAGGGCCGCAGCCACGCGGTCCGGCTCGCGGAGGAGGGCGCGGACGTCATCGCCATCGACCTCGGCGACGGCGAGGTCGGCAGCGTCGAGTACGCGCTGGCCGGGACGGAGGACCTGGAGGAGACGGCCCGTCTGGTCCGCAAGACCGGGCAGCGCGCGGTCGTCAGGGTCGCGGACGTGCGCGACCGGGCCGCGCTGAAGCAGGCCATCGACGAGGGTGTGGCCGAACTCGGCCGCCTGGACGTGGTGATCCCGAACGCCGGCATCCTGCCGATCGGCGCGGGCCGCCCGATCGGGGCGTACGTCGACACCGTCGACATCAACCTGTCGGGTGTCCTCAACACGGTGCACGCGGCGCTGCCGCACCTCGGCGAGGGCGGCTCGATCATCGTCGTCGGCTCGATCGTCGGGCTCCAGCCAGGGCACGCCGACGTCTCGCAGGCCGGTCCGGGCTTCGCCGGCTACCGCTTCGCGAAGCACTCGCTCGTCGAGTACGTCAACACGCTCTCCCAGCTCCTGGCCCAGCAGGCGATCCGGGTCAACGCCGTGCACCCGACCAACGTCGACACGGACATGCTCCTGAACGACGCGGTCTACCAGGCGTTCATGCCCGACAAGGAGAACCCGACCCGCGAGGACGCGATGCCGATCTTCACTGGCATCCAGGCCATGCCGATCCCGTACGTCACCCCCGGGGACGTCTCGCACGCGGTGGTCTACCTGGCCTCGGACGAGTCCCGTTACGTCACCGGTCTGCACCTGAAGATCGACGGCGGCGCCCAGGTGAAGCTGGGGCTTTGACCGGCACCGGCACAGCGGGCCGCCGGCGGGATCTCCGCCGGCGGCCCGCTGTGTGGAGGGGGGTGGACCTGTGTGGAGGCAGCGGCCGGGGTGCTCAGCGGGCCGCGGCGCGCAGGGGCTCGCCGGCGCTCCTGAGGTGACGCAGGGCCTCGCGGTGTGAGGCGATCAGCCCCGTCTGGTGGTAGGGCAGGCCCAGTTCGGCGCAGTACTGCTCGGTGATCCGCTGGGCCTCGCGGAGCGCGGGGGTGGGCATGCTGGGGAACAGGTGGTGCTCGATCTGGTAGTTGAGCCCGCCCATGAAGGCGTCGATGAACACGCCGCCGCGCACGTTGCGTGAGGTGAGCACCTGACGGCGCAGGTAGTCCAGTTCCTGGCCGTCGGTGACCATCTGCATGCCCTTGTGGTTGGGGGCGAACACCGAACCGAGGTAGATGCCGAACAGGCCCATGTGCACGGCGACGAAGGCGCACGCCTTGCCCGGGGACAGCACGGTGAGGACGGCGCCGAAGTAGACGGCGAAGTGGGCGACGAGCAGCGCGCCCTCGAGGAAGGGCCGCTTCATGGACCGGCTGGACAGGGCCCGGAAGCTGCCGACGCTGAGGTTGAACCCCTCGAGCGTGAGCATGGGGTAGAAGAGGACGGCCTGGTGGCGGCCGATGAACGCGGGCAGCCCGCGGGCGACGCTCGCCTGCCGGCGCGACCACACGATGAGGTTGGGCGCGACGTCGGGGTCCTTCTCCTCGTGGTTGGGGTTGGCATGGTGGCGGGTGTGCTTGTTCATCCACCAGCCGTAGCTCATGCCGAGCAGCAGGTTGGCCGCGATCAGCCCGCCGATCTCGCTGGGACGGCGGCGGGCGAACACCTGCTTGTGGGCCAGGTCGTGGGCCGCGAGCCCGAGCTGTCCGAAGACCACGGCCAGCCCGGCCGCCACCAGCAACTGCAGCCAGCTGTCGCCCAGCAGGACGAACGCCACGCAGCCCGCGACCAGCGCGAGGGTGACCGCACCGAATCGCAGGGTGTAGTAGACCGGGCGCCGATCCATGAGCCCCGCCTCGGAAATTCTGCGCGACAGACGGGAGAAATCACTCCCGGTTCCCTGGGGGATCGGCGGTAATTGCTCCGTGAGCACAGTGGGGTTCGCCATGCGACCCAGTATGTGGGCGGATATTACGCAGCATAATGCCACCCGACCCCTATTACCCGGCGTTCGAACCCCGGCATGAATGCCGGAAAACCCCTAATTCAGGTGCGGTCCACCGCCGCCCCAGCGCCGCTCGACAGCGGTTGTGGCGCCGTCACGCCGGCGGCTCGAGGCGGTTGGTGCCGGACTGCCCCGAGGAGACCAGGGCGAGGTGCCGCCGGCCCGACCGCTGACGCGGCAGCGGGATGCGTGCCACCGGGGCCGCCGGGACACTGGAGACCGGAGGGGCCACCGGGGACAGGGTACGCGGCATCTCGAGCGGACGGAGCCGTCCCTCGGCCAGCACCTCCTGGAGCGCCTCGCCGAACCGGGCGACGTCCTGCGGTGAGTTGTCGTGGTGGACGGAGACCCGCAGCGCGGTGGTGACTCCCCGCCCGGGCAGATACAGCGGGGTCTCCTGGGCGACCGTCTTCCACACCACGACGCCACGGGCCGCGAGTTGCCGGCGCACCTGTGCGGCGGGCAGATCGCGGTGGCGGAAGGTGAGGATGCCGGACTGGATCCGCCCGGGGGCGATCAGTTCGGTGCCGGGTGCCTCCTCGACGACGGCACGCAGGCCGGGCGTCAGGTCCTCGCGCCCGGCCGCCGCCGCGTGTTCGGCCAGGGCGGTGTTCAGCGCGGCGACGGCCGCGCCGTGCGGCGGCGCCTGCGGGCAGGTGCCGTGCGGGGCCAGGGCCTTCCTCAACTTGGGGGCCACATAGGCGAATCCGACGGACTGCGGGCCGTTCAGGAAGCGCCAGCCGTCCCCGGTGAGCAGATGGCAGCCGATGCGGGCCACGTCCACGGGGAGCTGGCCGACGGAGTACGAGGCGTCGACGGCGTACAGGCAGCGGTGCGGGGCGAGGATGCGCCCCACCTCCTCCACGGCGTTGACGATGCCGCAGCCCGCGGGGACATGCGTCACCGAGACCAGGGCGACGGTGTCGTCGATGTGGGCGGCCATCCAGTCCAGGTCCAGGTCGCCGTCCGGGCGCAGCGGTACGACCTCCAGGGCGCAGCGGGTGCGGTCGCGCAGGGCGAAGAGGGTGGTGAGGTTGGCGACGCCTTCGTAGGGCGTCGTCCAGATGCGGTCGCCCGGGCCGAGCGGGAGGCGGGCCAGAAGAGTGGCGTACGCGTCGGCGGCGCCGGTGAACAGCACGGTGTCGCCGGACGGCGCGCCGAGCAGGGCGGCGAGGCGTGCGTGGACCTCGGGGTGCAGTACGTCGTCGAGGTGCTCCTCCAGCTCGTGCGCGCCGTACCGGTCGTCGTGGCGCGTCCACTCGGTGAGCACCGCGTGGACGGCTGCGGACATCCGGCCCAGTCCGGCCGTGTTCAGGTGGACCCTTCGTTCACCGTGGGACGTCGCGTTCACCTCTGGGGCCTCCCCCCGTGCTGCGGGACAATGTGTTGCCGCTTTCTTGGCAATACATTGCCAACAGGTCTGCGGGGTTGGCAACATGCGCTCAGGCGGGGCTCTAGTGGCGGCTCGGCTCTCAGTTCCGTCCCGCGCGCATCTCGAGGAATTGCCAAGCTTTGCCAGATGAGCTCGACTTGTGCCAAGACCTCTCATCACCGCAGGTCAGAGCAGCTCATTGAGGGAATCTTCAGTGCCGCGTCCAGTGCTCTGAGGCGTTTCTGGCGCCCCTGTCGAGCGTATCTCCACCCATTCCCCAGCGATTCCCGAGATCTCGTTGCCAACCTTCTTGGCAAGAGGTTGCCAAACACCGAAGACGAAGTTGTCACCGAGGAGCCAGCCATGAACCGCATCGCCCGGATCGCCGCCACCGCCGCCGTCGCCGCCGCCGCCTTCACCGCCACCGGCGTCACCACCTCGGCCGCACAGGCGATCGGCTGGCCCACCACCGCGCAGACGGCCACCGCCTCGGACACCATCGGCTGGCCGACCACCGCCAAGGCCACCACCGCGGCCGCCGACAACGACGGCATCGGCTGGCCCACCGCCACCACCGTGAACACGGACGGCATCGGCTGGCCCACCACCGCCACCGCCACCACCGTGCACACGGACACCATCGGCTGGCCCACCACCGCCGCCGTCTGACCCACGCCCCACCGAGAAGCCCCCGTCGGCCACCGGCCGCCACGGGGGCTTCGGTCGTTCCCGAGGAGTCGGCGCAGAGACCGGTTCACCTCCGTCGCCGCTCCACCTCGCTTAGAGGCACTGCTCCCATCCTGGCCCGGACCAGCACGGCTGTGGCGAAGGGCGGGCTCATGACGGAGGCGGACAGAGCACCGGTGACCGGTGCTCTGGAGACGGTCCTCGCCACCTGTGCGGTGGGGCGTTCCCGGGTGGTACTGATCGAGGGCCCGGCCGGCTCCGGCAAGAGCCACCTCCTGGACACCGTCGCCGAACGGGCCGCCGCCGTCGGGGCGCTGGTACTCACCGCCGCCGCCACCGCGGCCGAGCGCCCGACACCGCTCGGTGTACTGCGCCAACTGGTCAGCAGAGCGCCCGCGTTGGCGTTTCCCCGCGCTGGTGCCGAGGACGCCCTGCCGCCCGGCGAGGCGATGCGGACGTTCTGCGCCGAGCTGTGCGACCTCGCCCTCGACGGGCCGGTGGTGCTGTGCCTGGACGACGTACAGCACGCGGACGCGCAGTCGTTGGACCACCTCCGCCACCTCGTGCGGCACACCCGCCCGGCGCCTGTGCTGTTGGTCGCCACCGTCGCCACCGACACCACCGACGCCACCGACGCCACCGACGCCGAAGCCCGGGAGCCCTTGTTCGCACCGGAGTTGACGCGCCAGCCGCACTTCCGCCGGATCCGGCTCGACCTGCCGTCGCCCCGCGAGACGGCTCAGGTCCCGACGGGCCTGCCCTGGCAGTGGCCCGGCCCGGGCCGCCCGGCACGTACCGCCGCGGGACGGGTCGGCAAGGCCGTTCCGCCACCGGTGTTCATCTCGGGCTGAGCAGGGCCTCGAATCCGACGCGGGTCAGTTCTCCGGGCCCAGTCGCGCCGGGTGACCGGCGTCGGCATGCCCACCGGGTGAGCCACAGCCGGGCGCTGGACCACGTGCCCGCGAGCCAGGCCGCCGCGGGCCTGCGCCGACTGCCCCGGCACCCGAAGCGCGACGGCTGACCCGGTTCCCGGAACGCGGGTACTTCACCGGCGACGCCACCGTGCCCCGGTCGAGCCCCGCGTCGTGGTGCAGCCGATCGCTCGGCGAGCCGCAACAGGGCCTCTGGCTCAGGCGATTCGGGCCGCGCCCTGCGAATTCCGCCCGCTTGATCGGCTGCACCACTCGGCGGGCCGCCATCCCGTGCCCTCGCCGTCTGTCTCCAGCGACCACTTCCCGGGCCCAGCCACGCCCCGCGTTCGGCAACGCGCAGGGCCGCTCCCGTCCGGCCCGCGAGCCTGGCAACCCCGCCCCCTCCTCTTGGCACAATCCTGCCCCCTCCCACCTGTGATTCCACCGTCCCTCCACTGCTCCAAGACGCCGCCTCAGGGGCCCCTTGCCAATATCGTGGCAAGGTTTTGCCAAGCCGGAAGGCTGTCGTAAGGAGCGAGTGCTGATGTCGATCTCCGGCCTCATCGAGCAGCAAGTGCAGGCGCGGCCCGACGCCACCGCGGTCACCTTTCCCCGGTACGACGGCGGCGACGTGTCCCTGACCTACCGGGAACTGAGCCGCGCCGCGAACCGTCTCGCCGCTCATCTGCGGGCGCGGGGTGTCGGGCGCGGCGACCGGGTGGTGACCTCGATCAGGCCGGGCCCGGACATGGTGACCGCCTTCCTCGGGATCGTGCGGGCCGGTGCGGCCTACGTCCCGGTCGACCCGGCCGAGACGGTCGAGCGCCGCCGGCTGATCGTGCGCGACAGCGCGGCCCGCGCGGTGCTGACCGACAGCGCGGGCGCCGTCGACTACCAGGACCTGGGCGCGGAGGCGGTCGCCCTGGACACGGAGGCCGCCGAGATCGCCGCCCGCTCCGACGCGCTGCCCGAGGAGACGGCCGGCCCGGAGGACGCCTGCTACGTCTGCTACACCTCCGGCACGACCGGCGAGCCGAAGGGCGTCGTCGTACCGCACCGGGCCGTGCTCGACCTCGTGCGGTCCACCGACTACCTGCGGCTCACGCCCTCCGACGTCGTCGCCCAGGCCGCCAACCCCGCCTTCGACGCGGTCACCTTCGAGGTGTGGACGACCCTCACCGCGGGTGCCCGGCTGGTCGGCATGGGCCGGGCCACCGTCGCCGACCCCGGCCGCTTCGAGGAGGCGGTCCGCGCGCACGGCGTCTCGGTGCTCTTCCTGACGACCGCGCTGTTCAACCTGATCGCCGCCGAGCGGCCGGCCGCCTTCGCCCCCCTGCGCACCGTGCTGTTCGGCGGCGAGGCCTGCGATCCGCGCCGGGTGCGCGCCGTGCTCGCGGCCGGAGCGCCCGAGCGGCTGCTGCACATGTACGGGCCGACCGAGGCGACCACCTTCGCCACCTGGCACGAGGTCACCGAGCCCGCCGAGGACGACCGTACGGTACCCATCGGCCGCTCCGTCGGCGCCACCGTCACCGTCGTCGTGGGCGCCGACGGCAACCCGGTCGCCCCGGGCGGCACCGGTGAACTCCTGCTCGGCGGGCCGGGCCTGGCCACCGGCTATCTGGACCGTCCGGAGCTGACCGCGCAGCGGTTCGTCGAGGACCGGTTCACCGGCGGCGGCCTTCTGTACCGCACCGGCGACCTGGTGCGGCTGCGCGCGGACGGCGCGCTGGAGTTCGCGGGCCGGGTGGACGACCAGGTCAGGCTGCGCGGCCTCCATGTCGGGCTGGGCGAGATCGAGTCGATACTGACCGCCCACCCGGAGGTGTCCACCGCCGTGGTGTCCCTGCACGGCACGGACGGCGACCAGCGACTGGTGGCCCACGTGGTGCCCGCCGCCCCGGCCGCCGACACCGGCGCCGTCACCGCCGCCGAGGAGGACGCCCGCGTCACCGAGTGGCAGGAGATCCACGAGGCCCTCCACGAGGGCGCCGAACCGGCCGACCTCGGCACCGACTTCACCGGCTGGAACAGCAGTTACGACACCCTGCCGATCCCGGCGGAGCACATGCGGGAGTGGCAGACGGCCGCCCTGGACCGGATCCGCGAACTGCCGAGGCGCCGCGTTCTGGAGATCGGCGTGGGCACCGGCCTGCTCATGAGCCACCTGGCCCGCGAGGCGGAGTGCGAGGAGTACTGGGCGACCGACTTCTCACCCCGCGCCGTCGCCGCGCTCACCGCCCGTACCGAGGCCGACCCCGTACTGCGCGACAAGGTCCGCCTGCGCTGCCAGAACGCCGACGACACCACCGGGCTGCCGGCCGGCCGCTTCGACACGGTCGTCATCAACTCGGTGGTCCAGTACTTCCCCGGCCTTCCCTACCTGCGTACCGTGATCGAGCGGGCCCTGCGGCTGCTCGCCCCGGGCGGCTCGCTGTTCCTGGGCGATCTGCGCAACCTCGACCTGGCCCGCTGCCTCGGGACCGGCATCGAGCTCGCCCAGCCCGACGCGGCCGGGCGCAGCCGCGAGGCGCTGCGCCGCTCCGTCGACCGGCGGACGGCGACGGAGACCGAACTGCTGCTCTCCCCCGCCCTGTTCACCGCCCTCGCCCGCGAACTGCCCGCGGTGCGCGCGGTGGACGTGCGCGCCAAGCGCGGCGCCCACCACAACGAGCTGACCCGGTACCGCTACGAGGCCGTGCTGTCCACTTCGGAGCCGGTCGCCGACCTCGCCACCGCGCCCGTCGTCCGCTGGGACCAGGAGGTCTCCTCCGTCGCCGACGTCGAGGCGTACCTGGCCGGGTACCGGCCGGCCCTGCTGCGCCTGGCCGCCGTGCCCAACCGCCGTGTGCACGACGAGTACGCCGCGGCGCAGGCCCTGGACAACCCGATGGAGAGCATCGACCTCGCCGCCCAGGACCTGGCGGCCCCGGACCCGGAGGCACTGTGCGCGGCCGCTGAGCGCCTCGGCTACCGGGCCCTGCCGACCTGGTCCAACGAGAGCGCCGAACTCCTCGACATCGTCCTCGTCGACCCCGTCCGGGTCCCGGACGGCCCGCTGACCGGCGTGTACGCGGCGCCCGCCACCGCCGTCGCGGACTGCGCCAACACACCGGCCGCCTTCGACCGCACCGTCGACCTGGAGGTCGTCCTGCGCGGCCGGCTGCGGGAGCGGCTGCCCGAGCACATGATCCCGTCGGCACTGGTGACCCTGGACGCACTGCCGCTGACCGCCCACGGCAAGGTGGACCGCGCCGCGCTGCCCGCGCCGGCCCGCACCGCCGAGGGCCCCGGCACCCAGCCCGGCACCCCGGTCCAGGAGATCGTCCGCGACCTGTTCGCCGAGACGCTGGGCCTGCCACGGTGCGCGGTGCACGCCGAAACCGACTTCTCGCGAAGCGGCGGCCACCCGCTGGCCGCGGCCCGGCTCCTGTCGAGGGTCCGCGAGACGCTGGGCGTCGACCCGGGCGGCCGCGCACTGTACGAGGCGCCGACGCCGGCCGCCCTCGCGGCGCTCCTCGGCGACGCCCCGGCCGCCGCCACCGGCCCCGGCGCGGCGGGCGGGGACAGCGTGGTGCTGCCCCTGCGGCTGCGTGGCCCGCTGAACGAGCAGGCGCTGGCACGGGCCCTGGAGGACCTGGGCCACCGCCATGAGGCACTGCGCAACTCCCGCCTCGGATCGGCCGGCACCCGGCTGCGCCGCCTGTCCGCCGACGACCACCTGCTGGACCTCGCCCTGCCCGCCACCTCCGTCGACCTGTGGTCGCAGCTGCCGCTGGCCGCCGAACTCGCCCAGGCCTACGGGGCCCGGGCCACCGGCGGCACACCGCGCCGCTCCCCCGCCGGACTGGAGGCGGCACCCCGTGCGATCTTCGGGGACCTGCCGCCCACCCCGCTGCCGGGCAGTGAGCCGCAGACGGACGACGCCTCCTACGGCACCCTCGAAGTGGAGCTGGGCGGCGAACTGCACGAGCGGCTGACCCGGTTCGCGGCCGCGCACGGCAGCACCCTGTTCATGGTGGTGCACGCCGCGCTCGCCGCGCTGCTGGCCCGCCTCGGCGTGAGCGGCGAGGTCACCGTGGCCGCGCCGGTCCCGGCCAGGGACGGGGCGGGACTGCGCGGTGCGGTCGGCCCCTTCGGGCGGGTCCTGGCGCTGTCGGTGGACACCTCCGGCGACCCGTCCTTCGGCGAGCTGCTGCGCCGGGTCCGGGCGGCGGACCTGGCCGCCTACCGGGACGGCGAGGCGGTCCTGGCGCTGCCGGGCGGCGGGGTCTCACTGAGCGTGCTGCAGGAGGCCGTCGGACGGTTCGAGGCGGCCGGGCTCAGCGTGGAGCCGGAGCAGCCCGAACTGGCGGTGCCCGACGCCGGCCTGGGGCTGACGCTGACCGAGCGGCAGACCCCGGCGGGCGCGCCCGCGGGCATCGGCGTCACGGCCGCCTACCAGCACGAGACGGTCGGCGAGGCGGCGGCCGCCTCCCTCACCGGCCAGCTCACCGCCGTACTGGAGGCCGCCCTGGCCGACCCGGCGACCACGCTGAGCCGGCTGCGGCTGCTGCCCGGCCCGGCTGTCGAGGGCGGGATCTGGGCGGGCACGGACATCGCGCTCCCCCTGCGGGGCGTGGCCGCGCTCTTCGCCGAGCAGGTCGCCCGCGCCCCCCAGGCGCCCGCGCTGGCCACCATGAACTACGCGGAACTCGACGCCCGCTCGGACCTGTTGGCGCACGCCCTCATCGAGCACCACGCGGGCCCGGGCACCTCGGTGCTCACCGCGCTGTCCTCGCCGACCGGGTTCGCGGTGGCCGCGCTCGCCGTCGCCAAGACGGGCGCAGCGCTGCTGCCGGTCGACGCGTCGCTGGACCTGGCGGAGTCGTTGCGCCCGGTGGTCCTGCTGCTCGACGAGACGGCCGACCTGCTGCTGCCGGCCGTGCCGGGCGCCGCCCGGCTGGTCCGCGACCACAGCGCCGACCTGCTGCCCTCGGCCGGGCACTGGCCGGTGACCGACGCCGACCGGACCCGCCGGCTCCGGGCGGACGACCCGGTGCTGCTGGTGACCGGTGAGGACGGCACGGTGGCGATCGGCGCCGAAGCCGTCGTCGCGGCCACGCTGGCCGAACCGGCGGACGCCGCCTGGCTGGTGCACGGCTACCCCGACGGGGACGCCGCCCTGGGCCTGCTCGGCGCGCTGGTCTCCGGCGCCCGGGTGCACGTGCCGGACGGCTCCCTGTCCCGGGCCGTGCCGCACGAGGTGCTGGGCTGGCTGCGGCGGGAGGGTGCCCGGGTGGTGCTGGGCGGCGCCGACGACGAGTTGTCCGCGCTGATCGCGCTGGCCCGCTCCGACGGTGCCGAGCTGACGGTGAGCGGCGGCTGGGCGGAGGGCCGGCTGGTCGTCGAGCAGGGACCGGGCAGTCCCGCCCGGCCCGCCCCCGGCTACCGCGCCTACATCCTCGACGCCCGGCTGCGGCCGGTCGGCCCCGGGGAGACCGGCACCCTGTACATCGCGGGCGCGGGTGTGGCGCAGGGGTACGCCGGGGCACCCGGGGCGACCGGCGAACGCTTCCTGCCCGACCCGTTCGGCGGCCCCGACGGCTCCACCGCCCGCATGTGGCGCACCGGCCGCGCCGCCCGCCTGGACGCCGGCGGCGTCCTCAGGGTGCTGGACCGTCCGGCGGATGACGACCCGTTCGCCGACGAGTTCGCCACCTTCGTGGTCGTCGCCGACGCCGCCGGCCACCACGCCCTGTGGCCGGCGACGGCCTTCGTACCCGACGGCTGGTACGAGACCCACGCCGAGGACATCTACGAGCTCTGCCTGGACCACATCAACGACCGTCTGAGCGACCCTTTCTAGGCGGCACGAGGAGGGCCTGCCCGGCTACCGTGTCCCGGACACGTGGCCGGGCAACCGTCTTGGTCCACGCTGGACTTCGCGGGAGGGAGAGCACGGGGGGCATGTCCGGCACGGGGGCACAGGGCGAGCAGGGCGTGGCCGGCGACGGGGGCGGGGGCCCGTGGGCACCGCTCGCACACCGTTCCTTCCGCCGTCTGGCGGGCGGGCGGCTGCTGGTCTGTTTCGCCAACGCCATGGCTCCCGTCTCCCTGGCCTTCGCGGTGCTGGACGCCACTGGCTCCACCACTGATCTGGGTGTCGTGGTCGGCGCCCGCTCGCTGGCGAACGTGGCGCTGCTGCTGGTCGGCGGGGTGGTCGCCGACCGGGTGCGGCGCTCGCTGGTGTTGCAGGGCTCCGCACTGGCCGCGGCCGCCGTGCAGGCCGCCATCGCCGTGAGCGTGCTCCTGGACGCCACGTCGATCCCGCTGCTGGTGCTGCTCAGCGCCCTCAACGGCGCGCTGGCCGCGCTGTCCCTGCCGGCCTCCGCCGCGCTCACCCCGCAGACGGCGTTGGCCGGCCTGATCCGTCCGGCCAACGCCGTGCTGCGCATGGGCATCAACCTCGGCGCCATCGCGGGCTCCGCCCTGGCCGGTGTGGTCGCGGCCGTGCTCGGCCCCGGGTGGGGGCTGGCGGGCAACGCGGTGGCGTTCTGCGGCGCGGCCCTGTGCTTCTTCGGCGTGACGACGGCCCGGGCGGGCGCGGTGAAGACCGCGGAGCGGGCCCGTCCCTTGCAGGAACTCCGCGAAGGCTGGCGGGAGTTCACCTCACGCAGCTGGGTGTGGATCGTCGTCCTTCAGTTCATGGTGGTCAACGCGGTGATCGCGGGCGGTGTGCAGGTGCTCGGTCCGGTCGTCGCCGACGACACCTTCGGCCGGGGCATGTGGGGCGCGGTACTGGCCGCCGAGATGGCGGGTGCGCTGGCCGGCGGAATCGTCGCCGCCCGCTCCCGGGTCCGGCACGCGCTGCTGCTGGGCGTGGCGCTGGTGTTGCTGGAGTCCGTACCCCTGGTGGTCCTGGCCGAGGCCCCGAACGCCCTGCTCCTGGGCCTGGCCATGTTCGTCAACGGAGCCGCCCTGGAACAGTTCGGCGTGGCCTGGGACGTCTCCCTCCAGGAGAACATCCCCGCCGACCGCCTGGCCCGCGTGTACGCCTACGACGCCCTGGGCTCCTTCGTGGCCCTCCCCCTCGGCGAGATGGCCGCGGGCCCCGTCGCGGACCGCCTCGGCATGCACACCACCCTGCTGGGCGGTGCCGCCCTGGCCACCCTCGCGACGGCGGCGGCGCTGTGCAGCGGGCAGGTGCGCTCACTGACGACGGGGAATCCGGCCCCGGTCGAGGAGGCTCCTCGGACCCAGCCGGCGGCCCCATGAGGCGGAGCCGAGCGTCCCTCGTTCCCGTGGGCCGGTAGGCCTCACGCGTGCCTCTCCGTCGGCGTGGGCGCCGGGCCGCCCAGCGTGGCCTCCTGCACGGGGGCCGGGCCCGCGGACCGCTGGACCTGGGACTGGGCCAGGGCCTCGGCGAGGACGCGCCAGACCTCCGCCGCCAGGTCGATGTTGGCGTCCGCCTGCGCCTGCTCGGCCAGGGCGCGCAGCCCCTGGACGCCGCCGATGTCGCCGGACTGGATGCGCAGCTGGTGCCGCAGGAGGTCCAGCCTGACCCGGTCGCGGTAGGTCATCCGCGGCTCCTCCAGGGCGAGTTCGCCGAGCAGGGCCCGGGCGTCGTCGTACTGTGCGGTGAGGAAGGCGAGGTCGGCCTTGAGCGCGACCAGTTCCTGCCGCAGACCGGGCGTGCCGACGAAGGCGAGCGCCGGCTCGGCGGCCGTGACGCACCGCTGTGCCGCCTCGGGGTCCGGCGGGAACTTCTGCAGGTGCAGTTGGCCGGCCGCGAGACGGAGCCGCAGCCACAGCACCAGGTCCTCGTTGCTGCTGAACTTCTCCAGCGCCTCCTCGAGGCAGGCCTGCGCGGCCGTGTGGTCGCCCTGCCGCAGGAGTACCGCGGCCGCGGTCCACATGGCCTCCGCCCACAGCGCGTCCGACCGGCCCTTGACCAGTACGGTCAGCTCGTCGGCGTGCGCCCGGGCGTCCGGCATCCGGCCGGCCTCGGCCTCCACCGAGACCAGCGCGAGCAGCACGGCGGAGCGGTCCTCCACACCGAGGTCGGAGTCCCGGGCGAGGTGGTGTGCGGTGACGGCGGCGTCGAGGGCCGCGGGGATCTCACCCATGGATCGCAGGCAGCGGGCGAGCCGGGTCAGTCCGCGCACCCGCAGCTCGGTCAGCCCGACCTCGTCGCCGAGCCGGACCAGCTCCTCCAGGTAGTTTCGTTCGCCGGCGTGGTCACCCTGGACGCGGCGCTGCCGGGCCAGTTGCCACAGCGCCTGCCAGCGCAGCACGGGCGCCTCGTGGCCCTCCGCCGCCAGTGCCTCGCGCAGGGTCTCCAGGGCGTCGTCGGACCCGGTGGAGGCGACCAGCGACAGCGCGTGGGCGAGCGAACCGCCGGCCGGCTCCTCGAAGTCGGCCGGCTCCAGTCCGAGCCGCTGGGCGAGATGGGCGACGGCCCGTTCGGTGGGCTGGCGGGCTCCGGACTCCAGGCGGGAGAGGTAGCCGGTGGACATGCCGTCGCCGGCCAGTGCGGACTGGGACAGCCCGCGGGCCTGGCGCAGTTTCCTCAGACGGCGGCCGAACGCGGGCTGCTGAAGCATGTGACCATTCCCCCTGACGCACGGACGGTTGGGCCACGGGGCGGATCTGACGGGCCGCCGGAGCCGCGACGAGCGTAGGGCGCCCGGCAACTCCCGGGCAATGTTTTGCCAGGCGGGGTGCCTTGGTCCTCGTGCGGACCTCACGACACTCTCAGGTGTTCTTCAAGTGGGTCTCGAACGGATCCAGGCAGTATCTCAAGCGCCAAGTCGGCGGCGCTCCGCGCTGTCCCGTCGTATTCACGGGAGCTGTCCCCGTCATATTCACGGGAGTCGTTCATGAAGTACTCGGTTCTGGCACGCCGTGCTGCCCGTCGGGGCCGTGTCGGCAGGGCGGGACCGAAGCGGCGGGCGCCGGCCGACGACGACATCGGCTGGCCGAAGAGGCGATCATGACACAGACCCCGTTCCTGACCCCCGACACCGTTCCCGTCCGGCACACCCCGGCGCCGGCACTGCCGCCGCGGGACGCCGTGGACGGCGCCGACGCCCGGCTGCTGGCCGGTCTGGCCTCGGCGACCTCGCTGGCCGGCGCGGCATCCGCGACCTGGATCGCGCTACGGGCCTTCGCCCGCCACAACCGGGCCCGCGCAACCGACCGTACGACCGGCCGTACGAGCGGCGGTACGAGCGGCGGTACGACCACCCGCGCGGTCAACGGCACACAGCTTCCCCGGGCTTGACCCCGGCACGGCCCGACAGCCCGACACCCCATACTCCTCAGACGCTCGCGTCGCGCAGCGCCCGGGCCAGATTCCTGGCGCTGTCCGGGTCGTCCGGTCCCCCGCCGATCACTACGGTGGGCCTGGGTACGGCGTGGGCGGCGACGAGCCGGGCCAGTTCGCAGGCGAGTGCGCCGGCGCCGGAGTAGCCGCCGAGGACCAGTCGGGTCCCGGAGCGGGACAGGGCGCCGAGGGCCGCGGCGGCGCGCGGTCCGCCCTCCGCGGCGGTGAGGCGCAGCGCCGTGAGGGCCTCCGGGCCCCGGTAGTGACGTACCAGCTCCCAGTGCCCGGTGCGGGGTGCCCCGGGCACGTCGACCAGGCACACGGTGGCCGCCGAGGGCACCGACGCGGACCGCAGCGGTACCAGAGGCATGAGGGACCGGTAGGCGGACGGACCGGCGCCGTCGGGCACGCGGGGCACCGCGGCCCCCTGCAACCACTCCAGCGCGTCCGCGACGGTCGTCGCCGTCCCCGCCCGGCGCGGCAGCAGGCGCAGCAGCCGCACGGTGTGTTCCAGCAGCACGCGGGCCGCCCCGCCGTCGACCAGATCACGGTCGTACGCGCAGGTCAGTACCAGCCCGCCGGACGTGTCGTGACCGGCCCGGATCCCGACGGCGTAACCGGTCAGCGCCCCGGCCACCTCCTGTTCCGCCACCCACACGCCCTGCCCGGCGAGAGCGTCGCCGAACGCGTCCTCGGGACGGGGCCCGCAGTCGAAGGAGAGCAGACCGCCCGTCCCCGCCGGACGTCCGCCGTCCTCGTCGAGCGCGGCGGCCGCCACCCACTCGTAGGCGGCCATGTCCATGGCCCGGTCGCGCAGCCGGCCCAGCAGTCCGGGCAGGTCCAGTGAGGGTTCGAGGG
The DNA here is from genome assembly GCF_044387825.1 of Streptomyces sp. NPDC020299. Classification (NCBI taxonomy): domain Bacteria; kingdom Bacillati; phylum Actinomycetota; class Actinomycetes; order Kitasatosporales; family Streptomycetaceae; genus Streptomyces; species Streptomyces sp. NPDC020299. The sequence goes on from NZ_JBIRWL010000018.1 coordinate 119,348, forward strand.
GGACGGACACCGGGAGCGCGTTCTCGAACGGCCCCGGAGTCCCCTCGATGCCCTCCAGGAGCATCCCCCGGCCGGGGAAGCCCAGGCCGAAGCCGACGACGGCGGGCTCGGGGGCGTTGCCGGACCCGTGGTAGAGCAGCAGGGCCCAGGCCGCCTGGAGCACGCTGCTCTCCGCGACACCCCAGTGGACCGCCCAGCGCGCCAGCAGCGCGGTGTCGGCCGGGGACAGGGCGGCGCGGTGCAGCCCGGTGCCGCCGCTGCCCACCGGGGCGGGCGGGCCGGTGAGCGGCCGTTCTCCGGCGGGCGGCCGGTGGGCGGGCCGCCCCCAGAAGTCCCGGGCCGGAGTGAGGTCCTGGCCCTGTAGCCAGCGTGCACAGTCGCCGAGGTCGGGCCGGCGCTCGCCGCCGGGCAGCACCCCGCCGGCCACATAGGCGCGGCAGCACTCGCGCATCAGCAGCCGCACGCTCCAGCTGTCGAGCAGGGCGCGGTGATAGGTGATCAGGATGTCGGTGCAGGGCGCCGTCCCGTCGGCCGGTGCGTCGAGCAGGGCCACCCGCAGCAGTCCGGGGCGGCGCAGGTCGAAGCCGCGCGAGCGTTCCCTGACGCGCAGCGCGGCGCGCCGGGCGGCGCTGCCGCAGCTGTGCCGGGCCACCTCCGGCGGAGCGTGGTCGAAGACCACGGCGCGCGGGCGCGGGTCCCAGACGAAGGCGGTGCGCAGCACGCTCTCGCGCTCGGTGACGGCCTGCCAGGCCGCGGTGAACCGGGTGGTGTCCAGCGGCCCGTGCCAGCGCCAGGCCAGTTGCTCGACGTGGTGGTCCGGCCGGGCCAGCGCGTCGGCGAGCCGCTCCCGTTGCAGGGGCGTGACCGCCTGGGTGCGCGGCAGCGTGCCGCAGGGCCGGGTGCCCGCGCCACCCGGGTGCCCGGGCCCGGCCGGGCCGTCCCCGGCCGGGTGCGGTGGCGCGGTGAGCAGGTCGGCGAGCAGACCGACCGGGTATGGCGTCGATCCGGTCTCCGCGTCGGGAAGTTCGACGGTGTGCAGGCCGGGGCCGTGGCGCAGCAGCCGCGGTCGGGCGAGGCTCCGGCCGGGATGGCTCTCGGCGATCCGGTGCAGGGCGCGGTGGAAGACGGCGGCGTCCAGCGGACCGTGCACTTGCACGGCACCCCGGTCGGCCCGCTCCGGATCGAGCACCGCGCACACGCTGGTGAGTCCTTCACCGCTCATCGCCGCCTCCTCCCCTCCCCCTTGCGACCCGGGCGTCGTGCCACACGCCTCAGCAGGGCGAACGACGTTGGAGCGGGTTCCGTACGTGCACCCGGCCGGGGCGGATCGGGGAGACGCGGGGCGCGGTCCGGGGGCGTGGCCGGGTCACCGGTGTGAAGGCGTGGCCGGCGGCGGCGAGGCATTCCTCGCCGGCCGGGGATCCGTGCTCCTCCCGCGGCTCGGCCGACGACGGCAGTACGTGCAGGGTGGCGTGCCGTTCCCCCATGACGGCCTCCTCATGCTCGGCACCGTCACGGTAGACCCGCCGCCCGGTCCTCCACCGTTTTCTCCAGCGACCCCCGAACGATCCCCGACCTGCGCTCATCCCGGGCGACGGGCCCGCCACGCGGAAGACGGCCCCTCAGCCCCGCTCCAGCAGCATCTCCCCCCGGAGGTCCCGCAGTTGCTCCCAGCAGAAGGGGGCGCCGCTGAGCTGGAGTTCGGAGAGGTCGGCGAGCAGTGCGGGGACGTGGCCCACGGTCGCGGTGTCCCTGCGGCGCGGTCCGCACAGCAGGACCCGGTGGAAACCGACGGCGTGCAGCGCCCGTTCGCCGTGCTCGCCACCGTGCGCGCGCGGCCCGCGTCCCGTCACGGCCCGTCGTACGGCCTCGTCACGGCCGAGCGCACCGGCGACGTATGCCATCGCGAGCGCGCCCGTACCGTCCCCGGCGACCGCGCCGACCCGCACACCCCAGTCCCGCCACACCCGGTACAGCGCGACCTGGTAGGCGAACAGCGCGGCCCGGCCGAACTCCGCCCGGTGGAGCAGCCGGCCGTCGACCCCGCCCTCCGGGGCGAACACCACGGCGGCCAGCGGCAGCGGCAGCCGCTCGTCCGCCACCCGGCACGCCGCGTCGAACTCCCTTCGGAAGACGGGGAACGTGCCGTACAGGGCGCGCACCATGGCGGGCCGCACGGCCCGTCCGCCGGCGAACAGCACGGCCGTGTCGCCGTCGCGGTCGAGGACAACGGGCCCGCCGCGCAGGGCGGATGGGCCCGAACCGCCATTACGCCGTAATAGCCCCCGCCGTAATGCCCGCTCCCCGCCCACCCACGACATCCACACCCGGGTCATCGGACGGCCTCCTCCCGTACGGCGGTTGGGGCCCCCGACCGTGTCGCGTCCCGGTGGAGTCCCGCACGAGGCCTGCTCGACACCCGCTCCGCACCTGGCGCAGGGCCGGTGGCGCGACAAGCTCTCAGGCCATCGCCGCGCGCGGCACCAGAACGTCGTGGAACTCCGCGATGCGCCCCGCCCCGTCGAAGCGCAGCTCGGCGATGAGGGCCCACACCGCCCGCCCGGCCCGCGCGGTGAGCCGCAGCGCGACACCGTCGCCGTCGGCGAGGACGCTCTCGCAGGAGAGTCGCAGCCCCTCGATCAGCGCCCACCCCGGTGCGTCCCCGGCGCCGGCCCAGTGGCGGGTGAGCCGGTTGACCTCGCCCCGGTTGCCCGCCGCGACCAGCGCGAGGGCGAGTTCCCTGTTGCGTTCCAGGACGCATTGGGCGGTGAGGAGCTCGTGCAGCGCCCCGCTGAGGGGCTCGGTCAGCGTCGGCACCATGACCGGATGTCCTTCCGCATGGCTGGGGATCCCGTGCATCTGTCACCGGGAGAATGCTCGCGCCGGGTGGAGAACCGTTGGAGAACGGGTGAAACTCGGGGGCTTCAGGGTGAATTCGTCTCCGGCCTGCAATGCCGGGCGCAAACACCCTCGATGCCATTCGGCCAATTCCCACCGAAATTCGGGAAGCCATTCGGCCGGTTTCGTTCACCCACTCCCGGCCACCGGGGGCGCAGTGGTGAAACGCGCGGCGGACCCCTACATCACGGCCGGTCACGCGCGACCCTGTAGGGGGTCCGGACAGTTGCCACTCATGACCGTACGCACCACGATGGATTCGGTGCTCTCGCCCCCATGGCGCCCCGGACGGCATTTGTTTTCCGGTGTACGTCGCCGCGTACGAAACCGTCGACCGTGAGAGCCGTGGGCCGCTCGCGGTTGGGAGATGCGTGTGCGTGTTCGACCGGTGCCCGGACTTTGCGTCAGTGTCGATGCGCACGGGCGCCTGGACGTGGTACCGCGGCCGGCTGCCCCGGGCCGCCCGGTCCGGTGCGGTCCCGTCGGTACGGCGATGTGGCTCGCCCTGCGCCAGCACGACGGCGACGTGGCCGCCGCCGCCCGGATGCTCGCCGGGCTGTGGGGCACCGCGCCCGCCAACACCCGCGCCGATCTGGACATCTGGGTCGACGAACTGCGCGACGCCGGTCTGGTGCGGACCGAGCCCTGACCCTTCCGTAGCGCGAATCCGCCACGGCTCCACCACCCCTATAGGGGGTCTGTCCACGCTGGTGCAGGTTAGGGGTGGACCAACCGAGACGGGGCGACTATGACGTTGGTCGGCAGGACTGCGGCGCTCACTACGTTGACCGAGTCCCTCACGGACTGCACCGCGGGCCACTCCCGCACCGTCCTGGTGGAGGGGCCCACGGGGTGCGGCAAGAGCACGCTCGTCCACGCGCTGGTCGAGCAGGCCGCGGCCACCGGTGCGGTGGTGCTGTGCGCGACCGGCTTCCCCGCGGAGCGCCGGACGCCGTACGGGGTGCTGCGCCAGCTCGTCGGCAGCCACCAGGTGCTCGCGCTGCCGGAGGGCGCCGCGGACCGCGCGGCACGCATCGAGGACATGCAGGCCTTCTGCACCGAACTGCGGGAGGTCAGCGAGGGCAGCCCGGTGGTGCTGTGCGTGGACGACATCCACTACGCCGACGACGAGTCCCTGGCCTTCCTCCAGTACCTGGCGCGGTACGCGCGCCCCGCCCGCATCCTGCTGCTGGTCGCCGGCACGGTCCACCACGAGGCGGGCCACCCTTCCTTCACGACCGAGCTGATGCGCCAGCCCACCTTCCGCCGGATCCGGCTGGAGCGGCTCACCCGCGCCGAGGTGACCACGCTCGCCGAAGCCGCCGGCCGGGCCGCCCAGGGGCCGTCGCTGTACGAGGCCAGCGGCGGGAACCCGCTCCTGCTCCGCGCCCTGCTGGAGGAACAGTCCACCGCCGGCACCACCGCCGGGCCCCAGCCCGCCCTCGCGCCCGCGCCCGAACCCGGCGGCCCCTTCGCGCAGGCGGTCCGCGCCTGTCTGCACCGGGCGGGCCCGACCGCGTCCCTGGTCGCGCAGGCCGCCGCGCTGCTGGACGAGGCCGCCACCGCGGAGCGCGTCGCCGAGCTGACCGGGGACGCACCGCCCGCCGTACGGCAGGGCCTCGCCGCCCTGGAGGGGACGGGCCTGGTGACCGGTGCCCGGGTGCCGCACCCGGCGGTCCGCGAGGCCGTCCTCAGCGGCCTCTCCCCCAAGACCCTGGCCACCCTGCACCGTGACGCCGCCCTGCTGCTGCACCGGCAGGGCCGTCCGGCGACCGAGTCGGCCGGCCACCTGTTGTCCGCCGCGGCCTGCTCCGGCGCACACTGGTCCGCACCCGGCACCGAGACGGAGCTGCTGTGCGACGCCGCGGAGACCCGACTCGCCGAGGACGACGGCCGCGGGGCGCTGAGCCTGCTGGAGCTGGCCCACCGGGTGTGCGCGGACGACCGGCAGCGGGACGTCGTGGCGATCCGGCTGGCCCGGGTCGCATGGCGCTTCGACCCGGCCGCGGCCGAGCGGCTGGTCGCCGGCCCGCTCACCGCACTCCGCTCAGGCCGCCTGGACGGGGAACCCGCCCAGCCGCTGGCCCAGCTGCTGCTGCTCCAGGGCCGGCTCATGGACGCGGCCGAGCTGCTGCGCGACGACGACACGGAAGGCGAGGAGTCCGGCGCCTCCCCGCTGGACGTGGTGATCGACGCCGGTTCCCTGGCCGCGGAGCGCCTGCTGCGCTCGGCCACCCCCACTGAGGCGACCATGACACCCATCGTGCAGGCACTGCGCTCGCTGGTGCTGTCCGACCATCCGGAGCGGGCGGTGCCGTGGAGCCGGACCCTGCTGGAGGACGCGGAGCGGCGCGACACCCCCGGCTGGGCCGCGGTGTTCGCCACCCTGCACGCCCAGGCGCTGCTGCGCATCGGCGACCTGGCCGAGGCCTGCGCCTACGCGACCCGCGCCCTGGACGCGCTCCCGGAGCGAGGGGGCGGCACCTTCCCGTACGCGGCGACCGCCGTGCTGATCCGCGCGCACAGCGCGATGGGCCACTACACGGAGGCCTCCCGGCTGTGCGACCGCCCGCTGCACCACGGCCTGCTGGACAGCCTGCACGGCCTGGCCTTCGTACACGCCCGCGGCCTGCACCACCTGACCGGCAACCAACCGCAGGCCGCGCTCACCGACTTCCTGACGATCGGCCGGGTCATGCAGGACCGGGGCGTGGACCGGCCCGCCTGTCTGCCGTGGCGCACCGACGCCGCCCAGGCCCTGCTGCGGCTGGGCAAGCCCCAGCAGGCGGAGCGGCTGGTGCTCCAGCAGCTGGCGCTGCCCGACGCCCGCCGCCCCTGGGTGCGGGGTGTGTCGCTGCACCAGCGGGCGCTGACCGTCGGCTCCGCCCGGCAACGCGCCTCGCTGCTGGAGCAGGCGGTCGACGAACTGCACCGCTCGGGTGACCGGCTGGCCACCGCCCGCGCGATGGCGGACCTGGGGCGGACCCGGCAGTCGGAGGCGGGCGCGCCGATGAAGGGCACGGCGACCATCCGGGCAGCCTGGAACGTGGCCCGGGAGTGCGGGGCCACGGCGCTGTGCAAGGAGATCCTGCCGGACGCCCCGCTCAGCGACCAGGCGCCGGACCGGCAGGACCGGCCCGGTCTGGAGCGGCCGGAGAGCAGGCTCAGCAGCTCCGAGCAGCGGGTGGCGACGCTCGCCGCCCAGGGCCTGACCAACCGTGAGATCTCGGCGAAGCTCTACCTCACGGTCAGCACGGTCGAGCAGCATCTGACGAAGGTCTACCGCAAGTTGCAGATCAACGGCCGCGGTGACCTTCCGGTCGACCTGGCCCTGGGCAGCGGTCCCGCACCCGCCGACCGAGTGGTTAGGGGTGCCTGACGGGTTCCCCTGCCTGTACGGCCGGTATTGGCTCGAAGTGAGTACGCACCAAATGAAGCGACTGAAGCGACGAACCGACACAGCAAAGGGTGGGGTCACCAATGGCGTGGGACGAGAAGTTCGAGGAACTGCTGCGCGACTACCTGCCGTTCCTGGACGAGGAGGAGCCGCTCGAGGCCGAGACGGACCTGCGGGACTCGGGTCTGGACTCGCTGGGCGCGGTCGAGTTGCTGGGTTCGCTGGAGAGCGCCTACGACATCCGTTTCGTGGACGAGGCGCTGTCGCTGGACACCTTCGCCACTCCGGCGGTGCTGTGGGAGACGGTCACCCGCCTGCAGACGGCCGGCTGACGCACGGACCACGACGCACCGGAGCCGCCGTCCACGGGACGGCGGCACGGTGATGACCCCGTCTCAGGCCGCGAAGAGATCGAACGTCGAGCTGCGCCGGGGTCCCGCCAGCACGTCGAGCTGTGGGTCGACCGCGAGCATGGCCTGGTGCATCCGCTGCAACTGCGGCGAGGGCTCGACACCGAGTTCGTCGATCAGCCGCATCCGCAGTCTGCGGTAGGCCTCCAGCGCGGTGGCCTGCCGACCGGACCGGTACAGCGCCACCATGGCCTGCGAGTGCAGGCCCTCGTGGTGGGGATGACGGGCCGTGAGTTCAGTGAGTTCCGCTATGAGCTCGGAGTGGCGCCCGAGCCGCAGGTCGGCGTCTATGCGCCGCTCCACGGTGACCAGCCGGCTCTCTTGCAGCCGCATCACCTCGATGTCGAGGACGGGTCCCGCCTTCACATCCACCAGCGGCGCCCCGGACCACAGGTCCAGCGCCGCGCGGAACCGGGCGGCGGCCACTTCGTTGTCCCCCTCCTCGAACGTGGTCTGCCCCTGCCGCACGAGCTTTTCGTACTGGTGTACGTCCACGCAGTCTTCGTTGATCTGCAGCAGGTAGCCTCCGTGCCGGGTGGCCAGCACGTCCTTGGCTCCCGCCGGTGAGCCGGGGCCCATTGCCGTACCCAGCCGTCTGCGCAGCTGGAGTATGTAGGTCTGCAGGGTCGTCAGCGCGCTCGGTGGAGGCTCGGTGCCCCATAGCTCCTCCATGAGCGTGGGAACGGGCATGACCCGCCCCGGATAGAGCGACAGCAGCGACAGAATCTGTCGCGGCTTGCCGGCCGTCGGAACGAACGATCCCCCGTTGACCTCGGCACTCAACGGACCCAGAACCTGAATCTTCATGGTGGCCTCCGCACCTCGTCGAGTTCCTTGTCCAGTTCCTTTCGGTGGCCAGAATTCTCCGCCGTTACGCACGCTAGCCGCGTCCGTGCCCCCCGAGCGATTTCCTGTACCGTTCTTCTAGCGGCATTCCAAGTCCGGTGTTGCGCGGTCCATTTGGCACGCTCAAGAACTCGTGCACCAGCACTGGAAGTGAGCTACGGGTTCCGCTCCGAATGTCTGTCCGAGGGATAACCTCGCGGTTCGCAACGCCCATTTCCCGGCACGCCGACGCGAACGGAGTCCCGATGCCCGCCACGGCCGACGCGGTGCGCCTGTACGTGTTCCCGCACGCGGGCGGTTCGGGGCTGATGTACCAGGACTGGCCGGCCCGGTTCCCGCCCGGCTGGCGGGTGGTGGCGGTGGACCCGCCCGGTCACGGCACCCTCATGGGGCAGCCCCCGCTGACCGACGGGAATGCCCTGATCGGTCATCTCCTGGACCGGTTGGGTCCCGAACTGCGGGACACCACGACGCCGTTCGCCTTCTTCGGGCACAGCATGGGCGCCCTGGTCGCCCACGAACTCACCCACCGGCTCGTGGACGACGGCCCGGCGGCACCGGTCTGGCTGGGACTGTCGGCATGCGGTGCGCCAAGCTCCGACGCCCCGCCGGCCCCGTTGCCGGCGGGCGAACCCTCGGACGAGGAACTGCGGCGCATAGTGGTACGGCTGGGCGGCACCCCGCGGAAGGTGCTGGAGCACGACGGCCTGTGGCGGCTGTTCGCGCCGGTCATCCGCGCGGATCTGCGGCTGGTGCGCGGCTGGCGCCCGACACCGGCGCGGGCCCCCCTGCCGGTCCCGGTGTCCGTGTTCGGCGGCGCCCAGGACCGGGCGGTGGGGCTGGAGGCGCTGGAGCGGTGGGTGGAGCGCTGCGCACGACTGCTGTCGGTGCACGTCTTCCCGGGCGGCCACTTCTACTTCCACGACGACCTGGACGCCCTCGCCCACGCGGTGGTCGTCGGCGTGACCACGGCCCTGGAATCGGAAAAGGCACCTCAAGAAAAGAGGGAAGGCCGAGCCGTGCCCCTCATTCACCCCCTGAATACCCCCTGAATACTTCCTGTTTCCCTTTCCCTGCCCCCTGGGCGAATTCCCGGAACCCCTAGTACGCCGCACCGCCCACCGGCTCGGGCAGTGGGATGGTGTGCAGTGCGGCGCGGCCCCAGGGAAATCCATGGTGCAACTGCACGACGGGCGAGAGCTGTTCGTCCGCCGGTACGGCGACGGCGGCCAGGACGTCCGGCACCGGCTCCAGCTCCAGGAACCGCCAGCGCCCGCCCTGGTCGTCCGCGGGCGGACGGAAGGCGAGCACCCCGTGGTCGTCGGCCAGGGTGAAGGAGAACTCGTCGAAGGGCAGCGCGAGCCCCAGACCGCGGGCCTTGGCGTACGCCTCCTTCAGCGTCCAGAGCCGGAGCACCCGCCGGTCCCTCTCCCGGCCCGGCGCCGCGCCGGCCGCCCACCGCTGTTCCTCGGCGGTGAAGGTGCGCACGATGGTGTCGATGGCCTGCGCGTCCCGGTCGAGGCGCTCGACGTCCACGCCGATGCGGTGCCTGCGGACGATGCCGAGCAGGTTGTAGCCGCCGGCGTGGGAGAGGTTGAAGTCCAGGTGGGAGCCGCCGCGCGGCAGCCCGCCCGGCAACGGCTGGAGGAAGGGACGCCCGCGCGAGGAACGCCAGATGACCATCTCGGCCTCGGCGAGTCCGGCCTCCAGGGCGAGGGCTCGCCGGACCAGGGTGTGGGAGACGAGGTACTGCCGGCGGTCGCGTTCGAAGAGGAAGCGGGCGGCGGTCTCCCGTTCCCGGTCGTCGAGCCAGTGCGCGGCCAGCACGCCGGCCATGCCGGGGGCGAGGTCGTCGTTGGGGCAGATCCACAGCTTGACCGGCGCGTCCGTCTCCTCGAGCGGTGCGGTTCCGGCGACGCGGGGCTCTGGTGCGGTGATCGTCATGGCGTCGGACCGTCCGTGGTCGGGCCGCCACCCGCCGGCACGGTTGTCAGGGCACGTGCCGGCGGGGTCTCGGGCGAGCTGGCGAGGAGCTCCCTGTCGTCCCTGCGTGGGTCCAGTGGCTGCATGCGAGCGTCCCTGCGTTGCGCGGTTCAGGCGGCCCGGTCGCCCAGCAGGGCGGCCGCCTCGTCGACGCTGAGCCGGTCGTCGCGCACGGCCTGCAGCAGCGCGTTCAGCTCCTCCGGGGACAGCGGCCGCCGCACGGCCCCGCCCTGCGGTCCGGGCGGCACCGGCGTGGTGGCCGTGGGCACCACGGAGCGGGCGGCGACGTAGGAGGCCATGGCGGCGAGGCTGGGGTGGTCGTGGACGGTGACGGGCCGCTCGGTGAGGCCGTAGGCGCGGTTGACGCCGAGCACGAACTCGGCGGTCAGGACGGAGTCGATGCCGAGCTCCGTGAAGGCCGCCCCGGGGTCGACCTCCCACGGGGCGCAGTGCAGGATCCGGGACAGGTGCTCGCGCAGCTCCTGGAGCACCGCCGCGGCGGCTCCGGGGTCCTGCGCGGGCGGCCGGGGCCCGTCGCCCGCGCGCTGGGCGCTGACGTGCCGGGCGAGCGCGGCCGGAGTCGGGTGGTCGTAGAGGACCGCGGCCGCGAGCCGGGTGCCGAAGTGCGTGTTGACGACCGTGACGAACTCGACGGTGAGCATGGAGTCGAGGCCGAGGATCTGGAAGGGCTGCTCCGGGTCGATCCGGTCGGGCTCCACGTGCAGGACTCCGGCCAGCACGCCGGTGAGCTCCAGCAGGACGTCGCCCGGGGCACCGGTGGGCGCCGTCGTCTCGCTGGTCATGGTGGGTGCCTCCAAGGATCGGTGCCGTACGGGGATCAGCGCGTCGGTGTCAGTCGGCCGCCCGGCGAAGCCGGCGGCGACGGGACCTGCGCGCCGGCGCCCGGTGCCGTCGGGCCGAGCGTGCTCTCCGGCGTGGCCATCAGGATCGAGTGCTGGAGCCGGCGCAGCCGCGGCGACGGCTCCAGTCCCAGGTCGCGCCCGAGGGTGGTGCGCAACTGCTGGTAGACGGCGAGTGCCTCACCACGCCGACCGGAGCGGTGCAGGGCCAGCATGAACTGGGCGTGCAGGGTCTCGTGGGTGCGGTAACGGCTGGTCAGCACCGTCAGTTCGGCCAGTACCTCGCGATGCCGCCCGAGCCTGAGGTCGGCGTCGATGCGCTGGTCGAGCGCACACAGCCGGCTCTCGTCCAGGCGCTTGGCCTCCATGGAAAGCTGGACGCCGGCATGCACGTCCGCGAAGGCGGCCCCGGACCACAGGGCGAGCGCCGAGCCCAGCGTGCGGGAGGCGCCGGCGAAGTCGCCCGCGTCCATGGCCCGGTAGCCCGTGCCGGCCAGCCGCTCGAACTCCCGGACGTCGCTGGTGCCGTCTCCGGAGGAGAGCAGGTACCCCCCGGGCAGGGTCAGCAGGACGTCCTTGGCGGTGCGCTGTTCGGGCTCGGCTCCGGGTTCCCGCCCGGTGTCGCGCGTCAGCGCCGCCGCGATGAGTTCGCGCAATTGCAGCACGTACGTCTGCAGGGTGGTGCGCGCGCTGCGCGGCGGCCGGTCCGACCACAGTTCCTCGATGAGTGAGGCGACCGGCACCACCCGGTCCGCGTGCAGGGCCAGCAGCGCCAGGACCTGCCGCGGCTTCGGCGCCGTCGGGGCGACGGAGACCCCGTTCTCCCGCACGTCCAGTGCGCCCAGTACGTCGATGTCCACGCCGTCTCCCTAGTCCACGTGCGCCGGTGGCACTCCACGATTGAAAAACAGCGCGTACGGTATGTCAATACCAAACCGCATGTTCTGTTTTTAACAAGCTGCTAGCAACCGTGGAGCGAACCTCGAAACCCCCACCCACCTGCGAAGTTCCGCGCGAAGTCAGGGAGTTCGACGTTCCCGCGCACTCCCCAGCCGGGGATGAGCGCCACTACGCTCCCAGTTCGACCCACTTCTCGGCCAGTCAGAACGGACCGTGCAGGCCACCTCAACCAAACAAACAAACCTTTCGGTCTTGTATTCGATGGCTCACTGCGGAGGATTGCCGTGCTTGCGCGAGGGCAGGTCGGCGTGCTTGAGGTGCAGCATCGCCAGGGACCGGATGAGCACCTGCCGGGTGTCGGCGGGGTCGATGACGTCGTCGACGAGGCCGCGCTCGGCCGCGTAGTACGGGTGCATCAGCTCGGCCTTGTACTCCTGGACCATCTTCTGCCGCATGGCCTCGGGGTCGTCGGCCTGGGCGATCTGACGGCGGAAGATGACGTTGGCCGCGCCCTCCGCGCCCATCACGGCGATCTCGTTGGTCGGCCAGGCGTAGGTGAGGTCGGCCCCGATGGACTGGCTGTCCATGACGATGTAGGCGCCGCCGTACGCCTTGCGCAGGATCAGCGAGATCCTCGGCACGGTCGCGTTGCAGTAGGCGTAGAGCAGCTTCGCGCCGTGCCGGATGATCCCGCCGTGCTCCTGGTCGACACCGGGCAGGAACCCCGGGACGTCCAGGAAGGTGACGATCGGGATGTTGAAGGCATCGCACATCTGGACAAAGCGCGCGGCCTTCTCGCTGGCCTCGATGTCCAGGACGCCCGCGAGCACCTGCGGCTGGTTGGCGACGATGCCCACCACGTGCCCGTCGAGCCGGGCGAGCGCGCAGATGATGTTGCGGGCCCAGCGCTCGTGGACCTCGAGGTACTCGCCGTCGTCGACGATCTCCTCGATGACCCGGGTCATGTCGTAAGGCCGGTTGCCGTCGAGCGGCACCAGGTCGAGCAGCGCCTCACCGCGCCGGTCGGCGGGGTCGGCGGTGGGGAGGTGTGTGGGGTTCTCGCGGTTGTTCTGCGGGAGCAGCGACAGGAGGTAGCGCACCTCGGCGATGCAGGTCTCCTCGTCGTCGTACGCGAAGTGGCAGACGCCGGAGGTCTCGGCGTGGACGTCGGCGCCGCCGAGCCCGTTCTGGCTGATCTCCTCGCCGGTGACGGCCTTGACGACGTCCGGGCCGGTGATGAACATCTGCGAGGTCTCGCGGACCATGAACACGAAGTCCGTCAGGGCGGGGCTGTAGGCGGCCCCACCGGCGCACGGGCCGAGCATCACGCTGATCTGCGGGATGACGCCGGACGCCTTGGTGTTGCGCTGGAAGATGCCGCCGTACCCGGCGAGCGCCGAGACGCCCTCCTGGATACGGGCGCCCGCACCGTCGTTGAGCGAGACCAGCGGGGCCCCGGCCGCGATGGCCATGTCCATGATCTTGTGGATCTTCGTGGCATGGGCCTCGCCCAGCGCACCGCCGAAGATCCTGAAGTCATGGGCGTACACGAAGACCGTACGCCCCTCGACCGTGCCCCACCCGGTGATGACACCGTCGGTGTAGGGCTTCTTCGCCTCCAGCCCGAAACCGGTCGCCCGGTGCCGGCGCAGCTGCTCGACCTCGTGGAAGGAACCCGGGTCCAGCAGCAGCTCGATCCGCTCCCGCGCGGTCAGCTTGCCCTTGGCGTGCTGCGCCTCGGTCGCCTTCTCACTCGGACCCGCCACCGCCTGCGCACGGGTCGCGTGCAACTCCGCGACACGGTCGCGGATGTCGGCCGGCCCGGCCTCGGCCGAAGCGGGGGCAATCGTCATCGACATCTCGTCAGATCCCTTTCTGAGGGCGGAGCATCACGTCACTGCCAACTGCGCGATCCCCGGTAGCTCTCCGGCCGCCGCCACCACCGGGAGCCGTTGACCGGCCGTTTCTCCTGGTCCTCTGCCTCCGCCCGACCGCTCAGCGCGAGCAGTACGACGGTGAGCGCGGCCAGTTCGTCGTCGCTCGCCCGCCCGCGCACGATCCGCAGGGCCGGTTCCGCACGGTCCGTGTCGCCCATGCCGCCTCCTCCAGCGTTTGGGCCACCGTCGGGCATGCCGCTCAAGACCAACTCTCGGCCGACTCGAAGCAGGGTGGACCGGTCCGGCCCCGAGGACCCGGATGACCGCCGGCCGGGCGTCACAGGGTCACCCGCTGCGCGCTCGCACCGCCCGCAGCGCCTGGGACAGCGCCCGCGCGCTCTCCACGGCACCGCCCACCCCGGTCATCACCACCACCGGAGCCTCACCGGTGCGTTCCGCCGCGGCCCAGGCGAGCTCGTAGGCCGTGCGGCCCGCGGGACCACAGCCGCAGACGACCAACCGGCGCCCGGGGCCGAGCAGTTCGTACAGCGCGGAGACCGAGAGCCCTGCCATGCCCTCCACGCCGAGCGAGACGATCCGCTCCGGCCCCTCGTGCTCGCGCGCCAGCAGTTCGTAGGCGCCGGGAGTGACGCCCGGGACCGCGACCAGGCAGACGACGTCCGCCTGCGGCTCCCCGCCGCGCAGCACCGACAGCGCCAACTGGCCGGGCCCGCGGCCGCTCCGGGTCATCCGGGGCACCTCGGAGGACCCCAGCAGGCCCAGCACGTCGCCGACGGTGACCGCGTCGTCCTGCTGGTCGGGCAGGCTGCGCAGCAGTTGCATGCACTGCGACAGCGTCCCGGAGGCGTCGCCGTCCGCTATCCGGGACCTGTCGTACAGGGCGGTCAGCACCAGGCCGCCGTCGGCGTCGTAGTGCGCGACCAGGGTGACCGGCAGGCTGGTGTCGCCGCTCGCGCTCTGCGGGACGCCCACTCGTATGCCCTGGGCGGCGAGTTCGGCCCGCAGGTTGTCCGGCAGCTCGGGGTGGTTGTCGAAGCGTACGGTGGTCTCGGTGAGGCCGGTCCCGCCGCCGCGCCCGCTCCACTCCTGGATGCGGTCCACGGAGACCCACGCGTAGGGGGTCAGGTCGAGGGCGGCGTCACGTACCTGGAGCAGCAGCTCCAGCAGGGGCGCGGCGGGGTCCACGGTGACCGTCATGGGCAGCGGGTTGCCCAGCAGGCCCGGGATGCCGGCCGCGACCCGCAGTGAGATGTCCCGGCCGGACAGGTGCACGCCGAAGGCGACCGGCACCGGCCCCTCGGCACCCGCCGCCCGGTACAGCAGCAGGGCCCACACCACGTGCAGGGCACTGCTCTCCCCCGCACCCCGGACCGCCGCCCAGGAGCGCAGCCGCGAGGTCTGCGGCGGCCGGAGGCGGCGCTGGATCCGTCCGGCCCCGTCGGTGTGCCGGTTCGGCCCGCCGGGCCGGCCGGGACTGACGGCGGTGTCCGGTGGCGGCGCTGCGGCCGCCCAGAACTCCCGGGCGGCGGCCGGGTCCTGACGCTCCAGCCACTGGGCGTGGTCCCGGATGTCCGGCCGCCGTTCGCCACCGGGCAGCACACCGCCGCAGAGGTATGACCGGTAGAACTCGCGGACCAGCAGCCGGGCGCCCCGCTCGTCGAGCAGGGCCCGGTGGTAGGTCACCAGCACCCGCGTCGGCGAGCGGCCCTTTCCGGTGGTGTCGGGCGGCCCGTCGAGCAGCGTCACCCGGAGCAGACCGGGCCGGAACAGCTCGAAGCCGCGGGCCCGGTCCTGCCGCAGCAGCTCGCTCCAGCCGACGGCGGAGTGCACATGGCGGACGACCTCCACGACGGCCCGCTCGTGCAGGACCAGCCGCACGGCGCCCGCCCAGTCGAAGGACGCCCGCAGTACGGCCTCCCGGTCGGCGACGGACTGCCAGGCGGCGATGAACCTGGTCAGGTCCAGCGGCCCGGACCAGTCCCAGAACAGCTGCTCGACATGGCGGCCGGGCCCGCCCCGGCCGGTCACGGAGGCGAGCAGCACCTCCCGCTGGTGCCCCGACACCGGGACCGTGGTGACCGCGGGCGAGGTCAGGAGGTCCGCGACCAGGTCCGCGGTCAGCGGGCCGTCGTCCCCCGCCGGACCGGCCGCGGTCAGCCGCAGGACGGGCCGGTCCGGGAGGCCCTCCTCCAGCACGACGTGGTAGCCGCGGTGACGCTCGGCGATCCGGGCGGCCACCGCCTCGGCGACACCGAGCGGCCCGCACAGCTCGAAGACGAGCGGCGACCAGGACCGCGTACCGGACGGCTCATGGACCATGGCGAGGACGGCGCCCGCGTGCGAGTGACTGCTCATCCGCTCTCCCGGGCGCCGGTCTCCCCTGCCGCGACAGGGCAGGCCGGCCCCCATCCCTCCTCTACGAATCGTTTCTGCACGGCTTGGCCAAGCACAGTTCCCAGGCGCGTCACAAGGCTCTGCGCGCCCACCCGGTGGCCGTCGCCACACCCGTACGGCGGCCCGTCCGCCGGGCGCCCGGGAACACGGTGACGTCTTACGCGTCCCCGGCCCCCGGCCCGCCTCATCGTCCGCCGGAGCCGCGAGGCCCCGGGAAGCCGATGACGCGAGCGGTGGGCGAGGACTCCGGCACGGGCACCGGCCGCGCGGGCGGCTCGGGCACCTCGGGCACGGCCCGCTCCCGATCGGCACCGGCTGCCGGCCGGGCGGCCCGCCGATGCGCCTCGCTGACCAGGAAGCGCTCCTGTACCAGATGGGTGGCGAACGACCACTCGCCTGCGGTGTCCTCGGCCAGCGCGGCACCCCCCGCTTCGTCCCAGCGGAAGCCGAACGCGACGAACCGGCGCCGCATCCCCTGCCCGAGGGCCTTGGTGTAGGCCTCCTTCAGCGTCCACAGCCGCAGAAACCGGTCGGTGCGCTCGGTGTCCGGCAGCGCGGCCAGCAGTTCCGCCTCGTCGGGGGTGCACACATGGTCGCGCAGCAGCTCGAAGGAGACCCGGCGGCCCACGGGTTCGGCGTCCACGCCGACCGGACCGGTGCGGCTCACGCCGACCGCGATCAGCTCGTCGGTGTGGGTGAGGCTCAGCTGCCACTCCGCGCCGAGCCCGCGCAGCACGGGCCGCCCGCCCGGCAGGTAGGCCAGGTCGAGGGCGGTCGGCGGGACCTGTAGGGCCGCGGCGACGGTGTGCTTGACGACCACCCGGGACACGGCGAAGGTCAACCGCCCGGTAGCCACCGGGTGCTGACGGTAGCGCGGCCAGTCACGGCCGAGCAGTCCACGCAGATCCGGATCGAGCAACGCCGAGGTCAGCCACTGGCCCCAGGTGGTGTGCACCACCGCCCGGCCCGTCTCCTCGATCCGCTCCTGCACCTCGTCCCACGGCCCCTCCGGACCGGCGACATGGCTGGGCGGCGGCAGGTGCGCTGCGTCGGACATGCGGCCTCCCATGTGCCTCGTCCCGGTCACCACAGCAGTTTGGTGGCGTAGACGTCGCAGTCGACGCCGTGCCCGCTCCGCCCGGCGATCTCGGCCCAGACACCGGGGTGCGGATCGACCGTGGGTCCGGGCAGCGGAGCCCCGAGCCGCTCGGTGATCCTGCCCAGCGCGAGCAGCGCCCAGTCCGGATCGCCCAGGAACCTCCCGTTCTCCGCGGCCGCCGCCTCCCGTACTCCGAGCACGGCCGCGGCCAGCAGCAGCAGCGCATGCCGGTCGGCCAGCGCCCGGGCCGCCGGATCGGCGGGGTCGTACGAGGCGGCCGGGCCACAGGCGACGCGCAGTGCCCGCTGCTCGGTCACCAGCCGCCGGGCCACCCGGGCGAGCGCGCCGGTGACCGGGTCACCGGCTCCGGCGAGCCGCGCGGCGGCACCGGTGAGCGTGGCCGCGACAGCCCCGTGACAGTCGTCCGCCCCGGGAGCGGCCACGACGGGGCCGACGTCCCCCAACCGGAACAGTCCCCGCAGCGCCGGGTGTTCGCCGTGCCCCGAGGGATCGGTCCACTCGCCGAGCCCGCACACGATCCGCGCCTGCCAGAAGGCGGCCCCGGCCCAGTCGACCTGTGCCCCGGCCCGGTCGCCGGCCAGCTTGGCCAGCGTCCGCCGCTCAGGACTGCCGGCCCGGAACCCGCACTCGTTCAGCACCAGTTCGAGATCGTCCAGCAGCTCGCCGGCCAACTGCGGTACGACGTACCCGACAGCGGCGACGAGCCCGTCCACCCCGCCGGAGCCGGGTCCTTCGGCACCATCGGACGCACTCGGAACGCCGTCCCGTTCCGCCCGCACCGCGAGCGACCTCAGGGCCACCGTGGTCAGGCTCTCGCAGGCCAGCAGGTCTGCGAAGGCCGCGGCCAGCACGGGGCGCCACTGCCCCGCTGCGGACTGGTGCCTGGCGAGCCCGTCCACGATGCGGGTCACGGTGCGCAGCACGCCCCCGGTCGCCGCGATCAGAGCCGCCGGGCCCAGCAGGGCGGCGAGCCGGTGCCCCTGCGGGAGGCTGCCCAGCGGCTCGACGCCCCAGGCGTGACCGAGGGCCAGATCGCGCCGGAAGAGCGGCCGCAGGACACGGGCGAGCTGATCGGGGGCGGGCGCTTCGCCTGCCGCCGCCCCACCGCGCGCCTCCCGGCCCAGCCCGGTGCGGACCTCGGCGGGAGCCGCGGGCAGGGCGCCGCTCCCCGCCAGCCACAGTGCGGGCTGCCCGTAGGGATTGGCGGGGTCGCGGGGGTCGCCCAGCAGCGCCTCCATGCGCATCGCGCGCAGCGCCACGCCGACCGGCGGTGGCACCTCGGCGTCCGCGTGCGTCGACGGGGGCCGCCCGGAACCACACGGTGCCGCCGCCGTCAGGGACCTCTCGCCACGCGGGCCCGGCCGGGTGAGGGCCATCGCCGACCTCCTCGTCGTTGTCCCCGCGGCGATCGCACCACCGCCCGCGCCGGGCGCGGGCGGGGCGGTTGCCGCGGGTGTCGTCCGCCGCACCCTCATCGCAGTCGGCGTACGGCACTCTCGGCGTGCCACTTGGCCAGCGCCAGCGCTTCGGTACTGGCCCGCCCCAGCCATTCGCGCACGTACCGGCGGGCGTCCACGAGGAGGGCTCCCTCGCCGAGGACGGCGGGCAGGGCCTCCTCCCGGAGCATCACGTGATGGGCGGAGACCACCCGCACCCCGGCCTCGTCCGGCACCAGGGACCACTCCCCGCTGTGCGCCGCGATGAGTTCGGAGGTGACGGTCTCCTTGTAGACGATCCGTCCGGCGTGCGGGAAGCACAGCCGTACGGCCTCGGTGGTGACCGTCTCGCCCGTCTCCGTGGCACAGCTGTCCAGCGCGGTGACCTGCACCCCGGGCTGGTCCTCGGTCACGCCGACCCATTCCACGTGCGGGATCAGCTCGACCCAGTCCTCGATGCGGTAGAGGAAGTCGTAGACGAGTTCGGAGGGGCCCTCGACGTGCACGCTGTCCTCGAACGACAGCAGCAGTTCGTCCAGCTTCTCCCAGTGCTCGGCCGTCTCCCGTACCCCGGCCAGTTGCGCCCGTACGTCCGCCTCCAGCTGCGCCGGCGTCTGGCCGGGTGCGGCGGGGCGGTCGTGCCGGAGGGTGACCAGGGACCTGTCCTCGCCCTCGGGCTCCACGGTCCAGGCACCGGAGGTGGGCGCGTCGGGCAGGAAGGCGTCCGACTGCTCGAACTCGATGGAGCGGGACCGTGGCCGCAGCACCCGCCGTGCGACGGAGGAGCGCACGTGATCGGCGCGTACGTCCCACACCCGCAGGTGCTCCTCGGCGCCGTCGAAGTCCGCCGGTCCGACGTCCATCCGTTCGACGTGCACGTGGGTGGGCAGGAAGACCGGCCAGCGGGGGGCGTCGGCGAGCAGTCCGTAGACCACTCCGGCCGGAGCGGCCACGGAGACCGTGAACTCGGTGGAGTGCACCCGCTGCGACGACATGCGTGTCCCCCCCTCCTCCAGGTGTGATCAACGCTGCACCGCTGACCTGGAGCGGCACTCGATCGCTGGTGGAGGGGGTGGGAGTGGGCCGTTCACCCCACGGGCGCGGGCGGGGCGGCCGGGGTGAGCCGGGCGGTGGGGGCGGCGTCCGGGCCGGACATGAGGACGGAGCGCTGGAGTTTGCCCAGGGCGGCCGACGGCTCCAGGCCCAGCGTGCGCACCAGGGTGGCGCGCAGCCTCTGGTAGGCGTCGAGGGCCTCGCCGCGACGCCCGGAGCGGTAGAGGGCCAGCATGTACTGGCCGCACAGGCTCTCGTGGGTGGGGTACCGGCTGACCAGTACGGTCAGTTCGGCGAGCAGCTCGCGGTGCCGGCCGAGCTTGAGGTCGGCCTCGATGCGCTGGTCCAGCGCACACAGCCGGCTCTCCTCCAGCCGTTTGACCTGCGTCTCGAGGTGGGGTCCGGCGAACACGTCGGCGAGGGCGGGGCCGCTCCACAGGGAGAGCGCCTCGCGCAGCAGCCGGGCGGCCTGGGGGTAGTCCTCGGCGTCCATGGCCCGGTACCCGGTGCCGGCCAGTCGCTCGAACTCCCGTACGTCGCTGGTGCCTTCGCTGCTCTTGAGCAGATAGCCGCCGGGGACGGTCAGCAGCACGTCCTTGGCCGAACGGCGCTCGCCGGCACCGCCGTCGGTGCCGTCCTCCAGCGCGACGGTGATCAGCTCGCGCAGTTGCAGGATGTAGGTCTGGAGCGTGGGACGCGCACTGCGGGGAGGCTCGGCGCCCCACAACTCCTCGGTGAGCATGTTCACCGGTACGACCTGGTCGGCGTACAGGGCGAGCAGTGCGAGCACCTGACGCGGTTTAGGTGCGGTCGGCGTGATCGACACGCCCTTCTCCCGTACGGCGAGTGTGCCGAGTACGTCGATGTCCACGCCGTCTCCCCCGATCGCTGGTGCCGTTCTGCAGCCGTTTCCTAGCACCTTCGAGTAAAAAACAGCACGCGCGGTATGTCAATACCAAACCGGGCACCCTACTTGCCCTCGATCCGCTCCCGAGATCCATTCCACGAGAGGGGTGAATAACGGTACTTTTTCGCGCAAATACCAGCGAAGCGCCAACATTTGATGGGACGACAACATCCAGACGCACGGCTTTTGACTTGCCGATTACCAGACCATGCGTGCTGTTTACTCACTCCACCCGTGGGTGTCCGTGCCATTCGACGCCGACACCAGGATGTCGGACGGCGACGCCGCCAGCCGCGGCAGGACGAACGTCCAGAACCCCGACATCCGCTCGAGGGACAGCCAGTCATGGTCGTCCCC
Organism: Streptomyces sp. NPDC020299; assembly: GCF_044387825.1. NCBI lineage: Bacteria > Bacillati > Actinomycetota > Actinomycetes > Kitasatosporales > Streptomycetaceae > Streptomyces > Streptomyces sp. NPDC020299. Next base: position 139,807 of record NZ_JBIRWL010000018.1, read on the forward strand.
GCCGAGCGCTTCGAGGCCGACCGTGGCCGCGACGATCACCGTCGTCGCCACCTCGGGCGAGACGTCCTCGGCGAGTTCCCCCGCGCCCCGCGCCTCGACGACCAGGTCATACACCCACGCCCGCCACCAGTGGAGCATTCCCGCCCTGTTCTTGCGGGAGGGGTCGCCGCTCAGCTTGAACCCTGCCCTGACCACCGGATCGTCGGCCGCGGCCGTCAGCAGCCCGGAGGTGGTATGGACGAGCGACTGCAACAAGGTGGCGGACGTGATGCGGTGACGCTCGGCCAGTTTCTCGACGGCGTCCGCGGCAGCCCCCTCCACCTCCCTGGCCAGGTCGTCCTTACTGGCGAAGTGAAAATGCAGGGCCCCCGCGCTCACGCCGGCCCGTTTGCTGATGGCGGGCAGGGAGGCCAGAGCGTACCCGTCGTCAGCGAACACCTCGGCCGCCGCGCGGATCAGGGACTGGCGCGTACGCGCCGCCCGCACCTGCTTGACCATCACACCCTCCTCCTGGGACCGCGCGGAAACCGGAATCGCTTCTTACGTTCCCACCCGGAGCATGGGTGTCCCTCGCTTCGAGCTTAACAAACCGCGCGCTTGGTACTTTTATTGTGTCTGGGCAGAATACAAAATCTCCGAGGGTGCGACAGGGCACCCCACTGGACGGCTCCCGCCCGGCTGAACACCTTAGCGTTCGCATGATCGGACAGTGGTCGACCTGCCAATGGGCAGAGGGCAGGTACTGAACCATCTAGCCGGTTTATTACCCACAACCGCGGCGCAGATTCCCGATCACCGTGGTGCGCCCCACTGGAGAACGCCTCGGACATGGCTCGGGGCGGGCTGGACAAGCGACGACTCCGCCGCCCGTCGGGGCGGCGGAGTCGCGGATCGTTCGTATGCCGTGTGTCAGCCCAAGGGCCTCAGCAGCACGGGAAGCGACTGGTAGGTGTTCATCAGGAAGCTCGGCATGGGCTCGAGCTCCTTCGGCTCACAGGCGAGCTCCATCTCCGGAAACCCGTCGAAGAGTTCGGCGAGGGCGAGCGCCGATTCCACTCCGGCGAGCGGGGCCCCCATGCAGCGGTGCGAGCCGTGGCCGAAGCCGAGGGTGTCGCGGTCCGTGCGCAGGACGTCGAAGCGCGCGGCCTCCGGCCCGTAGCGCTCGGGGTCCAGGCCACCGGCCGCGAAGGAGACGAGGATGGGCTCGCCCTTGCGGATCAGAACGCCGTCGAGATCGATGTCCTCCACGGCGAACCGCATGGGTGAGTACGCCCCGGGCGTGTGCACCCGCATGGTCTCGGCGGCCACGTCCTCCCAGGTCGCCCGGCCGGCCCGGACGTGTTCCAGCTGTTCAGGATGGCACAGCAGCGCACCCACCGCGTTGGTGATCAGGGCGGCCGTGGTGTCCTGCCCGCCGGCGATCATCAGGAAGAGGGTGCCGAGCAGCTCCTCCTCGCTGAGCCGGTCGCCCTCGTCCCGGGCCTCGATCAACGAGGAGGTCAGGTCGTCGCCGGGCTCGGCCCGCTTGGCGTGTACCAGATGGGCCAGGAGCGTGAACGCCTCCGTCCTGGCCGCCGTCATCTCCTCGGCGGTGATGGTGGTCTTGAAGACCTTGTGCAGCGCGGTGCACAAGGCGTTCGTCGCGGGCCCCTGGGGCACCCCGAACAGTTCGCAGATGACCCGCATCGGCAGCAACTCGGCGAAGGAGGAGCGCAGGTCGACGGGCGTGCCGGGCGGGATGTCGGCCAGGCCGGCGACGAGTTCGGCCGTGATCTCCGCGACCCGGGGCCGCAGCGCCTCGGACCGCCGCGCCGTGAAGGCGCCCGCGACGAGCCGGCGCAGCCGTGCGTGGCTCTCCCCGTAGGCGAAGAGCATGTTCTCGTTGGCCACCCAGGGATACAGTGGCCACTTCTCGGTTATCTTCCCGTCGATGAACGCCGGCCAGTGCCGGCGGGCGTCCTTCGACACCCGCCAGTCGGTCAGCAGCTGCTCGACGTAGCGCTGCCGCACGACGGCCCAGGCGATGACACCGCCCGGCAGCTGCACCTGAACGGCTGGTCCCTGGGACCGCAGCATCGCGGCCTCTCCGGCAAGGTCACGCCCCGTCACATCCAGGGCGTAGGGGCAGGCGGTCGTCTTCATCGTCGTACTCCCTGGGTCGATGTTGCGCAATGTCGTTGCACTGTGCCCAGGGGAGGGGTCCCCCGCCCTCCCCTCCGGGGACGCCCGAGACGCCCCCGACGATGTGTTCGCCGGTCAGCCGGCTGCCTTGACCTCTTCCGCCTGTTGCGCTCGCACGGCCTCCTCGTACACCCGGGCCCCTCGGTCGGACTGGATGTCGAGCTGAAGGAGGACCGCGGGGACGGCGATGCTCGCCATCAGGTGCCGCTGCATGTCGGAGACCCGCTCGGGCAGATCGGCATGACCGGTCATGATCTTGGAGAGGATCTGGACCCCGGTGAAGGCACCGACGAACATCCGAGCGGCGGCTGCGACATCGACGTGCGGCAGCAGCTCTCCGTTCTGCTTGGCCCGGTCGAGGATGTCGTTGTTGTGCTCGATCCACCCGCTCATCGGCACCCGCCTGTCCAGCCCGTCGTGCGGGGCCCCCTGGTCCACGGTCAGGCGAATGCTGCCCCGCACCAGGGGATCACCGACGGACAGCAGATGCGCGAGGAGGAACGCCTCGTCCAGGCCCTGCTGGAGCACCAGTTCGCGCGGTGGCACCACAGGGACGGAGGCGAGCTGGTCCGTCAGGACGGCCTGGGCCAGCTCCTCCTTGGAGGCGAAATGGAAGTACAGCGCCCCCTTGGTGACATTCGCCCGCTGGAGGATCTCCGAGATCGTCGCCGCCTCGTACCCCACCTCGGCGAACACCGCGGCGGCGGCGACGAGGATGGACTTGCGCGTTCTGATCGCGCGTTCCTGCAACGCCACGGCGACACCTCCGCGCTAGCCCTCAGGACTTGGCTTCCCCAGCAAATAAACCGACAGGTTTGTATCCTGCCACCCATCCGACGGGCGATCAAGCAGTACTCCAGCGATCTTCCCCTTAAACAGCAATTGTCCCCCTTTGGGGACCGTGCCTTCAGGTATCAGCGGCTGAACAAAACCTTACGGGCGGTATTTGTTGCGCCCTCGATGGGACATGCCGAGCGGATATACCCCTCCCCTCGCACAGGAAGCCGACATTCCGCTCTTGATCCACGAGAAAACCACCTGAGAGGGAGCCGCTGGTGAGTCGCGCTTTGCCAACTCTTGGCTTGATAAGAAAACCGGTAGGTCCGTATCTTCTGGCTCACTGCACGTCCACACTTCCGGATCTGCAACCACGGGGGAGAGGGTTCATGGCCCTTCTGATATCCAGGCCCGAGAAGCGCACTACAGTCCCGGGCCGCACCGACACCATCCCGGCTCCTGCCCTCCAGAATGATCTTCGCGCCATCGAGGATCTGGCCTTCGGCGGGCCGGGCGCCGCGCCGGCCGAGGAACTCGCCCGGCTGCTCTTCGACCACGCGGGTGACCGCGACCGCGTCCATGGTCCATGGCGACGGCTGATCGCCAACGAAACGTTTCGGCACCATCCGAATCTCTCTCCCGCCGAGCGAGCCGCCCAGTCGTACGACTGGCTGCGTCTGGTCAACGAGACCGTCGGGGAGGCCGAGAGTCTGGCGCGGGACGCCGACCTGCTGGCAGGCCTGCACGAGTGGACGGCGATCGTGGACGGCGGCGGGGGCCTGTGCACGGTGGCGAGCATCCACTACAACCTGTTCCTCGGCAGCCTGCTGGACCACGAGGCCGACAGCCCCCGGGACCTGTCCGACTTCACGACCATGCGGCGGACGGGCACGTTCCTGTGCACGGAGCTCGAGCACGGCAATGACAGCTCCGCCCTGGAGACCACCGCCGAACTCGACACGAAGACCGGCGGGTTCATCCTCCACACGCCGCATGCCGGCGCCCAGAAGTTCATGCCGAACACCAGTACCACAGGTGGCCCCAAGAGTGCCGTGGTCGCCGCCCGGCTCATCGTCGACAGCCAGGACCAGGGTGTCTTTCTCTTCCTCACCCCGCTCAGCGACGAGAAGGGACTGCTGCCGGGCATCCGCGTACGGCGGCTGCCCTACCGTCCCGGCGCACCCGTCGACCACTGCCTCACCGCCTTCGACCACGTACCGCTGCCGCGCGAGGCCCTGCTGGAAGCCGACCACGGCCGACTCGGCCACGACGGCACACTGACCAGCAACCTGGGCAACCGCCGCAAGCGGTTCCTGCGCTCGATCGGACGGGTCACCGTGGGCAAGCTGTGCATGAGCGGCGCGGCCGTCGGCGCCTCCCGGGCCGCTCTGGCCATCGCCGTCCGCTACGGGCAGCACCGCCGCGTCAGCGGGCCCCGGGCCGGCGAGCTCATCCCCGTCAACACCCATCGCACCCACCACGGCAGGCTGCTCGAAGCGCTCTCCACCGCGTACGCCATGACCTTCCTGCACCGATCGGTGGTCTCCCGCTGGGGGCAGCACACCGCCGAGGAACGCGGCGACGTCGAGCGCCTCGTGGCCGTGGCCAAGGGCTGGATCACCTGGCAAGCCCGCGGCATCACGATCGAGTGCCGCGAACGGTGCGGAGCGCAGGGCCTGTTCGCCGTCAACGCCCTGGCCGGCTTCCCGGAGTACGTCGAGGGCACCGTGACCGCCGAGGGCGACAACCTCGTGATCTGGGCGAAGGCGGCCGCGGAGCTGCTCTTCCACCACGAGGCCTCGGGCGAGGCGCCCTCCGCGGCCCGAGCCGGGGCCGACGACATGGCCGATCCGCGGTTCCTGCGGGATCTCCTGGCCCGTGCCGAGGCCGTCTGGCAGGCACGCGCGCGCGTGGCCCTGCGCCGGGGGCCGTCCAAGGACCCGATCGCCCGCTGGAACACCGCCTCCTCGGCAGCGCTCGAGATGGTCTCGGTGCATGCCACCCTCAGAGCGGCCGAAGCCTTCCTCGATGCGGTGGCCCATGCCGCCGACCCAGAGGCCCATGACCTCCTCGAACGGCTCTGCGTGCTGTTCCTGCTGCACCAGGTCGGCAAGCACACCGGTGACCTGCTGGCCGACGGGCACATGAGCGTCGAGCAGGTCCGCGAACTGCCCTCTCTCCTCGACAGCCTGGCCAACGACCTCGCCCCGCACATGATGACGCTGGTCGACGCCTTCGACTTGCCCGCCGAGTACCTGGACGCGGTGCCCATCGCCAACAGCGGCTGTGTCCCGCTCGCGGACTACGCCGGCGCCCCGGAATAAAGCACGCGCCGACGGCACCCGCACCGCGTCCCACGGGGCCGGACGGATCCGCACCCCACGGCGGACCGTCGGTCCTCGCGAGCCCGCGGCTCTCCCCCGTCCGGCAGCGCTCTCCCACGACCGGCCTATTACGCCGTAATGGACTCGCGGTCCCTCACCCGTCCCATTACGTCGTAATGGCCCCCGCCTCACAGCGGCAGCGACACTCCCCGCCCCCGCGCCTGCGGCGACGGAGGTCCGCCCTCCGACCGCTCGGTCTTGCGCCCCTTGCTGCCCGGCGCCAGCGTGCGGGGATCCACCGCCTCGGCGGGCGCCCCGGTGGCGTACAGCCCGTCGGGCACGGTGTCCCGGTCGTGCGGCAGCAGCCAGAACACCCGGCGGCGGAAGGTGCCCGAGGACCGCGACGGCTTGGCCCCGGGACCGAGCAGGGCGTAGCCGACCATGCGGCCGTTGCGGTGGTACGCGGGCTTGCCCCGGCGGGAGGGCAGCCGGTCCAGGCTCTGGCGTACATAGTCGAGCTCGCTGATGTCCTCGAGCCAGACGAAGTCGACCTCGTGGATGATCTCGTCCTCTTCTATGAGGGCGCTCATGCTGTCTCCTCGTCGGCGACCAGTCCGATGCCCGGGTAGTACTTGCGCTGGTTGGACAGGATCATCTCCTTGGGCGACGCCAGTCCCACCAGTTCTCGGACCCGTGCCGCAAAGGCCCGGGACGAGACGGCCGGGGCGCCCTCATTCTGACACCACGTCTTGTAGACCGCGTAGAGCTGTGCCTGTTCCGCCCTCAGATCCGCCCCGAGCCGGCAGGACTCCGCCAGGAACCGCCCGGTGTGGTCCTCGGTCTCCGCGTACGCCGTGGTGGCGATCCGCACCCGCTCCGGACCGGTGAGGTTCTTCTCGCCGCTCAGGTAGCGACGGGCGCCCAGGATCAGCCAGTTGAGGATGCCCGGACCCTCTTCGGTGACCAGGATGTCCGCGAGGTTGTCGATCTTCCGGTCGTCGGAGACCACCCGCTCGAACGGGATCAGCCGCATCCGGCGCCAGAACGCGAAGCCGCCGGTGCCCACCTCGGGCCGGTGGTTGCCCAGCAGCCACAGCTTGTGCGTCGGCTGGAAGCTGAAGAAGTCCTGCCGCATCCGCCGTGCCTTGATCCGGTCGCCGCCGGTCAGCAGCTTCACCCGCGCCTCGTCGAACCGGTCCCCCGGCTTGACCTCGTTGCACACGATGACCCGCCGCCCGTGCAGCTCGGCCAGGTCGGTGGGGTGCCCCTCGTAGGGCCGGGCCATCAGGAAGCCGGGCGGCGCGGCGTCCGCGTAGTCCCCGACCAGCTTCATCAGCACGTCCAGCAGTACCGACTTGCCGTTCTTGCCGGAGCCGAACAGGAACGGCATCACCTGGCCGCCGACGTCCCCGGTAATGGAGTAGCCCAGCAGCAGGTGCAGGAAGTCGATCATCTCCGCGCCCTCCGGCCCGCCGCCGAAGGTGTCGGTGAGGAACCGGTCCCAGCGCGGGGTGGGCATCGCCTGCGGGGCGGCCGTGGTGGAGCGGGAGTGGAAGTCCTTGTCCGGGTCGGGCGTACGGATCAGACCGCTGCGCAGATCGACGACGCCCGCCGGTGTGCACAGGGCGTACGGGTCGGCGTCCAGCCGGGCGGCGTTGAGGACCATCCCGGGCGCGGACTTGGCCTGCATCAGCATCGCGTTCATGCCGCTGGTGCTCAGCGCGCGCCGCCGGTGCTGCTGGAGCGCGCTCGCGCTGTGCACGCCACGGGGGTCGTCGGTGGCCAGGGACTCCGCCAGGTCCCCGGCGGCCCACAGCACGGTGTCGTCCTCGTCGATCTGCCAACGGGTGCTGTCCCAGCGGTACCAGCCGAGCCCGGGGACGTGCCGGTAGTCGTTGGAGTAGAGCCTGACGAACAGTTTGGCGTTGCCGCGGTCGCTGAGCGTGTCGGGCACCAGCCCGTCGGCGGTGGCCTCCCCGTCCTGCCCGCCCGCCGGCAGGCGGCTGTCGGTCGCCTGCCGGGGCATCTGCGGTCCGCGCTGGGCGAGGATCTGGGCGGCTACCGCCTGCGCGTCGAAGAGCGCGTTGTCGTCGGTGGTCACCCGCGGCCTCCGGGGAACAGCGGGCGCAGCCGGCCCGCGCTCAGACCACTGCGGATGACTGCGCGGTAGCGCCGCTCCTGCCCCGGCCTGGCGCGCTCCGCGACCTCGGTCAGCACCCGCTCGGCCTCCTCCTCGGCCAGCTGCCCTGCGGCGACCAGGCCTCCAGCGGTGTACGCGGCCCGGTTGAGCTTCTCGGAGAACCCCGCACCCTCGGCCACGGCGCCACACGCGGCCACCTCGGCCAGGACGGCCGTCAGGGCCCGTCCCACGGCGTCCTGCCCTCCCCCGGCGGCCAGGACGGCCTGCCGGGCCCTCGGGGGCACCGGACGCGGCACCGGCACGTGCGAGGGCGGCAGGTGGCCGGTGCGCTCGAGTTCGCGCGCCAGCCAGCCCGGTAAGGGCGATGGTTCCCGCACTGGTCCCACCGGTTCGTACACCCCCGCCTCGGTCACGGTGCCCGGCGCGACGATGTACCCGCCGTGCGCCCGTACGTCGACTTGCCAGGCCAGCGAACGCCCTCCGCCCGATCCGGCGGAGCACTGCCAGCGCTGCCCGCTGTGCGCCCGGTACCAGACATGAAGGCCTCCTGAGGGCGTGCGCACGCGCAGGGTGGTCTCGTCCTCCGCCGGGCTCCGCTCGCCGTGCAGGGCGGCCAGGATGCCGATGGTGTGGAAACCGTTGGCCAGGCCTATCAGGTCCACTTCCGCGGAGATCCCGATGCCGGGCAGCAGCCGGTTCCGGTCGGGCAGCGGCTGGGCGTGTGCGTCGATGTCGACGACCACCAGGCCCGCGGGGCCGCAGGCGACCCCGACACCGAAGCCCGGGTTCGCCCGCCACCACTGTTCGATCCTGGCGTAGTCGAGCGTGGCGGCGTGGAATCCGTGGCACCAGCGACCGGCGGCCGGGCAGCCGCATCCCCGGTGGGTGTGGCCGGGCTCCCGGCAGGCCTCGCAGTTGCCCGCGGGCGTCTTGCGTCCCGGTACCAGCGGGTGCACCGGCCAGCCTCGGCCCGCACACCAACGCGCGGTCGCGAGGGGCTTGCCCGCGTCCTGCGCGACGGCGGACGGCTGCCATGAGTCGCTGCGTGAAACCCGCAGCTCACGCGCCATCCACATCCCCCATCAGCGACCGAAGCGACTCAACGATTGAGACAGATTAGCGAACCACGAAGACAGAAGAGGACACATGGGAAAACAAAAAGGACTCATGTGCCGCTCCCGACCCTCCAGCGACCGAGCGACGAACCCCCAGCGACCCAACCCCTTTCGGTCGCTGCCTCAGTAGCTCAACGAATCCGCAGGTCAAAGGGTACGGGCAACGCTCAACAGCGACTGAAGCGACTGAAGGCTTCTATATATGACGCACACACGCGCACACGCACACGCGCGAATGTCCTCATAAACCCCGACCTTCGGTCGCTTCAGTCGCTGTTCTGCCCCCCAACACCCCGCTGACCAGGCTCTTTCACTCAGCGACTGAAGCCGGCCCCGCCGGTGTTCGGTCGCTCCCCTTCAGTCGCTGCCGGGCAACCGGATCCCCCGCACCGGGCCGCAGCGACTCAAGCGATCCTGCAGCAAACCTGACCGCGCGCTCCCCATCCCGCCGCACGGTCGCTTCGGTCGCTTCGATCGCTGTGACCCGATGTGGCACGGGCCACACCGCCTCCATGTCACGAACGGCCGGGCCGCTTCCATCTGGTGGTCGTCAGCGACAAGCGGAGAAGAACGGCAAGGACAGGAAGGACGGGGAGAAACAATGAGCGCGCACCTCGAAGCCGGGACGAGCACCCCCCACCGCGTCGTGATCCTGGGAGCCGGATACGCGGGCCTGTCCGCGGCCGTCCAGCTCGCGGCCCGGGTCAGGCGGCACGAGAACATTCAGGTGACCGTGGTCAACGCCCAGGAGCGGTTCACCGAACGCATGCGGCTGCACATGACCGCGACGGGACAGCAGCCGGCCGAACTGAGCATCCCGGAGCTGCTCGCGGGCACGGGCGCGCGGTTCGTCCGCGGCTGGGTGACCGCGGTGGACGCGGACGCGAGGACCGTACGGATCGACGACGACCGGGAACTGCCCTACGACAGGCTGGTGTACGGCCTGGGGGGCGTCGCCGGACAAGCTCCGGGCGGTCACCACAGGCGCCACGCACGAGATCCTGAGGCCCTGAGGCCCTGAGCTATTACGTCGTAATAGCTCGGCGGCGCCCCCTGCACCGTGCGGCCCATTACGACGTAATAGCGCGACTCGAGTGCCGTCCGTCAGGCTGCTCGGCGTGACCACCGCCGGTCCGCCGACACCAGCAGCCGCACGGCCGGTGATCCGCCCGGACGTCATCGTCGTGGGGGCGGGGGCCGGCGGTGCCGCGGTCGCGGCGCGCCTCAGCGAGGACCCCGGCCGAACCGTGCTGCTGCTCGAAGCCGGGACTGTGCCCCGCCGCAGGGCCGCATTCGGTTCCGGGCTGCTCGACGCTCGCCTCGTCCCCGGCGCGCAGCCCGGGCACGCGGCTGTGCAGCCGTACGCGGTGCACCTCACCCCGGACCGTCCGTACACGGTGCCCCGAGGGCGCTTCCTCGGAGGTTCGACCACCGTCAACGGTGGCTACTTCGTCCGGGCGCGACGGGACGACTTCGACCGCTGGTCCGCCCGGGCCGGCCCCGCATGGTCCTACGACCGGCTGCTTCCGCTGCTGCGGCGGCTGGAGAACGATCTCGACTACGGCGCCGACGAGCTGCACGGCGACCGTGGGCCGATGCCCGTGCGACGCACGGATCTACGGCACCCCGCCGCCGCGGCCTTCCAGGCCGCGGCGCACGAACTGGGCTTTCCCGAGGACCCCGACAAGAACGCCCAGGACGCCCCGGGGTTCGGGCCCATGCCGTCCAACACTGTGGGTGGAGTGCGCTTCAACACCGGCATTAGCTACCTGCTGGACGCTTTCGAGCGGCCCAACCTGACGGTGGAGGGCAACTGCCGGGTGAGCAGAGTCGTCACCCGGCATGGCCGAGCGACCGGCGTGGTCGTCGAACGCGAGCGGGACCACACCGTCCTGATGGCCGGTGAGGTCGTCGTCTGTGCCGGTGCCTTCGCCTCGCCGCATCTCCTCCGCCTCTCCGGCATCGGCCCGCGCGCCGAGCTCGAACGCCTCGGCATTCCCGTCGTCCTGGACCTGCCCGCCGTCGGCGCCCGGTTCAGCGATCACCCGCAGGTGGTGATGGAGTGGATGCCACGCCACCTCCTCGACCCGCCGCCCGGCTCGTGGCTCGGCGCGGGCCTGCACCTGACGTCATCGGACGGCATCCACCCCGGCGACCTGGAGATCCTTCAGTCACTCGCGCCGATCGCCGGCCTGGTCAGCGGAAGGCCGGCTGTCACCGACGGGCCCCTGGCGTTCCTGGTGTCCGTCCACTCCCCACGGACCAGCGGACGGCTCTTCACGCGGTCCGCCGACCCGGCGGTCCTCCCGGGTATCGACTACGGCTACCTGCGCACCCCCGGGGACAGACGCCGCCTGCGCGAGGCGGTCCGAACGACCGCGGCTCTCCTCGCCACCCGTGCCTTCTCCGAGATATCCCTGGGACTGGTGGAGCCCGGACCGGAGGTGCTGGACGACGATCGGGCGCTGGACGAGTGGGCAGCGACTCGTCTAGGGACGTCCCACCACACCTGCGGCACGGTGCCCATGGGCCCCCCGGGGGCCCATGATGCCGCCGTCGACCACTACGGCAGGGTGCACGGCCTGGCCGGACTCCGTGTGGCGGACACCTCGGTCCTGCCCACGGCGCCGCTGCGCGGCCCCGCGGCGACCGCCGTCCTCATAGGCGAACTCGTTGCCGAGGCCATCCGCCGGGAACTCCCCTGAAAGCCCGGCAAGCCCGGCAAGCCCGGTCGCATGCGACCCATTACGACGTAATAGCGCGGCTCAAGCGCCGTCCGTCAGGCTGCTCGCACAACCGCGTCACCGCTTCAGGGAGCCGGAAGGAAGCCCGCTGATGGCCTCAGCACCGTGGAACTCGACGTTCGAGACCGTCCTCCAACGGTGTCTGCCCGGCCTGGGCATGGACAGGGCTCCCGCAGCCGACGAACCCCTGGAGATCTACGAACTGGACTCGCTGGCCCTCATCGGCATCGTCAGCGAACTGGAGTCGGCCTTCGGTATCAGCCTCACCGGGCAGGTCGTGGTCCCGGTGCGCACCCTGACCGCCGGTCAGCTCTGGGACATCGTCTCCGCCGCCCGCCCGGCCTCCCCCCGCAAGCAGGACCCCAGCCCCTGGGCCATCGCCTGACGGTCGGGCTATTACGCCGTAATAGCCCGCCACACGAGCCAACTTTCCCTTACTAACGTGTCAATGGCAGCTTTCGATCATGGACGTTAGTAAGGTAGCCCCCATGAGTTCTCCAGCCACCGCCAGCGACCGCGAGAAGGTCGTGTCCAAACTGCCGGGATGGCTCCGGCAGGACCTCAAAGTGAGGGCCGCTCAGCACGGCCTCGAGATCCAGAGCGCCGTCGAGCAGGGCATCGCCGCCTGGTGCGACCTCGCCTCCGCCCTGGAAACCATCGACACCTCCGGTGCCGACTCCTTCTCCACCTTCCTCCCCCAGGGCCAGTGGGACACCTTCAAGCGGACCGCGGCCGACCGCGGGGTCTCCCTCATCCAAGGCCTCGCCCAGTCAGTCAAACTCTGGCTCGACACCAACCCCGCCCCCGATGTCGTACGACCGGCCGTCACCCGGCGCATCATCGTCTGCAACCAGAAGGGCGGCGTCGGCAAGACCGCCATCACCGCCGGAACCGGCGAAGCGATGGCCGAGGACTCCAACAAGCTCTACCCGGTCCGGGTCGCCAAGCAGCTTGTCGCCGCTCTCCGCGCCACCGACAGCCCCGGCCAGGACAGCGACCCCCTCGACATCGAAAGCGTCCCCGGACTCGGCATGCGGGTCCTCCTGGTCGACTTCGACCCCCAGAGCCACCTCACCAACCAACTCGGCGCCGCTCCGCTGCCGATGAACGGCGACAGCCTCACCAACCACATGGCGGGCGACCCCAAGGGCGATCTGCGCGACCTCGTCGTCTCCATCGACGAGGACAACTTCGGCGGCCGGCTGCACCTGCTGCCCGGCTGCAACGACGCCTTCCTCCTGGACGTACGCCTCTCCGCCGTACGAGCCCGGGAAGCCGCCCTCGAGCGGGCCCTGGCTCCCCTGGAGCCCTATTACGACGTAATTCTCGTCGACTGCCCGCCCAGCCTCGGCCTGAGCATGGACGCCGCCGCCTACTACGGCCGCCGCCGGGAGAGCGAGAAGCCCGGCCAGTCCGGCGCCCTCATCGTCGTCCAGGCCGAGGACAGCTCCGCCGACGCCTACGAGCTCCTCACCACCCAGATCGAGGACCTCCGCGGCGATCTCTCCCTGGAGATCGACTACCTGGGCATCGTCGTCAACCTCTACGACGGTCGCCGCGGCTACATCGCCACCTCCTCCCTCCAGGGCTGGGTCGACATAAAGGACCCCCGAGTCGTCGGCCTCATCGGCGATCTGAAGGAGCAGAAAGAAGCAGTCCGTGTGAAGCAGCCCCTGCTGTCCTACGCCCCCAAGTCCCAGCAGGCGGTCAGCATGCGCGCCCTGGCCCGGGAGATCTCATGACCAAGAAGGCCGACCAGCTGGGCGCGGGCCGCTTCGGCAGCTCCGCCCGCCCGGTCAGCGCCCGCCGTGCAGCGGTCGCGGCGGCCACCGGAGTTCCCACGGACGGCGTCGCCCCGCCCACCGAACTCCCCACCCACCGCATCAGCCTCAACCCCGACAACCCCCGTTCCAGCCTCGGCGATCTGACCGACCTCGCGGGCAGCCTCGGCACCCACGGCCAGAAGCAGGCGATCACGGTCATGAACCGCGACACCTACATCAAGGCCAACCCCGATCACGAATCCGGCCTGGAGCCGGACACCCACTACGTCGTCATCGACGGCAGCAGCCGTCTGGCCGCCGCCCGCGAGGCGGGCCTCGACAGCATCAAGGTCATGGTCAGCGACGACCAGGGCAGCACCTCCGAGGAACTCCTCGAATCCGCCCTGGTCGCCAACATCCACCGCCAGGACCTCGACGAGCTGGACGAGGCCAAGGCTCTCAACCGGCTCCTCGCCATCCACGGCAGCCAGACGGCCCTTGCCAAACGCCTCCACCGCTCCCAGGGCTGGGTCTCCCAGCGCCTCGCGCTGCTCAACCTCACCCCGGAACTCCAGTCCCGCATCGGCCAGGACCCCATCGACCTGCTGCGCGCGATCGGCAACAAGCCGGCCGAGGAGCAGGAAACAGCCCTGGAGGAGCTGAAGGCGGAACGCGTCCGTAAGGAAGAGGAGCGGCCCGCCCAGAAGCCGGGCAGGCGCCCGGCGGCCCGTCCCGTCCCCGAGCCCTCCGCCCCGTACGACGTGATGGAGGAAGCAGGACCGCCCCCCGAGCCAGAGACCACGGTCGAATCCCAACTCACGGTCGAGTCAGAGACCACGGTCCCCGAACCGCGCACCGACTCCACCATCCTCCCCAAGCTCCCCTATGACGACGGCGCCTTCCTCGCCATGCACCTCATCCGGAAGATGACGGACACGGAGTTCGACAAGATGCTCCGCATCCTCACCGAGCACCAGGCACAGCGCGTGTCCGTCGACCCGGCCTGATGCGGGGGCGGGCTATTACGCCGTAATAGCCCGCCCCTCCGATGACCGCTCCAGGTCGTCAGTTATTACGCCGTAATAGCCCAGGGTGAGTCCGCTCACCGAACCGAGGCGCTCTTCGCACCCCTGGCGCGCGCCGTCGGGTGCGCCCGCTACTACGGCCGCATCGCATGACTGCGGTCGGTCGGCCGCCCCCCGGTGCCGTGCACCGCTCCCACGAGCAAACGTGGCTGAGCCCGGAACCGGGTTGCTGGAAACATACGCGCGCCTTTCCGTCCGGCGTCCCCGCCATCGTGGCTGACTTTCGTGGGCTGAGGTCCATGCGGGGGAGCAGTGTGAGCGACCGTCGGAACAGCAGCCACCCACGGCCTTTGGACGAAGTAAGAGAGCGCCGCCCCCAAAAGCATGCTGACCTGCGGAAATGCCCCTCACCACCCAGATCGGCGGATCTGCCAGGCAGTTCCTGCAGCATGTGAGGGCGTTCCTGTGGACTGGGCACCACGATCCTAGGAACCGCCTGAACGTCCTGAGGAACGCGGCAGATTGACTTCACGTTCATCAAGGAAGCCCGAGGAACCCTCATCCCGCCCTCATCCCGCCCTCATTCGTGACGCTTGAGTGCCGCTCGGGTGTCATTCGGGTGCCGCTGAAGGACTGCCTGGCCTCAAGCGACACGGCCGGGGGGAGCAGGGTTTATCGACTTCCTGCTCATGTACGTTAAGTTCATCTGGTCGGCCTGACAGCCGCCCGTCATGAACTCTCCAGCAACGAGGCACGGAGGCCCTGTTGGGAACAGCGCGCAGACTGCTGGACGCTGACACAGGCGAGATCGTTCCCTATGCGCCGTATGCCTTCTCCGGCCGTCACACACAGGTCGACAAGGCGCGGGTGGAGGCGATCACCGAGAGCAAGGCTTTCACGCCCAGCCAGAAGTTCCTCGTCCTGTGGTGGATCGGTGTCTCCCCGGAAGGCATGGAGCCGCTCCGGGCGACCGGAGCGGACATCGCCAAGCGGGTCGGCATGTCCACGGACGCGGTAGGGAAGATCAACCGGAAGCTGGCCAAGCACCGCGTCCTGATCGTCCGCGGCCGCATCGGCAACTACAACTTCTACCGGATCAGCCCGTACATTGCGTTCCACGGAACGGGAATCGAGCAACGGGAAGCCATCAAGACCTGCAACCCGCCGCACATCCCCGGTTTCGACGAGTCAACCCCTGCACGGTGGGAGGCCAAGTGAACAACGCCAAGGACATGACCCTCCGCCTGCTCGAGCACACGGCCGGGCTGCCCGCCAACCAGCGCCTGATCCTCATGCTCTACGCGGCGCACCCCACCGACCGTGCCGGCACGGTCAGCAAGACCGCCGCCGAACTCGCCGAGATGCTCGGCATGTCGCCCACGGTCTTCTCCCGCACCCGCCGCCTGGTCGTCGAGGCCGGCTGGCTGGAGGAGTCCGAGCGCCTGGGCCACATCCGCTACTACCGCCTCAGCCCCAAGGCCACCGGCGAAGACGTCGTCGTCCCCCTGCGACGGGCGACCTGACCGACTCCACGGACGTGGCTGATTGACGTCAGGTTCATCAGCCACGTCCGTCAGGACGTCTCGCCTGCGCACGAGGTCCATCGGCGTCGAATGTCGCCGCCTTCGCACCAGACCCCCTGACGAGCGGGCTCCGGACGCCCCGGAGCCCGCTCCGGCATGTCGCGCCCCCTGCATCCTCCTGTCGATCTCGCTAAAGATCGCCCACAGGACCGCTCGCGTACCAGGGGACGGCGGCTCACCTCCCGCTCACGCCGTCAGCCCGGTGCTCACCACCCCGTGCCCCCGTACGGGTGAGCCGCCCTGCCCAGGGGTCCCCTGTCAGACCCGGTATTCCCGCAAGTAAAGGCCTCAGAGCCTGGCCAGGAGGGCCCTTGCGCTGCTGTGAAGCGCTTACTGCGGATGGTGGCCGTTCGCCTTCACCACACTTCCCGGAGATAGGGGGTGCCCGGCGGAATAGGGGTGGAGGGCCGCGAACCGGAACCTAAGCTGCATTGATCACTGGTGCCTTGCCGCGAGGGGATGGAAATGCCGGAGCTCAACTCCTGGCGCGTGATTCACGAAGAAACACGCGACGATGTGGTCCTCGCCGTCGATTACGACGTGACAGGGCGAGTGGAGGCCCGATTCTCGGACCTGGCCGCCCGGTTGACGGACCTCGCGACGAGCCCTTTGCCGTCGATTTGGGAAAGCGTTCAGCCGCCGCTCGGCGAGGAAAAGGGTATGTCCGGCGACGACTACGTCAAGCGCTGGTCGTCGGAGATCGCCGAACACGGTCCGCGGGTCTCCACGGTGCTCGGCTACTGCGCCGGCGGCACCTTCGCCGCAGGTCTCGCCGACGAGATCGCCCGCGCCCAGGGCGCCTCGCCCCGACTGGTCCTCATCGACCCGGAGCGGCCGAACGAGCAGACGCTGCGCTACCACTTCCACAAGGTGGTCGGCGGTCTCGCCACCGGACTGCCCGCCGAGCAGGTCACCGAGGCCCAGGAAGCCGGTCGCCTGATCACTCAGAGCGGCAGGCCGCTGCACGAGATGGCCGTCGAGCTCACCGACCGCTTCCAGCGCCTGGTCCCGGCCGCCTTCGCGGCCGCCGGCCTCGACGACAGCTTCGCCGAGGAACTCACCGGGACCTACGCCTCCTTCCTCACCTACCTCATCGCCGCCACCGGCGTCGACCACCGGCCCGGCTGGCGGCGGTCCACCACCCTGACCTCCCGCACCCCGCACAGCGGCCTCAACCCGGTCCCCGCGGCGGAGCGCGCCGGCCTCGTCGCCGACGAGCGCCGACTGGACGTCGAACACATCGACCTGCTGCGCGACCCCGGCGTCGCCCGCATCGTCCTGGACCTGCTGGCGTGACCGGCACGCACTTCACGTCGACCCGGAATTCGAAGGAGCCTGGATCCGTCATGCCGTATTCTCCGAGCGTCATCGGCACGGTCCGGGCCAGCCGCAAAGAGGAAGCGCTCTGGCTGCTGGAAGGACTGGTACCGGAAACCGGGGTGAACAACCTTTCCATCGCCTTCCGGGTGGAAAGCCCTCTGTCGATACCGCTTCTCGAAAAGACGCTCACGCACCTGATCGGCCGCCACGAAATACTGCGTACGGTTTTCCACGCCGAGGAAACCGGAATACGCAGGGGCGTGCTGGGAGCCGGTGAAGCGGCCGTGCCCGTCGCCCGTACCGTCCTGGACGGCCCCGCCGACCGGGTGGGCGAGACGCTCACCCGCTTCGTCGCCCGACCCTTCGCCCTCGACGGCACCCCGCTGCTGCGCGCCGGGTACTTCGAGCACCCCGCGGGCGACCACTTCTGCCTGGCCGTCCACCACCTCGTCTTCGACACCACCTCCGCCGTCGTCCTGACCGGGGAGATCGCCGCCGCGTACACCGCGCTCGCCGCCGGGGAGGATCTCCCGGCCGCCCTCCAGGGCCGCGGCCCGGTCCGCGCCGAGACCCCCGCCTCCGAGAAGTCCTTCGCATACTGGCGGGACCGGCTCGCCGGCGCCCAGCCCCAGGACCTGGAGCTGAACTACGGCAAGCCCGACCGGGGCGAACAGCCCACCCTCGAGGGCGGCCAGGTGACGGTGCCGCTGCCCGCCGACGCGGTGGCGACCGTACGCCGTCTGACGAAGGAGCTGCGCGCGCCGGAGGCCGTCGTCCTGCTCGCCGCGTACGCCACCCTGCTCGCCGGGCACGGCGCCGGAACGGACACCGTCATCGGCTCGCCCGTCGACGTGCGCGGCCGGAAGGAGCTCGGCGCGCTCGGCTACCACGTCAACGTGCTGCCGCTGCGCATCCCGCACCGGCCCGAGGAGAGCTTCCGGCACCTGGTGCGCCGCACCCGCGACACCTTCTTCGACGCGCTGCGGCACAGCGACGTCCCCGTCGACCACCTGCTGTCGGAGATACCGCGCTCCACCTCGTCCTGGCGGCACACCCTCTTCCGGCACGTCTTCAACTACGTGCCGCAGAACGGGCCCGCCGAGTTCTCCCTCGGCGAGGTCCGTGCGGTGCCCGTCACCGTCGAGAACGGCAGCAGCAAGTTCGATCTGGAGTTCTTCCTGCTGCCCACCGCCGACGGCATCACCCTGCGCCTGGTCTACGGCACCCAGCTCCTCGACCGCGCGCACGCCGAGGCGCTGGCCGCCCGGTACGGCGCCCTGCTGACCGCGCTCGGCGCGGACCCCGACCGGGCCGTGGGCACCGTCGCCCAGTGCGGGCCCGGTGACCGGGCCGTCGTCGACGCCGCCAACGCCACCGACGCGCCCGAGGGCCCCGATGTGCCGGCGCAGATCGCCGAGCGGGCCGCTCGCACCCCCGACGCCGTCGCCGTCGAGGACGGCGAACGCCAGGTCACCTACGGTCAGTTGTGGAACACGGCGCGGCGCACCGCGCGGCTGCTGCGCGAGCACGGCGTCACCCCCGGCGGCCTGGTCGCCGTCCACGCCCCGCGAAGCCCCGAACTCGCCGCCGCCGTCCTCGGTATCTGGCTGACCGGCGCCGCCTACGTGCCGCTCGACCCCGACCACCCGCGGCAGCGCGTCGAGTACCAGCTGGCCGACTCCGCGACCCCGCTCGTGCTCACGGGTCCGGCGGGGGAGGTGCCGCCCGCGCCGGGCCGCGAGGTCCTCCCGATGCTGCCCGTCACCGACGAGCCGGCGCCCGCCGACGACCGGCAGGCCGAGGCCCCCGGCGACGGCACACCCGCCTACCTGATCTACACCTCCGGCTCCACCGGACGCCCCAAGGGCACCGTCGTCGGCCACGGCGCGCTCGCCAACCTGATCGCCCACTTCGCCGCCGAGCTGGCCGTCACACCCGCCGACGCCACCCTGTGGCTGACCACGTTCACTTTCGACATCTCCGCCCTGGAGCTGTTCCTGCCGCTCACCTCCGGCGGCCGGCTGGTCGTGGCCCCCGACGACAGCCGTCTCGACGGGGTGGCGCTCGGCGCGCTCCTGGAGCGCCACGACGTCGGTATCGTCCAGGCCACCCCCACCACCTGGCGCCTCGTCACCGACGACGCCGCCGAGGCGCTCGCCGGGCGGCGCGTGCTGTGCGGCGGCGAGCCGATGCCCGTCCAGCTGGCCCAGCGACTGCTGGACACCGGCTGCGAACTGCGCAACGTCTACGGGCCCACCGAGACCACCATCTGGTCCACCACCGCACTCGTCACCGCCGACCGCATCGGCCCGGACGACACCGCCGTCGAGGTCGGCGCACCGCTGCGCAACACCCAGGTCTTCGTGGCCGCCCTGAACGGCACCGAACTGCCCGTCGGCGTCGCCGGGGAGCTGTGCATCGCCGGTACCGGCGTCGCCCTCGGCTACCACGGCCGCCCCGAGCTCACCGCCGAACGCTTCGGCACGCACCCCGAGTACGGCCGCTTCTACCGCACCGGCGACACCGCCCGCTGGCGGGCCGACGGCCGCATCGAACTGCTCGGCCGCAGCGACCGACAGATCAAACTGCGCGGCAACCGCATCGAGCTCGGCGAGGTCGAGTCCGTGCTGCTCGCCCACCCCGACGTCGCCACCGCGGCCGTCGTCGTCGCGGGCGACACCAGCGCCGACGGTGTGCTCGTCGCGTTCGTCCAGCCGCGCGCCGGAGCCGGCGCCGGACTCGAGGACGCCCTGTGGGAGTACGCGCGCGCCGAACTCGTCGGCGCCTCCGTGCCGCACCACTTCGAACTCGTCGAGACCCTGCCCACCACCGCGAACGAGAAGACCGACTACCCGGCACTGGCCCGGCGCGCGGCCGACTGGCACGCCGCCGACCGGGACACCGCCACGGCGGCCCCGGCGGCCGAGAGCGCCGACCCGCTGGTACGCGAGATCGTCGGGTACTTCCGCGAGCTGCTCGGCAGCGAGCGCGTCGACGCCACCTCCAACTTCTTCACCAGCGGCGGCTATTCACTGCTCGCCGCCCAACTCGCCCAGCGTATCGGCGCGTCCACCGGCGTCCGGCTGCGCCTGGCCCAGGTCTTCGCCCAGCCCACGCCCACGGACCTCGCCGAAGCGGTCCGTTCACAGCGCGCGGCGGCCTGACCGGCCCAACCCCCCGCCCGCCCCACCCGCACACCCACCGGCACTTGTCACCGATGCCCCCTGGGCACGTCCACGAAAGAGCGTGTCATGCCGCAGACAGCACTTCCCGAGGTCATCGAACTCGACGACGACTTCATGCAGGACCCGCACTCCATCTACGCCCGGCTCAACGAGCGCGGCCCCCTCCACCGGGTGAAGATCCCGCAGGGCGTCCCCGTCACCGGCGGCCTGACCGTATGGCTCGTCACCGGCTTCGACGAGGTGCGCGCCGCCCTCTCCGACCCGCGCCTGAGCACAGACCTGCGCAGGACCGACGAACTGTTCGCCCGCAACCAGGCCGACTCCACCAAGCGCGGCGGCTTCTCCTCGACCATCGCCAACCACATGCTGCACAACGACCCGCCCAACCACACCCGGCTGCGCAAGCTCGTCAACAAGGCGTTCACCAGCCGTGCCGTGGAGCGGCTCGCCCCGCAGATCGAGCAGGTCTCGCACGAACTGCTCGACAGCCTGCCCGAGAACGAGACCGTCGACCTGCTCGACCTGTTCGCCTTCCCACTGACCTTCCGCATCATCTGCGCCCTCCTCGGCGTCCCCGAGGAGGACCAGGAGAACTTCAAGGAGTGGTCCAAGCAGCTGATCTCCGGCGGCTCGCCCGAGATCGCGGCGGCCGCGTCCGCCACCATGCACACCTACCTCACCGAGCTCATCGCGCAAAAGCGCCGTGAGCCCGCCGACGACGTCCTGTCCGCCCTCGTGGAGGCCCGCGACGAGGACGACCGGCTGGTGGAGAACGAGCTCATCTCCATGGCGTTCCTGCTGATCATCGGCGCCCACGAGACCACCGCCAACACCGTCTCCAACGGCACCTTCCACCTCATGACCCACCTCGACCAATGGGCCGCCCTGATCGCCGACCGCGACCTGCTCCCGGGCGCCATCGAGGAGTTCCTGCGGCTGGAGAGCCCCCTGAAGCACGCCACGTTCCGCTGTGTCACCGAGCCCCTCACCATCGGCGACACCGAACTGCCCACGGGCGACTTCGTGCTCATCTCGCTGGCCGCAGCCAACCGGCACGCCCACCGCTTCGACGGCGACACCCAGGAACTCGACATCACCCGGCCCACCAAGGGCCACGTCGCCTTCGGCCACGGCATCCACTACTGCCTGGGCGCGCCGCTCGCCCGCCTGGAGACCCGGATCGCCTTCGACGCGCTGCTCAGCCGCTACCCGGGGATGCGCCTGGCCGCCGACCCGGCCGAGCTGCGCTGGCGCACCAGCACCCTCATCCGGGGCCTGTACGCGCTGCCCGTCCGGCTGGTCCCCGAGCAGTAGACCGCAGCCACACCGTCCTTTCGACATCGCCGGCCACGCATCAAGAGTGGGGTCCCGCACGCATGGTGAAGAACGCCGCCCAGACCGTCCCGTCCGCCCTTCCGGCCGCCTCCGACGAGCAGACCGCCTCCGACGAGCAGGCCGTCGGCGTCGCCTGCCGGCTGCCGCGGGCCGACGGCCCGGACTCCTTCTGGCAGCTGCTCAGGGAGGGCCGCAGCGCCGTCGGCGAGGTCCCGGCGGACCGCTGGGGCACGGACGGCCGGGCCGACGGGGGAGCCCTGCGTGAGGTGGTGCGCCACGGCGCCTACCTGGACCGCGTGGACACCTTCGACGCGGCGTTCTTCGGGATCTCCCCGCGCGAGGCCCGCGCCATGGACCCGCAGCAGCGCATGATGCTCGAACTCGCCTGGGAGGCCTTCGAGGACGCGGGCGTCCTGCCCGAACGGGTGCGCGGCAGCCGGACCGGCGTGTTCGTCGGCGCCATCTGGGACGACTACGCCACCCTGCTCGCCCGTCAGGGCCTCACGGCCGTCACCGAGCACTCGCTGACCGGGCTGCACCGCGGCATCATCGCCAACCGGATCTCGTACACCCTCGGCCTGCACGGTCCGAGCCTCACCGTGGACACCGCGCAGTCCTCCGCGCTCGTCGCCGTCCACCTGGCCTGCGAGAGCCTGCGCAGGGGCGAGTCCGAACTCGCCCTCGCCGGCGGGATCAACCTCAACATCGTGCCGGAAAGCACCCTGGGAGCCGCCAAGTTCGGCGGACTCTCGCCCGACGGGCGCTGCTTCACCTTCGACGCCCGCGCCAACGGCTACGTACGGGGGGAGGGCGGCGGCGCCGTCCTGCTCAAGCCGCTCGCCGCCGCCCTCGCCGACGGCGACCCGGTGCTGTGCGTCATCCGGGGCAGCGCCGTCAACAACGACGGCACCACCGACGGCCTGACCGCGCCCAACGCTCAGGCCCAGCGCGCCGTGCTGCGCACCGCCTACGCCCGCGCCGGCGTCGACCCCGCCGCCGTCCAGTACGTCGAACTGCACGGCACCGGTACCCGCGTCGGCGACCCGATCGAGGCGTCCGCCGTCGGAACCGTGCTCGGGCAGGCCGAGGGCCGCAGCGGCCCGCTCGTCGTCGGCTCCGCCAAGACCAACGTCGGCCACCTGGAGGGCGCGGCCGGCATCGTCGGCCTGCTCAAGGCCGCGCTGTCCCTGCACCACGCCGAACTGCCCGCCAGCCTCAACTTCGAGACACCCAACCCGGCGATCCCGCTCGACGAGCTGAACCTGCGCGTCCAGCAGGCCCTGACCCCATGGCCCGCGACCGAGGGGCCGCGTCTGGCCGGCGTCTCCTCCTTCGGCATGGGCGGCACCAACTGCCACGTCGTACTGGAAGCAGCGCCGCAACAGCCGCGGCCCAGCCGGGACGCGACCGCGGAACCGGCACTCCCCGTGCCGTGGCTCCTGTCCGGCAAGTCCCGCAAAGCCCTGCGCGCCCAGGCCGCCCGCCTGCTCACCCACGTCGAGTCCCGGCCCGCTCTGCGCCCCGACGACGTCGGCCTGTCCCTCGCCACCGCCCGAACGGCCTTCACCCACCGGGCCGTCGCGCTCGGGACCGACCGCGGCGAGCTGGTGCGTGCCCTGACCGCCCTCGCGCACGGCGAGGCCGCGACCGGCATCGTCGAGGGCCGCACCACGGCCGGCTCCGACGCCCGGACGGCGTTCCTGTTCACCGGCCAGGGCGCCCAGCGCCCCGGCATGGGCCGCGAACTGCACGCCGCGTTCCCGGTGTTCGCCGCCGCCTTCGACGAGATCTGCGCCCACTTCGACTTCCCGCTCAAGGACATCGTCTTCGCGTCCGCCGAAGCCACCGGTGACGGCACCGACCACGCGATCCACCGCACCGAGTTCACCCAGCCCGCCCTGTTCGCCTTCGAGGTGGCCCTGTACCGCCTGGTCGAGTCCTTCGGCGTGCGGCCCGACTTCGTCGCCGGGCACTCGATCGGCGAGATAGCCGCCGCCCACGTCGCCGGCGTGCTCTCCCTGCCCGACGCCTGCCGTCTGGTGGCCGCGCGCGGCCGTCTCATGGGCGCCCTGCCGGCCGGCGGCGCCATGGTCTCCGTACAGGCCACCGAGGAGGAAGTGCGTCCGCTGCTGGGCGGGTCGGCGGACATCGCGGCCGTCAACGGACCGCGGTCCGTCGTCGTCTCCGGCGCCGAGGACGCCGTCCTGGAGGTGGCCGCACGCCTGACGGAACTGGGCCGGAAGACGAAGCGGCTCACCGTCAGCCACGCCTTCCACTCGCCGCTGATGGAGCCGATGCTCGCGGAGTTCGCCGAGGTCGCCGCCTCCCTCGCCTACACGCGACCCTCGATCGCCATGCCCCCCGCCGACGGC
Organism: Streptomyces sp. NPDC020299; assembly: GCF_044387825.1. Lineage (NCBI taxonomy): Bacteria > Bacillati > Actinomycetota > Actinomycetes > Kitasatosporales > Streptomycetaceae > Streptomyces > Streptomyces sp. NPDC020299. Next base: position 163,671 of record NZ_JBIRWL010000018.1, read on the forward strand.
GCGCGGGACGCGGAGTACTGGGTGCGGCACGTACGGAACGCGGTCCGTTTCGCCGACGACGTCCGCCACCTCCAGGAGCAGGGTGTCGGCACGTTCGTGGAGATCGGGCCGGGCGCCGTCCTCACCGCCATGGCCCGGGAGACGGTCACCGCCGAGGACGCCCGGTTCGTGCCCGCGCTGCGCAAGGGCCTCACGGAGGACCGCGCCGCCCTGACCGCCCTCGCCGAACTCCACACCCACGGCATGCCGGTGGACTGGGAGACGTACTTCGCGTCCCTCGCCGCCCACCACGTCCCCCTGCCGACGTACGCCTTCCAGCGCGAGCGGTACTGGATCGAGGAGACCTCCGACGCACGGACGGACGCCCCCGTACGGAGCCTGACCCGGCCGGCACCCGACCACGCCGAGGACGACCCGGACGAGCCGGAGGAGCGGCCGGGCGCACGGTACGCCGCACTCGCCCGGCAGGACGAGGCGGACGCCCTGCGTGCCCTGCTCGGCCTCGTGCGCAGTCGTGCGGCGGCCGCCCTCGGCCACGCCTCCGCCGACGAACTCACCCCGGAGCTGCCCTTCAAGGAGCTCGGCTTCGACTCGTACATGTCGGTGGAACTCTGCGCCGCCCTTCAGCAGGACACCGGCGTCAGCCTGCCCGCCACCTCCCTCTACGACCACCCGAGCCCCGAGACCCTCGCCCGCCATCTGCTCGACGCACTGCGCGGCACACCGGCCCCCGTCCCACGGCCCGCCGCCACGGCGGCACCGAACCGGACCGGCGACGACCCCGTCGCGGTCGTCGCCATGGCCTGCCGCTACCCCGGCGGCATCAGCACCCCGGAACAGCTGTGGCAGCTCGTGGCCGACGGCGGCGACGCGATCGGGCCGTTTCCCACCGACCGCGGCTGGGACCTCGAGGCGTTGTACGACCCCGACCTCGGCCAGGCCGGCCGCACCTACACCCGGCACGGTGGATTCCTCTACACCGCCGCCGAGTTCGACCCCGCCTTCTTCGGGATCTCCCCGCGTGAGGCGCTCGCCATGGACCCGCAGCAGCGGCTCCTGCTGGAGACCTCGTGGGAGGCCCTGGAGCGGGCGGGCATCGACCCGCGCTCCCTGCGCGGCGCCCTGGCCGGCGTCTTCGTCGGCGCGACCGCGCAGGACTACGGACCCCGCCTGCACGAGGCCGAGGAGGACTACGAGGGCTACGTCCTCACCGGCACCACCGGCAGCGTCGCCTCCGGCCGCATCGCCTACACCCTGGGCCTGGAGGGTCCGGCCGTCACGGTGGACACGGCGTGCTCGTCGTCGCTGGTCGCCCTGCACATGGCGGCCCAGGCGCTGCGCTCCGGCGAGTGCGACCTCGCCCTCGCCGGCGGAGCCGCGATCATGGCCAACCCGGGCATGTTCGTGGAGTTCTCCCGGCAGCGAGGGCTGGCGGAGGACGGGCGTTGCAAGGCGTTCGCGGACGCGGCGGACGGCACCGGTTGGGGCGAGGGTGTGGGCATGGTGCTCCTGGAGCGCCTGTCGGAGGCGGAGCGCAACGGGCACCGGGTGCTGGCGGTGATCCGTGGTTCGGCCGTCAACCAGGACGGTGCGAGCAACGGGCTCACCGCGCCCAACGGTCCTTCGCAGCAGCGGGTGATCCGGCAAGCCTTGGCGAACGCGGGCCTGTCGGCGGCCGAGGTGGACGCGGTGGAGGCCCACGGTACTGGCACGAAGCTGGGTGACCCGATCGAGGCGCAGGCCCTGCTCGCCACCTACGGCCAGGACCGCGACCCCCAACAGCCGTTGTATCTGGGCTCGTTCAAGTCCAACATCGGCCACACCCAGGCCGCGGCGGGTGTCGGCGGGCTGATCAAGATGGTCATGTCGATGGAGCACGGGGTGCTCCCGAAGACGCTGCACGTGGACGAGCCGTCCCGGCACGTCGACTGGTCGGCGGGCGCGGTCGAGCTGCTGAGTGAGGAGCGGGCCTGGCCGGAGACCGGCCGTCCGCGCCGGGCGGGTGTGTCCTCCTTCGGCGTCAGCGGTACGAACGCGCATCTGATCGTCGAGCAGGCACCGGAAACCCCCGTAACACCGGTCACCGAGGCTCCGGTGGCGGGCGCGGTGCCGTGGCTGGTGTCCGGCAAGACGCCGGAGGCGCTGCGGGCCCAGGCCGAGCGGCTGCTGGCGTTCGCCGAGGCCCACCCGGAGCTGTCCCCGGTGGACATCGGTCACTCCCTGGCCACGGGCCGCGCGCACCTCGAACACCGGGCCGTGGTCGTGGCCGCCGACACCAACGGCTTCCAGGAGACCCTGCGCGCCCTGGTCGACGGCGAACCCACGGCGGGCCTGGTCTCGAATGCGCTCGGCGTTCCTGTGGGCAAGCCGGTGCTGGTGTTCCCGGGTCAGGGGACGCAGTGGGTGGGGATGGCGGCTTCGCTGTTGGATGAGTCGTCGGTGTTCGCGGGGCGGATGGGGGAGTGTGCGGCGGCGTTGGCGCCGTTCGTGGACTTCGATCTCGTCCAGGTGATCCGTGAGGCCCAGGACCTGGACCGGGTGGATGTGATCCAGCCGGTGACGTGGGCGGTCAACGTCTCTCTGGCTGAGGTGTGGAAGTCGCTGGGTGTGGTGCCGGGTGCGGTGGTGGGCCACTCGCAGGGCGAGATCGCCGCGGCTGCCGTGGCCGGTGCGCTGTCCCTGGAGGACGCCGCGCGGGTGGTCGCCCTGCGGGCTCAGGTCATTGCCAGGGTGCTGGCGGGTCTGGGTGGTATGGCGTCGATCCCGTTGCCTCGCACTGAGGTGGAGGCGCGTCTGGCCGACTGGCCCGGGCGTTTGGATGTGGCGGCGGTCAATGGTCCGAACAGTACGGTGATCTCGGGTGACGCGGACGCGATCGTGGAGTTCGTGGCCGCCTGCCAGGCCGAGGACATCCGGGCCCGTCAGGTGCCGGTGGACTACGCCTCGCATTCCGCGCACGTGGAACGCATCGAGGCCGAACTCCTCGACGTGCTGGCGCCGATCACCCCGCGCCCCGCACAGATCCCCTTCTATTCCACGGTCGAGGGCGCGGTCATCGACACCGCGGGCGTGGACGCCGCCTACTGGTACCGCAACCTGCGCCAGACCGTCCGCTTCGACGACGTGACGCGGCTGCTCATCGCCGACGGCTACACGACGTTCGTCGAGTCGAGCGCCCATCCGGTGCTGACCGTCGGTATCCAGGAGACCGCCGATGTCATCGCCACCGGCACGCTGCGCCGCAACGAAGGCACCCTGGCCCGTTTCCTGACCTCGGCCGCCGAACTCCACACCCAGGGCGCCCCCATCGACTGGACGGCATTCTTCACCCCCTACCAGCCGAAGCAAGTGGACCTGCCCACCTACGCCTTCCAGCGGAAGCGTTTCTGGCTGGAGGACACCGCCCCTGAAATCACCGCCAGCGCCGAAGTCTCCGGCGGCAGCGACGCCGTCGACGCCCGCTTCTGGGCGGCCGTCGAGCGGGAGGACTGGCAGACCCTGGTCGGCGCACTCGACACAGACCCCGACGTTCCGCTCGGTGTGGTCCTGCCGGCCCTCGCCGAGTGGCGCCGCGAGCGCCGTCGCGAGGCCACCGTGGACAGCTGGCGCTACGGCCTGGACTGGCGGCCCGTGTCCGAGCCCGGAACCCCGGCCGCGCTGTCCGGTACCTGGCTGGTGGTGACTCCCGAGGGATACGTCCACGACCCGTCCGTGGCCACGGCCCGCGCCGCCCTCGTGGCCCGCGGCGCACAGATCCTGTCCGTGGTCGTCTCCGCAACGGATGCCGAACGCGGCCTCTACGCCGCCACGTTGGCGGAGATCCTGGAGACGGCCGAGGGGCAGAGCCCGGCGGGCGTCCTGTCCTTCCTCGCCCTCGACGAGCGCCCGCACGCCGCCCACCCGTCGATGGTCTCCGGTGTGGCCGCCACGCTTGCCCTGGTCCAGGCGCTCGGCGACGTCGAACTCGACATCCCGCTGTGGCTGGCCACACGCGGTGCGGTGGCGACCGGCGGCACGGACCGTGTCACCAGCCCGCTCCAGGCCCAGGTATGGGGTCTGGGCCGGGTCGTGGCTCTGGAACAGCCGCGCCGCTGGGGCGGCCTGGTCGACTTGCCCGAGAGTCTCGACGAGCGGGCGCAGGCCCGCCTGGCCGCCGTACTGGCCGGCCTCGACGGCGAGGACCAGGTGGCCGTCCGCGCCTCCGGCGTCCTCGCCCGCCGCCTGGTGCGTACGCCGGGCCCCGCCGTGGACGACTCCCTCGCCCCCGGCGGCACCTGGCGCAGCCGCGGCACCGCCGTCGTCACCGGCGGCACCGGCGCACTCGGCCCGCTCATCGCCCGCTGGCTCGCCGACAGCGGCACCGAGCACGTCGTCCTCACCAGCCGTCGGGGCCCCGCCGCCCCCGGCATGGCCGAACTCCAGACCGAACTCGCCGACCGCGGCAGCCGGTTGACCGTGGCCGCCTGCGACGCCGCCGACCGCGACCAGATCGCCGCGCTGCTCGCCGGGCTCAAGGCCGACGGGGAGACGGTCCGTACGGTCATCCACGCGGCGGCCTTCATCGAACTGGCCTCGCTCGCCGAGTCCGGGCTCGGCGAGTTCGCCGACGTCCTCGCGGCGAAGGTCAACGGCGCCCGTTACTTCGACGAACTGCTCGACGACGCCGACCTCGACGCGTTCGTGCTGTTCTCCTCCATCGCCGGTGTCTGGGGCAGCGGCGACCACGGCGCCTACGCCGCCTCCAACGCCTACCTGGACGCACTCGCCGAACAGCGCCGCGCCCGCGGCCTCAAGGCCGCCTCCATAGCGTGGGGCGTGTGGAACGTGTGGGACCCCGACCGGCTCCCGGACGGCGTGAAGCCCGAGCAGCTGCAGGCTCGCGGACTGCCCTTCATCGACCCGGCCACGGCCTTCGTCGCCATGCGGCAGGTCATCGAGCGCGACGAGACGTTCGTGGCGGTCGCCGATGTCGACTGGGACCGCTTCGTTCCCGTCTTCACCTCGGCCGGGCCCCGCCCGCTGCTCACCGGCGTACCCGAGGCCCGGCAGATCCTGGAGGCCGCCGTCCGCCCCGCACAGCAGGCGGGGCTGCCGACCGCCGAGCGAGCCGAGTCGCCGGCGTCGCCGCTGGCGCAGCGCCTCGCCGCACTGGCCACCCCCGCCGAACGCGACCGCGCCCTGCTGGACCTCGTCCGCGCCCAGGCCGCCGCCGTTCTCGGCCACGCCTCCGCCGACGAGATCCAGCCGGGCCGTGCCTTCCGCGAGCTGGGCTTCGAGTCGCTCACCTCGGTCGAGCTGCGCAACCGCCTCAACACCGCGACCGGCCTGCGGCTGCCGGCCACGCTCCTGTTCGACCACCCGACCCCCTCGGCCCTCGCGGCCCTGCTCCGCGACGAACTCCTCGGCTCCCAGGCCGAGACCACCGCCCCGGCGGCCCCGGCCGCTGCCGCCGCGCCGCCCGCCGCCGACGACGACCCGATCGCGATCGTCGCCATGAGCTGCCGTTTCCCGGGCGGCCTGCACACCCCGGAGCAGCTGTGGGAGGTGCTCACCGCCGGCGAGGAGACCCTCTCCGAGCTGCCCGTCAACCGCGGCTGGGACATCGACGGCATCTACGATCCGGACCCCGAACAGCACGGCAAGACGTACACCCGGCACGGCGGCTTCCTGCACGACGCCGATGAGTTCGACCCCGGCTTCTTCGGGATCTCCCCGCGCGAGGCCCTCGCCATGGACCCGCAGCAGCGCATCCTGCTGGAGACCTCCTGGGAGGCCTTCGAACGGGCCGGCATCGACCCGCAGTCCCTGCGCGGCAGCCGCACCGCCGTCTTCGCGGGCGTCAGCTACCACGACTACGGCTCCCGGCTGCGGGAGGCACCCGAGGACGTCGAGGGCTACCTCGGTACGGGCAACACCGCGAGCATCGCGTCCGGTCGCGTCTCCTACATCCTCGGCCTGGAGGGCCCGGCCGTCACCCTCGACACCGGCTGCTCGTCGTCCCTGGTGGCACTGCACCTGGCGGTCCAGGCCCTGCGCCAGGGCGAGTCCGACCTGGCGCTCGCCGGCGGCGTGTCGGTCATGGCGATCCCCGCTTCCTTCACCGAGTTCAGCCGCCAGCGCGGTCTGTCCGTCGACGGCCGCTGCCGTGCCTTCTCGGCGGACGCCGACGGCATGGGCATGTCCGAGGGAGCCGGTCTGGTCCTGCTGGAGCGCCTGTCGGACGCCCGCCGCAACGGCCACCGGGTCCTCGCGCTCGTCCGCGGCACGGCCACCAACCAGGACGGTGCGAGCAACGGGCTCACCGCGCCGAACGGTCCTTCGCAGCAGCGGGTGATCCGGCAGGCTCTGGCGAGCGCGGGTCTGTCGGCGGCCGAGGTGGACGCGGTGGAGGCCCACGGTACGGGCACCAAGCTGGGTGACCCGATCGAAGCCCAGGCCCTGCTCGCCACCTACGGTCAGGACCGCGACCCCCAACAGCCCCTGTTCCTCGGTTCGGTGAAGTCCAACATCGGTCACACCCAGGCCGCTTCCGGCGCCGCGGGCCTGATCAAGATGGTCCTCGCCCTCCAGCACGGCGTCCTCCCCAAGAGCCTCCACATCGGCGAGCCCACCCCCCAGGTCGACTGGGAGGCGGGCGCGGTCGAGCTGCTGAGCGAGGAGCGGGTCTGGCCGGAGACCGGCCGTCCGCGCCGGGCGGGCGTGTCGTCGTTCGGTATCAGCGGCACCAACGCCCACACGGTCATCGAGCAGGCCCCGTCCGTCGAGGAGGAGCCGGCGCCGGTCACCGAGGCTCCGGTGGCGGGCGCGGTGCCGTGGCTGGTGTCCGCCAGGACCGAGACCGCTCTGCGGGCCCAGGCCGAGCGGCTGCTGGCGTTCGCCGAGGCCCACCCGGAGCTGTCCCCGGTGGACATCGGTCACTCCCTGGCCACGGGCCGCTCGGCGTTCGAGCAGCGCGCGGCCGTCATCGGCCACGACCGCACCGAACTGCTCGACGCCCTGCGTGCCCTGACCGAGGACGGCGGCGCACCGAACCTGGTCCGCGGCACGGCCACGGAAGCAGGCATGACCACGTTCGTCTTCCCGGGTCAGGGGACGCAGTGGGTGGGGATGGCGGCTTCCTTGTTGGAGGAGTCGTCGGTGTTCGCGGGGCGGATGGGGGAGTGTGCGGCGGCGTTGGCGCCGTTCGTGGACTTCGATCTCGTCCAGGTGATCCGCGAGGCCCAGGACCTGGACCGCGTTGACGTCATCCAGCCGGTGACGTGGGCGGTCAACGTCTCCCTCGCCGAAGTGTGGAAGTCGCTGGGTGTGGTGCCGGGTGCGGTGGTGGGCCACTCGCAGGGGGAGATCGCCGCGGCTGCTGTCGCCGGTGCGCTGTCCCTGGAGGACGCTGCCCGGGTGGTGGCGTTGCGGGCTCAGGTCATCGCCAGGGTTCTCGCCGGTCTGGGCGGCATGGCGTCGATCCCGTTGCCCCGTACGCAGGTGGAGGCGCGTCTGGCCGACTGGACCGGGCGTTTGGATGTGGCTGCGGTCAATGGTCCGAACAGTACGGTGATCTCGGGTGACGCGGACGCGATCGTGGAGTTCGTGGCCGCCTGCCAGGCCGAGGACATCCGGGCCCGTCAGGTCCCGGTGGACTACGCCTCGCACTCCGCGCACGTGGAACGCATCGAGGCCGAACTCCTCGACGTGCTGGCGCCGATCACCCCGCGCCCCGCACAGATCCCCTTCTACTCCACGGTCGAGGGCGCGGTCATCGACACCGCGGGCGTGGACGCCGCCTACTGGTACCGCAACCTGCGCCAGACCGTCCGCTTCGACGACGTGACGCGACTGCTCATCGCCGACGGCTACACCACGTTCATCGAGTCGAGCGCCCACCCGGTGCTGACCATCGGTATCCAGGAGACCGCCGACGTCATCGCCACCGGCACACTGCGCCGCAACGAAGGCACCCTCGCCCGCTTCCTGACCTCGGCCGCCGAACTCCACACCCAGGGCGCCCCCATCGACTGGACCGCATTCTTCACCCCCTACCAGCCGAAACAGGCGGACCTGCCCACCTACGCCTTCCAACGCCAGCGCTACTGGCTGGAGGACACCGCCGGCGAGACCACCGACGTCACCGCCGCCGGGCTCGTCTCCGCCCAGCACCCGCTGCTCGGCGCGGCCGTCCCGCTCGCCGACAGCGACGGGTTCCTGCTCACCGGCCGGCTGTCCCTGCGGACGCACCCGTGGCTCGCGGACCACGCCGTGGCCGGCACGGTGCTGCTGCCCGGGACCGGCTTCGTCGAGCTCGCCGTGCGCGCCGCGGACCAGGCGGGCTGCGAAACCGTGGAGGAGCTGACCCTGGCGGCTCCGCTCATCCTGCCCGCACACGGGGCGATCGACGTCCAGCTCAACGTGTCCGGTGCCGACGACTCCGGCCGGCGCTCCCTGAGCCTGTACTCGCGCCCGGAGTCCGCCGACGCCGCCGAGCCGTGGACCCGGCACGCGACCGGCGTCCTCGCCGAGTCCGCTCCGACGGCCTCGCCGGACGGTACGACGGACGGCACGCCGCACGCGGACCTCGGCGCCTGGCCGCCGCCCGGCGCCGAGCCGATCGACATCGACGGCTACTACGAGCGGCTGACCACGCAGGGCTACGGCTACGGCCCCTCCTTCCAGGGCCTGCGGGCGGCCTGGCGGGGCGGTGACGAGGTCTTCGACGAGGTGTTCGCCGAGGTCGCCCTGCCTGCCGAAGCGGCGGACGGCGCGGACGGCTTCGGGATCCACCCGGCGCTGCTCGACGCGGCCCTGCACGGACTGGGTCTCGGCCTGCTGCCGTCCGCCGGCGAGGGACGGGCCCGGCTGCCGTTCTCCTGGAACGGCGTGACCCTGCACGCTTCCGGCGCCACAGCGCTGCGCGTGCGGATCACGCAGCTCGGCGAGGAGGACGCCGTCTCCATCACCGTCGCCGACACCACCGGCCGGCCCGTCGCCTCCGTCGAGTCCCTCGTCGTACGCCAGGTCGTCACCGACCAGCTCAAGGTGGCCGATCCGACCGTGGGCCAGTCGCTGTTCCGGCCGGACTGGGTACGGATCGACACCCCGGGGGCGCAGGCCGCCGGGTCGTCGTGGGCGGTGCTCGGCGACGACCCGCTGGGCCTGACCGGACTGGGCTGGCACGCCTACCCGGACCTCGCGTCGCTCGCGGCGGCCGGAGCCGTGCCCGACGTGGTGTTCGCTTCGTTCACCGCGGCGCCGGAAACCGCGTCCGCGGAGGGTGCGCACGGCGCCGTACAGCGGGCGCTGGAGCTGGTGCGGCAGTGGCTGGCGGACGAGCGGCTGGAGTCGTCGAGGCTGGTGCTGCTCACCCGGCGCGCCGTCGCCACCGGGCCGGGCAGCCCGGTCGGTGACGTCGCTCTGACAGACGCCCCGGTGTGGGGTCTGCTGCGCTCCGCGCAGTCCGAACACCCCGGCCGCTTCCTGCTGATCGACGTGGACGGCGGCACGGAGTCCCTGGCCGCGCTGCCCGCCGCGGTCGCCGCCGGCGAGCCGCAGATCGCCGTACGCAACGGCCGGCCGCACGCGCTGCGGCTGACCCGCGCCGAGCTCACGAACACCGAGGACGCCGCCGCCTTCGGGCCCGACTCGACCGTCCTGGTGACCGGCGCGTCGGGCACGCTCGGCGGGCTGGTGGCCCGGCACCTGGTGGAGCGGCACGGGGTGCGCCGTCTGGTCCTGGTGTCCCGGCGGCCCGCCGACGAACTGGCTCGCGCACTGCGGGAGTTGGGTGCGGAGGCGGTCGTCGCCGCCTGCGACGTCGCCGACCGCAGGGCGGTCTGGGACGTTCTCGCGGCGCACACGATCACGGCCGTCGTGCACACGGCGGGCACCATCGACGACGGCGTGGTGGAGTCCCTCACCCCGGAGCGGGTGGCGGGCGTGCTGCGTCCCAAGGTCGACGGCGCCCTCAACCTGCACGAGCTGACCGCCGGTTCGCCGCTGACGGCGTTCGTGCTGTTCTCCTCGGCCGCGGGTGTCTTCGGCGGGCCCGGCCAGGGCGGTTACGCCGCCGCCAACGCGTTCCTCGACGCCCTCGCCCACGACCGGCGAGCCCAGGGCCTGCCCGCCGTCTCCCTCGGCTGGGGCTTCTGGGAGGAACGCAGCGGTCTCACCGCCCACCTCGACCGCACCGACCTGCACCGCATGAACCGCCTCGGTGTCCACCCGATGACCTCCCAGGAGGGTCTCGCCCTGCTGGACGCGGCCGTCGCCACCGGACAGCCGCATCTGCTGCCGATGCGGCTGGACGTGGCCGCGCTGCGCCGCACCGCGGCCGGCGCGGACGTACCGGCGCTGCTGCGCGGCCTGATCAGGTCCCGCACCCGCCGCACCGTCCAGACCGCGCCCGGCACCTCGGGACCGGCCGACGCCGGTTCGCTGCGCGAGCGACTCGCCGGGATGACCCCGCCGGAGCGCACCCGCACCCTGGAGGAGCTCGTCGTCACCCGGGTGGCCGCCGTGCTCGGCCACGGCTCGGCCGAGATGATCGAACCGCAACGCGCCTTCAAGGAACTCGGTTTCGACTCGCTCACCGCGGTCGAACTGCGCAACCGGCTGCGCGCCGCGACCGGCCTGCGGCTGCCCGCCACGCTCGTCTTCGACCACCCCACCCCGGCGGCCATCGCCCAGCACCTCGCCGTAAAGCTCCTGCCGGACCTCTCCGACGGCCCTGGACGCCCGGCCGACACCACGCCCCTGCCCGACGCCACGGACGTCGCCGCCCTCACGGCGGACCCCGGCACCGGCGCACAGCAGGCGCTGGACTCCCTGGACGCCATGGACCTCGACCAACTCGTCAACCTCGCGCTCGACGGCACGGACGGCACCGACGCCGCCGGCACCGACGCGTGAACCGTGGAGCCTGACATGACCAACAGCACCGCCCCGGGCCCCGACGCCAAGGTCGCCGCCGCCCTACGGGCCTCCCTGAAGGAGGCCGAGCGGCTGCGCCACCTCAACCGTGAGCTGGCCGCCCGGTCCACCGAACCCATCGCGATCGTCTCCATGGGCTGCCGCTACCCCGGCGGGGTCCGCGACCCCGAGGACCTGTGGCGGCTGGTCGCCTCCGGGCAGGACGCCGTCACCGCGTTCCCCACCGACCGCGGCTGGTCCCTGGACGGCGCCTACGACCAGGGCGGATTCCTGCACGACGTCGCCGACTTCGACCCCGACTTCTTCGGCATCTCCCCGCGCGAAGCCCTCGCCATGGACCCGCAGCAGCGACTTCTGCTGGAGGTCGCCTGGGAGACCCTGGAGCGGGGCGGCATCGACCCGCAGTCGCTGCGCTCCACCCGTACCGGCGTCTTCGCCGGGGTGATGTACCACGACTACGCCACGCTCGTGAGCCAGTCGCCCGAGGCCATCGAGGGGTACGTCTTCAACGGCAGCGCGGGCAGCATCGCCTCCGGCCGGGTCTCCTACCAACTGGGCCTGGAGGGCCCCGCCGTCACCGTGGACACGGCGTGCTCCTCCTCACTGGTCGCCCTGCACCTGGCCGTGCAGTCCCTGCGCGGCGGCGAGTGCGCGCTGGCCCTGGCGGGCGGAGTCGCGGTCATGGCGACACCGACGCTGTTCGACGAGTTCAGCCGCGGCACCGGACACGGGCTCTCGCCCGACGGCCGGTGCAAGGCGTTCGCCGACGCCGCCAACGGCACCAACCTGGCCGAGGGCATCGGCCTGCTCCTGCTGGAGCGGCTCTCCGACGCCCGCCGCAACGGCCACCAGGTCCTCGCACTCGTCCGCTCCACCGCCGCCAACCAGGACGGCGCCAGCAACGGCCTGACCGCGCCCAACGGCCCCGCCCAGGAACGCGTCATCCGCCAGGCCCTCGCCGGTGCGGGCCTGACCCCGGCCGACGTGGACGCGGTGGAGGCACACGGCACCGGCACCAAGCTCGGCGACCCGATCGAGGCCCAGGCGCTGCTGGAGACCTACGGTCAGGGGCACGACTCCGAACAGCCGCTCTGGCTGGGCTCGCTCAAGTCCAACATCGGGCACACCCAGTCGGCGGCGGGCGTCGGCGGCGTGATCAAGATGGTGAAGGCCATCGAACACGGCCTGCTGCCCAAGACCCTGCACGTGGACCGGCCGTCCCGGCACGTCGACTGGGAGGCGGGCGCGGTCGAGCTGCTCACCGAGCCCCGGCCCTGGCCCGAGACCGGCCGCCCCCGCCGCGCCGGAGTGTCCTCCTTCGGCGTCAGCGGCACCAACACGCACGTCATCATCGAGCAGGCCCCCGCCGAGGACCCGGCCCCCGCCCCGGCCCAGGCCGAGCAGGTCCCGCCGGCCGTCCTGCCCTGGGTCCTGTCGGGCCGGTCCGAGGCCGCCCTGGCAGGACAGGCCGCCGCGCTCGCCGAGCACCTGCGCGAGCACCCGGCCGAGCCACTCGACATCGCCCACGCCCTGGCCGCCACCCGCACCGCCTTCGAACACCGTGCGGTCCTCGTCACCGACGCCATGGATCCCACCGCCGCCGATCACCGCGCCGAAGCGCTCACCGCGCTGGCCCGGGACACGGGCGGCAAGCGGGTCCCCGGCCTGATCGTCGGCACCGGCCGCCGCACCGGCCGCACCGCGTTCCTGTTCACCGGCCAGGGCAGCCAGTACGCCGGCATGGGCCGCGAACTGTACGCCGCGCACCCCGCGTTCGCCCGGGCCCTGGACGAGATCCTGGCCCGGCTCGATCCGGCCCTGGACGTGCCCCTGTCCACCGTCCTGTTCGCCGAGCCGGGCACCCCCGAGGCGGCCCTCCTCGACCAGACGCAGTACACACAGGCCGGCCTGTTCGCCGTCGAGACCGCCCTGTACCGGCTGGTGACCGGCTGGGGCGTGGAGCCCGCCGCGCTGCTCGGCCACTCCATCGGCGAGCTGACCGCCGCGCACGTCGCGGGCGTGCTCTCCCTCGACGACGCCTGCACGGCGGTCGCCGCGCGCGGCCGGCTGATGCAGGCCCTGCCGGCCGGCGGAGCCATGGTCTCCGTACGCGCCACCGAGGACGAGGTACGACCGCTGCTGGGCACCGGAGCCGGCATCGCGGCCGTCAACGGGCCGCGCTCGGTGGTGATCTCCGGCGCCGAGGAACCCGTCCTCGCCGCCGCGCGGCGACTCGCCGAACTCGGCCACAAGACCAAACGGCTCACCGTCAGCCACGCCTTCCACTCGTCGCTGATGGAGCCGATGCTGGCCGGCTTCCGGGCCGTCCTGGAACGCCTCACCTTCCACGCCCCGCGCATCCCGGTCATCTCCAACATCACCGGCCGCACCGCCACCGCCGCCGAACTCGCCGACCCCGGCTACTGGACCCGCCACATCCGCGCCGCGGTCCGCTTCGCCGACGGCGTGCGCACCCTGCGCGAGCAGGGCGTCGGCGTGTTCCTGGAACTCGGGCCCGGCGGCGTCCTCAGCGCCCTGGGCGCCGAGTGCCTGACGGGCGAGGAACAGGCCGTGTTCGCGCCGACGGTGCGCCGCGACCGGCCCGAACCCCGCGCTCTGCTCGAAGGGGTCGCGACCGCGTTCGTGAACGGCACGGCCGTCGACTGGGCGGCGCTGTCCACCGGCGCCCGCCCCGCCGCCCTGCCCACCTACGCCTTCCAGCGCCGCCGCATCTGGCCCCGTACCGCCCCCGCCGCCGGCGGCGACCCGGAGGCGCTCGGCCTGGAGGCGGCGCGGCACCCGATGCTCGGCGTGGTCGTCGAGTCCGGCGACGGCGACGACCTGCTCTTCGGCGGACGCCTGTCACCGGCCCTGCAGCCGTGGCTCACCGGACACGCGGTACTCGGCTCGCTGCTGCTGCCCGGCACCGCCTTCGTGGAGCTGGCGATACACGCCGGCGACCGCGTCGGCTGCGACCTGCTGGAGGAACTCACCCTCGAGGCCCCGCTCGTGCTGCCCGCCGACGGCGGCCTGCGGCTGCGACTGCGGCTGGCCCCCGCCGACGCCACGGGCCGACGCGCCTTCTCCGTGCACTCCCGGCCGGACGACGACGAGACATGGACCCGCCACGCCGGCGGCACCCTCGCCCGCACGGCAGCCCGGCCCACCCCCGCACCGCCCGACGTGTGGCCGCCCGCCGACGCACGCCCCCTCGACCTCACCGGCCACTACGACGCCCTCGCCGACCTCGGTTTCGTCTACGGCGGCGCCTTCCAGGGACTGCGGGCGGCCTGGCGGCGCGGCGACGAGGTGTTCGCCGAGGTCGCACTGGACGAGGAGACCGCACACGAGGCCGACGCCTACGGCCTGCACCCCGCGCTGCTGGACGCCGCCCTGCAGTCGGTGGGGCTCGGCAGCCTCGCCGACAGCGACCCCGTCGCCCGGATGCCGTTCTCCTTCACGGGCGTGACCCTGCACGCCACCGGCGCCACCACCGCCCGGGTCCGGCTCGCCGCCACCGGCGACGACACCTTCTCCGTCACCCTCACCGACCCGGCGGGCCGCCTCGTGGCAGCCGTCGACGAGCTGCTGCTGCGCCCGGTCGCCACCAGCGACGTGGCCGACCCCAGGACCGCCGCGCACCGCTCCCTGTTCCGCGTCGACTGGCCCGCTCTCACCCCGCCCGCGGCGGCCGACACCACCGCTGCCGCCGCTCTGCGGTGGGCCGTGGTCGGCGACGATCCGATCGGTGCCGCGGCCGCCCTGCCCGGCGCCATCGCGCACCCGGACCTCGCCACGCTGCCCGAGGTGCCCGACGTGACCGTGGCGACCTGCGGCGGCACCCCCGCGGAGGCGGCCACCGCCGCTCTCGGCCTGGTCCAGCAGTGGCTCGCGGACGAGCGGCTGACCGCGTCCCGGCTGCTGGTGCTGACCCGCGGCGCCATCGCCGCCGACACCGACGACGGCGTACCGGCGCTGGCGCACGCCCCGGTGTGGGGTCTGCTGCGTTCCGCGCAGTCCGAGCACCCGGGCCGCTTCGTCCTCGTCGACGTGGACGACGCCCCCGGCTCGCTCGCCGCGCTGCCGGCCGCACTGGCTTCCGACGAGCCGCAACTCGTCGTGCGCGGCGGAACATTGCGGGCACCGCGGCTGTCGAGGGCGCTGCCCGGCGACAGCGCGTCCGCTCCGCTCGCCCTGCCCGACGGCTCCCGGGTCCTGGTGACCGGCGCGTCGGGCACGCTCGGCGGGCTGGTGGCCCGGCACCTGGTGGAGCGGCACGGGGTGCGCCGTCTGGTCCTGGTGTCCCGGCGGCCCGCCGACGAACTGGCCCGCGCACTGCGGGAGCTGGGTGCGGAGGCCGTCGTCGCCGCCTGTGACGTCGCCGACCGCGAGGCCCTGGCGGCCGTCCTCGCCGCACACCCCGTCGCGGCCGTCGTGCACACGGCGGGCACCATCGACGACGGCGTGGTGGAGTCCCTCACCCCGGAGCGGGTGGCGGGCGTGCTGCGTCCCAAGGTCGACGGCGCCCTCAACCTGCACGAGCTGACCGCCGGCTCTCCCCTCAAGGCCTTCGTGCTGTTCTCCTCGGCCGCGGGTGTCTTCGGCGGCCCCGGCCAGGGCGGATACGCCGCCGCCAACGCGTTCCTCGACGCCCTCGCCCACCACCGCCGGGCCCAGGGCCTGCCCGCCGTCTCCCTCAGCTGGGGACTGTGGGCGCAGGAGAGCGGCATGACCGGCACCCTGGGCCGGGCCGACCGGGACAGGATGACCCGCGCCGGCGTCACCGGCCTGTTCACCGAGGAGGCACTCGCCCACTTCGACACCGCCTGGACCAGCCAGGACGCCCAACTGCTGCCGATGCGCCTGGACACCGCCGCCCTGCGCAGGTCCACGGCCGAGGTCCCCGCCCTGCTGCGCGGCCTGGTCCCCGCCCCGGCACGGCGCGCCGCCGCCGGCGAGGACACCCACGCCGTGGACACCTTCGCCGACCGGATCACCGCACTGCCGGCACCGGAGCGCACCACGCTCGCCCTGGCACTCGTCCGCGACCATGTCGCCACGATCCTCGGCTACCCGGGCGCCGACGCCGTCGACCCCGAACGGCCCTTCACCGGGCTGGGCTTCGACTCGCTGACCGCCATCGAACTGCGCAACAACCTGCAGCACGCCACCGGTCTGCGCCTGCCCGCGACCCTGATCTTCGACTACCCGACCCCGGCCGCGCTGGCCGCCCACGTGGCCGAAACGGCCACAGGCGGCAAGGCGGCCCCGGCCGAAGTCCCGGCCACCGCCCCCGCCGCGCCCGGCGAGGACGACCCGATCGCGATCGTGTCGATGGCCTGCCGCTTCCCCGGCGGCGTCCACACCCCCGAGGACCTGTGGCAGCTGGTCGGCACCGGCGCCGACGCCGTCACCGCCTTCCCGACCGACCGAGGCTGGGACACCGACACCCTCTACGACCCCGACCCCGACCACCCCGGCACCACGTACTGCGTCGAGGGCGGCTTCCTGCACGGCGCGGCCGAGTTCGACCCGGGGTTCTTCGGGATCTCACCGCGCGAGGCCCTGGAGATGGACCCGCAGCAGCGGCTGCTCCTGGAGACCTCGTGGGAGGCGTTCGAACGGGCGGGCGTCGACCCGTCATCGGTACGCGGCAGCCGCACCGGCGTCTACACGGGCGTCATGTACCACGACTACGGTACCGACCTCGCCGCCGGCAGCATCGTCTCCGGCCGGGTCTCCTACCACCTGGGCCTGGAGGGCCCGGCCGTCACGGTGGACACGGCGTGCTCGTCGTCGCTGGTCGCCCTGCACATGGCGGCCCAGGCGCTGCGCACCGGCGAGTGCACCCTCGCCCTCGCGGGCGGGGTGACCGTGATGGCGACCCCGGGCACCTTCATCGGCTTCAGCCGCCAGCGGGGACTGGCGGAGGACGGGCGCTGCAAGGCGTTCGCGGACGCGGCGGACGGCACCGGCTGGGGTGAAGGCGTCGGCGTACTGCTGCTGGAGCGGCTGTCCGACGCCCGCCGCAACGGCCACCGGGTCCTCGCGGTCGTGCGCGGTACGGCCGTCAACCAGGACGGCGCGAGCAACGGGCTCACCGCGCCCAACGGTCCCTCCCAGCAGCGGGTGATCCGGCAAGCCTTGGCGAACGCGGGCCTGTCGGCGGCCGAGGTGGACGCGGTGGAGGCGCACGGTACGGGTACGAAGCTGGGCGACCCGATCGAGGCGCAGGCCCTGCTGGCCACTTACGGCCAGGACCGCGACCCCCAACAGCCGCTGTATCTGGGCTCGGTGAAGTCCAACATCGGCCACACCCAGGCCGCGGCCGGTGTCGCCGGCGTCATCAAGATGGTCAAGGCGATGGAGCACGGGGTGCTCCCGCAGACGCTGCACGTGGACGAGCCGTCCCGGCACGTCGACTGGGAGGCGGGCGCGGTCGAACTCCTCACCGAGGAGCAGCCGTGGCCGCAGACCGGCCGTCCTCGCCGGGCGGGCGTCTCCTCCTTCGGTATCAGCGGCACCAACGCCCACGTCATCGTGGAACAGCCCACCGCATCCGCCGAACCGGCCCCCCGCCCCGAGGCCCCGCAGGCCGCGCCGGGTGTGCTGCCCTGGCTGCTGACCGCCAAGACCCCGCAGGCGCTGACCGGCCAGGCCGCCCGCCTCCGCGACCACGTCGACGCCCACCCCGGCACGGCGGCCGTCGACATCGGCTACTCCCTGGCCACCACCCGCACCGGCTTCGAGCACCGCGCCGCCGTCTTCGGCACCGACCGCGACGGGCTGACCGCCGCCCTGGACGCCCTGTCCCGCGGCGAGGACGCGCCCGGCGTGGTCCGCGGCGGCACCCGTCCGTCCGGCAGGACCGCGTTCCTCTTCACCGGGCAGGGTGCGCAACGCCTGGGCATGGGACGGGAGTTGTACGAGGCGTTCCCTGCCTTCGCCGGGGCTCTCGACGCCGTGCTGGCGGAGCTGGACCGGCATCTGGAGGTGTCGCTGCGTGAGGTGATGTGGGGTACGGACGCGGAACTGCTGAACCGGACCGCGTACACGCAGCCGGCGTTGTTCGCCGTGGAGGTGGCGCTGTTCCGCCTGTGGGAGTCGTGGGGCGTGCGTCCGGACTATCTCGCCGGTCACTCCATCGGTGAGCTGGCGGCTGCCCACGTCGCGGGGGTGCTGTCCCTGCCCGACGCGGCCCGGCTGGTGGCCGCTCGTGGTCGGCTGATGCAGCGACTTCCTTCGGGCGGTGCGATGGTGGCGGTGCAGGCCAACGAGGACGAGGTGAGCGCCGTACTCACCGACGGCGTCGGCATCGCCGCCGTCAACGGACCGCGCGCCGTCGTGGTGTCCGGCCGGGCGGAGGAGACCGAGGCCGTCGGCGCCCACTTCGCGGCCCTGGGCCGCAAGACCCGCCGGCTCGCCGTCAGCCACGCCTTCCACTCCCCGCTGATGGAACCGATGCTGGAGGACTACCGCGACATCGCCGCCGACCTCACCTACCACGCCCCGCGGATCCCGGTGATCTCCGACGTCACCGGGGAGAAGGCCACGGCCGAGCAACTCGCCGACCCCGCCTACTGGGTGTGCCACGCCCGTGCC
Source organism: Streptomyces sp. NPDC020299 (assembly GCF_044387825.1). NCBI lineage: Bacteria > Bacillati > Actinomycetota > Actinomycetes > Kitasatosporales > Streptomycetaceae > Streptomyces > Streptomyces sp. NPDC020299. The sequence continues at coordinate 182,190 of NZ_JBIRWL010000018.1, forward strand.
ACGGTCCGTTTCGCCGACCAGCTGGCCACCCTGCGGGAGCGGGGCGCCGTCACGTACGTCGAGATCGGACCGGACGCGGTCCTGACCGCCCTGGCCCGCGAGACCGCCACCGCGACGGCCCTGTGCGTGCCCACCCTGCGCCGTGACCGGCCCGAGCCCTGGGCGGCCGTCGCCGCACTCGCTGAGCTGCAGGTCGCCGGTGTGCCCACCGACCCGGAGGGGATCTTCGCCGGCACGGGGGCCCGCGCGGCCGCCCTGCCGACGTACGCCTTCCAGCGCGGGCACTACTGGCTGGCGGCCACGCCGGCCGGACAGCCGCAGCCGGACGCCGCGCTGTGGCAGGCGGTGGAGAGCGGCGACCTGGCGGCGCTCGCGTCGGTCCTCGCGGCCGGCGACGACACCCCGGACCCCTCCTCGGCCCCCGACCCCGCACTGGCCGCGGCCCTGTCCCTGCTGTCGGCGTGGCGCCGCGACAACCCGCGCGCAACGGCCACGCCGGACATCGTCGAGGAACCCGCCCCCGTCACCGAAGAGCCCGAGGACATGCGCCGCCGGCTCGCCGAACTGCCGACCGGGGAACGGCCGTCGCTCCTGACCGAGCTGGTACGGGAGAAGGCCGCGCGGATCCTCGGCCACGGCACCGCCGACGCCGTCGGAGCCGACCAGGACTTCCTGGACGCCGGATTCGCCTCGCTGACCGCGATGGAACTGGCCGGCACCCTCACCACCCTGCTCGGCGTCGAGGTGCCCGCGACGGCGATCTACGACTTTCCCACCCCGGCCGACCTGGCCGCGCATCTGCACGACCAACTGACCGCACAGATGGAGCCGACCGCATGACGACCCCTTCCCTGGCGACCCCCGCCTCCGCCGCTCCGGCCCGCAGCGCCGGACTCGTGAACCTGGAATCCGCCTGGCGGCCCATCTGGCAGGACCGCTTCGACGGCCCGGCCGGCAGCGCCCCCGACCCCGCCAACTGGCTGATCGGCGAGGGCAGCCCGTTCGGCGCCGGGGTGGAGATCCACACCGACGACCGTGAGCACGTCGCCCTCGACGGCGAGGGCCGCCTGCGCATCACGGCCACCCGTGACGCCGACGGCACCTACCGGGCCGGATGGCTCGAGACCCGGCGCGAGGACTTCGTGCCCCGGCCCGGCAGCGCCCTGCGCATCGACGCCCGGGTGCGCACCGCCGCCGGCCCCGGCCTGGACTGCGCCCTGTGGGCCTGGGCCGACCAGCTGCGCCACCGCGGCGACGAGGACCCGGTGCAGGCCTGGTACCGCTCCGGCGAGATCGACGTGTTCGAGGCACTGGGTTCCGAACCGGACACGGTCTGGGGTGCCCTGCACTCCCCGGAATGCCACCAGATCCCCTCCCTCGGCATCGGCGGCAGCACCACCACCGGCGACGGCACCCCGCTGAGCGAGGACTTCCACACGTACTCGGTCGTGTGGCGCCGCGACCCGGACTCCATCACCTGGTACCTGGACGGCCGCGAATACCTGCACTTCACCCCGGAGGACACCACCCCCAAGGGCTGGCTGTTCCACCAGCCGACATACCTGGCCCTGGCCGTCATCATCGACAGCCCGGGCGGCCCCGTCCTGCCCGGCACCCCCGACCCGGACAAGTTCCCCGCCACGCTGCTGATCGACGACATCACCGTCTCCGAACCGGCCGCCACGCCCGGCGAGGAGGCCGCCGCGTGACCGCCCCCGCCGCGCCCCGCACGGCCGACGCGCACGGCGTCGACATCGACGCGCTCGCCGCACGGCTCGTCGCCGACGTCCTCGCCGAACCCACGACCGGCGGGCTGCTGCCGTCCGTGTACGAGACGGCCCGCCTGGTGAGCCTGGTGCCCTGGCTGGACGGGCACCCCGAACGTGTCGGCTTCGTACTGGAACGCCAGAAGGAGGACGGCAGCTGGGGCGGCCCCGACGGCTACGCCCTCGTCACGACGCTCAGCGCCACCGAGGCACTGCTGGCCGCACGGGACCAGGAGGAGCTGCCGGCCGGGTTGCGCGAGCGGGCCGCCGAGGCGGCCGGGCGCGGTCTGACGGCGGCGGCCCGGCAGCTCGAGGACAGCGTGCGCACCCGCACCGCGCCGCCCAACACGGTCGTCGCGATGATGATCGTCCCCGCGCTGGTGGCCGACATCAACGCCCGCCAGGAGCAGCGGCTGCCCATGCCGCACGGCATGGACGGCGCCCGGCTCGAGGAGCTGCGCACCTCGGGGTGGCGCAATCCGCTGGCCGGCCACTACCTGGAGATCGCCGGCCCCGACGCCGTGCGCGCACCGCACTTCCAGCCGGTCGGCGGCATGATCGGCTGCTCGGTCGCCGCCACCGCCGCCTGGCTGGGCGACGCCGAACCCGGCCCCGAGTACCGGGCGTCCGTGGACTTCCTGCGGTCCGCCCAGGCCGCCGGCGGTGGCGCGGTGCCCGCGATGACGTCGGTGGCGTACTACGAACGCGCCTGGATCCTCGGCAACCTGGCGACCGCCGGCATCGCGACGAAGCTGCTGGCGCCGCTCGCCGAGGGCCTCCCCCGGGACACCGCGCGCACCGGCGCCCCCACCGCGCCGGGCTTCGCCTACGAGGCGGAGACCAGCGCGATCGTCCTGGCGGCCTTCGCGCAGCTGGGTCCCGCGCAGGAGCCCGAGTACCTGTGGCAGTACGACTCCGGCAGCCACTTCCAGTCCACCATCCCGGAGTTCACCCCCTCGACCAGCACCAACGCCCATGTCATGGGGGCGCTCGGCGCCTACCGTGACACCGGCCCGGCGGACACCGCGCGTTACACCGACGCCATCGAGCGGATCGCTCGCTGGCTGGGGGAGCGGCAACTGGCGGACGGCACCTGGATCGACAAGTGGCACGCCTCGCCGTACTTCTCGACGATGCGCTGCGCCGTGGCCCTGCACCAGCACGCCGGACCCGCCCATGGGGCGACGGTGTCGAGGGCCGTCGACTGGATCCTCGCGAGCCAGCACCCCGACGGCTCCTTCGGGCGCTGGGGCGGTACGCCGGAGGAGACCGCGTACGCCGTGCAGACGCTGCTGCGCACCTCGGCGCCCGGCGCGGCCCGCGAGGAGGCCGCCGCGTGGCGCGGCGTCGCCTACCTGATGGAGCACCTGGACGACACCGTCCACCGCGAGCTGTGGATCGGCAAGGAGCTCTACGTTCCGGTGCACATGGTGCGCGGGGCGGTCATCGGCGCGCTGAGCCTCGCGGCGTCGCGGCGCTGAGCGCCGCCGCTCAGACGTGCGCCAGGGCCTCGCCCAGCCCGGTCCGCAGGCCGAAGAAGGCCAGGTCGGCGTCGGCGGCGGCCTGCGGGGCGGCGGCATCGGCGGTGGATCCGTCCAGGATCCGCCGCCAGTTGGCGTGGGCCAGGACGCGCTGGGAGGCGATGACCTGGCCGGCCAGCAGCCGGGCGGCGACGTCCGGTCCGGCCGGGTCGCCCGCCGCGTCGGCCAGGGCCTGGGCCAGCAGGTCCTCGGCCTGGGCGAGGTATTCGCCGATCCGGCTGACCAGGCTGGGTGTCGAGTAGACCAGCGCGTTGAAGCGGATCACCTCGGGCTGGTCGTTGAGCCCGGTGATGGGATCGCGGCGGGCCAGCGCGGTGACGAAGTCGCGGTGCAGGGCGACCAGCGGGCTCGTTCCCGGGGGCCGCTCGCGCACTGCGGTGGCCGCGGCCGCCCGGTGGTCGGCGAAGCGGTGGACGACCAGGTCCTCCTTGGCCGGGAAGTACTTGAACAGCGTCGGCTTGGACACCTCGGCGGCGGCCGCGATGTCGGCCACCGACACCGCATCGAACCCGTGCCGGAGGAAGAGCGAGATCGCGGCGTCCGAGATCGCCCGCCGCGTCCGCTGCTTCTGGCGCTCCCGTCCCGTAAGGGCCTGGGTCATGTCCATCACCCCTCTCTGGACCTCCAACCCTACAGTAACCCGGTTAAGAATATAACTGAGTAATGAACTTGACTCGGTTAAATTTTTGCTGCTTTACTTCTCATGACGACAGACGACCACCAGGCAACAACCCATGACCAAGGGGGATTCGGCGTGACCGACCTGCACGAGAGGACAACGGCCGCAGCAGGACGGCCGGCGAGCCACCGCTGGTGGGGCCTCGCTGTGATCGGACTCGCCCAGCTGATGGTCATGCTCGACACGACCATCGTGAACATCGCACTGCCGTGGGCACAGCGCGCCACCGGCATGTCGGACGCCGACCGCCAGTGGGTGATCACCGGCTACACCCTGGCCTTCGGCGGCCTGCTGCTCCTCGGCGGCCGCATCGGCGACCTCCTCGGCCGCCGCCTGGCCTTCATCATCGCCGTCACCGGCTTCACCGCCGCCTCCGCCGTCGGCGGAGCCGCACCGAACGCCGCCGTACTGATCGGATCCCGCGTCGGCCAGGGCCTGTTCGCCGCCCTGCTGATGCCGGCCACACTCGCCCTGCTGACCACCACGTTCACCGAACCCCGCGAGCGCGCCAAGGCGTTCGGCATCTTCAGCTCCGTCGCCAGCGCGGGCGGCGCACTGGGACTGCTCGGCGGCGGCCTGATCACCGAATGGCTCAACTGGCGCTGGTGCCTGTACGTGAACGTGCCCATCGGCGCCCTCGTCGTGGCCGGCGCGCTGATGCTGCTGCCCAATCTGCCCGCACAGCGCGGCGTCAAGGTCGACGTACCCGGCGCCGCACTCTCCGCCGCCGGCATGGTCGCGCTGGTCTACGGCTTCGGTGAGGCCGCCGACCACGGCTGGTCCTCGGCCAGGGTCATCGGCCTGCTGGCCGCGGCCGTCGTCCTGCTCACCGCGTTCGTCGCCCTCCAGGCCCGCGGCCGCAACCCGCTGCTGCCACTGAGTGTCCTGGCCGACCGCGACCGGGCGGGCGCCTTCATCGGCATCGGCCTGACGATGATCGGCCTCTTCGGCCTGATGTTCATCCTCACCTACCAACTGCAGGGCGTGATGGACTACTCGCCGCTCAGGACGGGCCTCGCGATCCTCCCGGCGACCGTCGCCACCGTCCTGACCACCACCCAGATCACCTCCCGCCTGATGCCCAAGGTCCCGGTCCGGCTGCTGGTGACCCCCGGCATGCTCATCGCCGCGGCCGGCCTGTTCAACCTCGGCCGGATCACCCCCGACAGCTCCTACGTCACCACGCTGATGCCGACCCAGATCCTGGTCGGCCTCGGACTGGGCCTGGTGATGTCACCGTGCATCAGCCTCGCCACCCACAAGGCGGCACCGAGCGAGGTCGGCGTGGTCTCCGCGTTCGTCTCCACCTCGCAGCAGATCGGCGGCTCGGTGGGCACCGCGCTGCTCAACACCATCGCCATGACGGTCTCCGCCACCGCCCTGAGCGCCGCCGGCACCGACGCGCACGCCGCCGCCGAGGCCACGGTGCACGGCTACGCGGTCGCCGCCGACTGGGCGGGCGCCATCGTCCTGGCCGGCGCCGTCCTCACCGGCCTGCTCATCGGGACCGACCTGCGCAAGCCCGCGGCGGCACCCGCCACCCCCGCCCCGCAGTCCAAGCAGAGCGAGCCCTCCACCGCGCACTGACACAGCAAGGGGCGGCCGCCCGGCCCGTACGGCCACGCAACCGCCCCGCCACCGACCGAGCCTGTGCCCCGGCCGCCAACATCCCCCGTCACGGCCCGGGCACAGGCTCTTCCCACACCCCGCGCCTAACCTGCCAGCGCGGCCGGCAACTCCCGGGCATGCACGACGTCCAGCCGCGACACCGCACGCGTCACCACCACGTACAGCCGCTCCAGCCCCCGCAGCTCCGCCTCGACGATCGCCGCCGGCTCCACGACCACCACATGGTCGTACTCCAGCCCCTTCGCCAGCGTCGCCGGCATCACCGTCACCCGGGCCGCCGACCCGAACTCCCCGGCGGACACCGCCTCGATCCCCGCCTGCCCCAGCATCCCGGTCAGCCGCTCCACATCGGCGTCCGCCGCGATCAACGCCACGGACCCCTCCCGCCGCAACGCCCCCCGCACCGCGTCCACCGCGGCGACGGCGGCATCCGGCACCCGGCGCACCGACAACTCACCGTCCATGCGCAGCGAACGCGCCGGCGGCACCCGTACATCGAGCGCGGCGAGCAGCCGGTTGGCCACCTGCATCACGGCCGCCGGAACCCGGAACCCGGTCGTGAGCGGCACCACCGCCGCCTCCGGCTTGCCCAGATGCGTCAACTGCTCCGCCCAGTCACGCGCCGCCCACGGCGCCGTGCCCTGCGCGAGGTCCCCCAGCGCCGTCAGCGAACCGAACCCGCTGCGCCGCGCGATGGCCCGGCACTGCATGGGCGAGAGGTCCTGCGCCTCGTCCACGACCACATGCCCGAAACCCTCCGGCCGCTCGATCAGTCCGGCCACCTCGTCCAGGAGCACCATGTCGTCGGCCGACCACGGCGCGCTCTTCTCCGACCGCGGAGCCTTCTGCCACACAAGGGCCCGCTGCTCCGCCGGCTCCAGCACACCGTCGGCGGCCTCGGCCAGCACCGCCGGATCACTCAGCAGCCGCGCAACGACCTCCTCGGGCCGCAGCGCCGGCCAGGCCGCGTCCACGAACGCCTTCACGGGCTTCGACCGCCCGATCTTCGCCTGCCACGTCGCACTGCGGGGCCCGGCACGCCGCTCGGCCTGGTCCTGCACCAGCGACACCACCCGGGCCCGCACATGCTCCCGCCCGATCGCGTACGCCGAAGCCTGGGCCCGCACCTCCTCCACCACCCGGGCCAGCTCATCGCCGCCGACCCGCCACCGGTAGGACCCGTCCGGCACCACCACCGGCTCCTCGGGAACCCGCACCCGCACGTACAGCGCCCGCCGGAGCACGGTCGCCATCCGCGCACTCTGCTTGACGACCGCCGCCGCCTGCGAGTCCCGCCCCTTCACCGGATGCCGGGCCACGACGTCCTCCACCGTCAACTGGGCGACATCGATCTCGCCCAACGACGGCAGCACCTCGGCGATGTACCGCAGAAAGGTCCGGTTGGGCCCGATGACCAGCAGACCACTGCGCTTCAGCCGCTGCGGATAGGTGTAGAGCAGATACGCCGCCCGGTGCAGCCCCACCGCGGTCTTCCCGCTCCCCGGCGCCCCCTGCACACACACCGAGTCACCGAGCTCACCACGCACCAGGTCGTCCTGCTCGGGCTGGATGGTGGCGACGATGTCCCGCATAGGCCCGTGCCGGGGCCGCTCGATCTCGGCGGCGACGATCAGGCTCTCGGCATCCGCCGCGCCTGCCGCGTCCAGCCGCTCGTCCTCCAGCCCCGTCAGATCCTCCGGCTCCCCCACGCTCCCCGGCGCCCACCCGAAACGCCGCCGCCGCTCGACACCCAACGGCTCCGCCACCCGGGCCTGATAAAACGTGCGCGACACCGGCGCACGCCAGTCCACGACCAAAGGCGGCGCACTCGGATGCTCCGAAACCCGCCGCCGCCCGATGTAATACCGCTGCCGCCGGTGGTCCCCCGTTTCCGGCTCGTCATCGAAATCCAGCCGCCCGAAGAACAAGGGACTGTCCGGCTCCTCGCGCATGTCCCGCGCCCGAGTCCGCAGATACCGCCCCAGCGCCTCCGCACTGGCCCCGTCCCCCGACACCGTCTCCCCGGCGACCACCTGCTCGTCCGCGTCCTCGACCTGCCGCGCCATCGCCGCTCTGCAGACCGCCACGTACGCCTGCTCCTCCCCGAGCACACCGTCGAGCCCGAGCTCGCCGGAATCGTACGACTCCTGCACCGATGACGTCATGGAACGCGACCTTCCCTCGAAAATCCCCAGGCTATCGACCAGCAGAAATCGAGAACGGCCGCGCGGGTGAACGTTTTACGGAATATTAACCGCAAAACAATCCGACCGGAATCCCGCTAGAATGCCACTGGAATCCAGCTCGAATGTCCCTGGAATCGCGCGGAATCACACACGGAATAGGGGCTTCCCGTAGACCGGTAACAACTGTTACCATCCATGGATGGCGAAGACACAGCTAGGCGCACGCGTCGACGACGAGATCGCGGAACTGGCCAGGGCCCGGGCCAAGGACCGCGGAATGAGCGTCGGCGACTACATCGCCGCCCTCGTTCGCGACGACGCCGACGGACTGCGACAACGGGGCCTGGACGCCGCACGGCGCTTCCTCGGCGAGCACCAGGCGCTCTTCGACGAGGCCGAAGACGCGGACCGTCACGTCCCGGGGGCCCACGCCGCGTAATGGACCTGCACATCGATGTCCCCTGGATCCTCCAGGTCGCCGAGATCGCCGGAGCGAGCGATCCCGCTCCCGACGACTACGGAGTGCCGGTGGCCGCAGTCGCCTGCCACCGAGCCGAACTGCTGGACCAGCCTGTCTATGACGGCCCGTACGCCCGTGCCGCGGCCCTGGTGCACATCCTCGGTCGCTGTCGGTGGCTCGAGCGTTCCAACATGGCGGTCGCCGCGGCGACGGGCGTGATGTACCTGGAAGCCTCCGGCATCCAGGTCAAGCCCACCCGGGACGACGCCATCGCCCTACGCGACCTCCTGCGCGACCCGGCCTGCAGCGCGGCGGGGATCGCCGCTCTGCTGCGCACTTGGCCGCAGTCCACCTGAGTAGTACTGAACGGTTCGACTCCGCGCACGACAGGAAGACGCATCTTTCTTGATGCATCAATCTTGATGCATCTTTCTTGATGGGTTACTGTCGTGGTGCCGACGGAAGCTCCGGCGGCAGACAACGAGGGGGAACCGCCATGACCACGACCGAGACCGCCGCCGCCGGCACCACCCGCACCCTCTCCGTGCCGGGAGCCACCCTCCACTACCAGGTCCAGGGCCGCGGGCCCGTCCTGCTGCTCGCCCAGAGCGGCGAGGGCGACGCCGACCGGACCGTCGACCTCGTCCCGCACCTGACCGACACCTTCACCGTCGTCACCTACGACCGCCGCGGCCTCTCGCGCAGCACGCTGGACGACCCCGCCCGGCCCGTCACCATGGCCGAGCACGCCGACGACGTCGCGCGGCTGCTCGGTGAAGTCACCGACAGGCCCGCGCTGATGGCCGGGTTCAGCATGGGCGGCGCGATCGGACTGCAGGTGGCCGCCCGGCACCCGGGCGTGCTCGACACGCTGGTGGCGCACGAGCCCGTGACGCCGAGGCTGCTGCCCGAGGCGGACCGCGCGGAGCACGCGGCCGAGCTGACGGCCATTCAGCAGGGGTACACCGCAGGGGGCCTCGCGGCGGCGTTCCCGGCCATCACCCGGCACCTCGGCATCGACCCGGCCCACGACGACGCCGAGGAAGACCTCACCCCGCAGCCCATGACACCCCGCCGCCGGGCCAACTTCGGCCAGTTCATCGGCACCGAGTTCACCGCCGTCACGACCGACACCTTCGACCCCGCGCAGCCGGTACGGGCCGCGGCGCAGGCCGGGACGCGCATCATCGCAGCGGCGGGGCGGACGACCCGGCCGACCGTGCACACATACCGCTGCGCGCTCGCACTGGCCGAACTGCTGGGCACGGAACCGGCTGTCTTCCCGGGCGGGCACAACGGGGCCACCACATTCCCCCGGGCGACGGCACGGACCCTGAAGGCCCTGCTCGCCCGGTAGTGGCGCTTCCGTCAGCTTCTCGCTGGAGCAGGCGCGGGGGCGGGCTCGGCAGGCAGCCGGCGGATCGTCCAAAGATCAGGCACGACGAACAGGACGACCGACGACACGACGACGAGCACGGCGCTCCCGAGCAGAACGGGAGCAGGGCCGACCGAGGTCGCGGCCAGGCCGACGACGAGATAGCCGAGCGGGACGGCCATGAGTTCCCCGACGGAGCTGAACGAGGTGACCCGGCCCAGGACTTCGGCGGCGAGCTGCTGCTGGAGGGCGGTGGTCCAGCACACGATCGACAGATCCAGCCCGATCCCCGCCAGGACCGCGGATGCCGCGAGGGCGGGCAGATTCGGTCCGGCGGCGAGCATGAACAGGGGCAGCGCCAGCGGCAGACCGGTGGCCACGCAAGCGACCATCAGCCGATCCGGCTTCCACCGCAGGGCTATGAGGCCGCCCAGAAGGAGCCCCGCCGAGAAACTTCCTTGCACGGTGCCCCATGCCGCGGCGTTCAGGCCATGGCTGTCGAGGACAAGGGGACCCAGGAGCTGGTACCCACCGAGCCACAGCGCGACGACGACCGTGCCGGAAAGCGTGTAGGACCACAACCACGGCCGCTGGGCGAACTCCCGCCAGCCGGCGCGGAAGTCGTGCAGCACCGATGTGCGGGAGCCGGAGCTCGCTGCCTGGGGCACGGCCAGCCGAGCACACAGCAGGGCCGCGGTGGCGAAGCTCGCGGCGTCCCACCCCAGGACCCACTGGGAGCCGGCCACGGCGACGATCCCGCCACCGACCGCGGGAGCGAGGATCTTGATGAAGTTGGTGGGAAGCCGCAGCAGCACATTCGCTTCCTGCAGTTCCCCGCCCTTCACCAACTGCGGCAGCAGACTGTTCATCGCAGGGGTCATCAGCGCGTTCGCGCCGCCTGTGACACTGGCCAGCAGGGCCACGCGAGCGGTCGAGGCCGCATCCATGGCCACCAGGACAGCGACACCGGCCTGGGACAGCGCAGCCACCAGATTGCCGACCACGACCAGCCCCCGACGAGAGACCCGATCCGCCACCACCCCACCCACCAGCAACAACACAAGCTGCGGCAGAGTGTTGCCCGCAAGCACGATCGCCAGGGCAGTCGGCTCGGCGTTGAACCCGAGGACGGCGAAGGCCAGCGCGACGGGGGCCATGGCCGAACCACTCGCCGAGATCAGCCTGGCCAGCAATAAGGTCCGGAACGGGCGATTGCCCAAGAGGGACAGCGATGCGCGGAGATCCATCCGGCGGACGTTACTACCGGGCGGTGTCGTTCGAGGTCGCCGGGGGTTTGGTGTGGAGGACGTCACGGGCCTGCTCGGCGGCGCGCGTGATGGTTTCACTGATGAAGTCGAGGAAGCGGGCGATGTTCTCCAGGCGGACGGCGGCGGGGGTGTGCGGGCCGAGAACGGAGACGCCTTGGCGTGCGGTCTCGGCGAGCTGGCCGGTGGCGCGGGCGCTGGCGATCGTCGACTGGTAGAAGACGTCGTCGTCGGCGACATAGCGCTCGCGGCGGCGTTCGTTGCGTTCCCGGCGGATGAGGCCCAGGCTCTCGAGCAGCGTGATCGCTTTGGAGATGGACGCCGGGCTGACCTGGAGCCTCTGGACGAGTTCGGAGGCGGTGAGGCTGCCCGCGTCGCTGGTGTAGAGGCAGGTCAGTACCCGGGCCGACATCTTGGGCAGGCCCGACTGCATGAGGAGGGTCGTGAACGTCTCCTCGTACTCGGCCACGGCCTCGGCGTCACGCCCGTGCGGCTGGGGAACCGGCTCCGGCCCTCGGGAGGAGGCGGGCCTGCGCCGGTGAGCGCGGCGTTCGGTGGCGCGGTGCGCCAGGTCGGCGCGGTAAGCGGTGGGGCCCCCGTTGCGCATCACCTCACGCGTGACCGTCGAGGTCGGGCGGTCGAGCCGGCGGGCGATCTCGGCATAGGGGAGGCTGTCGGCCAGTCCCAGCGCAATCTGCTGGCGTTCCTGCTGGGTGAGCCTGCCTCCCGGCATCGCGATCTCCTTGCTGATCCTTCGTGATGGTCCCTGAACCCCACTATAGCGTTCACTCCGGAGCCATTGCAATGATCAGAGTGATGGTCGTTGCGTTACTGACGCATCCATTGCAACAGTTAAGCGCCTCCTACCTGCATAAATAATACTTTGATGCAACGAGTGTGTTGCACGCATACAGAAAGCAACGTAGCGTTTCCGGTGTCAGAAACAAACAAGCGAGCACGGGAGAGCACGATGCAGAAGTTCGAGACCCACGCCCCGATCTCCGTCGTCCTGGACATCCCCGCCGGACGCATCCAGTTCATCGCCGCTGACCGTGCCGACACCACCGTCGATGTCCTGCCCGCCAACCCTTCCAAGAGCCGTGACGTCGAGGCCGCCGAGCAGGTCTCCGTCGCCTTCGCGGACGGCGTCCTGCGGATCCACGCTCCCGAGCCCAAGAACCAGCTCTTCGGCCCCTCCGGGTCCCCGGAGATCACCGTGCAGCTCCCCGCCGGCTCCCACGTCGAGGCCAGGACCGCCAGCTGCGAACTCCGCAGCGTAGGCCGCCTCGGCGACATCGCCTTCGAAGGCGCGTACCGCCAGATCAAGATCGACGAGGCCGCGAGTGTCCGCCTCACCGCGGTCGACGGCGACGTCGAGATCGGCCGGCTCGCAGGCCCCGCCGACATCAGCACCGCACGGGGCGACATCCGGATCGCTGAGGCGGTACGCGGCGCGGTCGTGCTCCGCACCAAGTCCGGCAACATCTCGGTCGGCGCCGCCACCGGCGTCTCGGCCACCCTGGACGCCGACACCGACTACGGCCGCATCAGCAACGCCCTCAAGAACAACGGCACCGCCGAACTCGACATCCGCGCCACCACCTCCCACGGCGACATCACCGCCCGCAGCCTCTAAAGCACCAACGTGGAAGGAGACACGAAACCCCGCCCCCTGGTGAACGAAGGGGGCGCGGCTTCTTGTTGGACCGCTGGGCAGGCCTTGCACCTGCATTTCCCCGCAGGAAGCGGGGTGTCCTTCCTTGGACCACCAACGCGTTGAACCCTTGTCCGCTGTTGGGCGGCGAACTCAAGATCGGCTATACCCCATCGGGCCCGTGACCCGATCCCCGCCAGCTCTGTTTCCCCCTCGGAGGCACAACGGGAGCGAGGGGCTGGATGGCGGACGTCGGGGACAGCTTGGACGAGGCGGACGCGGAGCACTTCACCCGTCCACTGCCGAAGTCGGCGCAGGCGCAGATGCGTTTCCTGGTGCGGCAGTTGAAGGGCACGCGACCGGTGGCCGACCTGCTGGGCATCTCGCAGCGTACGGTGGAGCGTTACGTGAAAGGCCAGCTCAAAACCCCCCGCCCGCCCCTGGCGGACCGTCTCTACCGCGAGGTCCGCCACCGCTGGCAGCCCCGTGTCCGGGCCCGGGCCAGACAGCGCGCAGCGACCACGGACGGCGTCTTCCTCTCCACGAGGGCCCGTTTCGGCTTCACGGCCGCGGTGGGCACCACGGACGACCCCCGCACCCGCTACCTCAACGAGTCCCTCCCCCCGGAGTACGCGGCCCGCCTGTTCGCCGCCCAGGAGGCCGGCGCAACCGAGGCCCAACTGCGCACGATTCTGGCGGAGGGCTTGGGCGAGATGTACTTCCGCGACGCGGGCCGCCGAGCCCAGGGCCTGCTGGTGGAGTTCACGGACATCGAGCAACTGGAACTGCACTACTGACGCATCACACGCAGATACGGGTACGTACCCGTACCCTAAGGATGTGGAAGGGAGCATGATGATGTCCGACGCCAACATCCGAATCCCTGAGGAAGCCCGCGACCGTCTCGCTGCCATAGCGGCCGCCGAGGGGATGTCGCTGCGCGCCTACCTGGCCCGGCTTGCTGAGACCCTGCTCACCCCGGCTGAGCGGGTTGAGCGGGCTGAGCGGGCCCGGGCTGCTTTGAAGGAGTGGTCGGGGTATGCGCCGACTCCCTCCGAGGAGCAGGAGCTCGACAGTGAGCTGGACCGTCGGCTGGCTGAGGCAGCGGCCCGGTGAGCGACGTCATGCACATCGTGCTGGACGACACTGCGATGGCAGCAGCGGGCCGTGGCAACATCCTCGCTTCCCGTTTGATCTACCGCGCCCACGCCGAGTCCGGCTGGTACCTGTACGCCCCCTCGTGCGCGCTCGTCGAGGCCGACCGCACGCGGCCGGGGACGGCTGAGCACCTGGCCGCCCTGCCGGGTGTCATCGTCCTGGACCTGGACCTCCCGGCAGCCCTGGCGGTGGCCCGGCAGAAGACCTGGGCGGCGGCACACTGCCACCATGCGGCGCAGCCCACCCCCGACCGCCCCGACGGGGCGATCGTCGCCACCACCGCGCCCGACCGGTGGACCGGCGAGCCGGTCCGCGTCCTGGACCTGACCCCCTGACGACAGCCCCAAGCCGAAGACCCCGCCCCTGGCTGACCGGGGGCGGGGTCTTCGGTTCCTTTCGGTCCCTCAGCACGGCCGCAGACAGCGGCTCAGCGCTACGCGCGGGCCCGTAACCGAGTAGGGCGCGACCCACCACAGCCTCAGCAGTATCCGCTGCCTCCTCCGCAGCCGGAGGCTGCTCGGACAGCAGCGCCGCCGCCGACACACCCAGCTCCTGCGCGAGCGCGTACAGGATCGGTAGCGAGGGCACCTTGAGGCCGCGTTCGATCTGAGACAGGTAGTCGGGCGAGATGCCGACCAGCCCGGCGACTGCATCCTGCCTGCGCCTGCCACGGTAGTGCCTGATCCGATCCCCGATCGGGAGGTCTGCTGCAACCACGCGCCCGCTCCTTGCTCCTGTCTCTGAGCGTAGGGTGCCCGCCAAGCGGGGATCCGGAGTTCGTGAAGAGAGGAGGTACCGGTGCCGGAACTGGTGCTGTGGGACATCGACCACACGCTGATGGCAACGCGCGGCCTCGGCGGCGAGCTGTGGGCCGAAGCATTTGAGCAGGTGACAGGCGTGGTGATGCGGGAACAGGCCGACGTGACGGGGTCGACGGAGCGCGTGATCCTGCGGGAGAGCGCGTGCCTGCACGGCCTCGACTGCGACGACGCGCTGTTCACCCGATTCGCTGACGCTCTCGGCGCGCTGCATGTCCGTCGCGCGGTCGAGCTCCGCGAGCGCGGGCACGCTCTGCCCGGGGCCGCCGCCGCCCTCGCCGCCCTCGCCGACCGCGGCGTGCGCCAGGCCGTCGTCACCGGCAACGTGCGCGCGGCAGCAGGGGTGAAGTTGGCGGTGTTCGGCCTGGACACCTATCTGAATCTGGGGGACGGGGCGTACGGGGAAGACGGCGAGGGACGCCCCGAACTGCTGCGAGCCGCGCTCGCACGAGCCAGTGTCCCCCCGGGAAATGCGGTGTTCCTCGGCGATACCCCGGCCGACGTAACCGGCGGCCACGTGGCCGGCGTCCGGGTGGTCGCGGTGGCCACAGGGCATACACCGGCGAGCGACCTGCGGGATGCGGGCGCCGACGTCGTACTCGACGGGCTGTCGGACACCGATCAGGTACTGGCGGCCATCGGAGTCTGATGTCAGTGCCGCCCCGAGCCCTTGGATCATGTCCCCCGCTGGGGCCCGAGGTCGTCTAGCCGGATGGAAGGGGTAGGGGAACAGCGCTGCAAGGCGCAACCTGTCTCAGGCGACTCGGAGCTTCTTGCGGCGATTGCGGGCGAGTTGTTCTCGGTAGTCCTCAATGGCTTGGTGGTAGCGGGCGACGAAGTGCGGGTCGTCCAGCCGGTCGGCTGGGTCCATCTCCTCGACAGCTGTGACGACTTCGGCCAGCTGTTGATAGCCAGCGAGCATAGGGTTGATGCGGTATACGCCGTTACGTTCCTTCTTCACCAGTCGGGCGAGTATCAACTCACGCAGACTGGAGGTGACGCTCGGGCGGCTCAAGCGTAGGCGAGCGGCCATCTGGGCCTGGCTCATCTCCACGCGTCCGCCGGACTCGCTGTGGGACCGCAGGGTGAACAGAACACGGTAGGCCGGCTGTGGAAGGTTCAGAGACGCTACGACGCCCTCGGCATTGACTGGTGTGAACAGCAGCCCACTCACTGCTCGCTCTCCTTGGGACTCGTCATCTTCTCGAACTGCTCCCGCCGCTCACAGCATTGCTCGGCCCGCTTGTGGCCATTACGCCGTAATGGCCACAAGCCCGGACGCTGACGGCAGCTGGCACGGAGACCGACGTGGGGTCTCACTCGACTGGAGCTGCCTGGGCTGGGGGTGTTGTTCGGGGCGGTGGCGGCACGTGATCGACAGCTGTATCTGAGGCTGTCATAGCGATGTCCACTCTTGCGTCATGGAACGGGCTGCGCCATGGGACGGTGCGTCGGCATGGGGTCGATGGCGCTGCATCGCATGTGGGGCAGGGATGCCCTGTGATCTCAGCGGTGCGGTCGGCTTGGGCGAGCCACACATCACGACGTGCTGCGAGCATTTTGCGTTCGGCGGTGTGCTGTTGTTCGGCAAGGTAGCGGCGGGTGGCTTGCTCGGTGCGGTCTTCGAGCGGGTTGCCGAGCAGCTTGCGCGGGTTGCAGTCGAGGGGCGGTTCAGGGACTGCTGGCGTGTAGAAGCTGGTTGCCTCGATGACGAAGGCCTTGGGGCTGTCGACCCCGGCGAGCTTACGCCGTGCCTGGTGGAGGTTGCGTACCGAGTCTCCCTTGGGAGATTTGCAGAGGAAGCCGGCTGGTGCGGAGCAGTGCGGGCACCGGACTGAGAGGATGGTGATGATGTTCCGTCGCCGTTTTGCGGTCTCGTCGCGGCGTTCTGCCTCAGCTCGTTCCCGGCGTTCCTGCGCCGCCTGTTCCTCTGCCTGTTGCCGTTTCAGGGCCTCTGGGCTGGGGTGGGCGCGGCACGGTTCACGCGAGGTGTCCCATCTGCAGGGCTCGCCGTCCTTTCGGGGCTGGCCGCATTGGTTCGGGTTGGTCAGGTCCAGAGCACGGCCCAGGCGCCAGGAGCCGTGGAGAGGTGCCGCGCAGCGCGTACAGCACGTGGCGTCTGGCTTTACTGGAACGACTTCGAAGCGGTAGCCGTCCACGGTTACCATCGGCCGGGCGCAACCGCATGCCCCGTCCTCGCTCGCCTTCTCGGTCTTCACACACACAGCTAACGGCCTGTGCGTACAAGAGCGGTGACGTTTCCGAACTCGGATCACTCGATCGGAGGATGGACATGGCTGGGCGCAGCAGTCAGCCGTTTTCCCGGCTTTGGCTGGCGGTTCATTGCGGACCGTGACACGTTTGTTCAGGCGGTGGGTCGGTCGTGTATCGGTACGACGATTTGGCGGCCGGTGGCCTTCTCACCGAGGCGGAAGAACTTCACTTGGCCTTCGCTGTGGGTGTGTTCGAGCCACCCGTCTTCGACGAGTTCGCGGCGGGTGCGTGAGAAGTGGGGAGCGGGGACTCCTATGCGTTCGGCTAGCTCAGCTCCGGTGCGCTCGACGGGGTGTTCCAGGCCGCCCAGGATGGCGTAGGTCATGAGTACGTTCTGTTTCAGGTGTGGCAGTTCCTTGGTCCGGTCCTGTAGGGCGGCGAGCTCGGGGTACGGATGCTGGTGTGGCATTGGTTCGGCCCTTCGATGCTGAGCCGGAGCGTCCCGGCAGGGTCGGCAGGTGGAAGAGGGCAGCCTGTTCGGACTGCTCCCGCCCAGAGAGGGCGGAGATAATGTGTGGGCTGGCTCGGTACCTGATTGTCCGGCCGATCACTTCGGCTACAAGGAACATCTTGTGTTCGGCAAGCTTTTTCGCGATCCTCCGCGTCGCTTGGGGGGTGAGTCCGAGGAACTCAGCGGCTTCCTTCGCGGTGGCGCCACCCTCTTCGTAGGTCATGATCCCGCAGTAGAAGAAGACGCGGAAGTCGTCACCAGTGATCCCTGAATCTTTGGCCAGCATCGCCTTGACGCGGTTGAAGCTGAACTGCCCGTGTTGGCCGCCGAAGGCGTAAGGCCGGCGAGAGCTGTCTTCCTCGTTGGGCTCCCACAGCTCATGCACCTCGCCGGTCGCTGTGTTCACCAGCTCCCGGTTGCGTCCGCTGCGCCCCTGCTGTGGCACTTGCTCCCCCGAACTGTGTCCCGTGCCATGCTTCTGACACAACAAAGGTTATCACTGGCGTCATGTCGTCTGGGGTAATCGAAGGAACGCCTCAGTTCCTTCGATTACCCCAGACGACAAGAAGATTGGCGTCAAGTAATTGGCAACAACGGTGGCCAAATATAGGGAAGGCGGGGGGGTGGGGCAGAGGGGTTTAAGG
>NZ_JBIRWL010000018.1:200099-207203 GCF_044387825.1 Streptomyces sp. NPDC020299
TTTATCGGGAGGGGTTTTCTGTGTTGTGATCTCCCTATCTTACCTGGGGGTAATTGGGGTGGGGTTTAACCCACGCACCCCCACTTTCCTTCCTATACCCCCAGACGACATGACGATGGACGTCATGTATTGGCATCCTAGGATGCCAATATCGGCATCCTAGGGTTCCCATGTTTCGTCGGTCTTTGCAGGTCAGAGGCCCGCGAGGACTGCGCCCTCTATATACAGTGAGCGAACCCGGGCGGGCAGCAGTGTCGTTGTCTGCCCGCGTGGGCGGCGCGGAGTCTGACGGGCCAACGAGTTTGACCGCCGGAGTGGTGCTACCGCCGGTTTGTCTCAGTGGGTTGGGTGATTGCGGAGGAAGGTTGTGGCTCATACGGTGGCCGACGGCTGGTTGTGTGCTTGCCTGTTTGTGCGGAGGTCTCTCCGGTGTGGTTGCGGTTGTCGGTGGGCTGGCAGTGGGGGGTGCGAGGTTTACCGCTGTCATCCTCGTGCGGTGGTGGTGTGTCAGGTGTCAGGGACCAGTTTTTCTGCGTAGTGGGCGGGGCTGTGAGCTGGGACTGTGCAGGTGTATTGGTTGGGGTTGGGTGCTTGATCACCCAGTGATGGTGAGCAGGGTTGGCGGTCGGCCGGGTGTTTGATCTGTGGTATGCCAGTGTGTGAGGGCATTACGCAGGTTGATTGGATGCTGCGCAGTTTCGGTGGTCGTCGGGGTGTGGACGGCGTCGCTGTGGTGTTTGGTCTTTCGCTCTGGGCGGTGTGGGACTGTTGATCTCTCGTAGCGCGGGCTTGTGTTGCCTCCGGAGTTACTCCGGCTGGGCTTGTTCCAGTGGCAGGTGGTCCCGGTAGTAGGTCGACTCCAGCCATTCCTCGATCACGATGAGGGGACGCGTCAGGTGTATGTCGCCGACCTGTTGCGAGCGCAGGAGGAGCCCGAGGTCGGTCAGTGCGAGTGAGCCGTCGAGGGTGTACAGCAGGCAGTTCCCGTGTTCAGCGGCGTGGTCAAGGAGCCATTGCTGTGTCTGCTGGGGGTCGCGCCCGGTCAGCGGGACATCGGCGAGGGTGACTTGGGGCCGGTGGCCGCGTCCAGTGCGACGCATGCCAGCTTTGCGGCGTCGTAGAACACGCTCACCCCGTCGGCGAAGTCTTCCTGTGCGTATGGCCCGCCCACCAGTTCCCGAGGTCCGGATACCTGGAGTGCGTCGGCGACCTCGGCCGGGCTCATCCCGAACCGCAGCGGTCCCACGCCAACTCCGGGAAGCAGCTCCCAGTGCTCCCGTTCCTCGCCCGTCCTGACGTTCTCCACCCGCAGGCCCTCCTGTTTGTCTCCCTGCCACCGACAGCCGCCGTTTTTCCAGCCGGGCGCTGTGCACTCTACGGGCCGCCACGGTCATCGCTCCGACGTCTCGCTCGGGCATTACCGGTCTCTCGTGGGAGAGGGTCTTCGCCGCGGATTGGCTCAAGGTGCGAACGCAGATGTGCCGGCGCCGACTGAAGTGCACATGGGTCGTGCTGCGGCTGGCGTCTATGGCCCGGGCCGTTTTCGGGGTGGGGTCCGAGGGTTGGTGTAGCCGAGTTGGGTGAGTTCGGTGCTGTGGTTTTGGCGGGTGGTGGGCCGTGGGGGGTAGTGGGCGGGGTCGGTCAGCCAGGCCCGGTTGAGGAGGGCGGCGATGGTGGTGTGGACTGCGTGGGGCCGGCCGGTGTGTTGGAGGACGTGGAGCGTGCCGGGGTGGCGGGTGAAGAGCTGGGCGAGGGCGATGGTTTCGGGATAGGTGATGGCTTCGCGGGCGAGGGCGTACCACAGGCGGGTGCGGGTGGTGCTGAGGCGGCGGGTGCGGGCGGGCCAGATGTGTTCGTCTGCTGGTGCGGTGCGTCGCCAGTGCTCGGTGAGGGCCATGGCGTGGGTGAGGCCGTGGTCGGCGGCCTGGCCCCAGCGTCTGAGCAGGCGGGTGTGTTCACGGTGGGCGGCGAGGATTTCGGGCGTGCGGGTCAAGTCCGCGTGTTCGGTGGGGAACGGTTCTCCGTTCAGGGCGTGGGGGCCGAGCATCCAGGTGCGGTGGCGGCGGCAGATCAGGGCGGTGCTGGGCCGGTACTGCTGGACGGGGTGGGTGTGGCCGGTGCGTGTCAGGGTGCAGTGGGGGCAACCGGTGACGGCGTGTACGGGGGCGAGCCGGAGCCGGGCTTTGGGTGGTGCGGTGGGGGATTTGTCGCGGTGTCTGCTCCACTGGGGGAGTGCGTGGGTGAGGTGTGTGGTGTCGATGCCGGTGAACTGCGTGATCAGGTGGCGGCTGGCGGGGTTCAGATACAGCTCGATCGTGGTGTAGGGGCTGCCGGGCTTGGTGCATTCCGGGTGGGTGTGGGGTGTGGGGATGCCGAGGGCGTGGAGTAGTTCGGTGGTGGTCAGATGGTGGCGTCGGGCCAGGCGCTGGATGTAGGAGGCGGTGGTCTCCCACTGCATGGGAGCCACGCGCAGCGGACTCGGGTGGCGGCGGGTGGGCGGCATGTCAGATGCGCCGGCCGGTGGTGCGGCGCTTTGGTGGCCGGGCGGCTTGTTCGGCGAGTTGGTCGACTTCGATGTCGGCCAGCAGTTGCTTGGTGATTTTCTCGGTGCCGTCGAGGATCGCGGCGATGGCGGCTTCGCGTAGGAGGGCGGAGAGGCTGCCGATCCTGCCGCCGGTGCGCTGGTGGAGGTAGGCGGCGTGCCGGATGAGGGTGCCGGGGCGGTGGCGGTGAAGGCGCAGGGCTTTCTCCATGCCGCCGATGAGGCCTTCCCAGGCCGCGGTGTGGGCGGTGCTGCCGTAGGCGAGGGGTGGGTTGGTGACGAGTTTGAAGCGTCCGGCCAGCTGGGCTCCGCGTTTCCCGGCCAGGAGCGGGGACTTGTCGACGTCGACTCCGGCGTAGACGAAGGTGGCGGGGATGCGTTCGCTGAGGTGTTTCATCTGGTCGGATGTCTCTGCGCCGGCACGGGTGCGGGTGTTGAGCAGGTGGACGTCGTCGACCAGGACGAGCTGGGTGGCCAGGTCCCGGAGCACACCGCAGACGGCGTCGGTGATCTGGGCCTGGTTCATCCGCGGCGCGATGGGCAGGTCGAGGAACCGGGCGAGTTCGGAGACCAGCATCTTCGGCGTCGCGGCGGGCGGTACGGACAGGAACACCACGGGCAGCCGCCGGCCGGGGCTTTGGTGGCGGGCTCGGTCGGCGAGGTGGAAGGAACGGCCGAGCTGCTGGAGGGTGGTGGTCTTGCCGGTGGTGGGCGGCCCGGAGACGATCAGCCCGCGGCGGGCGGTGCCGTTGTGGCGCCGGTTGAGGATCATCAGACGCCGCAAAGCGAGGGAGATCTTGCCCATGGCGGGGGTGGACAGGATCACGAACCGGGAGTGGTAGTCGAGGCGTTCGTCGAGTGTCCACGGCCCCTGGCCGGGCAGCTGCGCCGGTTCGGCGTCGATGAACTGCATCCACTCCGTCCAGGTGGTCGGTGAAGCGAACGGACCGGCGTGCTCCGTGGCCGGCGTATCGAGGGTCACCAACGCTGCGCCTCCTGGTGGGCGTCGAACAGGCGCCAGGGCGTGATGGCGATGCCTTCGTGCTGCCCGTCCGTCTGGTCTTGCTCCTGCTCGTCTTCGTCGATGAGGTCGGCATGTGGCGGGGCGAGCACGGTGTCCATGTGCCTGGACATGGCCGGCAACTGGTCGGTCCCGGACGCGGCCCGGCCGCCGCGTGCTCGGGGGACGTGCGGCTGTTCACGGACGTCGGCCGTGGTCGCTGCGGCACGCCGCAGCAGCGCATCGAGGGCGCGGGCGAGGTGTTCCTCGTGCTCGGTGCGCCCGGTGCGCTGCGCGACGACGGTCCGGATGTGCCGCCAGGCGGTGTCGGTGAAGGGCTGGCTGACCAGGGTGCGGTGGATCCAGCCCGCCTCGGCCCACCCGTCAGGCAGGCGTACCCAGCAGCGGGAGGGCTCGTAGGGGTTGTAGTGGATCTCCCACTTCCCGTCTGGCGCGGTGGAGCGGTGCCGGTGGCCGTTGAGCGCCGTGCTGTCGTAGGTGCGGTAGTCGAACCGGATGCCCTCGGCGCCGATGGCACACCGCCGCGAAGGGAGCAACTCGATGTAGTCCGCGGCTTTCAACGGGACGGGAACGTGCCCGCTGATCCCGATCAGGGCCGCCCACATCTCGTTGGGCGAAAGTGTCAGCCTCGGCATCAGTGGGTGGCGCAGTTCGCTGTGGCGGCGTTCCTGCCAGCCGCTGACCACCCACTCGTCCAGCAGTTCCTGAAGCTGGGGCAGGGTCCAGCACGCCTCGTCCTCGACCCGTCGGCCGCGCTCGCCGACATGGGAGCCGGTGTAGCCCGCCACATACTGCGCGAACAGCGTCCCCACGGATTCGAAGCCGCGCTCCACGTGGCCCTTCGCATGGCCGGAGGCGGGCGGACACGGCTGGACCGAGATCCCGAGATGTTCGGCGGCCGCGAGGAAGCACTGCGAGACGAACACTCGGCCCTGGTCGACGACGACGGTGGACGGAAAGATCACCGGCCGGGCCGCGGCCCCCTGCATGCGGGCATCGATGCCGACGAGCCGCTCGTAGGGGATCACGGAGGAAGCCATGGCCAGCACGTCAGGCCAGCCGGGCCGCAAGGGCTCGGGCACGACCGACTGCGCGAGCAGAATGGCTGCGTCCACCGCCTTCGTGCCCCGCGGGCGCAGCACGGCGGCGGTGATGCTGCGGGTGGCCACGTCCATGGCCATGGTCAGCTCCAGCCGCCCGGGGCGTCCGTCCTCGAGTACGGCCAGGACGTCCAGCGGGGTGCTGTCCATCATGACCAGCTCACCGGGCCGCGCCACAACCGTCGGCGTGAACGGCGGCTCAGGCCGCGAGACACGCCAGCGCTGCTGTACCGCAGTGCCCAGCAAGCCCTGGCCGTCGGCGACCGCCCGCACCAGCCGGTTGAACGTCGTCACCGGCGGCACCGCCACCACGCCCGGCCCGTAGGTGTCCTCCAGCAGCCAGCCCACCTGCCGACGCAGCCGGCCCAGCGTGCCGGTGGACCGCTCACGCTGCGCCTCAAGAACTGCCCTGATCGCGGCGACCACCCGTTCGTCGGCACGCCCCCATGGCGACCGCACCCGTGCGGCCCGTCCGTCGACCAGACCCCACAGGCCCTGCTTGCGGTAGCGGGCGCGCATCCGACGGACGGTGGCCACGCTGACCGGCTGCCCCTGCGCGGTGAGCTCCGCTGCCTTGGCCGCTTCCCGCTCGGCGAGGCTGCGCGCTGCCGGATCGAACTGCTCCCGTGGCGCCCCTGCCCCACCAGGCTCCGGGTGGCCGGTCTCGACCTCGCAGATGTGCCGCTGCCAGGCAAGTGCCCTTTCCCGTACGTCCGCATCGAGGCCGTCCAGCAGTCCCCACGCAGGTGCCCGGCGCTGCTCGGCACAGCCGTTCACCACCTCGAAGTCATCATCGGCGTACAACTGGGTGAGCAGCAGCACCTGAACCGCCCCGTCCTCACCCACAATCCGGCACCGAGGCCCGTCCAGTCCCGCCAGGGTGAACTCACCGCCGGCGAACCGCACCTGATCTCCCACTTCCACTGCATGGCGCACCCCGCTCACCGCACTTTCCCGCAGGCCGCGGCGACCAGGGTGCGATCGGTGAGCGGCCGGTCGAGCGCCGCATCCAGCTCCCCGTTCCACAGGCCGTGGTAGACGGCCGGCAGCGTCTGGATCACATCGCCGAGCGCCGTAGCCCCCTCCACCAAGGACCGCGGATACGCGAAGACGTCACGCATTTGGCCTGAGCGGATCTCGCCTGCACAGCGGGGGTGGCGGTAACCGGACAGCCAGCGCACGTTGCCCACCAGCACCGGATCCGCAGCAGGCTCCACCCGGTACTGCCATCCCACCTCCTGGGCACACTCCCGCAGCACTCCTTCCCTGCAGGCGAGTCGGCGTGGCTGGCCACCCGGACCGAGGCAGTCAACGAGCACATGTCCCCCGTCAGCACGACGAGCAGCCAGTTGCGGAGCATGGGCCACAACCCGCTCTCCGTCCCGCCACACGAACTCCAGTGGACGGCACGCCAGACCCACCACCTGGGGATCCCGGTCCAGCAGCATCAACTGGTCCCGCATCGCAGCGCTCCCGTACGCCACCAACCGGCCCGTGGTGGCCGCCCACCACCATCCGGGGGCCAGCCGCTTGCCCCGGCGTACCGCGAAGCCACCAACCGGTGCGTAGTCAGTCGGCACCAGCTCCGCGGCCGCCGCCAGCCAGCGCCGCTGCTCCAGCAGACCGTCCGAGCCGATGAACCGTACATCGACATCCCCCACACGCACCCGGCCGCACCTGGACCGCTCCTCACCGCTCGTGCTGCTCACGGCGGTCAGTGAAGAGCCGACCGGTGTACCTGCACAATGCGCAGATCGAGAGAGTCCCCTTACCAGGTGAAAACCTCCTGGAACACGCCAACAGCGAGCATCCGCTCTGGTATGACTGCTGATCAGCCACAAGCGTCGTAGACACGGCCTTTCCGCTGACTGCGGAGCTGCGCAGGTTCATTGAGCACTGCGCAGTTTCAGTGGGTTGGCGACAGCGTTGCGCGGGCGCCCCGCCACGGAGGCCTTGATCCAGAATCAATCCAGATTGTGTTTTGAAGCAGGACGCTTTGAAGCAGGACAAGCTCATGCCCGCCGTGAAAGCGTCAGCTCGGAGATAAGCAGCGACCGCTGCCTCGAGCGGTTCGTCACTGTCCTTAGCAGTGCCGAGTATGCGCCAGAACGCTCCGTTGTCCATGAAGAGGAATGTGCCAGCCCCCTACTCCTGCTGCCGCATGGGCCGGAGGCCCGTTTGCCGCGCGCAGCGCGGTCGAGGCTGGAGCGCAGCGGAAGCCTCTGGCTGGACGGAGTCCAGCACAGGACTGCAACGCAGGCCGGCTCACTCCCGGAGCGCAGCGGAGGGAGTGTCAGTTTGCTTGCGAAGCAAGCAAACTGTGCGGTGAGCGAAGCGAACCGCCAGCGCTCACGCGGAGCGGGAGCGCAACTCGGGCGCGCAGCGCCCGAGTTCGCTTGCATCGCGCGCAGCGCGATGGGATCGGAAGAGCGTCGGGGAGG
>NZ_JBIRWL010000019.1:0-195478 GCF_044387825.1 Streptomyces sp. NPDC020299
CTGGAGCACCGGATCGGCGGGATCGAGAAGCAGGACGGCACGGGCAACATCTCCTACGACCCGGCCAACCACGACTTCATGGTCCGCACCCGCCAGGCCAAGATCGACGGCATCGAGGTGCCGGACATCGAGGTCGACGACCCCGGCGAGGCGAGCACGCTCGTGCTGGGCTGGGGCTCGACGTACGGCCCGATCACGGCGGCGGTACGCCGCCTGCGCAAGGCGGGGGAGTCGATCGCCCAGGCCCACCTGCGCCACCTCAACCCCTTCCCGCGCAACCTGGGGCCGGTGCTCCAGAGATACGACAAGGTGGTGATCCCCGAGATGAACCTCGGCCAGCTCGCCACGCTCATCCGGGCGAGGTACCTGGTCGACGCCCACTCGTACAACCAGGTCAACGGCATGCCGTTCAAGGCCGAACAGCTTGCCACCGTGCTCAAGGAGGCCATCGATGGCTGACACGTCCACGGAAGGCACGGACACGATCGAGGCGCTCTCTCTCGTGCCGAAGGCCGAGGCCAGGCAGTCGATGAAGGACTTCAAGTCCGATCAGGAGGTGCGGTGGTGCCCGGGGTGTGGTGACTACGCGATCCTGGCGGCGGTGCAGGGCTTCATGCCCGAGCTGGGTCTGGCGAGGGAGAACATCGTCTTCGTCTCCGGCATCGGCTGCTCCTCCCGCTTCCCGTACTACATGAACACCTACGGGATGCACTCCATCCACGGCCGCGCCCCCGCCATCGCCACCGGCCTGGCGACCTCCCGCCGGGACCTGTCCGTGTGGGTGGTCACCGGTGACGGCGACGCGCTGTCCATCGGCGGCAACCACCTCATCCACGCCCTGCGCCGCAACGTCAACCTCAAGATCCTGCTGTTCAACAACCGGATCTACGGCCTGACCAAGGGCCAGTACAGCCCCACCTCCGAAGTCGGCAAGATCACCAAATCGACGCCGATGGGCTCCCTCGACGCCCCCTTCAACCCGGTCTCCCTCGCCCTCGGCGCCGAGGCTTCCTTCGTGGCCCGCACCATCGACTCCGACCGCAAGCACCTCACCGAGGTCCTGCGCGCCGCCGCCGCCCACCCCGGCACCGCACTGGTCGAGATCTACCAGAACTGCAACATCTTCAACGACGGCGCCTTCGACGCCCTCAAAGACAAGCAACAGGCCGAAGAGGCACTGATCCGCCTCGAACACGGGCAGCCGATCCGCTTCGGCGCGGACGGCGGCCGCGGCGTCGTCCGCGACCGGCAGACGGGCGACCTGAAGGTCGTCACCGTCACCCCCGACAACGAGGCCGACGTGCTCGTCCACGACGCCCACGCCGCCTCCCCCACCACCGCCTTCGCCCTCTCCCGCCTCGCCGACCCCGACACCCTCCACCACACCCCCATCGGTGTCCTCCGCGACGTCGACCGCCCCGTCTACGACGACCAGATGGCCGACCAGCTGGACACCGCGATCGAGCAGCGGGGCAAGGGCGACCTGGCCGCGCTGCTGGCCGGCGGCGACACCTGGACGGTCGTCGGCTGACGGCGGCGGTTTCTCAGGAGGCCCGGGTCCGCGCCACCCGGGCCTCGTCGTATGCGGTGCGCGCCCGCTCCACGTCGTCCATCCGCTCCTTCGTCCACAGCGCGAGCCCCCGCACCTGCTCCGCCGCCTCGCGGCCCAGCCCGGTCAGGGAGTAGTCGACGCGCGGCGGGATCACCGGCTTGGCGTCCCGGTGGACCAGGCCGTCGCGCTCCAGGGTCTGCAGGGTCTGGGTGAGCATCTTCTCGCTGACGCCCCGGCCGAAACTGCCGACCTCGCGGCGCAGTTCACTGAAGCGGTAGGAGCGTTCCAGGAGGGCGATGAGGACCAGGACGCCCCAGCGGCTGGTGACGTGCTCCAGGACGAGGCGGTAGGGGCACATCGCCTCGCCTGCCGCACCCATTTCACTTACTGCCATGCCAGTACCTTACTTCAAAGTGGGTACTTTCCAGAAGTTAGTACAGCTCCTAGGGTGAGTGTCGAAGACGCACCCCACAAGGAGATCGCTGAATCATGAGCATCGTCGTCACCGGAGCCACCGGGCACCTCGGCCGTCACGTCGTCGAGCAGCTGCTGGAGAAGGTCCCGGCCGAGCAGATCACCGCGGTCGTCCGTACCCCGGAGAAGGCCGCCGACTTCGCGGAGCGCGGAGTACGGATCGCGGTCGCCGACTACAACTCCCCGGAGACCTTCGACGGCCTCTTCGCCGCCGGCGACAAGGTGCTGCTGGTCTCGGGCAACGAGTTCGACAAGGGCCGCGTGCAGCAGCACCAGGTCGTCATCGACGCGGCCAAGGCCGCCGGTGTCGCGCTCCTCGCCTACACCAGCGCCCCGGGCACCCTGACCGCCGCGCTCGCCGACGACCACCGCGGCACCGAGAAGGCGCTACTGGCCTCCGGTCTGCCGTACACGCTGCTGCGCAACGGCTGGTACCACGAGAACTACACCGAGAACCTCGCCCCGGTGCTGGAGCACGGCGCGGTCGTGCAGGCCGCCGGTGAGGGCAGGGTCTCCTCCGCCTCCCGCGCCGACTACGCGGCCGCCGCGGCCGCGGTGCTGACCGGCGAGGGGCACGAGAACAAGACGTACGAGCTGGGCGGCGACGAGGCATGGGGCTTCGCCGAGTACGCGGCCGAGCTGAGCCGGCAGACCGGCAAGGAGATCGTCTACAACGCCGTCCCCGTCGAGGCCTTCGAGGGCATCCTGGCGGGCGCCGGCCTGCCGGGGCCGTTCGCCTCGATCCTGGCGGGCGTGGACGCGTCCATCGAGAAGGGCGAACTGGTGGTCTCCACCGGTGACCTCTCCCGGCTGGCCGGCCGTCCGACCACCCCGCTCGCCGAGGCGATCAGCGCCGCGCTCAAGGGCTGACCTCCGGGCTGAACTCCCCCACCCGGAGCCCCTGGGCCTTCGACCCCCGCCTGTCATGACCGTATAGCGATACGGGCATGACAGGCGGGGGTGCTCGGCGCTACCTTCGTGCAGGCGGACAGACGTACGGAGTGAGCAGGAGGGGCCCGTGGCCGGGGAGACGAAGGGTGAGCGGCGGACAGGTCTGCTGAACGGCTTCGCGGCGTACGGAATGTGGGGCCTCGTGCCCCTGTTCTGGCCGCTGCTCAAGCCCGCCGACGCGATGGAGATCCTCGCCCACCGGATGGTGTGGTCCCTCGTCTTCGTCGCCGCCGCGCTGCTGGTCGTACGGCGCCGGGCCTGGGCCGGTGAGCTGCTGCGGCAGCCCGGGCGGCTCGCGCTGGTGGCGGTCGCGGCCGGGGTGATCACCGTCAACTGGGGCGTGTACATCTGGGCCGTGAACAGCGGGCACGTGGTCGAGGCCTCGCTGGGCTACTTCATCAACCCGCTGGTCACCATAGCCATGGGTGTGCTGCTGCTGAAGGAACGGCTGCGGCCCGCGCAGTGGCTGGCGGTCGGTGTCGGCTTCGCGGCCGTGGTCGTCCTCACCGTCGGGTACGGGCGACCGCCGTGGATCTCCCTGTGCCTCGCCTTCTCCTTCGCCACCTACGGGCTGGTGAAGAAGAAGGTCAACCTCGGCGGTGTCGAGTCGCTCGCCGCGGAGACCGCGATCCAGTTCCTGCCCGCGCTCGGCTATCTGCTGTGGCTGAGCGCGCACGGTGACGCCAGCTTCGCGAGCGAGGGCACCGGGCACGCAGCGCTGCTCGCCTCGACCGGTGCCGTCACCGCGCTGCCGCTGGTCTGCTTCGGGGCGGCCGCGATCCGGGTGCCGCTGTCCACGCTGGGCCTGCTGCAGTATCTGGCGCCCGTCTTCCAGTTCCTGCTGGGCATCCTGTACTTCCACGAGGCCATGCCGCCCGAGCGCTGGGCCGGCTTCGCGCTCGTCTGGCTGGCGCTGATCCTGCTCACCTGGGACGCACTGCGCACCGCGCGCCGGACGGCCCGCGCGCTGGCCGTCGCGACCGCCACCGCCGCCGAAGTGGCCGCGGAAGCCGCCGTCCCGGTGGACACCGTCGCGCGGCGGCCGGAGGGTGCCGCCTCCGGCCAGGAACCGGAACCGGCCTCCTGACCGGTCCGGGTCCGGCTGCCGGCACTCGGCGCCCCGCGGGTCCCGAGGGGAACGCGTTCCGCGTGCGGTAGGCCGTCAGGCGCCGGCTGCCTTGGCGGCGCGGTTCGTCAGGCGGACCATGCGGGTGCGGGCGGACTCCAGCCGCTCCCGGTCGTCGGCCGCCGGGCCCGGCACGGCGGCCAGTTCGGTCCACAGCTCGATCAGGTCCCGCCCCAGGCGCAGGCCGTGCTCGGGGTCGCGCACCGCACGCCAGGCGGTGGCCGCGCTCTGGACGTTGCCGTAGGCGGCGTCCGCGTTCCGGCCGCGGTCGTGGAGGCGGGCCAGGTCGAGGGAGAGGTCGAAGGCCCGAAGCGGGTCGCCGGCCAGGTAAGCGATGTAGGCGGTCAGTTCGCGCAGCCGCAGCACCTCGGGGTGACCGGCGCCCAGCACGTCCGAGGCGTGGGCGACGGTGCGCTCGGCCAGCTCCGCCGCCGTCTCGATCCGGCCCTCCTTGACCGCTTCGTTGATCCGCGTCATGGGTTCGGTGAGCAGCGCGGCGCCCTCCGCGGTGGCGGTCACCGGACCGTCGCCGAGGACCGCTTCGGCGACCGCGTCGAAGCCCCGGGCCGGCGTGTGGTGCCGGGTGTCGGGGTCGGCGGCGCGGACCGGCGCCGGCGGCACCGGAAGCGGGAGCGGCTCGGGCGGGGGCGGCGGCGTGTCGCGGCGGGGCGGCTGGGGGACGGTGGCCCGGGGCGCCTGCGGGGCCGCGGTCCGGGGCGCCTGCGGGGCGGTGGCCCGTCCGTGCAGTTGCGGCTCGCCCATGAAGCGGCTGGCGCCGTTCACATCCACCTCGAGGGGGACGACGCAGCCGACGCGGTCGTCGTGGACCATGGCGTGCACCGGGTGGCCGAGGCTGATGGCGAGGCGCTGGAGGTGGTTCAGGACGGCCTGCTGGATCTCCTGGCCGGGGGCCGCCATGACCGCCACCCCGCCGACGGAGGCGCTGCCGGAGCCCGAGACGCGGACCTCGAGCGGGGCCGCCGGGTGCGGGTCGTCGTTCCACAGGTCCCGCTTCTTCTCGAAGCTCAGTCGAGCCATCGGTTTCCTCACTCCCCCGGCCTCACGATCCGGTCGTACGCGTCCCTGCCCCCGAGTGTCGCCGCTACACCCCTGCTCCCGCGTCACCACAACGTCACAGCCTCGCACCAGCAGGCCTCCACTGGACATCTAATTGCACGCGCATATAATGCAGGTGCTTGTATTTTCGTGGCACGTCGATCATTTTGCGGTACATCGATCACCTGGGGGACCCATGAACCGCCGTTTCCTGTTCGTGCTCGGCAGCGCCCGCGCCGACGGCAACACCGAGCTGCTGGCGCGCACGGCCGCCGAACAGCTGCCCGGGGACGTCGAGCAGCAGTGGATCAGCCTGGCCGAGCACCCGCTGCCCGACTTCGTGGACCAGCGGCGCGACAGCGACCACGTAAGGCCGCCCGCCGACACCAGCACCGGCCTGTTGCTGGAGGCGACGCTCGCGGCCACGGACATCGTCATCGCCTCGCCGCTGTACTGGTACTCGGTGTCCGGTCTGACCAAGCGCTACCTGGACCACTGGTCCGGCTGGCTGCGCACCCCCGGCATCGACTTCAAGGCGACCCTGGCCGGGCGCACGCTGTGGGGCATCGCCGCGCTCGCCGACCGGGAGCCTTCGGTGGCCGATCCGCTCGTCGACACGCTCAACAACTCGGCCGCGTACCTGGGGATGCGCTTCGGCGGGGTGCTGCTCGGCAACGGCAGCGCGCGCGGGGACGTACTCAAGGACACCGAGGCGCTGGCCCGGGCGAAGACCTTCTTCACCCGCGAGGCCCCGCCGGCCCGCTTCCCGTACCAGGACCGCTGACCGGGCCGATACCGATACGGCTAGGGCCTGTCTGACAATTCCCGTCGTCCGCCCGAAGGGCGGGCCCCGCGGCGGCGATGGGGGTCCCCCCGCGCGAGCGAAGCCGAGCGTGGGGGAGTGCGTGCCAGGCGTCGCGGGGCAGGCGGGAATTGTCAGACAGGCCCTAGGCCGTGATGTCCTTCGTCGTGAACCGCGCCCAGGCCGCCGAGCCGAACACCGCCGCGTACAGGGCCTGGAGACCGAGGTTCTTCACCAGGTCGTCCCAGTAGACCGGGTCACGCATCAGATCGGCGAAGGACAGCCAGTAGTGGGAGAAGAAGTACGGCTGGAGCGCGTGCAGTTGAGGTATCTGGTCGAGGATCTGGACGGTGATGAGCAGGCCGACCGTGGTCGCCATCGCCGCGACCCCGCTGTTCGTCAGCGTGGAGACGAACAGGCCGAGCGCCGCGACCCCGACCAGTGACGCGGCGACGACCAGGGCGATCAGCAGGGCGCGGCCGAGGCCGTCGGCGAAGCTGATCTGCGTACCCGAGATGGTCGTCAGATCGCCGAGCGGGAAGAGCAGCGAGCCGGTCAGGAGGGCGAAGACGGCGACCACGAAGGTGGCGACCAGACAGAAGGCCATGACCGTCGCGTACTTGGTGAGCAGCAGGCGGGTGCGGCCGGCCGGGGCGACCAGAAGGTAGCGCAGGGTTCCGGCGTTGGCCTCGCCCGCGATGGCGTCTCCCGCCACCACGCCGATCGCCATCGGCAGGAAGAACGGGAGCGTCGCTGCCAGCGCCGTGAACACCAGGAACAGCCCGTTGTTGGTGATCTGCGCGATGAACGCCGGGCCTCCGCCTCCGCCGCCCCGGCCACCGCCCGACGAGCCGCCCCCCGTCTCGATCTTCACCGCCACCCCGACCAGCACCGGCACCGCGGCCAGCACCCCGAGCAGCGCGAGCGTGCGCCAGCGCCGGAAGGTGACGGTCAGTTCGTTCCGCAGCAGGCCGAAGGTCCACAGCGGGGTGGGACGGCGTACGGCCACTGCCTCAGCCTGCGACATCGAAGCCCTCCCCGGTCAGCGCCACGAACGCGTCCTCCAGCGAGGCCCGCTCCACTCCGAAGCCGCGCACCCGCACCCCGGCCGTCACCAGCGCCGCGTTCAGCTCGGCGAGCTCACGGTCGGGCGGCTCGCCGCTCACCCGGTCCTCGGCGACGACGACGTCCGCGACCCCCTGCTCCTTCAGCACCCGGGCCGCGTCACCCGGGTCCGGCGTGACGACCACGAGCCGCCCGCGCGCCCCGGCCGCCAGGTCGGCGACCGGGCCCTGGGTGATCAGTCGGCCCTGGGCCATCACCGCCGCGTGGGTGCACACCTGCTCGATCTCGTCGAGGAGGTGGGAGGAGAGGAACACGGTCGTGCCGTCCGAGGCCAACTCCCGCACCAGTGCGCGGATCTCCCGCATGCCCTGCGGGTCGAGCCCGTTGGTCGGCTCGTCCAGGACGAGCAGTCTGCGCGGCTGGAGCAGTGCGGCGGCCAGGCCCAGGCGCTGCTTCATGCCCAGGGAGTAGGCCTTCGCCTTCTTGCCCGCGGCGGCCGTCAGGCCCACCCGGTCCAGTGCGGCCGTGACGCGGGCGCGCCGGGTGCGCGGGTCGGCGGTCGGGTCGGCGGCGTCGTACCGCAGCAGGTTGTCGCGGCCGGAGAGGAAGCCGTACAGGGCCGGTCCCTCGATGAGGGCGCCGACCTGCGGGAGCACGGTGCGCGTGGCCCGGGGCATGGGCTGCCCCAGGACGCGCGCCGTGCCGGAGGTCGGCTCGATCAGGCCCATCAGCATGCGGATGGTGGTGGTCTTCCCGGAGCCGTTCGGACCGAGGAAGCCGAAGACGCTGCCCGCCGGGACGGTCAGGTCGAGACCGTCGACGGCGAGCTGTCCGCCGCGGTAGCGCTTGGTGAGCGCGCGGGTGTGGATGACGCTGTCATCCGCGTCCCGCACGGCCGGCTCCGTGGCGGACGTTTCGTCCATCGGCTCCCCTGTTTCGTCATACGTACGTAGGCACGCAGGTACGCAGGTATGTCCGCGCGTGTTGCGCGGCCGGCGTCTACCGTGCCGCGTCGGCCGCCTTCACCAGCGCGTTCTTGGTCACGGTGCCGACGTAGACCTTGCCGTCGTCCGTGATCAGGGCGTTGACCAGGCGGGTGGAGAACACCGTGCCCTTGCCGAACTTGCCGGTCACGTGGTCGCCGAGCGAGCCGAGGAAGCCGCCCATGTCCCCGCCGCCCTTACCGGTCGGCAGGCCGCCCTCGCTGCCGGAGTCGAAGGTGGCGATCGAGTTCCAGCCCTTGCCGAGGACGTCGAAGCCGCCGCGGCCCTTGGCGAGGTCCTCGTGGGACTTCGGGGCGCGCTTCCCGGGCGCCTTGGCCGCGTCCGGAGCCTTGGCCGCGTCGTCCCCCTCGGTGACCTTCGCGCCCTTCGGCGGGGTGAAGTCGAAGGTCGAGGCGGCCGGCTTGGCGAAGCTGACCTGGGTGAAACCCGCGTCCACGACGGCGGCGCCGCCGCTCGACGGGGTCAGGGTGAACTTCAGCGGCGTCCCCGTCTTCGCGTCCACGGCGATGCTGATCGCACCCACCGTGGTGCCGGACTGCTTGGGCTTGATGAGCAGCTTGTAGGCGTCCCGGCCGGCGACCTGGACGGTGCCGTCGACGGTCACGGACGTGGTGTCGTCGACGGACTTCAGGGCCTCGTCGGCGAAGTCCTTCGGCGTGGCGGGGGTCTTCTCCCGCTGCTGCCTGCCGTCCTGGTCCGCGGTGCCGTGGTACACCTCGTTGGACTTGCTGTCGTAGCCCCAGACGTCCTTGCCGTCGTGGATGAGGCTGTACTCGGCGGCGCTCTCCATCAGCGAGACCTTCTGGCGGTCCGGGCCGTCGGCCGCCACGCGCAGCGTGTGACTGCCCGAGAGCAGTTCGGTGAGCTTGGACTTCGGGTCCGCCGACGAGCCGTCGCCGCCCCTGCCGGCCCCGGACAGCAGGCTGCTCTCCAGCCCGCCGAGATTCGGCAGGCCGAGGTTGGTGCTGAACCGCACCGTGCCGGACAGCTGCTGCACGTCCGACGCGGCGATCTTGTTTATGAGCTGCTGTGCGCTGATCTTCGGCAGGTCGGGGTCGCCGGAGTCGGCGAGCGCCGGGACCAGCCCGATGGTCGCCGCCGCCACCCCCACCACCGCGACCGGTACGACGTACCGGGCCGCCTTGCGGCGTCCGTGGGCCGTGTCGGTGTCGGCCATGCTGTCGTCGGACGCGGTGTCGCCGGACGTGGTGTCGTCGGATCCGTACGGTGCCATGTGTGCCTTACCTCCGTCGTCGGCGGCGGCTGCCCTCACCCTCGTCAACCCTGAGCCGCCATTCTCACCCGAATCGGTGAGGAGTGGTGATTTCCGTGGTTTCCATCTCACCAAATCGGCCGTGAGGATGCGTCAGACCCGGGAGGCAACTCGATGTACGCCTGCGGTATGACACGGGGAAGCGGGATGTCCTCCGACCCGTAGGGGTCGTACCGGATCGCGCCAGGCGAATCCGGGCACTAGCCGGCCCGGTGCACCACCGCGTCGCACAGCTGCAGGAGCGCCGCCTTGGCGTCGCACTCCCGTAGCGGCGCCAACGCCGCCCGCGCGTCCTCCGCGTAGCGCACGGTGTCCCGGCGGGCCTGCTCCAGCGCCGGGTGGGCGCGCAGCGCGGCCAGCGCCTCGGCGTGCCGGGCGTCGTCGGTCAGGTCGGAGTCGAGCAGGTCGCACAGGGCGATGTCCTCGGCCAGCCCCAGCCGGGCCGCCCGCTCCCTGAGCCGCAGCACGGGCAGGGTCGGGATGCCCTCTCGCAGGTCGGTGCCCGGGGTCTTGCCGGACTCGTGGGAGTCGGAGGCGATGTCCAGCACGTCGTCGGCGAGCTGGAAGGCGACGCCGAGCCGCTCGCCGTACTGGGTGAGGACGTCCACGACCGTCTCGTCGGCCCCGGACATCATGGCGCCGAAGCGGCAGGAGACCGCCACCAGCGATCCGGTCTTGCCGCCGAGGACGTCCAGGTAGTGCTCGACCGGGTCGCGGCCGTCCTGCGGCCCCGCCGTTTCCAGGATCTGCCCGGTGACCAGCCGCTCGAACGCCAGGGCCTGTACCCGTACGGCCTCGGGGCCGAGGTCGGCGAGGATCTGGGAGGCGCGGGCGAAGAGGAAGTCGCCGGTGAGGACGGCGACGGAGTTGCCCCAGCGGGTGTTCGCGCTGTCCACTCCGCGGCGCACCGCGGCCTCGTCCATGACGTCGTCGTGGTAGAGCGTCGCGAGGTGGGTGAGCTCGACGACGACGGCCGAGGGCACGATCCCCGGCGCGTACGGGTCCCCGAACTGCGCCGCGAGCATCACGAGCAGCGGCCGGAACCGCTTCCCGCCCGCGCGCACGAGGTGCTGCGCGGCCTCGGTGATGAAGGGGACCTCACTCTTGGTGGCTTCGAGCAGTCCCTCCTCGACAGCCGCCATTCCGGCCTGGACATCGGCTTCCAGAGCCTGGTCCCGCACGCTAAGCCCGAACGGCCCGACGACGGTCACGAGGGGTCTCCTGTCTGCTGGTGCCTGCTGGCGATCACACGGTTTGTCGATAGGTCGCTGCCCTCACTCAAGTCAGCGTATCCGGTCAGCTTTCGATCACCGAGGGCGCCCACTGTTACAGGCCGGGCGCTATCGGATCACGCCCGTTATGTTTTCGATCGGTCGATAAGCACAGATATTTATCGACTTACACGGAAGTACGACATGACTGCGCCGCTTGGAGCAGTTGGCCTTCCACTCCCTCACCCGATGCGCTACCCGATGCGGCGCCCCTCATGTCCTATTTGCCGTAAATGCTATTCCGTGAATTGGGTCACTTCGGCCGATCGGGACACCCCACCGCCCGGCACCGGCACACCGCTTGCCGCCATTGGGCAGTTGAGGGTTGGCAGACGCAAAGGATCAAGCGCCTCATACGCCTCACAACAAGGTCAACTAGGACTTTATGTGAATCCGGCGCTTGTTCAGGACATGTGCTCTCGCATACGTTCCCGGCCGTCGGGCGGAACGCCGAATCCTGCCGCCGCCCGTCACACCCATCGACGAACTCATTCACGACGGCAGGAGCGGGGGACCCAGGTTTGCCGCCGGTACGGGCGACACCCGTCGTCCCGGAACGGCTAGGGGTGAAGCCGCACCGCCTTCGGGCGGCGCGGCCGGGCACCTCCCAGCCCGAACCCGACAGCTCACCTCGCAGGCGACGGAGAGGAACTCAGCCATGTCTGCTGCCGCTCAGCACCGTGCCCCCTTCGCCCGCCTCGCCCGCAAGCTCGCCGTCGCCGGTACCGGTGCCGCCGTGCTCGCCCTCCCGCTGATCGGCGCGACCAGCGCCTCCGCGGCCACCACCACGAGCGCCCCCAAGGCCGCCCCCGCGGCCGCCACCACGCTCCCGTACGCGAACAACCTCGACGGCTGGATCCGCGAGTCGCTCGCGATCATGGCGCAGAAGGGCATCCCGGGCTCGTACAACGGCATCTACCGCAACGTGATGCGCGAGTCGTCGGGCAACCCGGTGGCCATCAACCTCTGGGACTCCAACGCGGCCGCCGGTATCCCGTCCAAGGGCCTGCTCCAGGTCATCGACCCCACGTTCGCCAGCTACCACGTGGCCGGCACCTCGTACAACATCTACGACCCGGTCGCCAACATCACGGCCGCCTGCAACTACGCCGCCCACCGCTACGGCTCGATCGACAACGTGTTCGGCGCGTACTGACCGCTCCGCTCCCTTGAGGGAGCGAGCCCCGCTCAGGGAAAGAGTCTTTCGAGGACGACGGCGATGCCGTCGTCCTCGTTCGACAGAGTGATCTCGTCGGCCACCGCCTTCAGCTCGGGGTGGGCGCCGGCCATCGCCACACCGTGGGCGGCCCAGTCGAACATCGGGATGTCGTTGGGCATGTCCCCGAAGGCAAGGGCCCGTTCGGCGCTCAGCCCGAGGTGGTCGGCGGCCAGCGCCAGCCCGGTGGCCTTGTTGACGCCGCACGGCTGGAGCTCGACGGTCCCCGGCCCCGACATGGTGACCGTCGCCAGCGAACCCACGGCCGCGCGGGCCGTGGCGGCCAACTCGTCGTCGGACAGGGCGTGATGCCGCAGCAGGACCTTGCTGATCGGCTCGCACCACAGGTCGTCGCGCCGCCGGACCCGTACGGCGGGCAGTGTGGGGTGGGGCATCAGGTAGCCGGGTTCGACGAGGGTGAGCCCGTCCACCCCGTCCTGGTCGACGGCCGCGTACACCTCCCCCACCTCGGCCTCGATCTTGCCGAGCGCGGTCTCCGCCAGCTCCCGGTCCAGGGTGACCGACCACAGCAGGCGGTGGGCGCCGGCGTCGTACACCTGCGCGCCCTGTCCGCACACCGCGAGACCCGTGCAGCCGAGGTCGTCGAGCAGCGGCCGCACCCGCGGCGCCGGGCGCCCGGTCACCACGAGGTGCCGGGCACCCGCTCTCCCGGCCCTGGCGAGGGCGGCGCGGGAGCGGTCGGAGACGGTGTCGTCGCCTCGCAGGAGCGTTCCGTCGAGATCCGTCGCGACGAGCGAATACGCAGGGCAGGTCAGGGGGGAATATGCGGGGGGTGCGGCCATGATCAGAGAATACGGACACCGCACCCCCACGACTCACCGCTGTTTCCAGCCCCAAGTGGCGCCCGCGGGCTCCTTGATGGCGATTTGACGACGATGTCGAGACGTGTGACGAGACGTGCGTCGGGACGTGTGGCGCAGCCCGTCAGCCGTGTGCCGCCGCGAGGTGCTTGGCCAGACGCGGCGAGGCGAACTCGGTGCCGCAGACGAAGCGCATCACCGGGCCGTACGACGACGCCGCCGGAAGACCGGTGAAGTACAGCCCCGGGACGGAGGAGACGTATCCCGCACTCAGCCGGGGCGCGCCCCGGCTCACCGTGAGCCGGGTGCGCAGCTCATGGCCGAGGAAGTCCATGGCCGCGATGTCCACGCGGTAGCCGGTGGCCGCGATGACGTGGTCGGCGGGGAGCTGGTTGGCCTGCCCGGCGTGGGTGCGGACGGTGAGGACCGGGCTGCCGTCGAAGACGTCCGCGCCGGCCAGCCGCTCGATCTCCTCCACCCCGACCTTGCCCTCGAACCGGTCGCGCAGCCACCAGGCGCCGAGCGGGCCGAGGACGCGGCGGACCAGGTAGTGGCGGGTGCGGGCCGGGAGGTAGCGGTAGGGGTGCGGGTAGTAGCTCAGCGCCCAGAGGGACCAGGCGCGGCCGAAGGGCGACTCGGGGCGCAGCCTCGGCTGGTTCCAGGGCGGGGCCCCGAAGGCGACCCGGCCGCGGCCCCGCGACACCACCCGTACCCGGGCGCCGGCCTCCGCGGCCAGGGCCGCCGTCTCCAGCGCGGACTGGCCGGCGCCGACGACGATCAGTTCCTTGCCGGAGAACCGGGTCAGGTCGTGGTGCTGGGAGCTGTGGGAGACCGGGCCGGTGAGGCTGGGTCCGTCGGGCGCCGCCGACGCCAGCTCGGCCGGGAGGTGGGCCAGTCCGGACAGGCCGGTGGCGACCACCACCGCGCGCGCGGTGAACGACTCACCGGAGTCCAGTTTGAGTTCGAAGCCGCCGCCGGCGCCCCGGTCCACGGACACCACCCGCACCCGCTCCAGGTCGGGCAGCAGCCTCTGCTGGAACCACTCGCCGTAGGCGATGAAGGTCTCGACCGGGATGATGTCCTCGTCGGTGACCAGCCGGCGGACGCCCGCCGCGTCGCAGTAGTCGGCGAGCGCGTGGCCGGGCTGGGGGCAGTCGATGCTGGACGCCACCGGGGTCGACTTCAGGAGCATTCCGGCGGGCATGTGGTCGCGCCAGCTGACCATGGGATCGCCGAAGACGCGGACGGGGATGCCGCGGGCCCGCAGATGGGCCGCGGTGGACAGGCCGAACGGCCCGGCACCGATGACTGCAACCGGTTGATTCACGAAGTCCCTCCCCAGGACGTGTTTTTCCGTCACTTCGTGGTGGTGGATCGTGCACCGGTCCGGACAGCCCGCCCTGGGCGGGCCTCAGCTTCCGGAACCGGTGCCGCTGCCGCGGCGGTTGGTCCGCCACAGCTGATAGAGGTGCTTCGCGCCCGGTCGCACGAAGCGCGCGAGCATCGTGAGGAACGGCA
The DNA here is from genome assembly GCF_044387825.1 of Streptomyces sp. NPDC020299. Lineage (NCBI taxonomy): Bacteria > Bacillati > Actinomycetota > Actinomycetes > Kitasatosporales > Streptomycetaceae > Streptomyces > Streptomyces sp. NPDC020299. Next base: position 14,130 of record NZ_JBIRWL010000019.1, read on the forward strand.
GCGGGTCGTCACCCGCGAGCCAGGCCAGCTCCGTCCCGCTCGCCCGGGTCGGCGCGTGCGGCGTCGTGTAGCCGCTGCGGCGGTAGGCGAGGAGGGCGGGGAGGTCGATGTTCTCCACGATGTAGCGGTGACCGGCCCGCTGTTCCCCCTCCGGAACGGAGCGGCCGGTCAGATCCAGGTGCATGGCGCGTACGACGTCCACGCCGGACTCGTTCTCGAAGAGCCGGAACTGGGCGCCCATGCGGGGGTTGAAGTCGAGGAGTTTGTACTGTCCGTCGCGCCGGTCGAAGCGCAGGTCGAGGTCGATGATGCCGCTGAAGCCGATCTGCTTGATGAAACGTGCGGCGAGGTCCGCGAGTTCCGGGTTGTCGACGACGTACGCGTTCGCCGTCATGCCCGCGTGCGGCGGCCACGAGCGCACCTTGACGCCGGTGAACATCGCGACCGGTGCGGAGTCGGCGTCGAAGCAGGCGTGCACGATCCAGTCCTCGGCGTCCTCCCGGGGCAGGTACTCCTGGAGGATCACGCCGGGGCGCTCGCCCCAGTCGCGGGCGAGGGCGAGCAGGCCCTCACGGGTGGCGATCCTGGTGGTGCCGTTCACGGCGGGCCGTTCGCGCCGCACGAACGCCTCGCGGTTCTTGGCCACCACCGGGTATCGGGCGGTGTCGGCGAAGGCGGCGATCTCCTCGTACGACCGCGGGAAGGCCGCCGACGGGCTGGCGATGCCGTGTTCCACGCACAGTTCGTGCAGCCCCTGTTTGCTGGCCAGCCGGCGCGGCAGGCCGGGGTCGACCCGCGGGAAGAGGAAGCGGTCCGTCAGGTCGTCCTGGTGCTCGGCGATCAGGACGGCGGCCTCTTCGTCGGTGGGGATGAGGACGGTGGGACGGCCGATGCGCCGGCCGATCCGCCTGAGCCCCTCCACCAGGTACTCCGCATCCTCCGCCCCGCTGGTCGGCCAGACGAAGGCGCGGGTGAGGTAACGGGAGGAGGCCGCGGGCGTGTAGCGGTCCTCGGTGATCGCGTACATCGGGACGCCCAGGCGGCCCAGGCTGCGGATGGCGCCGACACCGCCATGGTGCAGGGGATAGTCGCCGAACTTGACGATCAGTCCCGGTACGTCCCTGTCCGCATCGAAAGGCACACCGACGAAAGGCACACCGACGGAATTCCTGGCCACGGGTCCCCCCACGTGTCCCCCCTACGGACCGGACCCACCCCGTCCGTGTCCCCCAAAGGGACGCTAAGCCGGAATTAGCCGCTCCGACAAGGCCTATTGGGACATTGCGAACTCTTTAGACACTACCCGGCACACTGCCCAGGACCTCCGACTCACCCGTAACGTGTGGCCCGACCACATGCAACGGCCTGCAGTGATGGCACCGGATGAGAGCGAGGCAGCACCCCATGCCCCCCTTCGACGTCCCCGAGGGCGACCCCTTCGGCCCGCACAACCTCCCCTACGGCGTTTTCTCCCCCGCCGGTTCGACCGAGCGGCGCGTCGGCGTCCGGCTCGGCGACCACGTGCTCGACGCGGGCGCGGCGGCACGCGCGATCGGCTCGCCGTACGCCTCCCTGCTCGCGCACCCGACCCTCAACCCGCTGCTCGCCGCCGGCCGTACGGCGTGGTCGGACGTACGGCGGGCCCTGACGGCCTGGGTGACGGTGCCCGCACACCGGGAGACGATCGAACCGCTGTTCCACCCCCTGTCCTCGGTGACCCTGCACCTGCCCTTCGAGGTCGCCGACTACGTCGACTTCTACTCCTCCGAGCACCACGCCCGGAACGCGGGCCGTATCTTCCGCCCCGACGCCGAGGACCCCCTGACCCCCAACTGGAAGCATCTCCCGATCGGTTACCACGGCCGCTCCGGGACCGTCGTGGTGTCGGGCACGGACGTCGTACGGCCGTCCGGCCAGCGCAAGGGCCCCGCCGACCCGGCCCCCGTCTTCGGGCCCTCCGTCCGCCTGGACATCGAGGCCGAGGTCGGCTTCGTCGTCGGCGTCCCCTCGGAACGGGGCAGGCCCGTCCCGCTGGGCGACTTCCGGGAGCACGTCTTCGGGCTGTGCCTGCTGAACGACTGGTCGGCGCGCGACATCCAGGCCTGGGAGTACGCGCCCCTCGGCCCGTTCCTCGGCAAGTCCTTCGCCACGTCGGTGTCCGCGTGGATCACCCCGCTGGAGGCACTCGACGACGCGCTGGTGGCGCCGCCCGAGCGGACCCACCCGCCACTGCCGTACCTGGACGACTCCGGTGAGGAGCCCGGCGGTTACGACCTGCGGATCTCCATCGCCGTCAACGGCCACCCGGTGTCCGAGCCGCCCTTCTCCACCATGTACTGGACGGCGGCGCAGCAGCTGGCGCACATGACCGTGAACGGGGCCTCGCTGCGCACCGGGGACCTGTACGGGTCGGGGACCGTGAGCGGGCCCGAGGAGCGGCAGCGGGGCTCACTGCTGGAGCTGACCTGGAACGGTCGTGACCCGCTCGAACTTCCCGACGGCAAGCGGACGTACCTGGAGGACGGGGACGTCGTGACGCTGTCGGCGTGGGCACCGGGGGCGGGCGGGAGCCGGGTGGGGCTGGGGGAGGTCAGCGGCCGTGTCGTAGCAGGCGGTTGAGCGTTGCGGGAGTAAGGGAGCGAAGAGGCCCGGGAGCGGGTGGTGTTTGCCGTCGACGCCTGACTGCGGGCGCCCGTCGGCGTCATACTGGCGTAACAGCGTGCACCACCCGAACCGCCCCCGGGCCGTCCCCGGACCGCCTCTTCGTCCGCCCCTGCTCTGCGACCAGGAACCGGAGCCCCCGGCATGACCGTCTGCCTGCTCCTGCTGAGCGTCGTCGCCCTGACGGCCGCGGTGCCGGTACCGCGCGCGCTGACCCGGGCCGCGTGGCCCGAGCGGGATCCCGTCGTCGCGTTGTGGGTCTGGCAGTGCCTGGTCGCCACCGTACTGCTGTGCTGCCTGACCGCGCTGATGCTGGGCGCCGCCGCCGTCTTCCACACCGTCCGCGACCGCGTCTTCGCCCCCGCGCCGCCCGCCGTGACCGCCGCGTACGACCTCTCCACCGCCCCGGTCTGGGCCGTCGCGCTCACCGCGCTGCTCGCCTGCGGGGCCGCGTGGACCACGGCGATGCTCGCCCGCGAACTCGTCGAGGCCCGCCGTCGCCGCGGCCAGACCCGGGCCCACCTGCGCGAACGCGCACCCGAACTGCCCGCCGGGCTGCCTGCCTCACGGGGCCCGATGCTGGTGCTCGAGGACGAGTACCCCGACGCCTGGTGGATGCCGGGCCACCCGCCCCAGCTGGTCGTCACCACCGGCGCCCTGCAGCGCCTCACCGACCACCAGCTGGACGCCGTCCTCACCCACGAGCGCGGCCACGCCCGCGCCCACCACGACTGGCTGCTGTATCTGTCCACCGCCCTCGCCACCGGCTTCCCCCGCGTTCCGCTCTTCGCCCACTTCTGCGACCAGACCCACCGCCTGGTCGAACTGGCCGCCGACGACACGGCCTCCCGCCGCTGCGGTCACCTCACCACCGCCCTCGCCCTGATCGAGCTGAACCAGCACCGCGGTGTCCTGTCCTGCGCCTCCAGCCGCCGCCTCCTCGGCGAACGCGTCGACCGCCTCCTGGAACCCCCACCGCGGCTGCTGCGCCGGCAGCGCGCGCTGACGACGACGGCGGCGGCGCTCGTACCGCTGCTGCCGCTGCTCATCACGTTCGCCCCGGGTCTGTCGGCGCTGTCCTGACGGCCGGGCGGTCACGCCGCCAGTGGCAGATCTTCCCCCGCCTACAGGTAAAGCCCCAGCTCAGCTGCTCAACCGGTGGTGTGTCAGATGGCGCAACACTCCGGCAACACGACTTTCCCTACCGCCTCGGTATGGTTCACGACATGCCACCCACCGACCGTATCCGAGACCACGCCGGTCAAGGCGCCGCGACCACCGTCGCCGCCCACCGCACGCGTCGCCGGCTGCGTGCGGACCAGGCCAGGCAGCTCGCCGATCTCCTCCGCCACCAGATCCTCACCGGCGCCCACCCCGACGGCACACTCCCCCACGAGTCCACCCTCGCCGACGACTACAGCGCCTCCCGCAACACCGTGCGCCAGGCACTCGACCTGCTGCGCGCCGAGGGACTGGTGGACCGCCTGCCCGGCGTGGGCACGGTCGTCGTCGCCCAGAAGTACCCGCACGGGCTCGACCGCCTGATGGGCCTCGCGGAAACCCTCCGCGAACACGGCCGCGTCACCAACGAGGTCCGCACCATGGGCCCCGCCTCCGCGCCCTCCCCGGTCGCCGAACGCCTCGGCGTCCCCGCGGGCACCGACGTCCTCTACATCGAACGCCTGCGCCGCCTGAACGGCCTCCCCCTCTCCCTCGACCTCACCTACATCCCGCTCGACATCGGCACCGCCCTGCTCGACGCCGACCTGGAGAACACCGATGTCTTCCGCCTTCTGGAAGCCATCACCGGCCAGCGCCTCGGCCACGCCGAGATCACGCTGGAGGCGGTGAACGCGGACACTCACTCCGCCACCGTCCTCGAGGCCCCGCGCGGCGCGGCCGTCCTGATGCTGGAACGGCTCACCCACCTCGCGGACGGCCGCCCGGTCGACCTGGAGTTCATCCGGTTCCGCGGCGACCGCATCACCATGAGCGGTCTCCTGCACCGCTCCCTCTGACCCACCCGCTTCCCACTTCCCGCTTCCCAAGAGTTCGACCTTCCTGGAGACAGCCATGCCCTTGGCGCCCCAGCGGGCCGATGTGCCCGTGACCATCGACGAGTCCAAGTGCATCGACGGCTGCACGCTCTGCGTGGACATGTGCCCGCTGGACTCCCTCGCCATCGACGAGAGCAACGGCAAGGCGTACATGCACGTCGACGAGTGCTGGTACTGCGGCCCGTGCGCGGCCCGCTGCCCCACCGGAGCCGTCACGGTCAACATGCCCTACCTGCTCCGGTGAAAGGCCCGACTCCCATGAAGCGAACCGTGAAGCGACCCATGAAGCGTCCCGTGAAACGCACGTTCATCGCCGTGTCCACGGCGTCCCTGCTCCTTCCCCTGTCGGCCTGCGGCGGCGACGCCCAGGCCGGCGACGGACGTACGGTCACCGTCACCGTCGGCTACCAGTCCAAGACCATCAACACCGTCACCGCGGGCACCCTCCTGCGCTCCCTCGGCTACTTCGAGCAGCAGCTCAACGCCCTGCACGACGGCCACACCTACAAGGTCGACTGGCAGGACTACGCCACCGGCGCCCCCATCACCGCCCAGATGACCGCCGGGAAGATCGACATCGGCTCGATGGGCGACTTCCCGCTGCTGCTCAACGCGGCCCGCGGCAAGCAGCTCGGCCGCCCGACCCACCTGGTGTCCGTCACCGGCTACAACCTCCGCGGCGGCCTCAACACCGTCGTCACGGCTCCGGACTCCACACTCACCTCCCTGAAGGACCTCAAGGGCAAGAAGGTCTCCACGAGCGTCGGCTCGGCCGCCGACGGCACCCTCGTACGAGCCCTTCAGCGGGCCGGCATCGACCCGGACCACGGCATCTCCAAGCTCAACCAGCAGCCGCCGGTCGGCGCCTCGGCCCTGTCGGCGGGCAGCATCGACGCACTGTCCCAGTTCGTGGCCTGGCCCGGCCTGCTCGCCTACCAGGGCAAGGCGAAGGCCCTCTACGACGGCGCCCAGCTGAACCTCCCCACCTTCCACGGCGTCACCGCCCGCGAGGACTTCGCCAAGGAGCGCCCCGCCGTCCTGGAGGCCTTCCTCAAGGCACAGGCCAAGGCGACCGACTACCTGGGCGCCCACCCCGTGACCGCCGCCGAGAAGGTCGCCAAGGCCACCGGCCTGCCCGCCGAGGCCGTCTACCTCTACAACGGCGCCCAGGGCATCTCCACCTTCGACCCCGCCGTCAAGCCGCAGCTCGTCTCGGCGCTCAAGCAGGACGTGTCCGTCCTGAAGTCCGAGAAGCTGGTCGGCGACGTCGACGTCGACTCCTTCGTCGACGACCGGTACGTGAAGAAGGCCCTCGGCTCCTCCTACGCCAAGGAACTCGCCGCGACCCCCGCACCGGCCGCGAGCGAGGTGTGGGCGAAGGGCTCCGAGAAGACCACGAGCTTCAAGTCCCCGAAGGAACTGCTCGCCTACGTGGCCGGCCACAAGAACGGCATCCGTGCCGCCTACGTCCCCGACGCCACCACCGGCACCCAGTGGTTCGCCGACAAGGCGGTATGGGTGACTGACGGCGACAAGCTGCTCCCGTTCGTCGCCCCGGCGACCGCCCAGGCGTACGTCGCCGCGCACCCGGGCGCCCGGACGGTCCCGTACACCGACGCGCTCGGACTCGCCTCGTGACCCGGCGCCCGCTCGCCCGGTATGCGCTGCGAGTGACGTCCCTGGCCACCGCCCTCGGTCTCTGGCAGCTGCTGACCAGCCTGGACGTCGACCTGTGGCTGCGTTTCTCGCAGTTCCCCACGGTCACCGACGTGGCCCACGCCTTCGCCGACCGGGTCACCGGCGGTGACTACTGGACCGACCTCACCGACAGTCTCACCCGGATCCTCCTCGGCTTCGCGCTGGCGGCCGTCCTGGGCGTGGCGACGGGCGTGCTCGTGGCCCGCTCGCGCCTCGCCGAGGACCTGCTCGGCCCGGTCCTCGAAGTGATCCGCCCGATCCCGGCGATCGCTCTCGTCCCGGTGGCGATCCTGCTCTTCCCGTCCAACGAACAGGGCATCGTCTTCATCACCTGCACCGCCGCCTTCTTCCCCGTGCTGGTCTCCACCCGGCACGCGGTCCGCGCGCTGACCCCCGTGTGGGAGGAGGCGGTGCGCACCATGGGCGGCGGCCGGTGGCGGATCCTCGGCTCGGTCGTCCTGCCGGGAGCGCTGCCCGGCATCTTCGGCGGCCTGTCCGTCGGCATCGGCGTCTCGTGGATCTGCGTGATCTCCGCCGAGATGATCTCCGGCCAGTACGGCGTCGGGTACCGCACCTGGCAGGACTACACGGTCGTCAACTACCCGGGCGTGTTCGTCGGCATGGTCACCATCGGCGTACTCGGCTGGGTCACCTCCACCCTCGTCGAACTGCTGGGCCGCCGGCTGACCCGCTGGCTGCCCCGCACGTCGTACGTCCCCGGCGTGCGCGCCCCCCGGCGGGCGCGCGGCGCCACGGCCCCTGCTCCGACCCTCTCCAGGACCGAGGAGGACGTGCCCCATGACCAGTTCGTCTGACGTCCGTTCACCGTCCCGCACGGGTGCGGGACTCGCCCTGCACGGCGCCGTTCTCGGACGGCCGGGCGCGCCCGTGCTGCACGAGGTGGACCTCGCCGTCTCCCCCGGCGAGATCCTCACCGTCGTCGGCCCGTCCGGCTGCGGCAAGTCGACGCTGCTGCGCACGCTGGCCGGGCTGCTGTCCCCGCTCGCCGGAGAGGTGGTCCAGGACGCGCACCCCCTGACGGGCCCCGGTGCCGACCGCGCCCTGATCTTCCAGGAGGACGCCCTCCTGCCCTGGCGCACCCTGCGCGCGAACGTCGAACTCCCCCTCGCCATCCAGGGGGTGCCCCGGGCCGAACGCCGCGCCCAGGCGGAGTCCTGGCTGGCGCGCGTCGGACTCGCCGAGCAGTCCCGGCAGTTGCCCCACCGTGTCTCCGGCGGCCAGCGCCAGCGCGCGCAGCTCGCCCGTGCCCTGGCCGGCAGCCCGCGTGCCGTCCTCATGGACGAACCCTTCGGCGCCCTCGACGCCCAGACCCGCGCCGGCATGCAGGACCTGCTGGTGGAGGTGCTGGGCGGCACCGGAGCGACCGTCGTCTTCGTCACCCACGACGTGGACGAGGCCCTGTTCCTCGGCGACCGCGTGGCCCTCCTGAGCTCCGGCCGGCTGACCGCCGTACGCGACGTACCGCGCCCCCGCGACCGCACCGCGCACGACGATCCCGCGCGCGTGGCGCTGCGGCGCGACGTCCTGACCTCACTGAGCATCTGAAAGGCACCCCGGTGGACACCCCGGACACCCGCACCGACACCCCCACGGACGCCTCCGCGGACACCCCCACGGACACTCCCCTGGAGATCCCCGCCCTCGCCGACGCCGAGGAACTCACCTGCGACGTCCTCGTCATCGGCGGCGGCACCGCCGGCACGATGGCCGCACTGACCGCCGCCGAGCACGGCGCGAGCGTCCTGCTGCTGGAGAAGGCCCACGTCCGGCACTCCGGGGCGCTCGCCATGGGCATGGACGGCGTCAACAACGCGGTCATCCCCGGCCGCGCCGAGCCCGACGACTACGTCGCCGAGATCACCCGCGCCAACGACGGCATCGTCGACCAGTCCACGGTCCGCCAGACCGCCACCCGCGGCTTCGCGATGGTGCAGCGCCTGGAGTCGTACGGGGTGAAGTTCGAGAAGGACGAGCACGGCGAGTACGCCGTCCGCCAGGTCCACCGCTCGGGCTCGTACGTGCTGCCCATGCCGGAGGGCAAGGACGTCAAGAAGGTGCTGTACCGGCAGCTGCGGCGGCGCGAGATGCGGGAGCGGATCCGGATCGAGAACCGGTTGATGCCGGTGCGCGTGCTGACCGCCGAGGGGCGTGCCGTGGGCGCGGTCGCCTTCCACACCCGCACCGGTGCGTTCGTCACCGTCCGCGCGGGCGCCGTCATCCTCGCGACCGGCGCCTGCGGCCGCCTCGGCCTGCCCGCCTCCGGCTACCTGTACGGCACGTACGAGAACCCCACCAACGCGGGCGACGGCTACGCCATGGCCTACCACGCGGGCGCGGAACTCACCGGCATCGAGTGCTTCCAGATCAACCCGCTGATCAAGGACTACAACGGCCCCGCCTGCGCGTACGTCGCCAACCCCTTCGGCGGCTACCAGGTCAACCGGCACGGCGAACGCTTCGTCGACTCCGACTACTGGTCCGGCCAGATGATGGCCGAGTTCGCGGCCGAGGTGGCCAGCGACCGGGGGCCGGTGTACCTGAAGCTGAGCCACCTCCCCGAGGAGTCGGTCTCGGCGCTGGAGTCCATCCTGCACTCCACGGAACGCCCGACCCGGGGCACCTTCCACGCCGGGCGCGGCCACGACTACCGCACGCACGACATCGAGATGCACATCTCCGAGATCGGCCTGTGCGGCGGCCACTCGGCCTCCGGCGTACGGGTCGACGACCACGCCCGTACCACCGTCCCGCGTCTGTACGCCGCCGGCGACCTGGCCTGCGTGCCGCACAACTACATGATCGGCGCCTTCGTCTTCGGCGACCTGGCCGGCGCGGACGCCTCCCAGTACCGCCCGTACGAAGGGGAGCTTCCGCAGGACCAGTTGCGGGAGGCGCACGAGCTGATCTACCGCCCGCTGCGCAACCCGTCCGGCCCGCCGCAGACCCAGGTCGAGTACAAGCTGCGCCGCTTCGTGAACGACTACGTGGCCCCGCCGAAGTCGGGCGCCCGGCTGTCGCTGGCCCTGGAGGCCTTCGAGCGGATGCGCGCGGACATCGCCGCGATGGGTGCCCGCACCCCGCACGAGCTGATGCGGTGCGCGGAGGTCACCTTCATCCGCGACTGCGCGGAGATGGCCGCGCGCGCCTCCCTGGCCCGCACGGAGTCCCGCTGGGGCCTCTACCACGACCGCCTCGACCATCCGGAGCGCGACGACGCCTCCTGGTTCCACCATCTCGATCTGCACAAGTCCCCCTCCGGTGCGATGGAGTTCACGGCTCGCCCCGTGGCTCCCTATCTGGTTCCGGTCGATGAATTCACTCCGGTCGGCGGCTCTTCCCGGCACCTCGGTGAGGTCCGGCCCGAGGACGTGGCCACCGCCGGGTCCCAGGACCTGGCGCCGGTCGCCACGGGGCCGGCCTCCGCACCCGCCCCCGGGCCCGTGGACCACGGCTCGGCCGAGACCGCCTCGCCCAGGCTCCTGGAGCTGCTGGAGCTGGCCGAGGAGCAGCCGGAACTCGCCGCGATCGAGCCCTACTTGACCGACCTCGACGCTGCCGTGCGGCGGACGGCGGTCTCGGTCCTCACCGAGACGGTGCCGCCCGGCACCGGGCAGGCCCTGGCCGGCGCCCTCGGCGACCCCGACGCCGACGTGCGTGCCGCCGCCGCGGCCTCGTTGCGCGAGCTCGTCGAGACCCTCCCGCCCGAAGCCGCCCTGGGTGCCGCCCTCACCGCCGCGGTCGCCGAGACCGACCCCGTGGTGCGCGCCGCCGCCCTCGACGTACTGCGTGCCCTGCGCCTGGGTGACGCCGGCCTGTTCGCCGGGGCACTGGACGATCCCGACATCACCGTCCGCATCGAGGCCGTACGCGCACTCGTCTCGGTCGACGCCGCCGAACCGCTGGCCGGTGCGGCGGCCGACCCCTCGCGGGAGGTCCGCGTCACCGTGGCCAAGGCACTGGCCGCGGTCAGCTCGGCGACCCTGGCCGCGAGCGCCCTGGAGCTGCTCACCGGCACCCTGGACCGCCTCACCGAGGACACCGACCCCCTGGTGCGCGGCGCCGCGCTCGGCGCGCTGGCCACCGTCGGCTGCCCGGCCCCGCTCGCCGCTCGTGCCGTGGCCGCGCTGGCCGACCCGGCATGGCAGGTCCGGGCGGGCGCGGCGACCGCCCTGGGCTCCGCCGACTCCGGTGCGTCGGTCCCCGCCCTGGCCAAGGCGCTCGCCGACCCCAACGCCGACGTGCGCAAGGCGGCGGTGCTCGCCCTGACCCGGCACAACGGCACAGCGGAGGCCCGGGCGGCCCTCGCCACGGTCACCTCGGACCCGGACGCGGACGTCAGGGCGTACGCGGCACGGGGGCTCTGACGCGTTCCGGCTTCCGCGTCCAGGTCCCGGCGCCTATATCCAGTCGGGCTCCGGCTCCTCCTCCGGCCAGTCGTCGGTCGCGGCGGCCGGAGCCGGAGCCGGAGCGTCCAGAGAGGACAGCACTTCGAGGACACCTTCGCCGTACGTCGCCAGCTTCTTCTCTCCCACTCCCCCGACGGTGCCCAGCTGGTCCACCGAAGCCGGCCAGACCGTGACGATCTCCCGCAGTGTGGCGTCGTGGAAGATGACGTACGCCGGAACACCCTGTTCGCGTGCCTGCTCGGCACGCCAGGCACGCAGGGCCTCGAAGGCGGGCAGCAGCTCCTCGGGCAGCTCGGCCGCGGCCGCCTTGGTCTTGCGGTCGCCCCGGCCGGACGATCCGGCGGACGACGCACGCTGGGTCACCGGCTTCTTCGGCTCCTTGCGCAGCGGCACCTCCCTCTCCCGCCGCAGCACCGCCCCGCTCGCCTCGGTGAGCACCAGCGTGCCGTACTCCCCCTCGACCGCGAGCAGCCCCTGGGCCAGCAGCTGCCGGACGACGCCCCGCCACTCGCCCTCGGAAAGCTCCTCACCGATGCCGAAGACGGACAGCTGGTCGTGGTCGAACTGGATCACCTTGCCGGTGCGCTTGCCGAGCAGGATGTCCACGATCTGCACCGCGCCGAACTTCTGCCCGCGCTCCCGCTGCAGCCGCACCACCGTCGACAGCACCTTCTGTGCGGCGACCGTGCCGTCCCAGGTCTCCGGGGGCGTGACACAGGTGTCGCAGTTGCCGCAGCCCGCCGGGTCCGGGTCCTGGCCGAAGTAGGCGAGCAGCTGGCCGCGGCGGCACCGGACCGTCTCGCACAGGGCGAGCATCGAGTCCAGGTGGGCGGCGGCCCGGCGGCGGAACGCCTCGTCACCCTCGCCGGACTGGATCAGCTTGCGCTGCTGTATGACGTCGCCCAGGCCGTACGCCATCCAGGCCGTCGACGGCAGGCCGTCCCGCCCCGCCCGGCCGGTCTCCTGGTAGTAGCCCTCGATCGACTTGGGCAGGTCGAGGTGGGCGACGAACCGCACGTCCGGCTTGTCGATGCCCATCCCGAAGGCGATGGTCGCCACCACGACCAGACCGTCCTCGCGCAGGAACCGGGACTGGTGCGCCGCGCGCGTGCCCGCGTCCAGGCCGGCGTGGTAGGGCACCGCCTCGACGCCGTTGCGGGAGAGGAACTCCGCGGTCTTCTCCACCGAGTTCCGTGAGAGGCAGTACACGATCCCCGCATCGCCCGCGTGCTCCTCGCGCAGGAAGGCGAGCAGCTGCTTCTTGGGGTCGGCCTTGGGCACGATCCGGTACTGGATGTTGGGCCGGTCGAAGCTCGCCACGAAGTGGCGGGCCGTCGGCATGTTCAGCCGCTGGGTGATCTCCTGGTGCGTGGCGTGGGTGGCCGTCGCCGTCAGCGCGATCCGCGGGACGTCCGGCCAGCGCTCGCCCAGGAGGGAGAGGGCCAGGTAGTCGGGGCGGAAGTCATGGCCCCACTGCGCGACACAGTGCGCCTCGTCGATGGCGAAGACCGCGATCTTGCCCCGCGAGAGCAGGTCGAGCGTGGGCTCCAGGCGCAGCCGCTCCGGTGCCAGGTACAGCAGATCCAGCTCGCCGGCCAGGAACTCCGCCTCGACCACGCGCCGCTCGTCGAAGTCCTGCGTGGAGTTCATGAACCCGGCGTTCACGCCGAGCGCGCGCAGCGCGTCCACCTGGTCCTGCATCAGCGCGATGAGCGGCGAGACCACGATGCCCGTACCCGGTCTGACCAGGGCCGGGATCTGGTAGCACAGCGACTTGCCGCCGCCGGTCGGCATGAGGACGACGGCGTCGCCGCCCGCCACCACATGCTCTATGACCGCTTCCTGCTCGCCGCGGAAGGCCTCGTATCCGAAGACCCGGTGCAGCGTGGCCAGCGTCTCGCTGTCCGTCGTCCCTGGCATCTCGCCGATCCCGCCCGTCCCGCCCATCGTCGTGCCCCCCGTACGTCGCCTCTCGACCACTGCGTCCACGATAGGGCTCCGCACCGACAACGCCGGAGTTATCCACAGGCCCGCGCATACGGAAGGGCCCCGGCCTCCCCACGGAGAACCGGGGCCCCACGCATACGGTCAGCGCACGAACACACTCGCCTGGCTCGCCAGGTTCAGGAAGTACTGCGGCGCCACACCGAGCACCAGCGTCACCGCCACGCCCACTCCGATCGCCGCCATCGTCAGCGGGGACGGCACGGCGACCGTCGGGCCCTCCGGGCTGGGCTCGCTGAAGAACATGAGCACGATCACCCGGATGTAGAAGAACGCCGCGATCGCCGAGGAGATCACACCGATCACGACCAGCGGAACCGCACCGCCCTCCGCCGCCGCCTTGAAAACGGCGAACTTCCCGGCGAACCCGGAGGTCAGCGGGATGCCCGCGAAGGCCAGCAGGAACACCGCGAACACGGCCGCCACCAGCGGCGACCGGCGGCCCAGCCCCGCCCACTTGGACAGGTGCGTCGCCTCGCCGCCGGCATCGCGCACCAGGGTCACCACGGCGAAGGCGCCGATCGTCACGAACGAGTACGCGGCCAGGTAGAACAGAACGGACGAGACACCGTCCTTCGAGGTCGCGATGACACCCGCGAGGATGAATCCGGCGTGCGCGATGGACGAGTACGCCAGCAGTCGCTTGATGTCGGTCTGGGTGATCGCGACGATCGCACCGCCCAGCATGGTGATGATCGCGACGGCCCACATGACCGGCCGCCAGTCCCAGCGCATACCGGGCAGCACGACGTACAGCAGCCTCAGCAGCGCGCCGAAGGCCGCCACCTTGGTCGCCGCCGCCATGAATCCGGTCACCGGGGTCGGGGCGCCCTGGTAGACGTCGGGCGTCCACATGTGGAAGGGGATCGCACCGACCTTGAACAGCAGGCCCATCACCACCATCGCGGTGCCGATCAGCAGCAGCGAGTCGTTGCCCATGGTGTCGGCGAGCGCCGGGTTGACGTTGGTGACCGTGCCGTCGACGACCCGCGCGATCGTCGCGTAGGACACCGAGCCCGCGTAGCCGTACAGCAGCGCGATGCCGAACAGCGTGAACGCCGAGGCGAACGCGCCGAGCAGGAAGTACTTGACGGCGGACTCCTGCGACATCAGCCGCTTGCGGCGGGCGAGCGCGCACATCAGGTACAGCGGCAGCGAGAAGACCTCCAGGGCCACGAACAGCGTCAGCAGATCGTTGGCCGAGGGGAACACCAGCATCCCGGCGACCGCGAAGAGCAGCAGCGGGAAGACCTCGGTGGTGGTGAAGCCGGCTTTGACGGCTGCCTTCTCACTGTCGCTGCCCGGCACGGACGCGGCCTGCGCCGCGAAGGAGTCCACCCGGTTGCCGTGCGCCGCCGGGTCGAGCCGCCGCTCGGCGAAGGTGAACAGGCCGACCAGACCAGCCAGCAGGATCGTGCCCTGGAGGAACAGCGACGGCCCGTCGACCGCGATCGCGCCCATGGCCGCGATGTGCGCCTTGGTGGTGCCGTAGCCGTCGGCCGCGAGGGCGACGACCGCGGCGAAGGCGGCGGCCAGCGCGACCGCCGACACGAACACCTGGGCGTAGTAACGCGACTTGCGCGGGACGAACGCCTCGATCAGCACCCCGATGACCGCCGCACCGACGACGATCAGGGTCGGCGACAGCTGTCCGTATTCGATCTTCGGCGCGTCGATCTTCGAGATCGGGTCGGCCGCCGTTGTCCACAGGCTGTGGACGGCTGTTGCGCTCACTTGACCGCCTCCACCTGGGGCTTGGGGTCCTTCTTGTGTACGTCGGACATGGTCTGTTTGACCGCCGGGTTGACGATGTCCGTGACGGGCTTCGGGTAGACGCCCAGGAAGATCAGCAGCACGATCAGCGGGGCCACGACCACCAGCTCACGCACGCGAAGGTCGGGCATCGCGGAGACCTCCGGCTTCACCGGGCCCGTCATCGTCCGCTGGTACAGGACGAGGGTGTAGAGCGCGGCGAGGACGATGCCGAAGGTGGCGATGATCCCGATCACCGGATAGCGCGTGAACGTGCCGACCAGCACCAGGAACTCACTCACGAAGGGCGCGAGCCCCGGCAGCGAGAGGGTGGCCAGACCGCCGATCAGGAACGTGCCGGCGAGCACCGGGGCGACCTTCTGCACCCCGCCGTAGTCCGCGATGAGCCGCGAGCCGCGCCGGGAGATCAGGAAGCCCGCGACCAGCATCAGCGCGGCCGTGGAGATGCCGTGGTTGACCATGTAAAGCGTCGCCCCGGACTGGCCCTGGCTGGTCATCGCGAAGATGCCCATGATGATGAAGCCGAAGTGCGAGATCGACGCGTAGGCCACCAGCCGCTTGATGTCCCGCTGGCCGACCGCGAGCAGCGCCCCGTAGACGATGCTGATCAACGCCAGTACGAGGATGGCGGGCGTGGCCCACTTGCTCGCCTCCGGGAACAGCTGGAGGCAGAAGCGGAGCATCGCGAAGGTGCCCACCTTGTCGACCACCGCCGTGATGAGCACGGCGACCGGGGCGGTGGCCTCTCCCATGGCGTTGGGCAGCCAGGTGTGCAGCGGCCACAGGGGCGCCTTCACCGCGAAGGCGAAGAAGAAGCCCAGGAACAGCCAGCGTTCCGTGTCGGTCGCCATGTGCAGCGAGCCGTTGGCGCGCGCCTGCGCGATCTCCGTGAGCGAGAAGCTCCCGGCGACCACGTACAGGCCGATCACCGCGGCCAGCATGATCAGACCGCCGACCAGGTTGTAGAGCAGGAACTTCACCGCAGCGTACGACCGCTGCGTCGACGCCACCTCTTCGCCGTGCTGGTGGGCACGGTCCCCGAAGCCGCCGATGAGGAAGTACATCGGGATCAGCATGGCTTCGAAGAAGATGTAGAAGACGAAGACGTCGGTGGCCTCGAAGGAGATGACCACCATCGCCTCGACGGCCAGGATCAGCGCGAAGAAGCCCTGGGTGGGCCGCCAGCGGCGGCTTCCGGTCTCCAGCGGGTCGGCGTCGTGCCACCCCGCGAGGACGATGAACGGGATCAGCAGGGCGGTCAGCGCGACGAGCGCCACCCCGATGCCGTCCACACCGAGCTCGTACCTGACCCCGAAGTCCGGGATCCAGGCGTGGGACTCCGTGAGCTGGTAGCGCGCGCCGTCCGGGTCGAAGCGGACCAGGACGACGACGGCCAGGACGAGCGTGGCGAGCGAGAACAGCAGCGCGAGCCACTTGGCTGCGGTGCGCCGCGCGGCCGGTACGGCGGCCGTGGCGACCGCTCCGACGGCCGGGAGCGCCGCCGTCGCTGTCAGCAGAGGAAAGGACATCGGTATCAGACCGCCCTCATCAGCAGGGTCGCGGCGACCAGGAGTGCCGCGCCGCCGAACATCGAGACCGCGTACGAGCGCACGAAGCCGTTCTGGAGCCGGCGCAGCCGTCCGGACAGACCCCCGAACGAGGCCGCGGTGCCGTTGACGACCCCGTCGACCAGGGTGTGGTCGACGTACACCAGCGAGCGCGTGAGGTGCTCGCCACCACGGACCAGGACGACGTGGTTGAAGTCGTCCTGGAGCAGGTCGCGCCGGGCGGCCCGGGTGAGCAGCGACCCGCGCGGGGCGACGGCCGGGACGGGCTTGCGACCGTACTGGGCGTACGCGAGGCCGACGCCGATGATCAGGCACACCATGGTCGCGCCGGTGACCGCGCCGGCGCTGAGGGGCGAGTCGCCCTCACTGTGACCGGTGACCGGCTCCAGCCACTTCAGGAAGCGGTCGCCGATGCTGAACAGACCGCCCGCGGCGACCGAGCCCACGGCCAGCACGATCATCGGGATCGTCATGACCTTCGGGGACTCGTGCGGGTGCGGTTCGTGGCCGTTCTCATCGGGCTGCCAGCGCTTCTCACCGAAGAACGTCATCAGCATCACGCGCGTCATGTAGAACGCGGTGATGGCCGCGCCCAGCAGAGCCGCGCCGCCGAGGATCCAGCCCTCGGTGCCGCCCTTGGCGAAGGCCGCCTCGATGATCTTGTCCTTGGAGAAGAAGCCGGACAGTCCCGGGAAGCCGATGATGGCGAGGTAGCCGAGGCCGAAGGTGGCGAAGGTGACCGGCATGTACGTGCGCAGGCCGCCGTACTTGCGCATGTCGACCTCGTCGTTCATGCCGTGCATGACCGAACCGGCACCGAGGAACAGCCCGGCCTTGAAGAAGCCGTGCGTCACCAGGTGCATGATCGCGAAGACGTAGCCGATCGGGCCGAGGCCCGCGGCCAGCACCATGTAGCCGATCTGCGACATGGTCGAGCCGGCCAGCGCCTTCTTGATGTCGTCCTTCGCGCAACCGACGATCGCACCGAACAGGAGCGTGACCGCGCCGACCACGGTGACCACGAGCTGCGCGTCGGGCGCGGCGTTGAAGATGGCCGCGGACCGGACGATCAGGTACACGCCCGCGGTCACCATCGTCGCCGCGTGGATGAGGGCCGAGACCGGGGTCGGGCCCTCCATCGCGTCCCCGAGCCAGGACTGCAGCGGCACCTGGGCTGACTTGCCGCAGGCGGCGAGCAGGAGCATCAGGGCGATGGCGGTGAGCCTGCCCTCGGAGGAGTCGCCGGCGTGGCTGAACACCGGCCCGAAGGCGAAGGACCCGAAGGTGGTGAACATCAGCATGATCGCGATCGACAGGCCCATGTCGCCGACGCGGTTGACCAGGAAGGCCTTCTTGGCGGCCGTGGCCGCGCTGGGCTTGTGCTGCCAGAAGCCGATCAGCAGGTAGGAGGCGAGACCGACGCCCTCCCAGCCGACGTACAGCAGCAGGTAGTTGTCGGCGAGGACCAGCAGCAGCATCGCCGCGAGGAACAGGTTCAGGTAGCCGAAGAAGCGGCGGCGCCGCTCGTCGTGCTCCATGTACCCGACCGAGTACAGGTGGATCAGCGAGCCGACGCCGGTGATCAGCAGCACGAACGTCATCGACAGCTGGTCGAGGCGGAACGTGACGTCCGCCTGGAAGCTGCCCACGGAGATCCACGTCCACAGGTGCTGGGTGAGCGTGCGGTGTTCGGCGTCCTTGCCCAGCAGGTCGGCGAAGAGGATCACGCCGAACACGAAGGAGGTCGTCGACAGGAGCGTGCCGACCCAGTGGCCGACGGCGTCGAGGCGCCGGCCGCCGACCAGCAGGACGGCCGCTCCGAGCAGGGGCGCCGCGATCAGCAGCGCGATCAGGTTCTCCACGATTCTCCCGACCCCTTACAGCTTCATCAGGCTGGCGTCGTCGACCGAGGCCGAGTGGCGGGCCCGGAACAGCGACACGATGATCGCCAGACCGACGACGACCTCGGCGGCGGCCACGACCATCGTGAAGAAGGCGATGATCTGGCCGTCGAGGTTGCCGTGCATCCGGGAGAAGACGACGAACGCGAGATTGCAGGCGTTGAGCATCAGCTCGATGCACATGAACACGACGATCGCGTTCCGCCTGATGAGCACGCCGGTCGCGCCGATCGTGAACAGCAGCGCCGCGAGATACAGATAGTTGACGGGGTTCACTTCTGCGCCTCCTCGGCCCGCTTGAGGTTCGCCGGCTCGATCGTCGTGCGCTCCAGGCGCTCCTCCGCGCGCTGCTCCAGGGCCCGCAGGTCGTTGAGGGCCTCCGTCGACACGTCACGGATCTGGCCGCGTTCGCGCAGCGTCTTGCTGACCGTGAGCTCCGACGGCGTGCCGTCGGGCAGCAGGCCCGCGATGTCGACGGCGTTGTGCCGGGCGTACACACCGGGCGCGGGCAGCGGCGGCACGTGCTTGCCCTCGCGGACGCGCTGTTCGGACAGCTCGCGCTGCGTCTTGGCGCGCTCGGTGCGCTCGCGGTGGGTGAGGACCATGGCGCCGACGACGGCCGTGATGAGCAGGGCGCCGGTGATTTCGAAGGCGAAGACGTACTTGGTGAAGATGAGGGCCGCCAGGCCCTCCACGTTGCCGTTCGCGTTCGCCTGTCCGGTGCCCTCGAACTCCTTCAGGGAGGCGTTCCCGATGCCGCCGAGCAGCAGGACGCCGAAGCCCACCCCGCACAGGAGGGCCAGCCAGCGCTGGCCCTTGATGGTCTCCTTCAGCGAGTCCGCGGCCGTGACGCCGACGAGCATCACCACGAACAGGAACAGCATCATGATCGCGCCGGTGTAGACGACGATCTGCACGATGCCCAGGAAGTAGGCGCCGTTGGCGAGGTAGAACACCGCCAGGACGATCATGGTTCCGGCGAGACAGAGCGCGCTGTGCACGGCCTTCTTCATGAAGACGGTGCACAGGGCGCCGATCACGGCGACGGTGCCGAGGACCCAGAACTGGAAGGCCTCTCCGGTGGAGGTGGAGTAGGCGGCGAGCTGCGCGGTCATCGGCCGATCACCTTCTTCGAGGCGGGTTCGTCCGCACCGAAGGTCGAAGCGGCCTCCTGCGGCACCTCGCCCTTGGAGTGGGCCACCTGCGGCACGGTGCCGGGCGCGGCCTCGGTCACCAGGCCCCGGTAGTAGTCCTGCTCGTCCATGCCCGGGTAGATGGCGTGGGGGGAGTCGACCATGCCCTCCTCGAGTCCGGCGAGCAGCTGCTCCTTGGTGTAGATGAGGTTGGCGCGGCTGCTGTCGGCCAGCTCGAACTCGTTGGTCATCGTGAGCGCGCGCGTGGGGCACGCCTCGATGCACAGGCCGCACAGGATGCAGCGGGCGTAGTTGATCTGGTACACGCGGCCGTACCGCTCGCCCGGCGAGTAGCGCTCCTCGTCGGTGTTGTCGGCGCCCTCGACGTAGATGGCGTCGGCGGGGCAGGCCCAGGCGCACAGCTCGCAGCCGACGCATTTCTCCAGGCCGTCCGGATGGCGGTTGAGCTGGTGCCGTCCGTGGAACCGCGGAGCCGTGGTCTTCTTCTGCTCCGGGTACTGCTCGGTCAGCCGCTTCTTGAACATGGCCTTGAAGGTCACGCCGAAGCCGGCCACGGGGTTCTGGAAGCCAGGCTTCGCCTGCCCGGCCTCCTGAGGCTCCTCAGCCATCGGACGCCTCCTTTCCATCCGAAGATCCGTCACTGACAGTGTCCGCTCCACCACTGACAATCAGCTCCCGCTCGCGGCGTGAGCGACGCCGGGGCACCGGCGGCAGCTCCTGTCCGGGCAGCGGCGGCACGGGGAATCCACCGGCCATCGGGTCGAACGCGGCCGGCTGGGCGGCGGACGGCTCGGCCTTCTCGGCCTTGTCGCGGAACATGTCGGCGACGAAGGACAGCAGGAGCAGCGCCAGGACGGCGCCGCCGACGTAGAGGGCGATGTCGGCGAAGTCGTAGTTCTCGTTCCTGAGGGTCCGCACGGTCGCGACGAGCATCAGCCACGTCACGGAGACCGGGATGAGGACCTTCCAGCCGAGCTTCATCAGCTGGTCGTAGCGGACACGCGGGAGCGTGCCGCGCAGCCAGATGAAGAAGAACAGCAGCAGCTGGACCTTGATCACGAACCAGAGCAGCGGCCACCAGCCGTGGTTCGCGCCCTCCCAGAAGGTGCTGATCGGCCAGGGGGCGCGCCAGCCGCCGAGGAACAGGGTGGTCGACACGGCCGAGACCGTCACCATGTTGACGTACTCGGCGAGCATGAACATCGCGAACTTGATCGACGAGTACTCGGTGTTGAAGCCGCCGACCAGGTCGCCCTCGGACTCCGGCATGTCGAAGGGGGCGCGGTTGGTCTCGCCCACCATGGTGACGATGTAGAGGATGAAGGAGACCGGCAGCAGCAGGATGTACCAGCGGTCGTGCTGCTGCTCGACGATCGTCGACGTCGACATCGACCCCGAGTAGAGGAACACGGAGGCGAACGCCGCACCCATGGCGATCTCGTAGGAGATCATCTGCGCACAGGAGCGCAGGGCGCCGAGGAGCGGATACGTGGATCCGGAACTCCAACCCGCCAGCACGATGCCGTAGATGCCGACCGAGGCGACCGCGAGGACGTAGAGCATCGCGATCGGCAGGTCGGTGAGCTGCATCGTGGTGCGCTGCCCGAAGATCGAGATCTCGTTGCCGGCCGGTCCGAACGGGATCACCGCGATCGCCATGAAGGCCGGGATGGCCGCGACGATCGGTGCGAGGACGTACACCACCTTGTCCGCGCGCTTGACGATGACGTCTTCCTTGAGCATCAGCTTGATGCCGTCGGCCAGCGACTGGAGCATGCCCCAGGGGCCGTGCCGGTTGGGGCCGATGCGCAGCTGCATCCAGGCGACGACCTTGCGCTCCCAGACGATGGAGAACAGCACGGTCACCATCAGGAAGGCGAAGCAGAAGACGGCCTTGACGACGACCAGCCACCAGGGGTCGCGGCCGAACATCGAGAGGTCTTCAGCGGCGAGGTACGGGCTCATGCCTCCACCTCCTTGGGGGCCTCTTCGGCGAGTGCCGCCGGGCCGATGCGGACGAGGGAGCCGGGCTGTGCCCCGGTGTCGGAGGCGACGCCGCCGCCTACGGAGTTCAGCGGGAGCCAGACCACCCGGTCGGGCATCTCCGTGATCTGGAGCGGGAGTTCCACGACCCCGGCGGGGCCGGTCACCGCGAGGAGGTCGCCTTCCGTGAGGCCCGCCTCGGCGGCCGTCGCGGCGGACACGCGCGCGCGTGCCGCGTGCCGGGTTCCGGCGAGCGCCTCGTCGCCCTCCTGGAGCACGCCCTGGTCGAGCAGCAGCCGGTGGCCGGCGAGCACCGCCTCCCCGGCGGCCGGACGCGGCAGCGCACTCGCCGTCTCAAGCGGCCCGGAGGCCCGCGGCCCGTCCCAGGCGCCGAGCCGGTCCAGTTCCGCGCGTGCGGTCCGCAGATCCGGCAGGCCCAGGTGTACGTCCATGGCGTCGGCCAGCATCTGCAGCACCCGCGCGTCGGCCGGTGCCAGGCGGCGGGTCATCTGGTCGGGCTTGAGCGCGGCCTCGAAGGAACGGCCCCTGCCCTCCCAGTTGAGGAAGGTGCCCCCCTTCTCGGCGACCGCCGCGACCGGCAGGACGACGTCGGCGCGTTCGGTGACCTCGCTGGGCCGCAGCTCCAGCGACACCACGAAACCGGCCTCTTGCAGCGCCGCACGCGCGCGTGCCGGATCCGGCATGTCGGCGACCTCCACGCCCGCGACCAGCAGGGCCTGGAGCTCACCGCTCGCGGCGGCCTCGATGATCTGGCCGGTGTCGCGGCCGTAGCGGTGCGGGAGTTCGGCCAGCCCCCAGGCCGCGGCGACTTCGTCACGCGCGCGCGGGTCTGTCGCCGGACGCCCGCCCGGCAGCAGCGACGGCAGCGCGCCCGCCTCGATCGCGCCGCGCTCCCCGGCCCGCCGCGGAATCCACACCAGCCCCGCTCCGGTCGCGGACGCGGCGCGTACGGCGGCGGTGAGGCCACCGGCGACCGAGGCCAGCCGCTCACCGACGACGATCACCGCGCCCTCGGTGCGCAGCGCCTCGCCGGCCAGGGCCCCGGCGTCCTCGAGGCCGACACCGCTCGCGAGTGCGTCCAGCCATTCGGTCTCGGTACCGGGAGCGGCCGGGAGCAGTGTGCCGCCCGCCTTCTCCAGTCCGCGCGTGGCGTGCGTGGCCAGCGAGAACACCCGCTGCTTGCGCTTGCGCCAGGCCTTGCGCAGCCGCAGGAAGACGCCGGGTGCCTCCTCCTCCGACTCGAACCCCACCAGCAGGACGGCGGGCGCCTTCTCGAGAGCGGTGTACGTGACGCCCGTACCGTCGAGGTCACGGCCGTGCCCGGCCACCCGGGCCGCCAGGAAGTCGGCCTCCTCGCCGCTGTGCACGCGCGCGCGGAAGTCGATGTCGTTGGTGTCGAGGGCCACGCGCGCGAACTTGCTGTAGGCGTAGGCGTCCTCGACGGTGAGGCGTCCGCCGGTGAGAACGCCGGTCCTGCCGCGCGAGGCCAGCAGGCCCTGGGCGGCGATCTGCAACGCCTCCGGCCAGGAGGCCGGTTCGAGCTCGCCCTCGGCGTTGCGCACCAGCGGCGTGTCGAGCCGGTCCTTCGTCTGCGCGTACCGGAACGCGAAGCGGCCCTTGTCGCAGATCCACTCCTCGTTGACCTCGGGGTCGTCGGCGGCGAGCCGCCGCATGACCTTGCCGCGCCGGTGGTCGGTACGGGTCGCGCAGCCGCCCGAGCAGTGCTCGCAGACGGACGGCGACGAGATCAGGTCGAAGGGGCGGGAACGGAATCGGTAGGCCGCCGAGGTGAGCGCGCCGACCGGGCAGATCTGGATGGTGTTGCCGGAGAAGTACGACTCGAACGGGTCGCCCTCACCGGTGCCGACCTGCTGGAGCGCGCCCCGCTCGAGCAGTTCGATCATCGGGTCGCCGGCGACCTGGTTGGAGAACCGGGTGCAGCGGGCGCACAGCACGCACCGTTCGCGGTCGAGCAGTACCTGTGTGGAGATCGGGACCGGCTTCTCGTACGTCCGCTTCTTCCCGCCGAAGCGGGACTCGGCGTTGCCGTGCGACATCGCCTGGTTCTGCAGCGGGCACTCGCCGCCCTTGTCGCAGACCGGGCAGTCCAGCGGGTGGTTGATGAGCAGCAGCTCCATCACACCGTGCTGGGCCTTCTCGGCGGCCGGTGAGGTGAGGTGGGTCTTCACCACCATCCCGTCCGTGCAGGTGATCGTGCAGGAGGCCATGGGCTTGCGCTGGCCCTCGACCTCGACGATGCACTGGCGGCAGGCGCCGGCCGGGTCGAGCAGGGGGTGGTCGCAGAAGCGGGGGATCTCGATGCCGAGCTGTTCGGCGGCCCGGATGACCAGGGTGCCCTTGGGCACGCTGATCTCGACGCCGTCGATCGTCAGCGTGACGAGGTCCTCCGGCGGGACCGCCGCCGTTCCCCCGGAGGAGGGGGAACTCGTGGTCACGGTCATGCGTTCACCTCCGGGCGGTCCGCCCAGGCCGTCGACTTGGCCGGGTCGAAGGGGCAGCCCCGGCCCGTGATGTGCTGCTCGTACTCCTCGCGGAAGTACTTGAGCGAGGAGAAGATCGGCGAAGCCGCTCCGTCGCCGAGGGCGCAGAAGGACTTGCCGTTGATGTTGTCGGCGATGTCGGCGAGCTTGTCGAGGTCGGACGTGACGCCCTTGCCGGCCTCGATGTCCCGCAGCAACTGCACCAGCCAGTACGTGCCTTCGCGGCAGGGCGTGCACTTGCCGCAGGACTCGTGGGCGTAGAACTCGGTCCAGCGGGTGACGGCGCGCACGACGCAGGTGGTCTCGTCGAAGCACTGCAGTGCTTTGGTGCCGAGCATGGACCCCGCGGCGCCCACTCCTTCGTAGTCGAGCGGGACGTCGAGGTGCTCGTCGGTGAACATCGGTGTCGAGGAGCCGCCGGGCGTCCAGAACTTCAGCCGGTGCCCGGGGCGCATCCCGCCGCTCATGTCGAGGAGCTGGCGGAGTGTGACGCCGAGCGGGGCCTCGTACTGGCCGGGGCTGGCGACATGGCCGCTGAGCGAGTAGAGCGTGAAGCCCGGGGACTTCTCGCTGCCCATCGACCTGAACCATTCCTTGCCGTTTTTCAGGATGGCGGGAACCGACGCGATCGACTCGACGTTGTTCACAACAGTCGGGCACGCGTAGAGGCCCTCGACAGCAGGGAAGGGGGGACGGAGCCGCGGTTGACCACGGCGGCCTTCGAGCGAGTCGAGCAGTGCGGTCTCCTCACCGCAGATGTACGCGCCGGCGCCGGCGTGCACGGTGAGCTGGAGGTCGAGTCCGCTGCCCAGGATGTTCTCGCCGAGGTAGCCCGCCGCGTGGGCCTCGCGCACGGCCTCGTGCAACCGCCGCAGAACGGGGACGACTTCACCACGCAGATAGATGAAGGCATGCGAAGACCTGATGGCATAGCAGGCGATGACGATGCCCTCGATGAGGCTATGCGGGTTGGCGAAGAGGAGCGGGATGTCCTTGCAGGTCCCGGGCTCCGACTCGTCGGCGTTGACAACTAGAT
The DNA here is from genome assembly GCF_044387825.1 of Streptomyces sp. NPDC020299. NCBI lineage: Bacteria > Bacillati > Actinomycetota > Actinomycetes > Kitasatosporales > Streptomycetaceae > Streptomyces > Streptomyces sp. NPDC020299. The sequence continues at coordinate 38,914 of NZ_JBIRWL010000019.1, forward strand.
AGTGCGGTTTTCCATCACCCTGCGGAATGAACTGCCACTTCATTCCCGTCGGGAACCCCGCGCCGCCTCGCCCGCGCAGACCGGACTCCTTGACGTACGCGATCAGGTCGTCCGGTGACATGGCGAGTGCCTTGCGGAGCCCCTCGTACCCCTCGTGCCTCCGGTAGACGTCCAGCGTCCAGGACCTGTCCTCGTCCCAGAAGGCCGACAGCACGGGTGCGAGCAGCTTCTCGGGGCTGGTGTCCTTGAGTTCGGCGGCCACGCTCATCACTCACCCTCCTCGGCGGTAGGCCCTGCCGGGTGGGACAGGTCCGAGGCCGACGTCTCCTGCGGCGCGTCATGCGAACTGAGGTGTTCGGCCGGCGACGGCTCGTGCACCGCCCGGTCCTGCGGTTCGTCGTGCGGTCCGCCGTCCCGCGGATGCACCACCCGCGCGGGTGCGGTCTCTCCCCTCGCCAGGCGAAGGCCCACCAGCGAAGCGGGTCCCGCGCTGCCGCTCTCCTCGACGGCCCCTGGCCGCTCGTCGGGGAAGCCCGCCAGGATCCGGGCGGTCTCCTTGAAGGTGCACAGGCGTGCCCCGCGCGTGGGCTCGACGGGCCGTCCCGCGCGGAGGTCGTCGACCAGGCGTGCGGCGCTGGCCGGGGTCTGGTTGTCGAAGAACTCCCAGTTCACCATGACGACCGGCGCGAAGTCGCAGGCCGCGTTGCACTCGATGTGCTCCAGGGTGATCTTGCCGTCGCCGGTGGTCTCGCCGTTCCCGACGCCGAGGTGCTCCTGGAGTTCCTCGAAGATCGCGTCGCCGCCCATCACCGCGCACAGGGTGTTGGTGCAGACGCCGACCTGGTAGTCACCGGACGGCTTGCGCCGGTACATGGTGTAGAAGGTGGCGACCGCGGTGACCTCGGCCGTGGTCAGGTCCAGCATGTCCGCGCAGAACCGCATCCCGGTGCGCGTGACATGGCCCTCCTCCGACTGCACCAGGTGCAGCAGCGGCAGCAGGGCCGATCGGGAGTCGGGGTAGCGGGCGATGATCTCGCGCGCGTCCGTCTCCAGCCGGGCTCGGACGTCGTCCGGGTAGCCGGGCGCCGGCAGCTCGGGCATGCCGAGGCTGACGCCCCGCTCCGAAGAAGAGGTGGTCACCGGTCGACGCCTCCCATCACGGGGTCGATGGACGCGACGGCGACGATGACGTCGGCGACCTGGCCGCCCTCGCACATCGCCGCCATGGCCTGCAGGTTGGTGAAGGACGGGTCGCGGAAGTGGACCCGGTAGGGGCGGGTGCCGCCGTCGGACACGGCGTGCACCCCGAGCTCGCCCTTGGGTGACTCGACCGCCGCGTACGCCTGTCCCGGCGGGACGCGGAAGCCCTCCGTGACCAGCTTGAAGTGGTGGATCAGGGCCTCCATGGAGGTGCCCATGATCTTCTTGATGTGGTCGAGGGAGTTGCCGAGTCCGTCCGGTCCGAGGGCGAGCTGGGCGGGCCAGGCGATCTTCTTGTCGGCGACCATGACCGGGCCGGGCTGCAGCCGGTCCAGGCACTGCTCGACGATCCCGAGCGACTGGCGCATCTCCTCCAGGCGGATCAGGAAGCGGCCGTAGGAGTCGCAGGAGTCCGCGGTCGGGACCTCGAAGTCGTACGTCTCGTAGTCGCAGTACGGCTGTGTCTTGCGCAGGTCGTGCGGCAGTCCGGCGGAGCGCAGGATCGGGCCGGTGGCGCCGAGGGCCATGCAGCCGGCCAGGTCGAGATAGCCGACGTCCTGCATACGGGCCTTGAAGATGGGGTTCCCGGTGGCGAGCTTGTCGTACTCCGGGAGGTTCTTCTTCATCTTCTTCACGAACTCGCGGATGTGGTCCACCGCGCCGGGCGGCAGGTCCTGCGCGAGTCCGCCGGGGCGGATGTACGCGTGGTTCATCCTGAGGCCCGTGATGAGCTCGTAGATGTCGAGAATCATTTCACGATCACGGAATCCGTAGATCATGATCGTGGTGGCGCCGAGTTCCATGCCGCCGGTGGCGATGCACACCAGGTGGGAGGAGAGCCGGTTCAGCTCCATCAGGAGCACCCGGATGATCTTGGCCCGCTCGGTGATCTGGTCCTCGATGCCGAGGAGTTTCTCGACGGCGAGGCAGTAGGCGGTCTCGTTGAAGAAGGACGTCAGGTAGTCCATGCGCGTCACGAACGTGGTGCCCTGCGTCCAGGTCCGGTACTCGAGGTTCTTCTCGATGCCGGTGTGGAGGTAGCCGATGCCGCAGCGGGCCTCGGTGACCGTCTCGCCCTCGATCTCCAGGATGAGGCGGAGCACCCCGTGGGTGGAGGGGTGCTGGGGGCCCATGTTGACGACGATGCGCTCGTCGTCGGCACGGGCGGCGGACTGGACGATCTCGTCCCAGTCGCCACCGGTGACCGTGTAGACGGTGCCCTCGGTGGTCTCGCGTGCCGAGGCGGACGCGGCTGCTGACTGCGTGCTCACGAGTACGACCTCCGCTGGTCCGGAGCCGGAATCTGGGCGCCCTTGTACTCGACGGGGATGCCGCCGAGGGGGTAGTCCTTGCGCTGCGGGTGGCCCTGCCAGTCGTCCGGCATCATGATCCGCGTCAGGGCCGGGTGGCCGTCGAAGACGATCCCGAAGAAGTCGTAGGTCTCGCGCTCGTGCCAGTCGTTGGTCGGGTAGACGGAGACCAGCGACGGGATGCGCGGATCGTCGTCGGGGGCGCTGACCTCGAGGCGGAGCAGCCGGTTGTGGGTGATCGAGCGCAGGTGGTAGACGGCGTGCAGCTCGCGGCCCTTGTCGTGCGGGTAGTGGACGCCGCTGACGCCGGTGCACAGCTCGAAGCGCAGGGCCGGGTCGTCGCGCAGGGTCTTCGCGACGCGCAGCAGGTGCTCGCGCTCGATGTGGAAGGTGAGCTCGCCGCGGTCGACGACCGTCCTCTCGATCGCGTTGTCGGGCAGCAGGCCCTGTTCCTCCAGCGCGCCCTCGAGTTCGTCGGCAACCTCGTCGAACCAACCGCCGTAGGGCCGGGTCGCCGGGCCCGGGAGCCGGACCGAGCGGACCAGACCGCCGTAGCCGGAGGTGTCGCCGCCGTTGTTGGCGCCGAACATGCCGCGCTGGACGCGGATCTCCTCGCCGCCCTGGCCGCGGCGGCCGGGGAGGTTGGAGGCGGCGAGGTCCTTCTCGGGGTTCACCCCGTTCGCGGACCCGTTCACGCCGTTGGTGCCGTTCACGTCGCTCACCGCAGCAGCCCCTTCATCTCGATCGTGGGCAGGGCCTTGAGCGCCGCCTCCTCCGCCTCGCGGGCCGCCTCCTCGGCGTTCACGCCGAGCTTGGAGGACTGGATCTTCTGGTGGAGCTTGAGGATCGCGTCCATCAGCATCTCGGGGCGGGGCGGGCAGCCGGGCAGATAGATGTCCACCGGGACGATGTGGTCGACGCCCTGGACGATCGCGTAGTTGTTGAACATGCCGCCGGAGGAGGCGCAGACGCCCATGGAGATCACCCACTTCGGGTTGGGCATCTGGTCGTAGACCTGCCTGAGCACCGGCGCCATCTTCTGGCTGACCCGGCCCGCGACGATCATCAGGTCCGCCTGGCGCGGTGAGCCGCGGAAGACCTCCATGCCGAAGCGCGCCAGGTCGTAGCGGCCGGCTCCGGTGGTCATCATCTCGATGGCGCAGCAGGCGAGGCCGAACGTGGCGGGGAAGACGGACGCCTTGCGCACCCAGCCCGCGGCCTGCTCGACGGTGGTGAGCAGGAAACCGCTCGGCAGCTTTTCTTCGAGTCCCATGTCCTAAAGGCCCCTCAGTCCCATTCCAGGCCGCCGCGCCGCCACACGTACGCGTAGGCGACGAAGACGGTGAGCACGAAGAGCAGCATCTCCACGAGCCCGAAAACACCCAGGGCGTCGAAGGTGACGGCCCAGGGGTAGAGGAAGACGATCTCGATGTCGAAGACGATGAAGAGCATCGCCGTCAGGTAGTACTTGATGGGGAAGCGCCCGCCGCCGGCCGGCGTGGGTGTCGGCTCGATACCGCACTCGTAGGCCTCGAGCTTGGCGCGGTTGTACCGCTTCGGACCGATCAGCGTGGCCATGACCACGGAGAAGATCGCAAAGCCTGCCCCGAGGGCTCCCAGTACGAGGATGGGCGCATACGCGTTCACCGCTCCTCGCTCCTCTCAGTCGGCACTGACTGCTGGCGGTTGCGTCGGACCATCCGCCTCACCGGTCCCACGAACCCCGCTCGTCCCGGGCGAAGATCGAGAACATGTGAAGCAGGTCACAAGCCCGACTGCCTCGCATCTTATGCCCGTCACTCTGTGATCTGCGACACGGCGTATTACCCAAGCTTTGTGATCTCCGCCACCTGACGAACGATCATGAAGTCGGATGAGCAGTGATCTTCACACCGGAAGCGTCCGAGTGATCACCAGAGGTGACATTTTCGCTCGTCACCGCAGGCCGGAGGGTGCGTCTCAATATCAAGAGACTTCCCTTGCATGCAAATTCGCGCTGGACGTCCCGCCCTGCTAGACGCTCGCGTTCACACATCGGAGGGAGGTGCGGTGCTGGATGTGGACGCGTGCACGCGTTCACGAAGTCCGTCGCGTGACATGGCTGTGATTCGGTCGTGATCTACGCGCGAGACGCGGCCCCACTGGTGACCGTTCCGTGACCTCCGCCACATTCATGAGAGGCGTCTGAGAACCGGGCTTGGCCACTGAACGCAACCGATGGTAGGCGGAGGGCAATTCGGACGTAATCATGAAAACCCATGATCAACGGCCTGATCGCCTGCGTCCGCAATGTCCGTTACGGCGTCAATAAGGAATGACACGCGAGGGTTTCAGGGGTCCCGTTGAGTAAATGTGGCGCAGCACACGTTTCTTGAAGATATGAAGGAGCCCCTGGTACCGCTTATCCCCATGTCCCACACCGCTCACATACGCAGCCACCGGAAACCCCGCCGCAGCGCGTCGAAAATCGCGATGCGGGCCGGAGTTGCCGGTGGCGTCCTCAGCACCCTGGCAGTGGCCGGGGCGTCCGGCGCGGCGAACGCCGCCGAGCCGGTGACGCAGACCCTCGAACTGCCCACGCTGACGGCCGACGTCGCCACCCAGGTCGCCCAGTCCGCGGATGCCACGCAGCAGGCCGCCGCGAACTACCAACTGCAGGCCGAGCGTGACGCGGCCGCCGCAAACGCCGCGAAGCAGGCCAAGTCGGACCTCGCGGACGCGAAGCAGAAGGCTGAGGCCAAGAAGAAGGCCGCGCAGGAGGCCGCCCGCAAGGAGGCCGCCGCCCGCGCCTCGCGCAACTCGGAGCGGACCACTCTCTCCGCCAAGGCGACCGTCAACACCTCGACGAGCACGTCCTCGTCCACGGCCACGGGTTCGGCCGCCGCCGTCGTCGCGTTCGTCAAGGCGCAGATCGGCAAGGCCTACGTCTCCGGTGCCACCGGTCCGTCCGCCTACGACTGCTCGGGCCTGGTGCAGACGGCGTTCAAGCAGGTCGGGATCAGCCTTCCGCGTGTCTCCCAGGACCAGTCGACGGCCGGCACCCAGGTGTCGCTGAGCAACCTTCAGCCGGGCGACATCCTGTACTGGGGCAGCGCGGGCAGCGCGTACCACGTGGCGGTGTACGTGGGCGACGGCATGTTCGTCGGCGCGCAGAACCCCTCCAGCGGCGTCGGGGAGCACCCGCTCTCGTACGACCCGCCGACCGGCGCCGTGCGGGTGCTCTGACAGCACCCCACCCCACGCGTGAAGGGCCGCAGCCGCTCGGGGGCAGCGGCCCTTCGGCGTCCCCCGCGATGCCCAGTCGTCCAACATGTCGGACATGTCGTCAACTGGATGCGGAACGGCCCGGCGGGAGGACGTGTCCACCCGCCGGGCCGTCAGGACGCTGCCGTCAGGACACTCACGCCTTCGGCGCCACCCGGCTCAGCCCGTTGATGATCCGGTCCATCGCGTCGCCGCCCGTCGGGTCGGTCAGGTTGGCGAGGAGCTTCAGGGTGAACTTCATCAGCATCGGGTGGGTCAGGCCGCGCTGGGCGGCGATCTGCATGACCTTCGGGTTGCCGATGAGCTTCACGAAGGCGCGGCCCAGCGTGTAGTAGCCGCCGTAGGTGTCCTTGAGGACGCGCGGGTAGCGCTGGAGGGCCAGTTCGCGCCCGCCGGGCGTGGACCGCGCGTGGGCCTGGACGATGACGTCGGCGGCGAGCTGGCCGGACTCCATGGCGTAGGCGATGCCCTCGCCGTTGAAGGGGTTCACCAGTCCGCCGGCGTCGCCGACCAGCAGCAGGCCCTTGGTGTAGTGCGGCTGGCGGTTGAAGGCCATCGGGAGGGCGGCGCCGCGGATCGGGCCGGTCATGTTCTCCGGCGTGTAGCCCCAGTCCTGCGGCATGGAGGCGCACCAGGCCTTCAGGACCTCGCGCCAGTCCAGCTCCTTGAAGGAGTCGGAGGTGTTGAGCACGCCCAGGCCGACGTTGCTCGTGCCGTCGCCCATGCCGAAGATCCAGCCGTAGCCGGGCAGCAGGCGGTCCTGGGGGCCTCGGCGGTCCCAGAGCTCCAGCCACGACTCCAGGTAGTCGTCCTCGTGGCGCGGCGAGGTGAAGTAGGTGCGGACCGCGACGCCCATCGGGCGGTCCTCACGGCGGTGCAGGCCCATCGCGAGGGACAGGCGGGTGGAGTTGCCGTCGGCGGCGACGACGAGCGGCGCGTGGAAGGCGACCTCGCGCTTGTCCTCGCCGAGTTTGGCGGTGACGCCGGTGATGCGGCCGGTGCGGTCGTCGACGATGGGGCCGGAGACGTTGCAGCGCTCGTACAGGCGCGCGCCGGCCTTCTGGGCCTGCCGGGCGAGCTGCTCGTCGAAGTCGTCGCGCTTGCGGACCAGTCCGTAGTCGGGGAAGGAGGCGAGATCAGGCCAGTCCAGCTGGAGGCGGGCGCCACCGCCGATGATGCGAAGGCCCTTGTTGCGCAGCCAGCCGGCCTCCTCGGAGATGTCGATGCCCATCGCGACGAGCTGCTTCACGGCGCGCGGGGTCAGGCCGTCGCCGCAGACCTTCTCCCGCGGGAACTCGGTCTTCTCCAGCAGGAGTACGTCGAGGCCGGACCTGGCGAGGTGGTACGCGGTGGTGGAGCCGGCTGGCCCCGCGCCCACGACGATCACATCGGCGGTGTTGTCGGAGAGGGGCTCGGTCACGGCGGGATCTCCCCAAGGTTCGTAATGTGCGTGCCGACCGGCACTGGACATGGGCAGTCTATTCAGCAGCATTGATCACTCGGCTGAAGGGCTGCCTCCGTGAACCGACCTCTCCCCGCGGTACGACTGCGCGTCCCCACTCACGAGGACGCGTTCGCCTGGCACCGGGCCTTCGACGACCCCGAGGTCATGGAGTTCTTCGGCGGCACGTCGGCGACCCTGTCGGTCTACGAGGAGCTCACCGCCCGTCAGCGCCGGCACGACGCCGAGCGGGGCTTCTGTCTGTGGTCCCTGCTCGGCGAGGAGGACGAGGTCATCGGTTTCACCGGTGCCCAGCCGTGGCCGCGGGAGTGGGGACCGAAGGGCGAGATAGAGATCGGCTGGCGGATCGGGCGGGCGCACTGGGGCAGGGGGTACGCCACCGCGGCGGCGCGCGAGACGCTCGACCGGGTGCGGGCGGCGGGCGTGCCGGAGGTGGTGGCCGTGATCAGCTCCGGCAACGAGCGTTCCGCCGCGGTGGCCCGCCGGCTGGGCATGGAGCCCGCCGAGACCTACACCCACCCGAGGCTGGACGTGCCCGCGCTCTGCTACCGGCTTGCTCTGACCTGAAATGACCAGAAAAGTCGCTACACAGCGTAGTCAACTGTCACAGAAAGACACCTGAAGCTTCCGGCTGCAGCGCGCGCAGGGTTACCCTTCCAGTACCACTGGGGGTGACATCTGTGCGTATAACACCCAAAACACCCGAAGTGCGCGTACCCCGTCTCGTCGGTCTGATGGCCGTCGACGCGCGCGAGACCGCCCAGGCCTGGGGGCTGTTCCTCAACGCCCCGGACCGGCCGGACTTCCCCCACACCGTCGTCGACTACGTCGTACGCCAGTACCCGCAGCCCGGGGCCGAGGTGCCCCGGGAGTCCATGGTGTACGTGTGGTTCGACTTCGGTGAGGGAGAGGGCGGTGGGGGCATGCGGGAGCCCCGTATCCCGAGACCGCCCCGGGGCGGGCTGCAACGCGAACTGGACGAGCCGGGCGATCCGTACGCCGTCGTCGGGTTCAGCTCTCCTTGAAACCCCGGTGCAGGGCGACCACGCCGCCCGTCAGGTTCCGCCACGCGACCCGGGACCAGCCCGCCTTGCGCAGCCGTTCGCCCAGCGCGGGCTGGTCGGGCCAGGCGCGGATGGACTCGGCGAGGTAGACGTAGGCGTCGGGGTTGGAGGAGACCGCCCGTGCGACCGGCGGCAGGGCGCGCATCAGGTACTCGGTGTAGACGGTGCGGAAGGGCGCCCACACCGGGTGCGAGAACTCGCAGATCACCACCCGTCCGCCGGGCCGGGTCACCCGGTACATCTCGCGCAGCGCCGCGTCCGTGTCCTGCACGTTGCGCAGGCCGAAGGAGATCGTGACGGCGTCGAAGGTGTCGTCCTTGAACGGCAGCCGCGTCGCGTCGCCGGCCGTGAAGGGCAGCCAGGAGTTGCGGCTCTTGCCCACCTGGAGCATGCCCAGGGAGAAGTCGCAGGGGACGACATAGGCGCCCGTCTGCGCGAACGGCAGCGACGAGGTGGCGGTCCCCGCGGCCAGGTCGAGGACCTTCTGCGCGGGGCGCGCGTCGACCGCCTTCGCGACCTCCTTGCGCCAGCGCCGGTCCTGCCCCAGGGACAGCACGTCGTTGGTCAGGTCGTACCGTTCCGCCACGTTGTCGAACATCGAGGCGACTTCGTGCGGCTGCTTGTCCAGGGATGCGCGGGTCACGGGCCCATTGTGGCAGCAGGGCCCCCGACACCGCCGCAGCACCCTCGGCCGGTCACGGCAGCAGCCGCGGCCTCTTCTTCGCCGCCACGTCCTCCACCCAGCCGCACAGCAGGATGAACACCGCGATCAGCACCCAGCCGACGCCGAACATGAACCACTGGCTCTCCAGCGGCAGGTACTTCTCGAAGGCGGGGACGTTCCAGAACTGGTCGATCAGAGGGACGGCGAGGACCAGCGCGATCTCGTGCCAGAGGTAGATCGTGACCGCGCGCGCGTTGAAGACCGTGACCGTCCGGTCCAGGCGCCTGAAGCGGGTGAGCCAGGCGAAGTCGATCCGGAAGTACGCCTTCGCCCACATCAGCAGCATCACGAACCCGGCCGACCAGAAGGCCTGGGCGAGGGGGTTCTCGTCCAGGTCGTACGTGCCGAAGTCGGCCTGGTGCGAGAAGGCGTACCAGCCGCCGTACCCGAGCGCGGCGAACGAGAGCACGACCACCAGGGCAGGTTTCATCCGCTGGAGCACACCGTCGCGGTGGGCGAAGCCGAGGATCCAGCAGAACAGGTACGTGGACAGGTCCCACATCGCGCTGCCCAGCCGGTTGTCCGGGCCGGACCAGACGAAGTCCAGCACCAGGATCGGCGCGAGGGACAGCGCCAGCACCGGGACCGGGGCGAGCCGGAAGACCCGCAGCAGCAGCGGGGAGAGCAGGACGAACCAGAGGTACGTGCGCAGGTACCAGAGGATCTCCCAGGCCTGCTCGCCCCAGGCGTTGCCCGGCGGGTCGCCGAGCGGCACGATCCAGTAGACGATCTGCCAGCCGGGGATCCAGTCGTGGATCAGCATCGCCAGCACCACGAAGAAGCCCCAGAACCAGAAGGGCGGCAGCAGTCTGCGCAGCCGGCTCTTCAGGACCTTGGCCGCGGGACGCTCCAGCGACTTCGCCATCAGGGTGCCGGCCAGGCCGAACATGACCCCCATGGACGGGAAGACCATGCCGCACCAGGCCCAGCCGAAGGTGTGATAGGTGACGACGCGGATGAGGGCGACGGCGCGGAGGGTGTCGAAGTAGCGGTCGCGGCCCGTGGGCCTGAGCCCCGGCTTGGACTTGGATTTGGACTTGGCCCGGGATTTTCTCTCCTCGGCGGCGGACGCCACCACTTCGGGCTCTGGTGCCGGAGCCGCCTCCACCACCGGCAGCGGTGCCGTGGCCTCCGCCACCGTGGCCTCCGCCGCCGCGACCTGCCCGTAGTCCGCATAGTGCTGCTGCGGATACTGCTGCTCCCCGTACTGGTAACCGTCGTACCCCTGCGGATACGGCTGCCCGTACCCCTGCTGCTGCTCCCAGCTCATCAGCCGCTCACCCCCGCCGGCGTCCCGACCTCACCCGTGCGCTTGAGCTTCTGCCAACGCAGCCGGCCGCCGGTGAGGGCGGTGATGCAGGAGTGGATGAGGACGAGGTACATCATCTGCCGGTAGGCCAGCTGTTGCAGCGGCATCATCAGCAGGTAGCGGTACTTCTCCCGGTCCAGACGGAAGGCGTACGCCGCGCACACGAGCTGAACGGCGAGCACCGCGAGCCAGGCGAGCAGCGCGGCCTGGAAGTCGATGAAGATCATCGAGTAGGCGGTGAACACGTCGATGAGCGGGGCGAAGACGGGCGTGACGATCTGGAAGAGCACCACCAGCGGCATCCCGACCCGGCCGAAGCGCCCCGAGGGCCCCCTGTCCGTGAGGGACTTGCGGTGCTTCCACAGCGCCTGCATGGTGCCGTACGACCAGCGGTAGCGCTGCGACCACAGCTGCTTGAGCGAACCGGGCGCCTCCGTCCAGGCCTTGGCGTGCTCCTGATAGACCACCCGCCAGCCCGCGCGGTGCATGGCGATGGTGATGTCGGTGTCCTCGGCGAGGGTGTCCTCGCTCATGCCGCCGACCTCCAGCACCGCGTCCCGGCGGAACGCGCCGATCGCGCCCGGGATGGTGGGCATGCAGCGCAGCAGGTCGTACATGCGCCGGTCCAGGTTGAAGCCCATCACGTACTCGATGTGCTGCCAGGCGCCGATGACCGTGTCGCGGTTGCCGACCTTGGCGTTGCCCGCGACCGCGCCGACCTCCGGGTCGGCGAAGGGCTGCACCAGCTGCCGTACGGTGTCCGCCTCGAAGACGGTGTCGCCGTCCATCATCACGACGATGTCGTGACTGGCGTTGCGGACGCCGTTGTTCAGGGCGGCCGGCTTGCCCGCGTTCTCCTGCCGGATGACCCGGACGTTGCGCATGCCGAGCGACTCGGCCGCGCTGCGCGCGATCTCGGACGTGTCGTCGGTCGAGCCGTCGTCGACGACGATGATCTCGATCGGATGAGTGCTCTGCGCCAGCGACTCCAGGGTGTTGGCGATGCACTCCTTCTCGTTGTACGCCGGGACGATCACGCTCACCGGCCGGGTGACCGTCGGGCCCCAGCTGAAGCGGCGTTTGTTGCGCTGTCTGTAGTGGCGCCGGGCGAGGATCAGCATCATCCCGAAGCGGCCCATGACGGCGACGCCCACGACCATCAGCCCGACCGACAGCGTGGGCACGGTCCACTCGGCGACGGCGACGGCGGCGATGAGGGCCTTGCCCTCGTAGAGGGTCATGCCGGTGGCGGTGCGGTGGGCCGCCTGGAGGCGGGCGGTGGTGCTCGCGGCACCCTGGCCGCCCCGGCCGTTCTCCCCGCCCGGCGCGGTACCGGTGCCGGTACCTGGCCGGCCGCCGGGCTGCCCGCCCGCCGTCTGCCGTTCCGCCGCGTTCTGCTTCTGGACGACACCGCTGATGGTGGTGAAGGTGTAGCCCTTCGCCTTCATCTTCTTGATGTACTGCGGCAGCGCCTTGATGGTCTGCGACCGCTCGCCACCCGCGTCGTGGAAGAGCACGGAGGCACCCTTGGTGCCCGTCGGCGTCGCCCACTTGACGATCTTCGAGACGCCCGGCTTCTTCCAGTCGTCGCTGTCGGTGTCGACGAAGACGCTGGTGTAGCCGTCCTTGCCGAGCTTCTGGTACACGGGCCAGCTGTAGTTGTCGATGGCGTCCGTCTCCGACGAGTACGGCGCGCGGAACAGCGTGGTCGTGATGCCGGCCGCGCCCGCGAGGGCCAACTGCGTCTGCTGCATCTCGCGGTTGACGCGGGCGTCGCTCTGGTACGACAGGTCGACGTGCGTGAAGGTGTGGATGCCGACCTCGTTGCCCTGACCGACCATCGTCTTCACGATGCTCGGGTAGCGGGACACCATCGAGCCGACCAGGAAGAACGTGCCGGGCACGTCGTTCTCCTGGAGGATCTTGAGCACCTGCGGCGTCCAGGTCGGGTTCGGCCCGTCGTCGAAGGTGAGCGCGATGGTCTTGTCCGGCACGGAGACGGTGGCCGCCCGGCCGCCCCGGAAGGTGAGGATCGGGCCGCCGTCGAGGATCTTGTCGGGGACCTTGCTGGAGCTGGCGCCGGTACGCACCCGCTGGTCGCCGCCGACCTCGGCGCGCAGATAGCCGTCGAGCAGCATCACGCAGGTCAGCGCCAGCAGGAGCAGCAGGGCGAGGATGACACGCGGTTTCTGCAGAGCCGCGGCCTTGCCGGCCGCCCGCTCCATACGGGTGGGGGCTCGGCGTCTGCGGCGTGCGGGTGTCGAAGTAGTCATGAGGGTGGCTGCGCTCCCGTCAGTTGGCGGACACGGACGAGGTGGCGGTGGCCGTGGCGGTGGCGGTGGCCGTGGCCCTGGCCGTGGGCGGCGCCGACGGGACGCGGCTGGGCAGGCCGGCCGGGCGGCCGATCCCGCCCTGCGGCTGGTAGCCGCCGGGGGCCTGGCCGCTCCGCCCGCCCGCGAAGGGCAGCAGCGAGGACGGGGTGAGCGAGCTGCCCCAGCCCATGAAGGCCATGACGAGCACGACGGCGTAGCCGGCACAGACGACACCCACGCCGAGGCCGATGCGGCGCAGCACTCTGGACCGACGTCCGGAGTTGTCAACGAACACGGGTCCCTCGGCGGACCCGTTGCCACGTTTGCGACGGCGACCGCGCCCCTCGGCGGTGCTTTCGATGGCAGTCTCGGAATGCATTCCCCGGATATTAGAGACTCTTTATGTGTCCGCACTCCTTCTTCTTGTGAAGTCGCCATGAGAAACGCCTCAACCTGTCGGTTTCCTGAGAGATTCTATGAATACCTGCGCAGCCTCACCTTGGGCGGAAAATACCCGAACACCCCATCTATACAGCCCGATTGGCCCGATTAACGCCCCGCGACCCATGCATTCCCTGTGTATCCTCCGCCGAATTGAACATCGGCTTCGTATGAGACGTTTTCCTTTTGAAGGAGACTTTGTTTCAGTGCTGAGACACACATCACGAGAGCGGGTGCAGAAGCCATGAGGAGTTTCCTGAAGCCGGCGGCCGGGCTCACATGCCTGTTTGCCATGGCAGTCACGGGGTGCTCCTCGGGCTCCGGCGGAACGTCGAAGGCAGCCCCCGCGCCCCCGCAACACAAGGCCGCGAGCACCGGGAGCGCGGCCGCCTCGAGCACCTCCTACGCCCCGTACGTCAGTGCCACGACCGCCTCCGACAACGACTCCGCGGGCTCCCCGTCGACGTACAACCTGGCCTTCGTGATCGCCGACGGCAGCGACTGCGCGCCGAAGTGGAACGACGAGTACGCCATCGGCAACTCTGCGGTGAAGAGCCGGATTTCGCGGCTGAAGCAGGACGGCGCCACGGTACGGGTGTCCTTCGGCGGCGCCTCCGGCAAGGAGCTGGCGGCCACCTGCGACAGCGCGTCGAAGCTGGCCGCCGCCTACACCGAGGCGCTGGACGCGGCGGGCGCCACCGAGGCCGACTTCGACATCGAGGGCGCCGAACTGACCGACTCCGACTCGGTCGCCCTGCGCTCGAAGGCGATCGCCCTGCTGCAGAAGGACCGCGACGACCTCACGGTCTCCTTCACCCTTCCGGTGATGCCCTCCGGGCTGGACGACGACAGCCTGGCGCTGCTGGAGTCCGCGAACGAGTACGACGTCCAGGTCTCGACCGTCAACATCATGACGATGAACTACGGCGAGTCGTACGCCGGCGACATGGGCGACTACGCCCTCACCGCCGCCAGGGCCACCCACACCCAGCTGAAGAAGGTGTTCGGCCTGTCCGACGCGAACGCCTGGCGGGGCATGGCGCTGACCTCGATGATCGGCGTCAACGACGTCGGCAACGAGACGTTCACCCTCTCCGACGCGGCCCAGGTGCGGACGTTCGCCGAGGAGAAGGAGATCGCCTGGGTGTCGATGTGGTCCAGCTTCAGGGACCAGCAGTGCGAGGACGACGACTCCGCGTCCGACGACGCGGCGACCGACTGCAGCGGGGTGAAGCAGAGTTCGGGGGCGTTCGCGAAGGCTTTCGCGGGCTGAGCCGGCGATCCCCGGCACGAGCCGTGATCAGCGACCCCGGTACAGCAGCCGCCCGCCGATCACGGTCGCCACGCAGGTCCCGGCACCACGCCGGACCAGTTCGGCGCGGTCCGCGACGTCGAACACGGCGAATCGGGCGGGACCGCCCGGCACCAGCCTCGGCAGCAGGATCAGCGGGGTCGGGGACAGCGCCGCCGGACCCGGGAGGCGGTCCGGCCGCTGTCCCACCGCGAGCCCGGCCCTGCGCACCGCGTCGGCCACGGCCCGCGACCGCAGCTCCCCGGCCACCGCCACCGTGCCGTGCGCCAGCATCCGCTGCACCCCGCGCCGCGCGCTCGCGCCCAGGCGGGCGGGGTCGGTGCGGAAGATCTCCCGCGCCCGCTCCCCGCCGATGGGCTCGGTACCGAGGGCGTCTGCCTCGCGCGGGTCGGGGTGGTACGTGGCCTCCAGGAGCTCCGGGCCGTACGGGTTCAGCAGTCCCGGTGTCAGGATGCCGGGCCAGCGCCGCACCCTCGCCCGCGGGTGGGCGTCGGCAAGTTCCTGGTACGGGCCGACGGCGGCGACGGACGCCCCGTCGACCAGGACCGCCGCCTCGGGCGACTGCTCGGCGACGTGAAGTGTCAGCACAGCCGCGTCAGTTGGACGCCAGCAGCTTCAGCTCGGGATGGGCGGTGCCGCCCGCGATCGCCGTGGACGAGATGTGCGACATCACCCGCTCGTCGACGGGGTCGTTCGCCGGGTCGTCGTGGACGACGAGGTGCTCGTACGTCGTCGCGCGCTGCGCCGGAACCCGGCCCGCCTTCCTGATGAGGTCGATGATCTCGAGGCGGTTGGAGCGGTGCTTGGCACCGGCCGAGGAGACCACGTTCTCCTCCAGCATGATCGAGCCGAGGTCGTCCGCGCCGTAGTGCAGCGACAGCTGGCCGACCTCCTTGCCGGTGGTCAGCCAGGAGCCCTGGATGTGCTGGACGTTGTCGAGGAAGAGGCGGGCGATCGCGATCATCCGCAGGTACTCGAAGAGGGTGGCCTGGGTGCGGCCCTTGAGGTGGTTGTTCTCGGGCTGGTAGGTGTACGGGATGAACGCCCGGAAGCCGCCCGTGCGGTCCTGGACGTCCCGGATCATCCGCAGGTGCTCGATCCGCTCGGCGTTGGTCTCGCCGGTGCCCATCAGCATGGTCGAGGTGGACTCCACGCCCAGCCGGTGCGCGGCCTCCATGATCTCCAGCCAGCGCTCGCCGCTCTCCTTCAGCGGGGCGATGGCCTTGCGCGGCCGCTCGGGGAGCAGCTCGGCGCCGGCCCCCGCGAAGGAGTCGAGGCCCGCCTCGTGGATGCGGGTGATGGCCTCCTCCACCGAGACGCCGCTGATCCGGGCCATGTGCTCGACTTCGGAGGCGCCCAGCGAGTGGATCACCAGCTGCGGGAAGGCGTCCTTGATGGCCTTGAAGTGCTTCTCGTAGTACTCGACGCCGTAGTCCGGGTGGTGGCCGCCCTGGAACATGATCTGCGTGCCGCCCAGCTCCACGGTCTCCGCGCAGCGGCGCAGGATGTCGTCGAGGTCGCGGGTCCAGCCCTTCGCGGTGTCCTTGGGGGCCGCGTAGAAGGCGCAGAACTTGCACGCCGTGACGCACACGTTCGTGTAGTTGATGTTCCGCTCGATGATGTACGTCGCGATGTGCTCGGTCCCGGCGTACTTGCGGCGGCGTACGGCGTCGGCGGCGGCGCCCAGCGCGTGCAGCGGGGCGTCCCGGTAGAGGGCGAGCGCCTCCTCGGGGGTGATCCGCCCACCGGCGGCGGCACGGTCGAGGACGGACTGAAGGTCGGCCTTCTCGGTCACCGGCGTCCCTTTCGCAAGGTTCACAAGGGTTATGGACGGACCGAACCAGCCTACGTCAGGGCATTCGTCCGGCTCACGTCAGGCCGTGTGCGCGCCGAGACCTCAGGCCGTGTACGCGCCGACCAGGACCCCCGCGAAGGCCCCCGCGATCAGGAACGGCCCGAACGGGATCATCGTCTTGCGGCCCGCCCGCCGCGCGACGACGAGCGCGCCGCCGTACAGCGCTCCGAACAGGAATCCGGCGAAGGTGCCCAGCATCACCGTCGGCCAGCCGTACCAGCCGAGCACCGCCCCCATCCCGAGCGCCAGCTTCACATCGCCGAAGCCCATCGCGCCGGGGTTGACGAGCCACAGCACGAAGTAGCCGGCGCCGAGGGCGAGGGCGCCCAGCAGGGCGGTGAGCCAGTCCCCGGCGTGTTCGGGGACCAGGGCGACCAGTGCGAGCAGCCCGAGGGCGGCCCCCGCGAGCGGCAGTGTCACCGCGTCCGGCAGCCGGTGCACCCGCAGGTCCACCACCGCAAGCAGCACCGCGGGGGGCGCGAGCAGCAGCCAGACGCCGAGCTCGGGCCGGGTGCCGGTGGCGGCGGCGAGGGCGGCGCAGACGACGCCGGTGACGGCGGCGAGCCGCCAGGCACGCGGGCCGTACGACGACTCGGGCCATGTGCATCGCGTGCATCGCGCCCGTCCGATCCACCCCGCGACCGGATGGCCGCCCGGACAGCTCTCCCGCCATTCCTCCTCCGGGGGGACGGAGAAGCGGTAGGCGGCCCGGGGCAGCAGGGTTCCCGTCGCCGCGCCCCACAGCGCGGCGACGGCGATCAGCAGGGCGTCACTCATCCGCGGTCCTGCTATCCGGCCGCCGCGACGCCGTCGCGCCACGTCGGGAGGAGCTCGTCGAGGAGCGCCTCGGTGCGCGGCGGCAGGCCGCGGGCCCCGCTGCGGCCGAGGAGGTCGGCGGCGAGGGAGCTCAGCCGGGCCGGGTCGCCGGTGGCGTGGGTGGCGCGCAGCAGCTCGTTCCACAGGCGCTCGTCGTCCGGGGCGGTCCGCAAGGCCGCGTTCAGGGCCTCGATGGCCTTCTCCGCGCGGTCCTTCTCCAGGTGGAAGGCGGACAGCGCGAGGCCGATGTCGGCGACCAGCAGCGGGAGCCGGGCGTCGATGATCTCGTGGGTGAGCCAGCGGTAGCGGCCCTCGGGCCGGTCGGCGAGCAGCGGTCCGCGGACCAGCACCAGCGCGTCGGTGAGCAGCCGTCCCCGTACCGCCCGGCTGTCGACGCCCTTGCCCTGCGTGGCCTCGTGGTAGAGGGAACGCAGGACGTCCAGGTCGGAGACGACGGACTTGGCGAGCGTGAGCCGTCCGGTGTCGTCGGCGCGGAGCCGGGGGCTGCCGTCCGGTTCGGTGCCGAGCCAGGCGCGCAGCCGCTCCATGAGCGCGTCCCGCACGTCGTCCGTGACCCCGCGCGGCCACAACGCGGAGGCCAGCACGCGTGGGTGGACGCCCTCGCGGTGCAGGAGCAGCAGAGCGAGTGCCTCGTGCAGCAGGGCGCTGCGGTCGCCCTCCGGGGTGTCGAGGCCGATGATCTCGTACGAACCGACCAGACGCGCGTACACCGCCGGCCGCCCCTGCTCGCTGATGTCGACGAGGAACGGCGGGGTGGTGGTCGGCCCGTCCGGGTCGCGCTCGGGGTCGGCCTCGACGAACAGCTCGACGACCGCGTGCCGCTGGGCGGCGGGCAGCAGCTGGGCGTCGAGTTCGAGGCCGAGCAGCGGGGCGAGCAGCTTGCCCTGGGCGGTGATCTCCATCTCCCAGGCGGCGCCGGGCAGGTCGCCGGTCTCGGTGCCGACCAGGTAGCCGATGCCGAGACGGCCGGCGTCGGCGGCGAGTTCGGCGAGTTTGACGGCGTCCTCGGCGGCGGGCTGGGCGGCGAGCAGGACGAGGTGGGGGGCCCAACGGGTGTGCTGGGCGGGCCCGGTGCGGCCGGTGAGCACGGAGTCGTGTCCGGCGGCGCCCAGGGCGCCCCGGCGCTGCCGGGTCTCGGCCTCCATGGTCTCGATCAGCGCTTCGATGCCGTCGAGGTGGCGCAGCCGGTTGGGGGCGAGCGCGGTGAGGTCCTCGCCGAAACCGACGAGGGTGATGGTCATACGGTCCGACCAGCCGTTGGTGGCGAGTTCGGCGGCGACGGAGGCGAACAGGGCGGCCCGGTCGGCCTCGCGCCCGCTCAGCGAGACGATGCCGGGCACCGCCTCCAGGTTGAGCAGCAGCCGCGAGTCGTCCATGGTGCCGAGGCTGACGAGGCCCGGGTAGGGCGCGGCGGTGTCGACGTCCTCGTACCGCTCGGCGTCGGTGCGGGACAGCATCCAGAACGTCTGGTCCTGCCCGAGCCGCCACGGTGCCGGCGGCTTCCCGGCCGGCTGGGCGAGCTGGAGGTGCAGGTCGCCGTTGCTGAGCCAGGCGGCGTAGACGACGGGCAGCGCGCGCGACTCGGCGGCGAGGGAGGCGGCGAGCCCGCGCAGCGACCGGTCCAGCAGCCGTACGCCGTCGGGGTCGGCGCCGACCAGCAGCGCGTCCTGGACGTCCTGGGCGTCCCCCGTCGGCGTCGGCGGCTCCATGCCGCGCCGCCCGCCGACGGCACCGAGCGCCGACTGCCACAGCGCCTGCCGGCGCCGGCGGCCGAGGGCACCGAGGAGACCGGCGGCGAGGAGGGGGGCGCCGAGGAGTGCCTCGGGGAGGCCGAAGCCGTTGTCGTGGGAGGTGCCGTGGGAGGTGCCGTGGGCGGCCGGGGTCGCGGGGGCGGGCTGCTCCTGCCGGTCCGCGCTGCCGTCCGGGGCGGGCCGCTGCTGCGGCAGGGCGACGTGCGAGGAGCCCTCGTGCTGCCCCTGGGCGTGCTCCCCGGACTTGGCGTAGTCGTGGATCTGCTGCCGCACCTCATGGGAGACATGCGTGTCGGGGTTCTCGACGAGCTCGCCGCCGTGGGCGTCGCCGGGCATCTCCATGATCCAGCCGGGCCGGATGAGGCTGGCCTCGGACAGCCGCGAACCGTCCGGCTGGACACGGTCCTTGTTGAGCTCGTAGATCTCCTTGTACCGGCGCCCGTCGCCGAGGTGCCGCTGGGCTATCTCCCACAGGGAGTCGTGGTGACGCCCCTCCGGCGGCTGGATCCGGTAGTACTTCGTCGCACCGGCCTTGGCGGCGCTGTTGCCGGCATCCGCCTGGGCCGCGGCGTGCGAGGCCTGTTCGGCGACGGCGGCCGCGGCGCTCGCCGCCTGCTCCTGCGGCTGCGTGAACAGGCTGCCCGGCGTCTGCTGGGCCGCGGCGACCGTCCCCTTCTGGTTGCCCTCCAGGCCGTGCCCGAGCTGCGACAGCCCCGGCGTGAGGCTGGCCGCCGTGGCGCCGACGAGCAGCAGCGCGGCGACGAGCTGACGGGCGAGCAGCTGGCTGGGCCCGGCACCGGGCACCCGGCCGGGCAGCCCGACACCGGAGAACGCGGCCTTGACCTCGACGAGCACGCACGCGGTGAACTGCGCCCAGGCCAGCCAGACGATGACCGTGAGCACGTGCAGGAACGTCTGGACCGTGATCTCCTGCTGGAGCCAGTCGAGCGACGGCGCCCCGTGCGGCAGCGGCCACCCCACCTGGACGGCCAACGCCCCCGGCACACCGACGACCAGCGCAAGCAGCGCCACGAACGCCAGGAACGCCTTCACGAAGTCCGCGAACGTACGCTGCCGCACACGCACCGGCTGCGGCGTCCGGTTCCGCGGACTCGACGGCCCCCCGCTGGGGCTTCCCGTCGAGCTTGATGTGCTGCGTCGCGCCATGGCGGGTGTCCTGGGTGGTGTGTGGAGGGAGTCGGTCTGGGGGGTGGGCTGAGCCTACCGAGATCCTATTGACTGGGACTGACACGGGCGACGCCCGGAGGGGAAACGGACGCCGCGGCCACCACCCCCACACAATCCCCCGCAACCGCTCAAGTGACTGTCATACGCCCCTGATAGCTTCGTTTCCTGCTGCATACGCCGAACTCGGGGGAGACTCAACCGTGGCCCGCCGCACCCTGACCCTGACCACCTTGACGACGACCGCGACCCTGCTGCTGACCGCCTGCGGCGGAAGCGGCGGCGGCAAGACGGACGACATCAAGGGCGCGGACACGGGGTCGAAGAGCCCGTCGGCCGCCGCGTCGGCATCGGCGCCGTCCGGCGTCAAGCGTCCGGAGATCACGCTGCCGAGTGATTTCCAGCTCACGTTCGCGAACTGGACGAGCAGCGATCCGGTGAAGCAGGCGGTGCTCGACGACGCGAAGGAAGAACTCCGGGCGGGGTACGCGGCGATCATCGCGAACAACCCCGACAACAAGGCCGTCGCCTTCTACGACACCGAAGCGGTCATCGGGCAGACCAAGTCGTGGATCAAGTCCTACACGGACAAGAACGTCACCGTCATCGGCGAACTGCCCGCCTTCGACCCCAAGGTCAGCCTGGCCAAGACCGGGAGAGGCGCGTCCCTCAGCTACTGCACGGACGAGAGCAAGGCGTACACGAAGAACCGTAGGACCAGCAAGGTCCAGGCGAATCCGGCGGGCACGAACCCCCACGTCCTCTATGCGGTCTCGCTGGCGAAGAACCCGCAGGGCGTGTGGCAGAACGCGGGCGTGCACTCGGAGCGGGGCGGGTGCTCCCAGTGAGGGCGCCGTACCGGGCAATTCCCGTGATCGCCACGTCACTTGTCGTGGCTCTGCTGAGCCCCGCACCCGCCATCGCGTTCGGAGGCTCCGACACGCGTGGGCAGTCCAAGGGCAACGAACTGTCCGCCTCCGCAGGCCGATCCCGCATCAAGGTCACCCAAGTCAGCGGCCCCACCGGCGGCAAGCGGGGCACCGTATCCGCGACGGACGTGAACTGGAAGCCGCCGCCGTGCTGGTACGAGCCGGTCTTCTCCCCCGCGCAGCTGAAGGACTTCTCGGAGCACAACGGCGACGGCGACGTCGGCCTGCGCGACGGGTGGTACGGATCGAAGCTCTGGACCGACCACTTCAAGGACGGGAAGGACGCGAGCAGCATCTTCACCACCCCGTCCACCGTGAAGGGGTACAAGAACTACAACCTCGGCAAGCACGGCTACTTCTGGCGCGGAGTCGCCCCGGACCTCTACAACCTCGACGACACGTCACTGTGCACCCGGCTCATGTTCTGGGTCGACGCCGGCAAGATCCCGAACATACCCGCCGCCCCCACGCCGAAGACCCTCGCCGAGTACGCCTACAACAAGATCAAGGTCCCCAGCACCTCGATCGAGCTGAAGCCGACGACCAAGTCCACCGTCAACCTCCCCACCTGGGTGTGGCTGGACAAGGGCACCTTCAAGGAAGTCAAGGTCCGCGCGGAACTCCCCGACACCGGCCTCTGGGCGGAGACCACCGCCAAGCCGGTCGCCCTCCACCTCGACCCGGGCACGTCGGACGCCGAGACCACCCCCTCCTCGGGCAACTGCAAGATCAACGACGACGGCTCGATCGGCACCCCGTACCAGCCGGGCGACGGCGACAAGACCCCGCCCTGCGGCCTCACTTACCTCCGCGCCTCCAACGGCTCCCCGTACCAGCTGAAGGCGAGCATCACCTGGCAGATCTCCTGGAAGGGCTCCGACGGCTCGGGCGGCGACCTCCCCGACGGCGTCTTCGAGACCACGCAGGACATGAACGTCCAGGAGATCCAGTCGGTGAACCGCTGACGCGGCGGCGTCTGCGTCTCGCACAAGCAAGAACCCCCCGTCCCTGGAGCCCCAGGGACGGGGGGTTCTCTTCGGAGCGCCGGGCAGGCCTTGCACCTGCATCTCCCCGCAGGAAGCGGGACGTCTTTCCTTGGACCACCAACGCACTGAGCCCTGCCCGCTCTTCGGCGGCGAGCTCAAGATCCATCGTACAGCACCGCACCGTCCTCCCCCAACCGCCGACGCGAAGCTCTTACGCGGCGGCGGCCACTTCGCACCACACGTACTTTCCGGCGTGGCCGTTCCTCGACAGGGGGTTCCAGCCCCACAGGTCGGCGCAGGCCCGCACCAGGCCGAGGCCGCGGCCCTCCTCCGCCTCCAGTTCCGTCAAGGCGGCCAGCGACAGCGGGGGGTGGGGTGGTCTGGGGTCCGCGTCCCATGCGCCGATCCGCAGTACGCCGTCCCGCCAGCCCAGTCTGAGTGCGGCCGGCCCCTTGGTGTGTTGTACGGCGTTCGCGACCAGCTCCGTCGCGAGCAGCTCGGCAATGTCCGTCAGGCGGATCAGGCCGTGGATCGTCAGGATCAGGCGGAGGGTGCGGCGGCAGACGGTGACCGCTCTGACGTCGTGGGGGATGTGGAGGGTGTACTCCCAGGGTTCGGGAGCGGTTTCGGGCATGCGTTATCTCCGTTTCTGCATGGGGGTTGGAGATGGCGACGTCTCGCAGCGTGTACGTCGCGTCACCGACAGTAGGGCCACAATTTGTGACGCTGCAAGTCGTTACCGTAATCTTCACCTCGAACGAGGCGCTGCCATCGGGCAGTCGAGGGGGAAGCAATGCCGCGTAGACAGCAACCCACCGCACGTCAGGAGCGCCTGGGCGCCGAGCTGCGAAAGCTTCGCGAGGCCGCCGGGCTCAAGGGGCGCGACGCTGCCGCGCTGCTCGGCACGGACTCGGCGCAGATCAGTCAGATCGAGTTCGGTACGGCCGGGGTGAGCGAGGAGCGCGTACGAAGGCTCGCGGCCCATTACTCCTGCACGGACGACGCGTTGATCGCGGGGCTGGTGGCGATGGCCACCGACCGCACACGCGGTTGGTGGGAGGATTTCCGGGGGCTGCTGCCGACATCGTTCTTGGACCTCGCCGAGTTGGAGCACCACGCCACCTACCGGTACGACATCGAGTTCCTCACCGTCCCTGGGCTTCTCCAGACGGAGGACTACGCCCGCGCCGTCTTCTCCTACCGGGTCCCGGAACTTCCCAAGGAGGACACGGAACTGCGCGTACGGCATCGCATGCAGCGGAGGACCGTTCTTGAGGGCGCTGATCCGATCCCGTACGAAGCCGTGATCCACGAGGCCGCGCTGCGCATCAGGGTCGGCGACCGCGCCGCCGCGCGCGCTCAGCTCGTCCATGTCCTGCGGCTCTCCGAGGCGGATCACATCACCGTCAGGGTGATCCCCTTCGACCTCGACAGCTTCGGCGGAGCGTGGAGCGCCATGATGTACGTGGGTGGAGCTGTGCCGCAGCTGGACACCGCCGTGCGCGACGCTCCTCACGGAACGGCCCTGATCGACTCCGAAGCCCAACTCGGCGCGTTCCGAGGGCTTTTCCGTAAGGTGGAGGCCGTGTCACTCGACCCCGCTCGTTCGCGTGACTTCATCCACAAGCTGGCGAAGGAACTGTGAGGCGCACTGTGGCCACCCCCATCAACTGGCAGAAGTCGTCCTACTCCGGCGGTGGCGACGGAAACAACTGCCTCGAACTCGCGACCACGGACGACACCCTCCTGCTCCGAGAAAGCGACGAACCCGCAGCCGTGCTCACGACGTCCCGCCCCCCGATCGCCGCCCTCATAGGCCACCTGCGCAAGCAATAGGTGACCGTCACACCGTCAACGTCCCCGCAATGTCGTCCCCCATCTTCTCCACCGGCTCGTCCAGCACCGCCTCCGTCCACGACAGCATCAGCGTGAGCGCCGTGCGCATGCCGTCCGGGCGGACGCCGTAGAAGAGGGAGCGGACCACCGGGCGGGGGCCCAGCAACCGCTTCTTGTCGGCGATGAAGTTCTGGCGGATGCGGACGGCGTCGCCGAGGGGGAGGCGGAGCTCGCGGATGTCCGGGGCGCCGAAGTCCTTGGCCGTCATACGTTCGGCCAGGAGCGCGAGGCTGACCTCTGGGTACTCCGCGTCGGGGTGGATCGCGTCGAGTTCGAGGCCGGCCGCCATGAAGTCGTAGCCGCTCAGGTAGAGGCCGAAGGCGCCCAGCGGGGCGCGGGTGCGGCTGTCCGCCGCCGCGCGCTTCAGGCTTCGGGCCAACACGCGGGCGTCCCCCTTCTTGCCCTCCCGCGCGTACCTGGCGACCAGTTCTTCCGCCTGGTTGCGGGCCCAGTAGTCGAGGGGCACGGTGTCGGTGACCGGGAACGGTACCCAATCCTCCGAGCATTCCAGGCCGAGGTTCGAAAGGTCGTCGGCGGCGTCGTCGTCCGTCATCTGTTTCCTCATTCCGTCCAGGTCAGCGAGCCCGCGACCGCGTCGAAGAGTTCCGCCATCGCGTCCGCTATGGGTTCCAGGGGCGTGGAGAAGGTGAGCAGCAGGAACGCCGTCGTGCCGGGGACGGGGACGTGGTACTCGACGGAGAGCGAGCGGTGTGACCCGTTCGGGGCGGCATCGGTGTCCCGTTCCCGTTCCGGTTTCGGCTGGGTCGTGAGCCGGCGTACGCGTACCGCCTCTCCCGCCGGTAGCTCCTCGATGCTCACCGTCGCCTCGCCGCCGTCGGCCGCCAGCGCCTCGGCCAGCGCCTGTGCCGGGAGCGGCCCCGGGTGCTGGAGCGGGGCGAGGGTGACCAGCAGGGACGCGGGGATGGTGAACGGGCCGACCTGCTGGAGGCTGAGGTACAGCTCGATGCCTCCGCTACGGGCCGCCTTCGCCGAGCGGCGGCGCAGGTCCTTGCGGAGGTCGTCCTTGAGGTGGGGCGCGTTGTCGATGCCCTCGAACTGGCGCTCCACCAGCGCGTCGATGGACCGCTCCCGCTCCTCGGAGGGATCCAAGACGATGCGGAACCAGCCGTCCGGCAGTAGCAGGCGGTAGTCACGGGGAGGGGCGGGTTCCCTGGGGGCGGTGGTCATGCGGCTTGCTCCGTGCGGGTGCGGGCCTCGGCCGTCGGGCGGTCCAGGCGGGTGCGGCTGGTGAGTTGGTGGAGGGCGTACGGCGTCGCCTGGAGTACGGCTCCCAGGGCGCCCAGAATCATCACGGCCACCCCCGCCCCCGGATGTGCGTCCTCGATCCGTACCCCCCACGTCAGGGAGAAGAAGGAGCCCAGCGCCATCACCGCCGTGGACGACACCCCGGCGATCGTGCTCGGGAAGCGGGAGACGGCGCGTGCCGTGCTCGGCGAGTCGGGGACGGGGCGGGAGCCCAGTACCGGTGTCTTGGGCCACCTGCCCTTGCTGCTCAGGCTGCGCTCGGACACGCGCAGGCGGCTGGACCGACGCAGCCGGGACCAGCCGTCCGCGCCGCCCTCGCCCCCGAACCAGGCTTGCCAGGGGAGCACCGCGCGCACCTGGTCTTCGGGACCCCGGAGTTCGGCCCCGATGGGCGTCCCGGCGCGATCGCGGACGAGGGTCAGGGACGTCAGGGCGTGCGGACCGGCCAGTGGGAACCAGTACTCCTGTCCGCCCAGGTCCCGGAGGACCAGGTCTCTTTCCTGTACGCGTAGTTCGGCGCGTTCGCGGAAGCGGACCGTGGCGCCCGTGTCCTCGGCGGGCGCCGGCCCGATCCGCTCCCGTACGGCCGGGTCGTACCGCCGCAGCCGGAACCGCGTCCACGCACGCAGCGCCAGCCGTGTCACCGGGGCGGCGAACGCCGCGACGGCGGACACCAGGACGAGGCCCGGCCGCTCGGAACCGGAGAAGACGATCAGTGTGAAGGTCACGAACCAGATGGCTCCGGCCAGCAGCCGCGTCGTCCAGTACCAGGAGGGAAAGGCCCTTCCCGGGCCGAGGTTCCGGGCCCTGTCGGCACGTCCCCATCCGCGGCCCGGCGCCGGCGGAGCGACCCGCGGGTCCTGCCAGTCCCGTACGACATCGATCGGGATCCCCGCCGACCTCAGCAGGTACGTCACTCCCGTGCGGGCCAGCAACTGCTCCCCCTGCACCGACCGTTTCGGCAGTACGGGGGATTCCGGAAGCCAGTCCTCGATGGCGAACCGGCCGATCAGCGCACCGGCCGCGTCCTGGAGCTGGACCTCGCCCCAGGAGCCGGAGATTTGCGGACCCATCCGCTCGCCCCGGTCCTGGCCGGCCGTGTCGATGAACACCGCTCGGGCGATTCCGGCCAGGCGGAGGGTCCGTGTGCGGGTGCGCAGCACCAGTTCGCCGTTCTCGGCGTAGAGGCGGGAGCGGTGGCACAGTTCCAGGCCGGGGCCGCGCGAGCCCGCGGGTCTGAGGGCGAGGGGGGGCTCGGAAGTCATCCGGTGGCCTTGTCGTAGAGAGACGTCACTGTGCCGTACGCCCCCTCCGCGCCTGCCACGACCCCCGTCGCCGTGGCGCCCGCCCACACGTTGGTCTGGCCGGAGAAGTTGCTCATCGCCCGGCCGACGTCCGGCATGTCCTTCGCGGCCTGGGAGATGCCGTCCAACTCAGCGGCCGAACGGGCCAGTTCTGGGTCCAGGGTGCCCGCCGAGCGCGGCGCGGCCAGGCCCTTGGCACCGTCGCGCCACGCCTGCCCGGAGAACGCCTTCCCGATGGACTTCACGCCGTCGGCGGTGTCCCGGTAGATGGCGACGGGGCTGACGCCTTCCCTGAGGTTGCTCCAGGTGAAGACCTTTCCCTTCGGCATGTTCGCCAGCGCCTCGGCCGCCTGCCTGCCCCGTACCGACCCCTGGGCCCCGGCGTCGGCGATCTTCCACGCCTTGTTGGTCTTGGCACCGGCGGCCACGGCCTCCCGGTACAGGTTGCCGCGCGCCAGCGCCTTGGTGCCCGCGGCCGCTCCCCTCGCCCCGGACATCGCCGCCCGCCCGATCCCGAACGTCGCGAGGCCCACCGCGTCCAGGATGACCGACTTCCAGCTGCCCTCGCCGCCGAGCGCGAGCACCAGGTCGGTCGCGAACGCGACGACGCTCGCCGCCAGGGCGACCGCGTTGGCGACGGCGGCGATGGCCTGCCCGATGACCGGGATCCAGCCGAGTGCGAGGGCCGCCACGCCCGCCCAGAGGGCGATACGGCCCGCCCATTTGGATATCTGGGTCAGCCAACCCGCGTTCTCGTGAACCCAGTTCTTGAACTTGTCCGTCCACCCGTCCTTGAGGCCGTCGCCCTCGATGACGTCGTGAATGGCGTCGGCGGCCAGCCCGGCGGCCCGGTCGCGGATGCCCTTCGCGGCTTCCAGCGCGTCCTTGGCGGCGGACAGCGCGGAGGAGGCCTGCTCCTTCTGGTGCTGGTACTTCTTGGTGTCCGGGTCGTCCTTCGGGGTGTCGTGGCGCTGGCCGTCCAGTGCCTTCTGGGCGGAGCCGAGGTCGCCGTGCGCGGCCTCCGCGTCCTGGAGCGCCTTGTCGGCCATCTGCTGGGCACGGTGCAGTTCGGAGGCGTACTCGTTGCTGCACACCCCGTCCCGTACCTGGGTGCCGAGGGCTGCCGCGGCCTCGTCGTACCGCTTGAACGCCTTGCGCAGCTTGTCGCCCGCGCCCTCGGCGGCACCGCGGAACTCGGTGGCGGTCTTGCCCTTCCAGTTCTCCACCGAGGCCAGCGCCTTGATCTCGCGGGCCTCCTTCTCGATGGCCTCGGCAGTCCTGCGCAACTGGCGTCCGAGGGCGGCCACTTCCTCCGGGTCGCCGGGGACCGGGTCCGAGGTCTCGTCGAGCACCGCCCAGCGGGCAGCGGCGGGGCGGGCGTTCACTTCTCCGCTCCCTTGCCTGCCTTGTCGGCCTTCCTGAGGGCCTCGGCGAGTTCGTGGTCGAGTTTCTCGTACGAGTCCGCCGCCGTCTTGGTGATCCCGGCGAGCTTCTCCAGCTCCTCGGTGAGTTTCCCGCGGTGGATCTTCCAGTTGCTGCCGAACTTCTCGAAGGCGTCCAGCAGTTTCTGCGAGCCGATCTCGGAGACGCTGTACCCTTCGGCCGGGTTGGCCCGCTCGGCGAAGGTGTCCTTGATACGGGTCAGGGCCCTGGAGCAGTCCCTGATCCGGTCGATGTCCGCCTGCTGATCACTCACGCGTACGTCTCCCCCGTCCCCCGTGCCGTGTCACCGGGCGCAGCATCCGTTTCCGGCCATCAGACCGGTCAGCCTGCCGGGGTCGGGTAAGGGACGGGGGTCTCAAGGTGTGAGGAAGGTAAGAAACCCTTGGCGTCTGCCGCGCGTCGGGTTCAGCCCTTGCCGCCCTCCCGCACCACCGCCAGCGCGAGCGCCAGGCGGCGGTCCAGCCAGCTCGCGCGCGGGTGGTACGTCCTGATGTCCGCGAAGTCCTTGAGGTACCGGCAGACCAGCACCTCGGGCTCGGCCTCGCCCTCCGCGCGCCAGGTGACCGGCCAGCCCTCGTTGGACGGCGGACGCCGGGCATCGCCCTCCACGCCGAGGCTGAGGACGGAGTCGACGACGCCGCCGACCACCGCGCCCGCACCGCGCACCACCTTCTCCTTGCCGCGCGCCGCGATGTCCTTGGCGCTCCCCCGCGCCCAGTTGTAGCGGGCCACGATGTCCGGCCGGCCGGGCTGCTGGAGCCACCAGCCGTGCTGAACGGCCCGTTTGGCGGGCGGGGTGCGGTGCAGGTGGCCCAGTTCGGTGCCGTCGGAGTCTGCCACGCGGTAGCGGGCGCCCGCCTTGTCGGGCGTCAGGGAGCACAGGAGAACGTCCGGCCGCGTGGCGTCGTACAGCTCGTACGCGGCCTGCTCGGCGCCGTCGACCGTCAGCAGCACGGCCGGGGCGAAATACCGTACGCCCTCGTGCGTCGTGGTCGCCCGCACCGCGCGCTCGCCCTTCACCGGCTTGCGGGTGAGTGTGCCCGGGCGCAGCACGTCGGTCACGGTGAACCAGGGCGTGCTGTCCCAGGGGACCGGGGGGACCTCCGGGTCTGGCCTGTGGCGGGCGAACAGAGCCAAGGGTCAGCCGACCTCGTTCTCGGCGGTCGCCCGGCCGTGCACCACGACGTTCCCGCCGTAGAACATGCCGGTGAACACCGGCTCGTACGTCAACTGGACTTCGATCTCGACCTTTTGGGCGTCGGCGGCCACGCAGTGGGTCGCGGCGATGTCCGCGCCGCTCATGTCCATCTCGCGGGCAAAGGTCTTCACCCGGGCGTCGCACTCGTCGAACTTGATCGGCGCGGCGCCGCCCTTGTCGTCGTAGAGGGCTTCCTTGTCGATGTCCTGGGCGGCGTAGCGGGCCGCCTGTTCCGCGATGTCGGCGGCGCGTTCGCGCTTGGAGATGGACAGACCGCCGTCGATCACGAACGCGGCGAGGGAGATGAAGACCAGGGCGAAGATGATGACCGCGCCGGCGCCCGAGCCGCGGTCGTCCATGCGTGTCTGGCGCGCGTGCCACCACGTCCGCAGAGCATGACTCACGCCGTCCTCCGGAACGGGTCCAGGGGGGAGCTGAAGCTCGCCGACAGCCGCGTGGGGACGTCCAGACCCAGCATCGCCAGGCCTCGCACCTGGCAGCTGACCTCGACCGTGAAGATGGTGTCGGGTTCGAAGCCCTGGCTCGTCTGGACGACGGACACCGGGCCGGAGCACACGTCCGACAGGTCCGCCTCGGCCGCCTTGCGGGCCTCGGCCATCGCCGTGCCGTGATCCTTCTGGATGGATCCCGCGCGGGCCGCGTCACGCGCGGCGCCGTCCAACGCGCCCCGGCCGTCGACGAGTTGGCCGAAGGCGACGAGGACCAGGATGAACATGATCATCACCGGGGCGAGGATGACGACCTCGACGGTCGACAGGCCCCGGTCCCTGTCCTCACCCGTGAGACGCTCGCGTACGGAGGCGAAGTCCATCTAGTTCTCCCCCTCCTTCACGAACCGCTCCACCGGCCCCGACGACTGCGCGTGCACCGTCAGATCCAGGCCGGGGAACACCGTCGGCACCCGTGCCGTGATCTCCACGCCGACCGTGTGCTGCTCCGGCTGGAGCATCGTCACGTCCGGGGAGAGCACGAGCTGCGGGCCCAGTTGGCGGATGTAGGAGTCGACCACGTCCCGCGCCTCGCCGCGCCACCCGCCGGGCTGTTCGTCGGCCGTGGCGCGGGCCTTGCGGGCGCCGGCCTGGGCAGCGGCCTGGGCCACGTGGTCGGCGAAGAAGTACAGCGCGAACTGCACCGTCGCGAAGATCATGAAGAAGAGGACGGGGGTGAGCAGTACGAACTCGATCGCGGTCATGCCGGAATCACCGGCCCGCCCGCGCGCGGCCTCCGTCCGGCGGCGCGCCCATCTGCCCACGCCCATGAACAACCCCGTCATCCCCGTCTTGTCGTACCCGTGATCAGCGGATCGCGGATCAGCAGGTCTTGCTCGCGCTGGCGCCCTTGATGCAGTCGCCGACCTTGTTGGCGCCGTCGCTCAGCGCGGTGTTGATGATCGCGGCCACCACGCCGACGATCGCGACGACGACCGCGGAGATGATGACCCACTCCACCGCCGAGGCACCGCGGTCGAGTTCGCCGGAGCGGGCGCGCTGCACGCGGGCCTGGAAGAAGGTGACCAGGAAGTCCATCGCCGGGATCCCGGTGCTGAAGTTCCGTCCGTTCATGATGAGTTGTCCTCTCGATACAGCAGTTGGCAGAAGTTCGGGAATCGGCTCACACCTGGAACACCCGCATCGCCGCCGGGAAGATCAGGAACACCAGGAATCCGGCGCACAGCAGCAGCTGGGCGACGAGCATCGACTGTGACTTCTCGCCCGCGCTGCCCTCGATCTCGGCCAGTTCGCGGTGGCGCATCGTCTCGGCGCGGGAGGCGAGGGACTCGCGTACCTTGGCGCCGTCGTCGGCGACCAGGGCCAGCGACGCGGAGAGGTCCTTCAGCTCCTCCACGCCCAGCTCCTCGCCGAGCGCGCCCAGTGCCTGCCACTGGCTGACACCGGTGATACGGGCGTCGGCGAGGGCGTTGCGGATGCGCTGGTTGGCCCAGCCGTCGGAGACCTCGGCGGCGGCCATCAGTGCCTCGGGCAGGCCCCGGCCGCCGGCCAGGCTCATGGAGACCAGGTCCAGGTAGGCGCCGATGACCCGGCGCAGGTCCCGCCGCTTGTCGGCCGCGTCCCGCCGTACCTCGAGGTCGGGCAGGAAGAAGAACAGGGCCGCGCAGAGCAGGGCCAGCCAGACCGGGATGACCGGGCTGCGGCTGAAGCCGAGCGTCCAGACCACCGCGAACAGGAACGGGCCGAAGAACAGCCCGGCCGTGGCCAGCAGCACCTTCGTCGCCAGGAAGTTCTCCCAGCTGCGGTCCAGGACGGCGAGGTCGGCGCGCAGCGAGCGCTGCTCCCAGCCCTGCTGGAGATAGAACTCGCTGACACGCGCGCCGACTTCGGCCCGCAGCGAGCCGATGCGGCCGGTGTCCTTGGCCTGGCGGGTGGATTCGTACGCCGCTCCGCGCGCCCGCATCGCGTCGATCCGCGCGACCTGTGCGACGGCACTGCGCTTGGTCGGCATCAGGGCGCGGACGAGGGCGTAGACGCCCAGGCCGAAGATCACGCCGACGACGATCGGCATCGTGAGGTTCACCGGCGTACCCCTTCCTCCGGTGACTGGGACGGCTGCGGCGACTGCTGCGGTTGCTGTGACTGCGGCGACTGCTGGGCGGACGTCCGGGGACGTACGAACTGCACCCCGGACTGGTCGCGCACCAGGAAGCGCTCCGGCGTCTCGATCGTGGACAGCTTGCGCAGCCACCAGAAGCCGAGTGCGAACAGGCCGCAGACGACGGCGAGTACGAGCTGGCCGACCGGGCTGCTGTACGGGGCCACGAAGTCGCGGTTGAAGACGGCGAGGCCGAGGACGAACGCGATGGAGACCGCGACGACGATCTGCACCGAGCGCCGGGTCGAGGCCCGCTGGGCCATCACGCGCTGGCGCATGTCGACCTCCTCGCGCGCCGACTTGGCCAGGGCGCCCAGCACTTGGCGCAGACCGGGGCCGCGCAGCCGGGCGTTGAGCATGAGCGCGGCGACGATGATGTCCGCCGAGGCGTCGTCGATCTCGTCGGCGAGGTGCTGGAGCGCGTCGGGCAAGGGCGTACGGGCGCGCAGCCGGTCGACGAGCGCGTCGAGATGGGGCCGCAGTACGGGGGCCGCGGCCCGCGCGGAGGCCGGGATGGCCTGCTCCAGGCCGACCGCGCCCGCGATGGTGTCCCGCAGGGACTCGGTCCAGGAGGCGAGGGCCTCGACGCGGCGCATGGCCGCCCGCTCCTCCGCCGCGCCGCCGAAGAGGCGGTCCCAGAAGAAGACGAGGACGCCGGCCGCGACACCGGCCACCGCCCAGCGGGTCAGCAGCAGCACGACGAGCCCGACGATGGCGGCGAGCGAGCCGCGCTGCCCGGCGAACCGGATCAGTTCCGCCGCCCGCTCGTTGGCCTTGTGCTTCTCGTGCTCGGGCTTGGCGGGCAGGCCGCGTAGGGCGATCAGGAGCAGCGCGAGGCCGCCGCCGACGGCGACACCGGCGCCGATCGAGTACAGGACGGTGGTCGAGAACAGCCCGCCCAGGGAGCCGAGCGAACCGAGGGCTTCGTAGGTGACGGCGCTGGTCATGGCGCTCACCCCCAGCTTCCGTGCGGCTGGTAGCCGTAGGCCATCAGGTCCTCCAGGCAGGCTATGGGCGCGTGCGGGACGACGCGTCCGTCGGGGGCCTCGGCGAACACCTCGCTGGACAGCACCCGGCCGTCGACGCCGTTGACCTCGCGTACGGAGGTGACCATGCGCTGGAGGCGGCCGCCCGTCTGGTAGTTGTTGCGCCGCTGGATGAAGACGACGAAGTTCACCGCGCCCGCGATCAGCATCTGGCTGGCCTCGATGGGCAGTCGCTCGGAGGCCTGCAACGCGTATGTGGAGATACGGTTGAAGACCTCGCTGGAGCTGTTCGCGTGGATCGTGGACAGGGACCCGTCGTTGCCCTGTGACATCGCGTTGAGCATGGTCACGATCTCGTCGCCGAGGACCTCACCGACGATGACCCGGGAGGGGTTCATACGGAGGCTGCGGCGGACGAGTTCGGCCATGCTGATGGTGCCCTGGCCCTCGGAGTTGGGCAGCCGCTCCTCGAACGCGACGACGTTGGGATGCAGATCGGGGAAGGTGTCGAGGCCGAGCTCCAGTGCCCGCTCGACGGTGATGAGCCGCTCGTGCGGCGGGATCTCGTTGGCGAGGGCGCGCAGCAGAGTGGTCTTGCCGGCGTTGGTGGCGCCGGCGATCATGATGTTCTTACGGGCCCGCACCGCGCAGGCCATGAAGTGCGCCACCTCGGGCGTCACGGTGCCGTTGCCGACCAGGTCGGAGATGAACACCTTGCCCATGCGCGCACGGCGGATGGACAGCGCGGGCCGCCGGGTGACGTCCATCACGGCCGACAGACGCGAGCCGTCGGGCAGCCGCAGGTCGAGCTGGGGGTTGGCGGAGTCGAACGGACGGGACGACAGACCGGAGTAGGCACCCAGTACCTGAATGAGCTCGATCAGCTCCTCGTCGGTCTCGGCGACCGCCTCGCCCTTCACCTCCCGCCCGTCCGCATAGCCGACGAAGACCTGGTCGCACCCGTTGATGTCGATGTTCTCGACTTCGGGATCGTCCAGCAGCGGCTGAAGCCGCCCGACCCCGAACAGCGCGGCGTGCACGGCGGCCGCGTACTGCTCCTCGGTCTCCGCGTCCAGCGGCGTACGGCCCGCGTTGATCTCGGCGCGGGCGTACTCCTCCAGGATCTGGGCGATGACCGCACGGGCGTACTGCCGCTCGTCCTCCGTGGACATCGGCGTGACGCCGGCCGCCTGGTCCTGACGGCGCTGCTCGGCGATACGGTCACCGGCGTCCTGCCGGAACCGCTTGACCAACTGGTGGTCGACAGCGGTCATCGCCCGGCTCCCGCGGGGGGCGTCGGCGTCGGTACGGTCCAGGCTGCGCCGTACTGCTGGTGGAGGTCCGCGGTGACCTTGCGGGCCGAGCGGATGAGCAGCGACTTGTCGAGGCGCCCGCGCCTGCGGCCGGCCAACTGCTCGGCGCCGGCCGGGTCCTCCGCGATGGTGCCGACGACACGGGCGCCGGTCTGGGCGTGCACCAGCATGTCGTTGACCTGGTTGACCAGCTTGCCGGAGCTGCTCGGGTCGGCGATCAACAGCACGCCGATCAGCGGGGTGGCGAGGGCGGCGGCGCCGCGCGGGCCGCCGTGCAGCTTGGCGGAGAGGGCGGCGGCACGATCCCGGACGCGGGCCAGGGCCTCGGGCTCGGTGCGCGAGACGAGCAGCACCAGGGCCGCGTGCGGGAACAGCTCCACGGCCGGGGTGTCCCCGCTGACCCGTCCGCAGTCGGCGATGACGTCGGCGGGGGCGTTCGGGGAGTCGGCGAGGGAGGCGAAGGCGCGGCCGAGGGTCGGCCAGAGCCCCGCAAGACCGGCGGCCTGCTCGGCGATCCCGAGCCCGACGAGGACCTCGAGCCCCCCGCTCAACGGCTGCACGTGATCCCAGAGTTGATCGGGAACGAGCCCTCGCCGGGCGGTCGCGGCTATGGACAGCATGCCGGTGTTCGGGTTCAGCGGCCCGCCGTGCGCGGCGGCACTGCGGTACACCAGGTCACCGCCCGCCGGGTCGGCCTCGGCGAGCAGCACGCGCCGCGGCCAGACCGCCGCGAGGGCGACGGCCGCGGTGGTGACGCCGGGGGAACCCTTGTCGGCGGCGATAGCGATGAGCGCCATGGGTACGGGTGCCGCCTTCTAATTACTGTTGCTGTTGCCGTTGCCGGAGACGTGCACGATGGCCACCGCCCCGGCGGACGCGGCACGCGCCACGGCGGCGGCGTCGGACTGGTCGACGAGGAGGGTGAGGGAGAGGTTGCCGGTGCTGATGGTGGCGTCGCTGTCGTCGGACACGCTGCTCACCTTCGCGCCGTCGACGATCGCCTCACCGGAGGAAGTGGCCGTGGAGCCGCCGGTCTTGTTCGAACTCGAACTGCTGGTGTCCACGTTGTATACGGCCACCGTGTCACCGGCCTTGATGTCCGCCGGGTACTGGCCCTCCTTCAGGGCGACGCCCACGACGGCCTTGCCGGCCGGAAGGGAATCGCCCTCCGCGAACATGTCACCGATGACGACGGTGCCCGCGTAGATCGTGCTCTTGGCCTTGAGCTTCCTGAGCTGGTTCAGCTGCTCCCACTTGACGTAGTGGATGCTGTCGTCGGCGGCGACCAGGACGGACGTCGTGTTGCTGTCGCTCACGGACTCGCCGGGCTGGATGTCCTTGGTCACCTTGACGACCTCGATCCGGTCGCCGGCCCGCAGCACGAGCGTCGTGGCCCCGAGCGCGCCGAGCAGAATCAGCAGCACCGCGAGCGCGGCCAGCGCGGGCTTGCGCTCACGTGGAGGTGTGGGAAGCCGGTCCCCGACCGACGGCTGAGCCGGAGCGACGGAACGACCGGCGCCCGCCCCCGTACGCTCTTGGATCTTCACGCAACCGCTCCCCGTACATCCAAGAAAATGTCTGCCAATTGCCTTGCAAAAGCGGACACTTCACCCGCGAATCCCTTTTGCCGGATACCCATCGCCGGGGTCAGTGTCAAGCGATCGCACCGTATCAGTCACACATAAGCCCCTCAAGGCGCGATCTCACTCCTCGACCTCACCCGGCCAACCATTTCACTACGCAACTACCGCTGCTCACACCCCAATTGAGCGACCGAGGCCACAAGCCCATGCCCCTGTGCGCCAGCGAACGCCCCATGCCATGATCTCCCGGTGACGAGGACCCCGACACCACCCGGCCTCCTCCCCCTCAACGGCGCCACACTGGCGGCCGACGCCCGCGCCCTGTCGGTGGCCCGCGCGATCGGGGCACGCTGCGGGGTCGACTACACGGACGACGCGACGGTGACCACACTCCTCACCGAACGCCGCCGCGCCCTCGATGCCACCCAGCGCGGCCCCTTGGTATGGCTGGGCGGCCTGACCCTCACAGCCGGCGCGCTCCTCCCCTTCCTGTCCCCCGCCCTGCCCGCCCGGGCCGGCAAGGCGGCTCTCCTCATCACCGGCCCACTGCTCGTCGTCGCCGTGGCCGCCCTCGTCCAGATCCGCGTCCGCTGGAAGCGTGAGCTGACCCATCCGGCGCTCGCCGGTTACCGCGAAGTGCTGGGCGTGGCACGGGCGCACGGGCTGCCCCTGGAGTACGTCCCCGGATGGCTGGAAGGCCGGACTCCCGGCCCGGGCGGGGAGGGCGGCAGGAAGGCGGCGGCGCCGATTCCCTCGTACGAGGGAGTACTGGCGGAGCAGGAGATTCCCCCACACGAGTACGAGGGCCCGGCCCCCGACACGACCGACCGCATCGATCTCACCCCGCCCCCGATCCCTCCGAAGCCCCCCGCGGTCACCGCGTACGAGACGATCGCCGACGAGGGCGGCTGGCACGACGAGGCCGGCTGCCTGCTGGCACTGGCGGGAGTCGTCGGCGCCCTGTGGGCGGCAACGTCGGACGAGCCCATCGGCTACGGCACCCTCGGCCTCATCCCCCTGGCGATCCTCATCTGGCTGGCAGGCATGCGCCAGGGCGCCGAGAAGCAACGCCTCCGGACCGAGGCGGTGGCGTACGTCAGGGCCGTGGTGGCGGCACAGGCGGGCGGGGCGCGGGTGCCGGAGTTGTCGGCTGCGCTGCGGAGGTTGCTGGACGAGTAGCTTGCGTCGTTCGCCCCCTCCTCTCAGACACGCAGAACCCACCAACAGCCCCGAACAGAAGCCCCCCATGAAGCAGGCCCCGCTTGCTGCATCCGCCATGACCATGCTGTCCCTCGCCACGGTGTCACGTACTGCGCGGACGAGAGCAAGGCGTTCAACAAGAACCGCAAGACCAAGAAGGTCGACAAGACGTCGGCCTCGTCCGACTCCTACGTGAACTACAACCTCGACAAGAAGGACGAGGGCAACTGGTGGGTCTCCGTCGTCGACGAAGACCGCTGGATGGAGCCCGAGGCCCAGGCCTGCGACAAGCTGCCCTTCTGGGTCGAGACCGGCGATGCCCCGCCTGTCGCCAACGCGGTCACTCCGAAGGTGCTGGCCGAGCTCGCCTACAACCGGCTTGAGTTGCCGACCACCGAGGTGACGTTGGCCCCCGCCAAGACGACCAAGGTCAACCTCGCCATCTGGGCCTGGCTCGACAAGGCCAAGTTCAAGAAGGTCTCCGTGACCGCCTCCCTCAATGCCGGCGGCCTCGACATCCAGTCGACGACCACCGCGAAGCCGGTCTCCCTCAAGCTGGAGCCCGGCACCAGCGATGCCCAGACGTACCCAACCTCGGGTGAGCGCACCATCAACGCCGACGGCTCCATCGGCGAGCCCTACGCCAAGGGCAAGGCCGACCAGACCCCGCCCTGCGGCATCAAGTACCTCCGCTCCTCCGGAGGCGGCACGTACAAGCTGAAGGCGACCGTCACCTGGCAGATCAGCTGGACGGGTTCCGGCGACGCGGGCGGTGACCTGCCCGATGGGGCCTTCGGGGCGACGCAGGACGTCACCGTGCAGGAAGTACAAGCGGTCAACAGGTAAGACGGCACCCGAAGGTGAGAGCCTCACAGGCAAGTGGGGACGTAGCCGCTCGTTCCCTCCGAGCTGGACGTTCAGCCAATACCCCTGACCTGGGCGGTCAGTCTGCTCGCCACTGTCGCGACGATCGACGCCCCGGTACGGGCGTTCATCGGCACACATCGCCGATGACGTGCCGGTTCCGGAGCGAGCGGGCATCGCCACGAATACCTCACACCCTCTTCGCCCCGGTTTGCCGTGGTGATCGTCATCCAACGGGATGCCCTGCCTGGCGAAACCAGGCGCACCACCGCTACCGTCGATGCCCTTGACTGAACCTTTGTCACACGGGGAGCCCAGCATGAAGCATCCTTTGCCTGCCGTTGCCGCCTCCCAGCCAGTCCCGGCACGGGAGGGCTGAGCAGCCCTCATGGCGAATGACTCGGATCTCATCGTCAATGTCGACCTGCTCGTCGAGTCGGAGTCCCGGCTGAGGAGCATCCAGAAGGAACTCAAGAACCTCGGCCATCGAAGAGATGACATGAGGCCCTACTGGGGCAGCGGAAAAATCGCCGACAAGATGGATGATTTCGTCGACAACTGGGACGACTACCGGACCAAGATGCTGGAGAGCGTCGACACAGTGGGACAACTGGTGAAGTCCACCATCGACGGATTCACGGGCTTGGATGCGCAACTCGCCGACGAGCTGCGAAAAGCAAGGAAGAAAAAGAAGTGAGCGCAACCTCGAAGCCGCGCCCGCGCGACTGGCATCCGCTCGCCGACTCCGACCCCGTACCGGGCGACCCGGAGGAGATCCGCGATGAAGTGAAGCACATGGTCGGCGTCGCTGAGAACCTCCGTGAACAGGCCAAGCTGCTCCGAGGCATCAAGAACGACAACGAGCTCAAAGGGAAGTACGCCACCAAACTGCGTGACGAGTCGGAGGTCTTGGAGAAGCACCTCCGTGAGGTCGCCGAACGGTACGAGCACGTCCACGGCCATCTGAGCAACTGGGCCAATGAGCTGGAGGACTTCCAGTCGGACGCGGACAAGGTCCTGGCGAACGCCAAGAAGGAGCAGGAAGAGCTGGAGGCCGACAAGGCCAAGAAGAAGTCCGGCGACAGCGGTGCGGACGCGGGCAAGGGGACGGACGAGGACCCACTGCAGAAGTACCGTACCCAGCTCGACCGAATCACCGGCGACCGCGACGAACGCGCCGCGCACTACGCGGGGAAGATCGGTGACCAGCTGGACGACGTCATCGAGGACAGCTGGTGGGACAACGTCAAGGGCTGGATCCACGACAACATCGATGCCATCAAGTTCGTACTCGACGCCCTCGGCTGGGTGGCGACGGTACTCGGCTTCATAGCGCTCTTCATCCCTGGTCTCAATGTTCTCGTCATCGGCATCTCGATCTTCATCGCCGCATCGAGATTCCTCATGTACCTGGCGGGTGAGGCCAGCCTCGCCGAAGTCGCGGTCGACTGCATCGGTCTCGTCACCATGGCTCTCGGTGTGGGAATGCTGTCGAAGCTGAAGGTTGCGAACAACGCCGTCAAGGCTGCTTCGAAAGCTCAGCGTCTGAGCCGGCTCAAGGCCGCCGTGCGGGCCAACAAGTCGGCGCGTGAGGGTATCCAGCGGGTTATCGCGGAGACCAGCGATGACGGACTAAGGCAGTTCGGCCGCCAGACGCTCAACCGTATGCGCAGGGAAATCCTGGACAACGCCGGCCGCGTGGCCGACGAGGCGGAGGTTCCACTCAGTCGGCTGGAACGTCTCGGCCTGGGTGACTCCGACGCCCGTGCGCTGGTCGAGAACATCCGTCAGAACGCGGGAACGTTCCCCAACGCAGCCAATGCTTTCGGCCGCTCGGAGGCCTACTACCGTACGGCGGTCGGCGCCGCGACCTTCGGTACGGCCGCCGACTTCACCGACAAGGCGCTCGGCGAGAGCCCCGTATTCCCCGACAAGCCCTATTACGCACCCTATGAGGACGGCAAGGGCGAGCTGTGGCAGCTGCCCCAAGACACGCACTGGTAGAGAGCCTCACCGGAAGAGACAGTCACAGCGCAATGAACCCGAACACACAGACCGGATTCCTGGGACGGCTGGGCGGCGGTGAGATCGCTGTCGCCAAGTTGTGCGTCATCGTCGGCCTGGCTTCCATCGCGGTCGTCGTGGTGGCGGCCCGGCTGCCCGATACCGCCAAAGAGTCGCTGTACTGGTTGCAGCGCGGCATCGTGTCCGTGGCCATCCTCACGCTGCTCTCGCTCTTCATCCGCCACCCACGGCACTCGAGCCGGCCCCAGGGACTGACCCAGCCTCTGGGGCTCTCCTTCTGCCTCGCCCTTGCCTCCTTGGTCACCGGCTTCTGGCCGGGCGTGTTCGCCGCCCTCGTGACCCCGCTGCTCGTCGTGGGCTTCTGGCTCGCCGAAAGGTCCAGCCGTGCCTGAACTCGACGAGCAGCGCCGTTCCACGCCGGTCGGCTACAACCTCGTACCGCCGCCGGGCTGGGACCGGATCCCGCTCCAGAGCGAGTCGATGAACGACACCATCCTGCGGATCATCGACCGCTCCATCGCGAACCTGCCGCAGGACCTTCCCAAGGACGATGTCAGCAAGGCCCGCATGGAGCTGTTCAAGCAGCTCAAGAAGGCGGCGAGGCAGGCTGCCAAGAACGACGGGCTGATGCTGTACCTGCCCGTGGAGCGCATCCACGGCACCTACATCCCTGCTTCCTTCGTCGTCTCCGAGCCGCTCACCGGCTCGGGCATCGGCGTCGAGTCCGGCGAGGTGTTGGGACTTCTCGCCGCAGGTCGTGGGGACAGCGAATCCGTCGATCTCGATGGCACCGAGGCAATGCGAATCGAGCGGATCGTGCCGCCCCCGCCGGACTCCGAGGTTCCACATGCCTCCCGCCGGGTGGAGTACGTCCTGCCCGTCCCCGGCGGCCCCATCCCTCGATGGCTGACCATCACCTTCAGCACGGTCGGCGACGGCAACCCCGACAGCGAGTTCTCGGCCGCTCTGGTGGACCTCTTCGACGCCGTGATGACGACCTTCCGCTGGAGCTACGCGTGATCTTCTTCGAGACCGAGGCCGACCCCACCGAGTGGTTCCTGATGCCGCTGCACTGGACGGAACTGGACCAGGACAAGATCGAGGACTGGTCGCAGGCCTGTGCCGAGATCATGGTCCGACGCCACAAGAAATGGTGGCGCAGCCCCGACAAGGAGGCGCTCACCACACGGTTCCGGCTGCTCCTTCAGGCGCATCCTCATCCAGCGATCCCGGCCGGCCAGGTTTTCCTCTACGGAGGCGACCCACGCCGCGTCCCCCAGGTCTTCTACGCGCTCACCGTCCAGCCCGGCGACGAGGACCGCTACCAGGGCCTTCGCACCCTGGTCCAAGCGGACACGCAGAATCCCGCCCGTCCTCCCGACGTCGAGCCGTTCCACTCGGACCGTCTGGGTGACGGCCTGCGCTGCCTGCGCTATTTCGCGGACGACGACCAGCTGGGTGTGTCCCTGAACTACGGGTGGTGGCTGGAGGATCTTCAGGTCTACGCCTCACTCCGCACAGTGACGAGCGACATCGGCTGGCTGAGCTCGCTCATCGACGAATGGGACGAGTTTGCCCGCAGCATCTGGCTCAGCCCCGACCCGGAGTGACGGCGGGATCGAGGTGCCGTCCTGGCGGGTGCCGTAATGACCACGTGCCGCTGGAGCTACATGCCGCTTGGCGGTACAAATTCGGAGTTCACACAGTGGCTCGACCTGCAACTTGAGGCAGTGCGACGAGGAGCACAGTGCCTTGCACCTGAGCATGTTGGCCGAACCGGATCCCGCAACAGCCGCAGCCAGTCAACGCGTCGAGACCATCCCCTTCGTCTCGCCTCACTTCGGCGAGGCCTCCGCTGCCTGCGTAGCTGGACGGGCCCCGACGGCGGCTTGCTGCTCTCAGTGGCCTACGCCTGGAATGACCCGGCTCGCAACATCGATCTGCTCCTCAAAGGCCACTACGACGATCCCGCGCTCCTCGAATCGTCGTTCGACGCCATCGATGACTTTGCCCGCGGCCTTCGGCTCAGCGACCGTGTTTGATGACGGGTCCTGTTGCCGCGTCGGCGACGGAGAGTCTTGACGTGACATCCAGAGGCAAGCAGCGAGAGACAACCCAACGGCTCGGCGTCCACGCCGAAGCGGGTGAATGGTGCACGGTCGACAAGATCCCGCAGCCCCCCGCGGATGTCCTCGAGGCCGCCGGTAACCCCCGGCTCCGCCCCGGCAGGCTGCGCCCGCTCGGCATGGTCGGGGCGGTTCTCGCCGTGCCGTTCATGTCGGTCCTCATGTTGCTGACCCTGCTGTCCAACGCGGAGGAAGCGGTCAAGCGTTTTCTCGCCACCAAGGACGAGAAGGAGCGGTTGCGGGCCAAGGACGAGGACGACAAGCGCCGGGACGCCACCGTTGCCGAACAGGGCCTCGACCGGGTCTTCGACGGGAACTGGCACGGCAACGCCGGTCAGTTCCTGCTGCGTTGGTACAGCCACTCCACTCACCACCAGCGGCTGGTCCTCGCGACCGCGGACGGGATCGTCCTGGTGGCTCCGCCGCGGCGCGTCACCGTCGGGCGCGAGAAACACATGCAGATCGTCGCCCGTCTTCCCGCCACGGAGGCGACCCTCGTCGACCCGTTCTTCGGCGAGTTCGAGACGAGGATGGTACTTGTCCGCTTCCGTGACGGGTCCTGGCTGCGCGTCGAGACCGAAGAACCCCGCAGTGACCTCCACACGTACCTGCTGCGGCAGCCCCTGCCCGACATCTGACGGCAACGGCCGACCGGGGGCCCGCCTGGTGCGTTCAGCATCTGCTGCCGCACCAGGCCAGCACCTCGCCCTTGCTTGCTCCGGCTTACTTGCTGCGAGCAGCCTTGGCCAGCTCGTCGTCGATCTGCTCGAACTTGTCCGCCGCGTTGGTGAGGTAGTCGCCCATGCCGTCGAGGCCGTCGACCGTGTCCTTGGCGCCGCGGACGAACTCGTCGAAGTTCTCGTCGAAGGCCTTCGAGGAGCTCTTGGTGACGTAGCCGGACTCGACGAGGTTGGCGATGTACTTGCGGAGGGCGTCGAGCTTCTCGTGAAGCTTTTCCTTCTCCTTCACGACGTGCTTGGCAGCGTCGCGCATGTCCTGGTATGTGACGTCAAGGTCCTTGGCCATGAACCGCTCCTCTTCAAAACGCCGCAGGGCCAACCCCCGTGGCTCCCTGTCACTCTTGTGGCAGCAGCTTACGGGGGTGGTCCGAGGTGTCACATCCCCGAACCGGCAACGAGGTTCGTTGCCTTCGGGAAGAGCGGATATCGTCACTGGCGTCACTGAAGACGGCCACAGCGGCCTGGGGAGGACAAGCGTGCGCCTGACTCTGACCGTCGTCGACCCGTTCGGCGGGGGCTCGGCCGACGTCGTGCTCGACGCCGACCCCGAGTCCACCGTGGGGGACATCGCCCAGGAGCTCGCCAAGCAGGTGGGGCAGGGGGGTGCTCAGGTCATTCCCATCGGGCAGGTCGGGCAGAGCCTCCCGGCTGTCGTGCGCGGTAGCGGTCCCCAGGTGTATGTGGACGGGTACGCGGTCGATCCCGGCGCCACCGTCGTCGGGTCGCCGCTGCGCGAGGGGGCCGTCGTCAGTCTGCAGGATCCTGCCGGGTGTCTGCCCGGTGAGCCCACCGGGCTGGTCGAGTTGCGGGTGGCCGGTGGGCCGGCCGCCGGGTTCGTGCACCGGCTGGGTGTGGGGCGGTACGACATCGGCAGTGGGGCTGCCTCGTATGTGCGGATCGACGATCCCGAAGTGGATGCGCGTGCGCTGACGTTGTCAGTTGCAACCGATGGCGGCTGCCGCGTCGTCGTCCATCAGGAGACGGCGGAGGGCGGG
The DNA here is from genome assembly GCF_044387825.1 of Streptomyces sp. NPDC020299. Taxonomy (NCBI): domain Bacteria; kingdom Bacillati; phylum Actinomycetota; class Actinomycetes; order Kitasatosporales; family Streptomycetaceae; genus Streptomyces; species Streptomyces sp. NPDC020299. The sequence continues at coordinate 82,422 of NZ_JBIRWL010000019.1, forward strand.
GACGCCGTCACTCTCGACGGCAAGCCGATCGACGGTGACGAGTGGCCCCTCGGCGGGCAGATAGCCCTCGGCAACACCCTGCTGGAGCTCGTCCGTTACACCCCGCCCAACGCCGCCCTGAAGTGGTCCGAGGACGGGGTCGGGCTCGACTACAACCGGCCGCCCCGGCTGCGTCCGCCCGAGCGGCAGACCAAGTTCCGGCTGCCGACGCCGCCGCGGGAGTACGAGGCCCGGCCGCTGCCCTGGCTGATGGCGCTGACGCCGCTCGTCGGGTCGGTCGTGTCCGTGCTCATCTTCCACCGCTGGTACTACCTGATCATGGCGGGGCTCAGCCCCATCATGCTCTTCGCCAACTACTTCATGGACAAGAAGCACGGCCGCAAGTCCCATGCGAAGCAGGTCAAGGAGTACAAGGAGCAGAAGGAGCGGATCGAGAAGGACGCGCAGGACGCGCTGACCGCCGAGCGGCAGGACCGGCGGGGCGCCGTGCCCGATCCGGCTTCCGTGCTCTCCCTCGGCACCGGGCCCCGTACCCGGCTGTGGGAGCGCCGGCGCACCGACCGCGACCATCTCCTCGTCCGCTTCGGCACCGGGCGGCTGCCGTCCGAGGTCGTGCTCGACGACCCCGAGCAGGACGACCACCGCCGGCAGGTCACCTGGTACATCGAGGACGCCCCCGTCGCCCTCTCGCTGCGTTCCCTGGGTGTCATCGGCATGGCGGGGCCGGGTGACTCCGCGCGGGCGCTGGGGCGTTGGGCAGTGGCCCAGACGGCGGCGCTGCACAGCCCGATGGACGTGCAGTTCTACGTACTGAGCGAGAACTCCGCCCAGGACAGCTGGGACTGGGTGCGGTGGCTGCCGCACGCGAAGCCGGGCGGCGGTCAGGACGCGAACGTCCTCATCGGGACCGACGCCGAGACCGTCGGCGCCCGTATCGGCGAGCTGACGCAGATCCTCGACGCCCGGAAGAAGGCCGCCGAGAACAACCGCGGTCAGGGCACCTCGTTCAGTGAGCCGGACATCGTCGTCGTATGGGACGGGTCGCGGCGGCTGCGGTCCCTGCCGGGCGTGGTGCGGCTGCTGCGGGAGGGGCCCGCCGTGTCCGTGTACGCCGTCTGCCTCGACGCCGAGGAACGGTTCCTGCCGGGCGAGTGCCAGGCGTTCGTGGTCGCCGAGCCCAAGGCCAGGGAGTACGACACCGGCGCGCGGCAGCACGTACCGCAGCAGGCCTCCGGTGGCTTTCCCTCCTTCCATCAGGCCTGGCAGACCGCCGACCCGCAGGTTGAACAGGCGCAGCAGACCCAGGAGTTGCGGCTGCGGGTCGAGGAGGCGGGGGCGGAGCGGCGGAAGGACGTACGGCCCGACTTCGTCTCGGCCGCCTGGTGCCTGCGGCTGGCCCGCGCCCTGTCGCCGCTGCGGGACATCAGCGGCGAGACCGAGGACTCCGCGCTGCCGGGTGCCAGCCGGCTGCTGGACGTGCTGCAACTGGAACCGCCGACCGGCGATGCCATCGTCGCGCGCTGGCGGATGGGCGGGCAGTCGACGCTCGCGGTCATCGGTGAGTCGTACGACGGTTCCTTCGGCATCGACATGCGGCGGGACGGCCCGCACGGTCTGATCGCCGGTACGACCGGTTCCGGCAAGTCTGAGCTGCTCCAGACCATCGTGGCGTCGCTGGCCGTGGCCAACACACCGGAGAACATGACGTTCGTCCTCGTCGACTACAAGGGCGGTTCGGCGTTCAAGGACTGTGTGAAGCTGCCGCACACGGTCGGCATGGTGACCGACCTCGACGCGCACCTCGTGGAGCGGGCACTGGAGTCACTGGGCGCCGAGCTCAAGCGGCGCGAGCACATCCTCGCCGCCGCCGACGCCAAGGACATCGAGGACTACCAGGATCTCGTGCGGAGGAATCCGTCGCACGCGCCGGTCCCCCGACTCCTCATCGTCATCGACGAGTTCGCGTCCATGGTGCGCGACCTGCCCGACTTCGTGACCGGCCTGGTCAACATCGCCCAGCGAGGCCGTTCGCTCGGCATCCATCTGCTGCTGGCCACCCAGCGGCCGAGCGGTGTCGTCTCGCCGGAGATCCGGGCCAACACCAACCTGCGTATCGCGCTGCGCGTCACGGACGGCGGCGAGTCGTCGGACGTCATCGACTCGCCGGAGGCCGGCCACATCTCCAAGAGCACACCGGGCCGGGCGTACGTCCGCCTCGGGCACGCCTCCCTCGTCCCCTTCCAGTCGGGCCGCGTCGGTGGCCGTCGCCCCGGCGCGGCGGACCCGGCGGCCCTCGCGCCCTGGGTGGGCGAGCTGACCTGGGAGGACCTGGGCCGGGCCGCCCTCGCCAAGCCGAAGTCCGAGGCACGGGAGGACGAGGAGATCACCGACCTCAAGGTGCTGGTGGACGCGGTCCGCGACGCCAACCGGGCGCTCGGCATCCCCGCCCAGCACAGCCCCTGGCTGCCCGCTCTCTCCGAGACGCTGCTGCTCGACGAGATCGAGACCCCCGCGGCGGCAGTGGCTGCGGGCCCCGGCAAGCTGCCGCCCGCCCCGTACGGCGTGGAGGACCTGCCCGCCGACCAGGCCCGCCGCCCGGTCGTGGTCGACTTCTCCACCTTCGGCCATCTCATGATCGGCGGCGCACCCCGCAGCGGCCGCTCCCAGGTGCTGCGGACCATCGCGGGCTCCCTCGCCCGCACCCACTCCTGCGCCGACGTCCATCTGTACGGCATCGACTGCGGCAACGGCGCGCTCAACGCCCTCACCCGGCTGCCGCACTGCGGCGCGGTCGTCGGCCGCAACCAGACCGAGCGGGTGATCCGCCTGGTCAACCGGCTCAAGGGCGAACTCTCCCGACGCCAGGACCTGTTGGCGGAGAAGGGCTACGCCGACATCGGTGAGCAGCGGGCGGCGGCGGACGAGGCGGAGCGGCTGCCGCACGTCGTCGTGCTCCTCGACCGGTGGGAGGGCTGGGTGCCCACGCTCGGCGAGATCGACCACGGGTCGCTGACGGACGAGCTGACCACGATGATGCGGGAGGGCGCGAGCGTCGGCATCCACCTGGTCCTCACCGGTGACCGCACCCTCCTCGTCGGCCGCGTCGCGACGCTCACCGAGGACAAGTACGGCCTCCGCCTCGCCGACCGCAGCGACTTCTCGACGCTCGGTATCCCGGCCCGCAAGGTCCCGGAGGAGATCCCGCCGGGCCGCGCCTTCCGCAACGAGTCCGGTACGGAGACGCAGTTCGCGCTGCTGACCGAGGACACGACCGGCCAGGGCCAGGCGGCGGCGATCTCCGCGATCGGCGAGGCGGCGACGGCCCGGGACGCCTCCGTCCCCCGCTCCCGGCGCCCGTTCCGCGTCGACAGCCTGCCCAGCCGGATCTCCTTCACCGACGCCTGGGAGATGCGCGACCCGGAGGCCTCCCGGTCCCGGCTGTGGGCGCTGGCGGGCATCGGCGGCGACGAGATCGTGGGCTTCGGCCCGGACCTGGCCGGGGGCGTGCCGACCTTCGTCATCGCGGGCCCGGCCAAGTCCGGCCGCTCGACGGTCCTGATGAACTTCGCGCACTCCTTCCTCGCGCAGGGCGTACGCCTGGTCGTCGCGGCCCCCCGCCAGTCCCCGCTCCGCGGGCTCGACGGCACCGAAGGCGTACTGAAGGTGTTCACCGGCGACGACATCGACGAGGACGACTTCGAGGAGATCATCGACTCGGCGTCCCTGGAGGAGCCCATCGCCGTGCTCGTCGACGACGGCGAGATCCTCGAGGACTGCGACGCCGAGAGCCATATGAAGAAGATCGTCTCGCGCGGCGCCGAACGCGGCCTCGCCCTCGTCATCGCCGGTGACGAGGAGGACGTGTGCAGCGGCTTCTCCGGCTGGCAGGTCGACGCCAAGAAGGGCCGCCGCGGCATCCTGCTCTCCCCGCAGGACACCTCGAGCGGCGACCTCGTCGGCGTACGGCTGAACCGGTCCCTGGTGGGCGGGCAGGTGGTGCCCGGCAAGGGGATGCTGCACCTGGGTGACGGGGAACTGCGTACGGTCGTGATCCCCGGGTGAGCGGGGGGTCGGCCAAGCCGAAGCGGGGGAGGGCGGTTCCGGCCGCGTTGCGGTACGAGCACGGGCGGCGGCTGCCGACCGAGGCGGGGGCGAAGAAGCGGGGCTGGAGTGGCTGCGGCTTCGGCCTGCTGCTGATACTGGGCATGCTGGCGGCCGTCGTGCCGTTCGCCCTGGCCGACGACAGCTGGGGCGGCCGGGTGTGGGGCGAGGTGGCGCCCGGGTGGCCAGGCGGTGCCTACGTCTTCGCCGGCACGGTCGGGGCTGTGGTTCCGCTCGCCCTGACCGCCCTCATCGCGCCGCTCACCCGGATGAAATGGAAGGCGAGCAAGGTCCGTTCGCTGCTCTGGGCTGTCGCCGCCCTGCCCGGGCTCGGCGCCTGCTGGCTTCTGTCCTTCGTGATCCTCGGGACCAGCCGGCCCAGGCGTCGGCGGCACTGGGACAGCGAGTGCTACAGCACGGGCCACGCCTGCTGGGTGCACGAGCGGTATCCGTGGATCTGGGCGGTGGGCCTGCTCGCCACCTTCGTGACGGCCGCGCTGCTGATCGCCGCCCTGGCCAAGCTCGCCGACCGCAGGTCCCCGCCCGTTACTTGACCTTCGACATCCGCGAGACCGGGTTGCCCTCCGCCGAGCTGTCCGAGGTGTACTTCAGGTCGTCGCCGACCGGCGTCAACTCCACCTGGTGGGCGGCCGGGTTGCAGCCGTCGTGGTTGCCCTTGGCGCCCACCGACGTGGCGAGGATCCGCGTCTTCGTCACCTTCTTCAGGGTCAGTACGTCGGTGCACACGCCGCCGAGCTGATCGGTCTGCGTGAGCCGACCCAACTCCCGTCCCACGCTGGCCTCGTGGACCGTGAGCCGGAAGGTGCCGACGGGCAGGTTGCCGTCGAGGGCGGTGGCCTGGCCTTCCCAAGTACCGAGGTAGGGCGCCGGGACCGGCACCGGGACAGGAGTGGGGATGGCGCTGGACGCGGAGTCGCCCACGGAGCCGGGGCCGGTGCCGGGTGCCGTGCTGTCGACGGGTGCCGGCGAGGAGGCCTTGCCCCCGGCCGTGTCGTCGTCACCACCACCGATCATCGGCCGCACCAGGAACCCCAGCCCCACGGTCGCCCCCACCAGCGCCCCGGCGACGGCGAGCGCGACCGTGCAGCTCACCCGGCGTCCGCGTCCTCCCTCGCCCGGGGTGGAGGTGGCCGCCATGGTGACGGACACCTTGCCCGGCCGCTGCTCCAAGGACGCCGGAGGCGCGTCCCGGGGCTCGGGCATGACCGGTGCCGGCCCGAACTCCCCGGCCACGGCCCCGGCTTCGCCCCCGAACCCGACCCCCGAAGCCCCGCCCACCGAAGGGCTGCTGAACCCCACCGGCCCGGACGGCACCGCCTCCGCGGCCTCCAGGTTCAGCAGTTGTACGGCGCTGCGGCTGACCTGTTCGACCAGCGGGCCCGGCAGCCAGCCGCCCGCGACCAGCCGGGCCGTCCCGTCGGGAGCCAGCCGCCGGGCCACCTCCTGAGGGGTGGGCCGACGGCCGGGCTCCTTGGCCAGGCAGGCCTCGGCCACCTCCCGCAACTCTCCGCCGAGCGCACCGAGTTCCGGCTCCTCGTGGACGACCTTGTACAGCAGCGCGGCCGAGGAGTCCCCCGGGAAGGGCGGTTCGCCGGTCGCCGCGTACGCCAGGACCGCGCCGAGGGAGAAGACGTCCGCCGCTCCGGTGACGCCCTTGCCGACGATCTGCTCGGGCGACATGTAGCCGGGCGAGCCGACGGAGACACCGGAGGAGGTCAGGGACGCGGTGCCGTCGGTGGCGCGGGCGATGCCGAAGTCGATCAGCAGGGGGCCGTCGAGGGTGAGCAGGACGTTGGACGGCTTGACGTCCCGGTGCACCAGGCCCAGTTCGTGGACGGCCGCCAGCGCCTCGGCGAGGCCGGCGCCCAGGGCTCGTACGGAGGACACGGGCAGCGCACCGTCGGCCTCCACCGCCGCGGCGAGGGTCGGCCCGGCAGCGTACGCCGTGGCGACCCATGGCACCGGGGCCTCGGGGTCGGCGTCCAGAACGGGCGCCGTCCAGGCGCCGCCGACCCGCCGGGCGGCCTCGATCTCGCGCCGGAACCGCGCGCGGAACTCCTCGTCCAGCGCGAAGTGCGGGTGCACGATCTTGACCGCGACCGTACGGCCGCCCGCGCTGCGCCCCAGGTAGACCCGCCCCATCCCGCCCGCGCCGAGCCGGCCGAGCAGCCGGTAGGGCCCGATGACGGCAGGTTCGTCGGCCGCGAGCGGCTGCATGGCGTCCCCTCTCCCCCTCAGGGCCTGCGCCTGGCTCCCAGCAGCGTAGTGATTACGGCCGGAGCAGTTCCACCTTCACGTCCGCCGGGAAGCCGGTCGTCGGCCCCACGCGACGGGCGAACTCCGCGACCGCGTCGAGCTGCGGCCCGCCGAAGCGGAAGTCGAGGGTGGTGAAGTACTGCGCCAGGGTCCGCTCGTCGAAGTCCTCCCAGCGGGCCGCCTGCTCGGCGACCTTGGCGACCTCCTCGAGGGAGAGGTTGCGGGAGGCGAGGAACGCCTCGTGGACCTGGCGGGTGATGTCGGGCTCGCGCTCGACGTAGTCACGCCGCGCCGCCCAGACGGCGAACACGAAGGGCAGCCCCGTCCACTCCTTCCACAGCGCACCGAGGTCGTGCACCTCGAGCCCGTAACGCGGCCCGTCCAGCAGGTTGGCCCGCAGCGCCGCGTCCCCGATCAGGACGGCGGCGTCGGCCTCCTGCATCATCAGGCTGAGGTCGGGCGGGCAGGTGTAGTAGTCGGGCCGGACGCCGTAGCGCTCGGCGAGCAGCAGCTGGGCGAGGCGGACGGAGGTGCGGGAGGTCGAACCGAGGGCGACCCGGGCGCCGTCCAGCTGGTCGAGGGGGACCTGGGAGACGATCACGCAGGACATCACCGGTCCGTCGCATCCCACGGCGATGTCGGGGAAGGCGACCAGTTCGTCCGCGTTGCGCAGGAACTCCACGAGGGTGATGGGCCCGATGTCGAGGTCCCCCCGCACCAGCTGCTCACTGAGCTTCTCGGGGGTGTCCTTGGTCAGCTCGAAGTCGAGGAGGGTGCCGGTTCTCGCGAGCCCCCAGTAGAGGGGCAGGCAGTTCAGGAACTGGATGTGACCGACACGCGGCCGGGTGCGAGAATTGTCCACATCGCGAGACTAGACCCCGTGCGGCACGGTGCCGCGCGCGGCCCCTCGGTCAACTGGCCCATCTGGCGGTCAAACTTCCGGGTGACGTGATCTTGACCTCTATTGCTTCGGGGAGCCCACGTGCTAGGCTCGCCGCAAGTTGCAGTTTGGTTTCCCTTGCAGTACAGAGCCTGCGGAGCATGTAACCGCAGGCTCTAGTCGTTTTCAGACGTATGCAGTTGTGCGGAGCTTGCTTTCACACTTGCAGGTTCTGGAGCAGGGCGACCCTTTGGGCCCAAGGAGGGCTTATGGCTACCGGAACCGTTAAGTGGTTCAACGCCGAAAAGGGCTTTGGCTTCATCGCCCAGGAAGGCGGCGGCCCCGACGTCTTCGTTCACTACTCCGCGATCAACGCCACCGGCTTCCGCTCCCTCGAGGAGAACCAGCAGGTGAGCTTCGACGTCACCCAGGGCCCGAAGGGCCCGCAGGCGGAGAACGTCACCCCCGTCTGATCACTGTCTGATTAGCGGCCTGATTAGCAATACCCAAGGAGCCCCACGCCATCCGGCGACGGGGCTCCTGCCTTTTCCCGCGGCCCGGCGCTCTTGTGCCTGCGTTCATTGCACCTGCGTTCATTTCCAGTTCACACGTGCTGCATGATCAGTACGAACTTCGTTCCCTCCGCGAGCGCCTCGTACGTGTGCGGCACGTCCCCGCGATACGACACATAGTCTCCCGGCCCCAGCTCTACGACTTCCCCGTGCGGCCCCGCCTTCACGCGGCCCTCGCCGACCACGATGTGCTCGACGGTCCCCGGAATGTGCGGCTCGGAATCCCGTACGGTCCCGGGCTCCAGCCATACGTAGTAAATGTCCCGCCGGGCACCGGGCGGGCTCACGGAAAGCAGTGAGGCCAGATAGCTGGACTGCTCGGAGTGCACGGTGGGCCCCTCCCCCGCCCGGATCACCTGGACGGCCGACCCGGGCGGCTCCACCAGCGTGCTGAACGGCACCCCGAGGGCCACCGCCAGCGACCAGATCGTCTCCATGCTCGGATTCCCGCCCGCTCCCTCCAACTGCGAGAGCGTGGACTTCGCGATCCCGGCCCGCTTGGCCAGCTCCGAGAGCGACAGCCCGGCCCGGGCGCGTTCGCGGCGGAGGGAGGCGGCGATCCAGTCGAGGGGGAGGCGGGCGGGGCGGCGGCCCGGGCGGCCGGGGACTGAGTCGGACATGATGTTCGTTCGCTCCATCGGTATGACTGTTCGGCTTGACGAACGGGATGGCTGCTGTTCATTGTAGAGAACATGCGTTCGCTGTTCCGAACACAGACACTGGCACAGACACTGACACAGACACTGGCACCGACCTCGGCATCGACAAAGCGCACCCGCACCACCCTGATCCGCGACAGCTCGCTCGTCTGGCTGGCCAGCGGGATCGTCGGGGTCTCTTTCGGCGCGGTCTCCGTCGCCGGCGGGCTGCCGCTGTGGGTTCCGGTGGTGATGTCGCTGGTGGTGTACGCCGGTTCGGCCCAGTTCAGCGCGGTGGGCGTGCTGCTCGCGGGCGGCGGCCCGCTGGCCGCGGCGGCGACCGGCCTGCTCCTCAACACCCGTACGGCCGCCTTCAGCATCGCGGTCGCGGAGATCATCGGCCGGGGCCGCCTGGCCCGGCTCGTCGGCGCCCACCTCGTGACCGACGAGACCGTGGCCTTCGCCCTCGCCCAGCGGGACCCGGAGCGGCGCCGGACGGCTTTCTGGATCTCCGGACTCGGCCTGTTCCTCACCTGGAACACCGGGGTGCTGGCCGGCGCGTTCGCCGGGAGCGCGCTCGGCGACACCGCCCGGTACGGCCTGGACGCCGCCTTCCCCGCCGTCCTCGTGGCCCTGGTCCTGCCCACCCTGCGCACGGACCGGGCGGTACGACGCTCCGCCCTGCTCGGCGCCGCCCTGGCCCTGGCGGTGACGCCCGCCGTCCCGGCCGGCGTGCCGGTACTGGTGGCACTGTGCGGGCTGCTGCTCCACCGCCCCGCTCCGGCGGGGCCTCGGCGGGAGGCGGCCCGGTGAACGCCACGGTCGCCATGATCCTGGCCCTCGCCGTGGGCACGTACGCCTTCCGGCTGGTGGGCCCCGTACTGCACGGGCGCGTGGAGATACCGGCGCGGGTGCAGGAGCTGGCCTCGGCCGGGGCGGTCGTCCTGCTGGTCGCGCTGCTGGCGACGGGCGCGCTGACCGAGGGCGGGGGTTTCGCCGGGTGGGCGCGGCCGGTCGGAGTGCTGGTGGCGGGGGTGCTGGCGTGGCGGCGGGCGCCGTTCGTGGTGGTGGTGTTGGGGGCGGCTGTGGTGACGGGGGTGTTGCGGGCGCTGGGGGTTGGATGAGGCCCTACTGGCCGGCGGCCTCCAGTTCCCGTACCAGGCGGGTCGTCACCGGGACGAGCACACCGTGCTGGTCGGCCGCGCGCAGCAACGCTCCGCCGATGGCGCCGAGTTCCAGCGGCCGGCCCGCTTCCGCATCTCGCTGCATGGAGGACTTGGTGTCGGCCGGGAAGGCTTCGTAGCGCGCCAGGGTCTGAGCCGGGGGGCCACCGGCGCGCCGCAAGCGCGGCTGACGGCGGCGTTGAGGCTGAAGGGCTGGGAGCCTGGGCGGGGTTGGGGTGGGCGGCCCATGGTCACGACTCAACCGGCGCCGCGTTCAACTCGCCCCTTTACCCGCCCAGCACCCTCACGCAGTCCTGCCAGGCCGGTGGGGTCAGTAGGGGGCGGAGGCGGGTGAAGAGGGTGCGGAGGGCTGGGGCGTGGCGGGTGCGGAAGGTGGGGTCTTCGGCTGCCAGGTCCAGTTCGTTGGCGGCTGTGAGTTCGGCGAAGTCTTGGGCCTCGCGGGGCGGCAAGGAGCCCGCCCGAGTTGTGAAGCGGTCCTTGAACGGGGAGTTGGGGGCCGTGATCCCCAGGGTGGGGTACGTCGCGGCGCGGTCGCAGCTCGCGTAGGTGTAGACGATGGCTTCCGCTTCCTCGCCGATGGCTGCCCGGAGTTCGTCTCGGTGCGTGAGCGGGAGCAGGGCCGGCGGGAAGCCGTCGGTGCCGTAGCAGGCGTGGCAGAGGCCGGCCAGTTGGAGGGCCGGACGGGCGCCCCAGTCGGCCAGGCGGGCGCGTACTCGGTCGCAGTGGGCGAGGAGGGTGCCGCCCGGATGGGGGATCGTGTCCGCGTTCAGGCGGCGTAGGAGTGCGGTCGCTTCCTCCATTCGTGCCACCGTCCCCGCCACCGTCCCCGTCCCCGTTCCCTCGCTGGCAGGCGGTCGGCACCCGCTCCCGGGAGCGGGTTGCCGCCTGGGCCCTGCGGAAATCCTCGTACCGGCCAACCCTCCAGTCAATCCTGGGGATTTGACAGCAGACCCAAGTGTTAGCTTGGGGGTCGTGACGCTCGACGATCTGCGCGTGTTCGTGGCCGTGTGCCGGGGCGGGAGCCTCAGCGCGGTGGCCCGGGAGCTGGGGTGTACGCAGTCGGCGGTGAGCCAGCACGTGAAGCGGCTGGAGCGGGAGACCGGAGTGGCCCTGCTGGAGCGGCAGCCCCGCGGGGTCGTGCCGACGCAGGCGGGGCGGGTGCTGGAGGCCGCCGCCGCGGAAGGGATCGCGGGACTCGACCTCGCCGTAAGGGAGTTGCGGGACCTCGTCGACGGACGCAGCGGGTATGTGCGGGTCGCCACGGGGGCTACTACCGTGCGGCATTTCATGTCCGACGCCGTCGTACGGTTCCGGCAGCGCTACCCGCACGTCAACCTGGAGTTCCGGACGGTCAGTTCAGGGCGCGGCAGCTTCGACGCGCTCGCCGACGGCACGCTCGACCTCGCCTGGATCACCCTCGGCCCCTCCGTGCGCGGGATCGAGCAGCGGGCGGTGGTCGAGCTGCCCTGGGTGCTGGCCGTACGGGCCGACGATCCGCTCGCGCGGCGGCCCCACCTCGACGCCGGCGAGCTGCGTGACGTACGGCTGATCCGGCTGCCGCCCAACTCCGCTTCCGCCGCCCATCTCGACGCCGCCTGCGATGAGTTGGGCGTGCGGCTTGCCTACGAGCCCAGCGTTGCCGACTGGGACACCGCTCTGCTGCTCGCCGAGCTGGGGGCGGGGCGGGCCGTCGTGCCCGCCGTGCCTGGGCTGCCCGTTCCCGGGGAGGGGGAGTTGCGGCTCGTTCCGCTTCCCGGGCTGCGGCCCCTCCCCGTGGGGTGGGCCGTACGCCGGTGGGACGCGCTCAGTCCGGCGGCGCGGGCCTTCGCCGACACGGTCGTCGAGAGCCGGGTGCGGGTGAGCTGAGTTCCCCCTCGCCGTCACCACATCACCGGCAGCTCCACAGGGAACCGGCGAATGGTCTTCGCGTCCCACCGGATCCTCTCCGGCGGCACCGCCAACCGCAGCCGGGGGAAGCGTTCCAGCAGACGGCCTACCGCCACCTCCAGCTCCGCCATGGCCAAGGGCACGCCGATGCAGCGGTGGCCGCCCCAGCCGAAGGTCATGTGGGGGGCGTGCGGGCGGGCGGGGTCGATGGCGTGGGGGTCGGGGTAGCGGGCGGGGTCTCGGTTGGCGGTGAGGTAGGAGACGTGGACGAAGTCGCCGGCCCGGATCTCCGCGCCGGCCATCTCGACGTCCTCCAGGGCCACCCGGGGGATGCCGACGCCCTTGCGGAACGGGATGTAGCGGAGCAGTTCGTGGATGACTCCCGGCAGGGTCTCGGGGTGACCCTTCAGGTGGTCCATCAGTTCGGGGCGCGTCAGCAGCAGGTACACGATGTTGCTGATCTGGCAGGTGGCGGTGTCCTGGCCGCTGAGGACCAGGGTCAGCGTCATGACGGCCATTTCCTGGTCGTCGAGCTGGTCCTCGCCGTCCCGGGCGGCGATCATGCCGCTGATGATGTCGTCGCCGGGGGTGTGGCGGCGCTGCTCGACGAGAGTGAGGAAGTAAGCCGTCAAGTCACTCTTGACCTGGGCGGCCGCCTCCTTGCTGTCCCGGCCGGTGACGAGGAGCTTGAGGACCAGCTCGCGCATCCGGGGCCATTCGTCGCGGGGGATGCCGAGCAGGTCGAGGATGGTGTGCTGGGGGAACGGGTCCGACAGGTGGCGTACGAGGTCCGCGGGCGGGCCTTCCTCCGCCATGCCGTCGAGCAGTGAGTCGGCGAGCTGGACGATGCGGTCCCGCATGGCGTCGACGCGTTCCTGGGCGAAGGCCTGGGAGACCAGGCTCCGTACGCGGCTGCTCTGCGGCGGGTCCATGACGTTGACGGACTCGGGGGACACGATGGGCTCCGGGGTCATCCGGGGGTAGTCGTGGCCCATGATCTGCGCGCGGCTGAAGCGGCGGTCGACGGTGACCTGCTGGACCGAATGGAAGTCGGTGGCCAGCCAGGCGTCGGCTTCGCCGTACGGGAGGCGGATGCGGGTGAGGGACTCGCGTTCCATGAGGGCGGCGAGTTCGGGGTCGAACTCGAGGGCGTGGCTGTAGTCGAAGGGGCAGGTGCGGGGTTCTTCGTCGGTGGTCATCAGCCGGTCACCCCTGCCATGGGTACGACGTCGGTGGCGTCCACGGCGGGGCGCAGCGCCTTGGCGAGCTGGACGGCGTCGCCGACGGCCCAGTAGTGGACGAAGAAGAGGCGGGGCTCGTCGGTGAGGTTGTGGTGGTGGAGCTCGACGAGGTCGATGCCGGCGCGACGGAGGGCGACGAGGGAGTCCTGGACCTCCCGGGCGACCATGACGAAGTCGCCGCTGATCGCGACCCGGCCGCCGCCCAGTGGCTGGTAGTTGACGGAGGTGGTGGAGCCCAGGCCCGGCGGGAGGATGAGGTGGCCGTCGGTGATGGTCTCCCTGCGGACGAAGGTGCTCTTGTAGACGTTTCCGTCGCGTGCGCCCTTCACGCCGATCGCGGCGTCGACGGCGGCGGTGTCCATGTCGAGGGGCGGCAGGGAGTTGGCGGTGGCCGCTTCCGGCCGTGGGGTGGCCGTTCGGTCGAACGCGGCGCGCAGGCCGTGGGCGACGGTCACCGGGTCGTGGGCGTGGGCGTGCACGTGCACCCACCAGATGTCGGGGCGCTGTGCGAGCAGGTGCTTGTGGATCGCGGTGGTCAGGATGCCGTGCTGCTGGAGGACGTCGATGAACGGCTGGAGTTCCTGCTCGGTGAGCACCACGTCGCCCATGAGCAGCGTGCTGCCGTCGGAGTAGCGGACGAAGGACACGTGGGTGCCGAGGGCGAGGCCGGCGTCGACCCTGACGCCGCGTGTGTACACCTTCAGGTCCCGGCGCGGGAGACCGGTGTGGTACATGAACCGCTTCATGTCGCCGGGGCCGCCGAGGGCCTGGCCCACGTCCGTCCAGTCGGACAGTTGGGTCATCACCGGCTCGATGAGCGTGCGGGATGCCGTCGTGCGGGCTCCCGTGGTGCGGGCTGCCGCTTGCGCGTCTCCGGTCATCACCGCGGGGAGTACGGGAGCGAACGCGGCGGTCGCCAGGATGCGGCGCCGGGACGGGATGAACGGGAGTCGGGGGTTTTCCTGTCCGTTTTGCTGCTGCTTGTCATCATTCATGTCATATGCCTCCTGGCGCGATGGAAGCACGGCAGGAGGCACGGACCCGTGATCCGCACCCGCTGGTGGGCCAGGTGGGCTAAGCGTGCCGTGGCGGCCGGGTGAGCCCTCCGGGGAACGGCCGTATCAGCCGTACAGCTCCTCCACCTGCGTCGCGAAGTCCCGCATGATCGCCTCGCGGCGGAGCTTCATCGAGGGGGTGAGGTGGCCGGCCTCTTCGGTGAAGTCGACGGGGAGGACGGCGAACCGCCGGATGGACTCCGGGCGGGAGACCAGCTTGTTGGCCTCGTCCACGGCCCGTTGCAGGAGGGCCGTCAGTTCCTCGTCGCCGATGAGGAGTTCGGGCGGCACCGGGTGCTTGCCGTTCATCTGGCGCCAGTGGGTGATGCCGTCGGGGTCGAGGGTGAAGAGGGCGCCGACGTAGGGGCGGCCGTCGCCGACCAGCATGCACTGGGAGATCAGGGGGTGGGAGCGGATCCAGTTCTCCATGGGGGCGGGGGCGACGGACTTGCCGCCGGCCGTGATGAGGAGTTCCTTCTTGCGGCCGGTGATGGTGAGGTAGCCCTCGTCGTCCAGCTCGCCTATGTCGCCGGTGGCCAGCCAGCCGTCCCGGGTGGCGGGGACGACTCCGCCCGCCTGGGGGTCCCAGTAGCCGCGGAGCACGTGGTCGCCGGAGATCAGGATCTCGCCGTCGGCCGCGATACGGACCTTGGTGCCGGGCAGGGGCCAGCCGACGGTGCCGAGGCGGGGTTTGAGGGGTGGGGTGACCGTGGAGGCCGCGGTGGTCTCGGTGAGGCCGTAGCCCTCGAAGATCTCGATGCCGGCGCCGGCGTAGAACGCGGCGAGGCGGCGGCCCAGCGGGGAGCCGCCGCAGATCGCGTACCGCACTCTGCCGCCCATGGCGTTGCGGATACGGCGGTAGACCAGGGGGTCGTAGAGGGTGCGGGCGGCCTTCAGGGAACGGCTGGGGCCGCCGCCGGTGCCGGTCTGGCGGGCTTCGAGGCCCTCGCCGTAGCGGATGGCGGTGGCGGCCGCGCGGTCGAAGGTGGAGACGCGTCCGCCCGACTCCGCCTTGGCGCGGGCGGAGTTGAAGACCTTCTCCAGCATGTAGGGGATGGTCAGGAGGCAGGTCGGGCGGAAGGCGGCCAGGTCGGGGAGCAGGTCCTCCGCCTTCAGGCTGGGGGCGTGGCCGAGCCGTACCCGGGCCCGGACGCAGGCGATGGCGACCATCCGGCCGAAGACGTGGGACATCGGCAGGAACAGCAGCACCGAGGCCTCCTCGTCCGATCTCGCCTTGAAGACCGGGTGGAGGAGCTCGATGGCGTTGTCGACCTCGGCGAAGAAGTTGCCGTGCGAGAGGGCGCAGCCCTTGGGGCGGCCGGTGGTGCCGGAGGTGTAGATGAGGGTGGCGAGCGTGTCGGGGACGAGCATGCCCCGGCGTACGTTGACCTCCGCGTCCGGCCACCCGGCGCCGAGCTCGGCCAGGCGGTCCACGTGGTCCTTCTCCATCACCCACACGTGGTGCAGGTCGGGGAGGCGTTCGAGTTCGGGGCCCACGGCGGCGGCCTGGCCGGCGGTCTCGGTGACCAGGGCGACCGCGCCGGAGTCCTGGAGGATCCAGCGGGTCTGGAAGACGGAGGAGGTCGGGTAGATGGGGACGGTGACGAGCCCGGCCGCCCAGGCGGCGAAGTCCAGCAGGGTCCACTCGTACGTCGTGCGGGCCATGACGGCGATCCGGTCGCCGGGCATGAGTCCCTCGGCGATCAGCCCCTTCGCCACGGCGAGTACCTGGTCGGCGAACTGGTCCGCCGTCACGTCCTGCCAGCCGCCGTCGGAGGTCTTGCGGCTGAGGACCACCGCGCCGGGGTCCGCCTCCGCGTTGTCGAACGGCAGGTCCGCGAGGGATCCGTGGGTGACCGGCGGGGCGAACGGCGGGACGGACACCTCCCGTACCACCCCGTTCAGACGCCGCGTCTCGGGCTCGACGAGGATCGGCACACCGTCGTAGTCGGTGGCGTGGACGGAAGCGCCGACGGAGATCGGGGCGCCGACGGCGCCGGAGGAGACGGTGGCGCCGTTCGGGTACGGGGTGGACACGGGCGGCTCCTCGGGCGTGCAGCGCGAAGTGCTTGCTGCATTACGTACGTGCCTCGCGCACCGAGGCGTTCACCGGCGGCCTGCCGCAGAAAGGGGTTACCGACGGTTAGGCAGGTGATCGTACGAGGCTCCTGTGGTGGGTTTGTGTCGGTTCGGGGATGGTCCAGCGCCAGGCCTGTGCAGTCTCGGGGGTTACCTGACGGGTGCTCACGTTCTCGGCCTTCTCCTCACCATGAATCCTGACATAGTCTTACCACCGGTAACCTTACTCCAGAGTAAGCAATTGAGCCCCTGGGAGTCGTCAGATGGCCGACCGCTACCTGAGCTTCACCGGCACCGCGCCCGGCCGCTTCCTGACCCGCCGCCTCGGGCTGCCGCAGCCGGCACCGCTGCGGCGCTGGTCGGAGCGGGAGAGCTCCCTGGACGGTCCGCTGCTCCACCTCACCGCCGGGAAGTCCGACCTGGATCTCGCTGCTGTCCTCGGCCGTACGGGGCTCAGCGCGGGGACGGAGAAACCCGCCGCCGTCGTCCTCGACGCGACCGGCGTACGGGACGTCGAGACGCTGGGCGAGGTGCACGGGGCGCTGCACCCTGTCGTGCGGTCGGTCGCCGCGAGCGGGCGGGTGGTGGTGCTGGGCGCCCCGCTCGACCCCGCCGACCACCACCAGGCCGCCGCCCAGCAGGCCCTGGAGGGCTTCACCCGGTCGCTGGGCAAGGAGATCGGGCGGGGCAGGACCGTCAACCTGGTCCGGCTCACCGACGCGACGGCCGCCGAGTCCACCCTGCGCTTCCTGCTCTCCCCCAGGTCCGCGTACGTCAGCGGCCAGGTCATCGGCGTGGGAGAGGGGAGCGTCACCGCCCCCGGCGACTGGGAGCGGCCCCTAGCCGGGCGTACCGCGCTGGTCACCGGCGCCGCGCGCGGGATCGGGGCGGCGGTCGCCGAGACGCTGGCGAGGGACGGCGCCCGGGTCGTCGTACTGGACGTACCGGCGGCGGAGGCGGACGCCCGCCAGGTCGCCGAACGGCTCGGCGGCACCGCCCTCGCCCTCGACATCACCGCCGCCGACGCCGGTGAGCGGATCGCGGCGGCGCTGCCCGACGGGCTCGACGTACTCGTCCACAACGCCGGGATCACCCGGGACCGGCGGCTGGTCAACATGCCCGCCGAGCGGTGGAGTTCCGTGCTGGAGGTCAACCTCGCCAGTGTGCTGCGCACGACCGACGCGCTGCTCGCGCGCGGCACCCTGCGCTCCGGCGGGCGGATCGTGGCCACCGCGTCGATCGCGGGTCTGGCGGGGAACGCGGGGCAGACGAACTACGGGGCGAGCAAGGCGGGGGTGGCCGGGCTGGTGCGGTCCCTGGCGCCCCGGGCGCTGGACGGGCACGGGGTCACCGTCAACGCGGTCGCTCCCGGGTTCATCGAGACCGCGATGACCGCCTCGATCCCCCTGTTCATCCGGGAGGCGGGGCGGCGGATGAACTCCCTCGCCCAGGGCGGGCTGCCCGTCGACGTCGCCGAGACCACCGCCTGGCTCGCCCACCCGGCCTCCGGCGCGGTCAACGGGCAGGTCGTCCGGGTCTGCGGCCAGAGCCTGCTGGGGGCGTAGCGCATGACCGAGCTCGCCGGCCTCCCCGCCCTCCCGCCGCTCCTCCTGCGCGGCGCCCTCCTCTCCCCCTTCAAGCGCCCCCGCCCGGACGCGGACCACCCCCGGGACCGGCTCGTGGTGCCCGGGCTGCGCGTGGACCTCGCGCGGCTGGCCGGCTACGAGCGGGTGTGCGGGTTCCCGACCGGCGAGGACGCGCTGCCGGTGACGTATCCGCATGTACTGGGGTTCCCGCTGGCCATGCGGCTGATGAGCGGGCGGGCCTTCCCGCTGCCGCTGCTGGGGCTCGTCCACACGTCGGTCGAGATGACCCGGCGCGGCCCGCTGGCGGCCGGCGGGACGTACGAACTCGGCGTGCACGTCGACGGGTTGGTGCCGCACCGGCGGGGCACCGAGGCGGTCGTGGTCACCGAGCTACGGGCGGACGGGGAGGCGGTGTGGGAGTCGCGGAGTACGTATCTGGCGCGGCACCGCACCCCGGGGAGCCCTGAGACCCCTGCCAGCGAGGAGCGCAAGGGGCTGCCCGAGGTCGACGAGTGGCAGCTCGGCGGGGACGTCGGGCGGCGGTACGGCGCGGTGTCCGGCGACCGCAACCCGATCCACCTCAGCCCGCTGACCGCCCGCCTCTTCGGCTTCCCCCGTGCCATCGCGCACGGCATGTGGACCGTGGCCCGCTGTCTCGCCGCGCACGGGACACCGGACGCGGTGCTGGTGCGGGCGGAGTTCCGGGCGCCGGTGCTGCTGCCGGGGGCGGTGACGTACGCGGCTCAGGGCGGGCGGTTCGAGCTGCGGGGCGGCGAGAAGACGCACGTCAGCGGGGATGTCTACGCGCTGGTCCCCTGAGCCGTCGGCTCGGGCGGCGACCACGGCCGCCCGGCCATCAGGTCGCCCAGGCCCGACCACGCGAAGTTCATCAGGGTCGCCGCCGCCTGCCGGGCGGTGACGCCCGGGGTGGCGTTGGCCCAGGCGGCGAGGGACTCGGCGGCTCCGACCAGGGCCTCGGCGAGGCCGGCGACCTCGCGCTCGGGGAGGTCGGGGTTCCGGTGGGCCTCCCGGGCGGCGACCGCGATCAGCTGGGTGACGAACGCGACGATCTCCTCGCGCATCGCCCTGACCTCGGCGGCGAACGGCTCACCGTGGGTGCGGGCCTGGAGGTGCAGCACGGACCAGCCGTCCGGGTGCTCGGCGGTGTGCGCGAAGAACGCCTGGAGACCGTCCCAGAGTTGACGGTCGGCGGGCAGACCGGGCCGGACCCCGGTGCGTACGGCCTCCGTCAGCGCCTTGGCCTCACGGCGGATGCAGGCGGTGAAGAGGTCTTCCTTCGAGTTCAGGTACAGGTACACCAACGGCTTGGACACGCCCGCCAGTTCGGCGATCTCGTCCATCGACGCGGCCATGTACCCCCGCTGGCCGAAGGTCCGAACGGCGGCGTCGAGCATCTGCTGCTCCCGCACCGCGCGCGGCATCCGCTTGGTCTTCACGGCACCCATGGGGACAAGCCTAGTTGGGGGAGCCGCGCGCGCCCCCGGCTTGCCCTCAGGAGGTCGTCTGGCCCTGCGCCCGCGCGGTGTCGTCGGCCACGTCCTCCTGGCTGCGGTTGGCCTCGAGGTTGGCCTTCGCGCGGTCGACCCGCTCCACGATCTGCACGGAGGCGCGGTCCCGCTCCTTGCGCAGCACCACCCAGCTGATCGGCGCCGAGAGCACCATGGAGAGCAGCAGGACCCACAGGAAGTTCGAGTCGCCGAAGCCGCGCGGGAAGATGCCCGAGTAGACGGCGCCCCAGACGACCACGAGGCAGCCCGCGAAGATTCCGAGGCGCATCAGCGTGTAGCGGAGCATCTCAATCCAGTCTTCCGATTACGAAAAGGGGCACCGTCCAGTGAAGCACGCCCGGCGACCGATCTTGGACGGGGGTGGGATGCGTGCGGAGCATCAGCGCAGTGGCAGGAGCATGGTGATGTCGTCCCGGTCGTCGCCGGGGGCGACGCGGATCGCGGCGGGGACCCGGCCGACCTCCTCGTAGCCACAGGAGCCGTAGAACCGCTCCAGGCCGTGGCCGCCCCGGCAGCCGAGCCGTATCGCGTCGACGCCCTCGAAGCCGCGGGCGGCGTCCTCGGCGGCGGCCAGCAGGTCGCGGCCGTACCCCTGGCCCTGGTGCTTGGGGTGCACCATCACCGTGTACAGCCACACCCAGTGCGTCATCAGCCGGTGCGTGTTGAAGGAGAAGAAGGCCGTCGCGACCACCCCGCCCGTCTCGTCCCGGCCGACCAGCAGCCGGTGGCGTCCCTCGGCCATCGCCGCGAGGTGCTTCACCAGCTCCGGGCGTACCTCCTCGCGCGTCACGGGGGCCACGAAGCCGACGGCGCCGCCCGCGTTGGAGACGTCGGTCCACAGGTCGAGAATGCCGTCGCGGAGGGCGGGGGTGAGGGCGGGGTCGAGAGTGAAGGTAAGGGGCATGGGCGGATGGTATCTATTACTTCATCGTTCGCACAGCCGATATCGCCGATACCAGGGCGGCTGTCGTCCGAGCGCCCGCGCGGCCACCCTCAGATCCGCCACCAGCCCCCGGTACGCGCCCTCCCGGTCCTCCGCCCGCAGCACCGCCGACGGATGCACGGTCGGCACCAGCCGCTCCGGCCGCCCGTGGATCTCCCGCTCCAGCACGGTCCCGCGCACCTCGGTCACCCGGAACGACGACCCGAGCAGCGCCTTCCCGGCGGTCGCGCCGAGCACCACGATCAGCTCCGGCTCCACCACCGCCAGCTCGGCTGCCAGCCAGGGGCCGCACGCGGTCATCTCGCGCAGGGTCGGCGCCTTGTGGATGCGGCGCTTGCGGGGCTCGGCCCGGGTGAACTTGAAGTGCTTGACGGCGTTGGTCACGTACGCCCCGCCGGGATCGATCCCGGCCTCCGCGAGCGCCTTGTCCAGCAGCTTCCCGGCGGGCCCCACGAAGGGCCTGCCCTGCCGGTCCTCCTGGTCGCCGGGCTGTTCGCCCACGAGCATCACGCGGGCGGGTGCGCTGCCCGCGCCGAAGACGGTCTGGGTGGCGTTCCGGTGCAGGGGGCAGCCGTGGCAGCAGGCGGCGGCCTCCCGGAGGTCGTCCAGGCCGGCGGCACGGTCCGGTACGAAGGGCTCGGCGGTGTAGGTCTCCTCAGGGGCCTTCGTGGTGGCCATGCCGGACGGGTACCCGTCCGGCAAACGGCGTCACGTCACACCCGCATCGGCTGCGGCGACTCCCGGCGCTCGGGGTCCGGGCCCTCGTACTCGCGGATGATCTCGTACCGCGTGTTGCGTTCCACCGGGCGGAAGCCGGCGTCCCGGATGAGGTCGAGGAGGTCCTCGCGGGTCAGCTTGTTCGGGGTGCCGTAGTTGTCGGCGTCGTGGGTGATCTTGTACTCGACGACCGAGCCGTCCATGTCGTCGGCGCCGTGCTGGAGGGCCAGCTGGGCGGTCTGCACGCCGTGCATCACCCAGAAGACCTTGACGTGCGGGACGTTGTCGAAGAGGAGGCGGGAGACCGCGAAGGTCTTGAGGGCCTCGGCACCGGTCGCCATCTGGGTCCGCGCCTGGAGGCGGTTGCGGACCTTGCCGTCCTGCATGTCCACGAAGTCGTGCTGGTAGCGCAGCGGGATGAAGACCTGGAAGCCGTTCGTCTCGTCCTGCAGCTCACGGAGGCGCAGGACGTGGTCGACGCGGTGGCGGGGCTCCTCGATGTGGCCGTACAGCATGGTGCACGGGGTCTTGAGACCCTTCTCGTGCGCCAGGCGGTGGATGCGCGACCAGTCCTCCCAGTGGGTGCGGTGGTCGACGATGTGCTGCCGGACCTCCCAGTCGAAGATCTCCGCGCCGCCGCCGGTGAGGGACTCCAGGCCGGCGTCGATGAGCTCGTCGAGGATCTCGGACGCGGACAGCCCCGAGATGGTCTCGAAGTGGTGGATCTCGGTGGCGGTGAAGGCCTTCAGCGAGACGTCCGGCAGGGCGGCCTTCAGCTCGCGCAGGGAGCGCGGGTAGTACCGCCAGGGGAGGTTGGGGTGCAGCCCGTTGACGATGTGCAGCTCGGTGAGGTTGTCCGACTCCATCGCCTTGGCGAGCTTCACCGCCTCCTCGATGCGCATCGTGTACGCGTCCTTCTCGCCCGGCTTGCGCTGGAACGAGCAGTAGGCGCAGGACGCCGTGCACACGTTGGTCATGTTGAGGTGCCGGTTGACGTTGAAGTGGACGACGTCGCCGTTCTTCCGCGTCCGCACCTCGTGGGCGAGGCCGCCGAGCCAGGCCAGGTCGTCCGACTCGTACAGCGCGATGCCGTCCTCGCGGGTCAGCCGCTCACCGGAGCGGACCTTCTCCTCCAGCTCGCGCTTGAGCCCGACGTCCATGCCAACACCTTTCCTAGACAGCGCGGCCAACGTTACTCCCCCACCCTTCGGGCGGGCGGTGCCCCCATACGGCGCTTCGCGCCTAGACCTCTTCCGGCAGCTCCCCGACCCGGTTCTCCCACTTCGTGGACAGCACGATGGTGGTACGGGTCCGCGAGACGCCCTTCGTCCCGCTGAGCCGGCGGATGGTCTTCTCCAGCCCGTCCACGTGCGGGGAGCGGACCTTGAGCATGAAGGAGTCGTCGCCCGCGATGAACCAGCAGTCCTCGATCTCCGGCAGGTCCTTCAGCCGGCCGGCCACGTCCTCGTGGTCGGCGGCGTCGGAGAGCGAGATGCCGATCAGGGCCGTGACTCCGAGGCCGAGGGAGGCGGAGTCGACGGTGGCCCGGTAGCCGGTGATGACGCCGGCCGCCTCCAGCCGGTTGATGCGGTCGGTGACGCTGGGTCCCGACAGGCCGACGAGGCGCCCCAGCTCCGCGTAGGAGGCCCGGCCGTTCTCCCTCAGGGCCTGGATGAGCTGCCTGTCCACCGCGTCCATGCGATCGAAGCCTTCCGGTGAAAAGTTCTTGGAGTGATGAGAGGTACTGCGTACCGCGTACTGCCAGTGACTCGACTTGCTCAGATGGCGCTCATGTCCCGCGGGTTGCGTCGCCGCCGCCCAGCTCCCCCTGCCAGCGGCGGTAGAGGCGGTGCTCCACGCCCGCCGCGTCGAGGACGCGTCCGGCGACGAAGTCCACCAGGTCCTGGATGTGGGTGGCGCCCGCGTAGAAGGCCGGGGAGGCGGGGACCACGGTGGCGCCCGCGTCGTCCAGCGCGACCAGGTGACGCAGCGTCTGCCCGTTCAGCGGGGTCTCCCGTACGGCCACGACGAGCGTGCGGCGCTCCTTGAGGGTGACGCTCGCGGCCCGTTGCAGCAGATCCTTCGACAGCCCGAGCGCGACCCCGGCCACACCGGCGGTGGAGGCGGGCACGATCAGCATGCCCTTCGCCGGGTACGACCCCGAGGACGGCCCTGCCGCCAGGTCCCCCGCGCTCCAGTACCGCACCCCCTCGACGTCCACCTCGAACGTGTCCGGCTTGCCGTCGGCCCCCCTGGCCAGCCATTCCCGAAGGTCGTCCTGCCAGTGCGCGTCCCGGAACGAGATCCCCGTCTCGTCCAGCAACGTGAGCCGTGACGCCCTCGACACCACGAGGTCGACCGACTCCCCCGCCTCCAGCAGCGCCCGCAGCACGGCAGCCGCGTACGGCGTCCCCGACGCTCCGGACACCCCCACGATCCAAGGCACGCGCTGCGTTTCTCCTGCGTTCACATCTTGAGCGTACCGGCGGGGCGAGCGGTGTTCAGGGCGGGTGGGGCGCTGTCGGGGGCGCTCGGCCGGGCCCGCGGGGAAACGGCCCCCACCCGATCGGGCTACACCGTGAGGCCGCGCACCAGCAGATCGAGCAGGGCGCACACGAACAGGGCGATCCCGATGAAGCCGTTGACCTGGAAGAACGCCCTGTTGAGGCGGGAGAGGTCATGGGGGCGGACGATCCGGTGCTCGTACACGAAGGCGCCCGCGACGACCAGCAGGCCCAGCCAGAAGAACGCGCCGGCGCCCGTGGCCACCCCGTACCAGACGAACAGGGCCGTGGTGATCGTGTGGCACACGCGCGCGCCCCACACGGCCGCCGGGATGCCGAAACGGGCCGGGACGGACATGACGCCGACCTCACGGTCGGTCTCGACGTCCTGGCAGGCGTAGATCAGGTCGAAGCCGCCGATCCAGACGCCGACGGCCAGACCGAGGATCACCGCGTTCCAGGACCACTCGCCGCTGATCGCGAGCCAGCCGCCGACCGGGCCCATCGCCTGGGCGAGGCCCAGGATGGCCTGGGGGAAGTTCGTGAAACGCTTGCCGTAGGGGTAGACCACCATCGGGATCACGGCGATGGGGGCCAGGGCCAGGCAGAGGGGGTTCAGCAGGGCCGCCGCGCCGAGGAAGACCACCAGGGCGATCAGGGCGCCCGTCCAGGCGTGCTTGACCGACATCGCGCCGGTGACGAGCTCCCGGTGGGCCGTGCGCGGGTTCCGGGCGTCGATCTCGCGGTCGATGATCCGGTTGACCGCCATCGCGAAGGTGCGCAGGCCCACCATGCAGACGGTGACCAGGAGCAGCCGGCCCCAGTGGATGTTCCGGTCCGCCTGGTACATCGCGGTGAGGGAGGCGATGTAGGCGAAGGGGAGCGCGAAGACGGAGTGCTCGATCATCACCAGGCGCAGGAACGCCTTGGTGCGTCCCGGCTGGGGGATCGCGGCTGACGCGCTGCTCACAGCCCGTACTCCTTCCAGCGGCGGTCCACCAGGGCCGCCGTATCCGGGTCCGACAGGACCATGTCCGGCCACCCCCCGTCCCGCGTGTACCCCTCCTCGGGCCACTTCTTCGTGGCGTCGATGCCTGCCTTGCCGCCCCAGAACTGCTGGTAGGAGGCGTGGTCGAGGTGGTCGACGGGGCCCTCGGCCACCGTGAGGTCGCGGGCGTAGTCGGTGTTGCCGAGGGCCCGCCAGGCGACCTCGTGGAGGTCGTGGACGTCGCAGTCGGAGTCGACGACCACGATCAGCTTGGTGAGCGACATCATGTGTGCCCCCCAGATCGCGTGCATCACCTTCTGCGCGTGCTTGGGGTACTTCTTGTCGATCGAGACGATCGCGCAGTTGTGGAAGCCGCCGGCCTCGGGCAGGTGGTAGTCCACGATGTCCGGGACGATGATCTTCAGCAGGGGGAGGAAGAAGCGCTCCGTCGCGCGGCCGAGGGGGCCGTCCTCCGTCGGGGGCCTGCCGACGACGATCGACTGGAGCAGGGGGCGGCGGCGCATCGTCACGCAGTCGATCTTCAGCGCGGGGAACGGTTCCTGCGGGGTGTAGAAGCCGGTGTGGTCGCCGAAGGGGCCCTCGGGGAGCATCTCGCCGGGCTCCAGCCAGCCCTCCAGTACGACTTCGGCGTTCGCCGGGACCTGGAGCGGGACCGTCTTGCAGTCGACCATCTCGATGCGCTTGCCCGCGATGAACCCGGCGAAGAGGTACTCGTCGATGTCGCCCGGGAGGGGGGCGGTGGAGGCGTAGGTGACGGCAGGGGGGCAGCCGAAGGCGATCGCGACCGGGAGGCGTTCGCCCTTGCGGGCCGCTACCTGGTAGTGGTTGCGGCTGTCCTTGTGGATCTGCCAGTGCATGCCGATGGTGCGCTTGTCGTGGCGCTGGAGGCGGTACAGGCCGAGGTTGCGGATGCCGGTCTCGGGGTCCTTGGTGTGGGTGAGCCCCAGGTTGAAGAAGGAGCCGCCGTCCTTGGGCCAGGTGAACAGCGCGGGGAGCCGGTCGAGGTCCACCTCGTCGCCGTGCAGGACGACTTCCTGCACGGGCGCGCCCGCGGACTTCACCTTCTTCGGCGGTACGTGCGCCATCGCGCCGAGCTTGCCGAAGGCCTCGCGCACACCGACGAAGCCGTGCGGCAGTTCGGGGCGCAGCAGGCCGCCGATCTTGTCGCTGATCTCGCCGTACGACTTCAGGCCGAGCGCCTTCAGCAGCCGGCGGTCGGTGCCGAAGACGTTCATCGCCAACGGCATCGCGGAGCCCTTCACGTTCTCGAAGAGCAGGGCGGGGCCGCCGGACTTCTGCACCCGGTCGACGATCTCCCCGACCTCCAGGTACGGGTCGACCTCGGCCTTGATGCGCTTGAGGTCTCCCTCGCGCTCCAGTGCCCTGAGCAGGGAGCGAAGATCGTCGTAAGCCATGCGTCCCAGTATCGCGGAGGCCCGTCCGCGCCCGACGCGCGCCCCGCTCGGAGCGGCGCCGCGCCATGTCGGCGGGCTGCACCGGGCCGGGTTCGGGAACCGGATCGGCCTGCCGCCCGCGCATGTCGTCGGGGTGACGGCGCATCCGGGTGCTCACCGGTCCCGCGGTGAGTCGTACGGCGCCCGGCGGGGAGCGCGGTGGCCGGCACCAGGGCGGTCACCGGCTGCTGTTGCTGCCGGTCGGCGGCGGGCCGTACCGTCGCGATCACTACGAGGCCGACGCCTCGGCCCGTTCACCGTCCCGCCCTCGGACGCGGAGGCGCTCCTCCACCGCTGCCGGGTGCGGGGGCCTCCCCCCTTGTCGGCCGCCCGCGGGGACGGGTTCCGGCCACCCGCTACCCTGGCCCGGTCATCGGGGCCGTCCCACTTCACGAGGAGATCGCACACCCATGCTCAGGTATCTGCCGCTCCTGCTGGTCCTGGCGCTGTGGATCTACGCCTTCGTGGACTGCCTCAACACCCCCGAGGAGGAGGTGCGCGCGCTGCCGAAGGTGATCTGGGTGATCGTCATCCTGCTCTTCGGCGAGGTGCTCGTCGGCCCGGTCGCCTGGCTGATCGCCGGCAAGAACCGCGGCGCCCGTGCGGGCGTCCCGGGCCTGGCCGGACGCGGGGGCGAGGGCGGGGGCCGCTGGGTGGCGCCCGACGACAACCCCGAGTTCCTCAAGTCCCTGAACAAGGACGACCCCAAGGGGGACTGACACCGGGACCGCGTCACGGCAGCGTCTTGATGCGTGCCGAGGTCAGGGCCCGGGCGAAGACCCGGACGTCCTTGATGGCGCCGGGGAAGAAGTCGGTGGGCCTGCCGCCGTACTTCGCGCGGCCTATCACCAGGGGGCCGGTGGCGGCGGTCGGCTTGGTGTCGGTGATCGCCGCTTCCTGCACGCCGTTGACGTAGAGCCGCAGCTTGCCGGCGGCGGCGTCGCAGACGCCGACCAGGTGGGTCCAGGTGGCCGCGGCGGGGACCGTGTAGCCGACCGCGCGCCGGCCGGGGCGGGCGAAGGCCCAGCGTTTCTCCTCGCTCGAGTACTGGAGGAAGAAGCCGCTGTCACCGCTGTCGGCGGTGGTCTCCTCCTGGCTGACGGCGGTGGCGAAGAAGCCCGGCACGGCGGACAGGCAGACCCAGGCCGAGACCGTGAAGCCGTGCCCGGCGCCGGTCCTGAGCACCGGGCCCGCGGTGACGACCTGGCTGGTCTTTCCGTCGAACTCGGCGGCGCCGTCCTTGCCGGAACGCCACCCCGGTGTCCCTGGCGAGCGTGCCGGAGGTCTCGTCGAGCGGCCAGACACCGATCGCCGACCCCCGCGGGCGGGCGGCTGCCGACGGAGCGGCGCCGCCTGGGGCAGGCACCCGGTCGGGACCCTTGCCGGCGTCTTCCTCGCCGAGCACGGACCGGCCGAACCAGAACGCGCCCCCGGTCCCGACCGCGGCGACCGCGCCGACTCCGCCGAGCAGGAAGGCACGGCGGGTCCCCGACGGAGCGCGGGTCGTCCGGCTCCAGCGCTGCCACAAAAGCCTCCCGGCGTACGTGCTCTGCCTGTGCGGGCACGCCCAGCATAGGGGCAGCCGCCAGGCCTCCCGCGGCTCAACTCTGCACACGAGCCTCACAGTTGACCACCGATTCCGGCTTGCACCGGAAGCCACTTCGAGTGGTTAATGACCACCGGACAGTGATGGGCCGCGTAAGGGGCCGTGTCATCACCCATGCCTCAGGGGGACGCATGAGCAGTACGGAACCACCGGCTACACAACCACAGCCGCAACCACCGGGCCAGTTCGACATCCCGGCGCCGCCCGCCCAGCCGCCGCGGACGGTGACGGCCGTCGACCTGCGGGTCGGCAAACGGCTGCTGTGGGTCGGCGGGGCGGCGTATCCGCTGGAGAACATCACGCGGGTCCACACCTTCCTGCTGAAGCCGAAGCGTCAGGAAGCCACCGTGCTCTTCCTGAAGCGTCTGGGGATCATCCTGTCGGTGGCCTGCGCCCTGACGATCCTCGGCGGCATCACGGGCATCGCGAGCCAGGACACGGCCAGTGGGATCATCACGTTCGTGTGGCTGGGCTCGGTGGCCGCGCTGGTCTTCAGCGTGGTCGAGCTGTTCTCCGTGCTGACGGCGCCGACGCAGTACGTCCTGGCCGTGGAGACGTCCGGCCCGTCCATCGCCGTGGTGACGAGCCCCGACCCGCACCAGCTGGACGCGCTGGTCGGTTCCATCGTGCACGCGATCGAGCATCCCGACACCGAGTTCCAGGTCAGGGTGGACCGCATCATGGTCAACCCCAAGAACTACTACTTCGGAGACAACGTCAACATGTACGGCGGTACGGGCAACGTGGGGGTGGGGCACGCGTGAGCGGCGACAACTACTACTTCGGCGACAGCGTGAACATGCACGGCGGGCAGGGCAACACGGGCATCGTCAAGAACAAGACGGTGACCGCCGCCCCCGCCGCCTCCCCGGAGTTGGAGGCCGCGGTCCGCGAACTGGTCGCGCTGGTGGCGGAGTTGCGCACACAGGTCGCGCCGGCCAGTGCCCAGGCGATCGACGACTCCCTGCCGGCGATCACGGCCGACCCCGCCGCACCGGCACAGCAGCGGCACGGAGCGCTGATGGCCGTCGCGGGTATCGCGGCGACCGTCGGGGCGGTGGGCCAGCCGGTCGTCGAGGCGGTCAACAAGATCCTTCAGCTGCTCGGCTCGTAACGCTCAACGCTCGGCACGGGCGGGCTCCCGTCCCCAGGGCCGCTCCAGGAGGAGAGTGGGGGCATGGAGCAGGCACAAGCACGGATCTGGCTCGCCACCGCCGTCGCCGAGGCCCGGACCGGGCTCGCCGAGGGCGGTATCCCGATCGGGGCCGCGCTCTACGGCGCCGACGGCGCCCTCCTCGGCCGCGGTCACAACCGCCGGGTGCAGGACGGCGACCCCTCGGCGCACGCGGAGACGGCGGCCTTCCGCGCGGCGGGACGGCAGCGGACGTACCGGGGCACGACGATGGTGACCACACTCTCGCCGTGCTGGTACTGCTCGGGTCTGGTCCGGCAGTTCGGCATCTCGCGGGTGGTGGTCGGCGAGGCGGTCACCTTCCCCGGCGGGCACGACTGGCTCGCCGGGAACGGAGTGGAGGTGGTCCTCCTCGACGACCCGGAGTGCACGGCGATGATGCGCGACTTCATCGCTGAGAACCCGGCTCTGTGGAATGAGGACATCGGACGTGACATCGGCAGCGACATCCGCGGTGACTGAGCCCCGCATCCCCACCATCGACCTCCGGCCCTGGCGGCACGGTGATCCGGACGCCCGCGCCCGGATCGCCCGTACCGTCGACGAGGCCCTCCAGACCGCCGGGTTCCTGCTGGTCAGCGGGCACGGGGTGGCGCCGGGGCTGCGGGAGCGGATCCGGGCGGCGGCGCGGGCGTTCTTCACGCTGCCCGCCGAGGTGAAGCAGGCGTACGAGGCGAGGGTCGGCGGGCGCGGCTGGCTGGGGCCGGGCGCGGAGGCCAACGCGTACGCCGAGGGGACCGAGACACCACCGGACCTGAAGGAATCGCTGACCTTCGCCACGCACGAGCCGTTCGAGGATCCGGTGGTCAACGCGGAGTGGTACGCGCCCAACGTGTGGCCCGCCGAAGTGCCCGAGCTGCGGGCCCTGTGCGAGGAGTACCTCGGGAGGATGGCCGGGCTGGAGAAGGAGCTGCTGTCCCTGCTCGGGTACGCGCTCGGGGTCGAGCCGGACTTCTTCAGCAGGCACATGGACCACCCGACGTACGGCTTCAACGTCAACTGGTACCCCGGGTCCGACGTGATCGGCGAGGCTCGGCCGGGGCAGTTCCGGATCGGGCCGCACACCGACTTCGGGACGGTCACCATCCTGGACCGGCAGGCCGGCAAGGGCGGGCTCCAGGTGTACACGGACCCCTCGCAGGGCGGGGGCGGCTGGGAGGACGCGCCCTACGACCCGGCCGCGCTCACCATCAACATCGGTGATCTGCTGGCCCGTTGGACCGGTGACCGGTGGCGGTCCGGGCGGCACCGGGTGCTGCCGCCGCCCGTGGACGCGCCCGCCGAGGAGCTGATGTCGCTCGTGTACTTCGGGGAGTGCACGCCGGGGACGCTGGTGGAGTCCGTGCCCGCGCCGGTGGGGCGGGTGGCGTATCCGCCCGTCGATTCGCATGTTTATCTGCGGGCGAAGCTGGATTCGATCACCGTCGGCTGACGATCCGGGCACATTCGTAACCCAACGGACATCACGCGATCTGGCCGGAAGCAACTGTCCCTTCTTACACTGGAGTTCGAGGGGGGATGCGGTGCACAGACGTCTGCATGGGCGTGGGGCCCTGTTCGACACGGATCCGGCCGGACTCGCTCCGCGGCTGGTGGGCCTGCGCCCGTACCAGCATCGCGCGCATCCGGTCGAGCATCCCAGGGAGCTGCCCCTCGTCCTGCTCACGGGGGCCCGGGGGCTGGGCAAGAGCTCGGTGCTCGGGGAGTTGCGGGAGGCGTACAAGGGGCACACGCCGGTCGCGTTGATCGACTGTGCCGACGCGCAGTTCGCCGGTCCGCCCGCGGAGCGGCCCGCCGAGTCCTGGTCGCCGGTGGCGCAGGGGCTGCTCGTGATCGCCGAGCAGCTCGCCGAGCCGGTGACCGGCGCCGGGCGGATCCAGTTCCCGCGGCTGATGTCGGGCCTGGTCGCAGTGGCGGCGAGCGGCTGGGGCGACGCCGACTCGGAGCGGATCCGGCGGGAGGTCGAGCGGATCCTGCTGCTGAACGAGAGCGGGTCGTGGATCAGCGGCTTCGCCGGCCGGTGGGCCGGGAAGGTGGCGGCGAAGGTCGTGGCCGCCGCCACCGGGACCGGGCCGCTGCTGTCCGGGGCGATCGAGGCCACCCTGGAGTCGGTCGCGGAGGGGTTCACGCACCGGCGGCACCAGAAGGCGTCCGTGTGGTACCGCTCGTACCCGAACGCGGGCGGGCACGCCCAGCGCGGGCTGATGCTGCTGGCGGGGCACTTCCGGGCGGGCGGCACCTCCCGGGAGCACGCCGAGCGGTATCTCGTACGGGCCCTGCTCGCCGACCTGGCGGAGGCGTACGCGGGGATGCTGCCGCGCATGCAGCGCCTGGGCCGGCCGCTGGTGCTGGTCGACAACGCGCAGAGCGCGCCGGGTCCGGGGCTCGTCGACGCCGTGCTGCGGGACCGGGCCGAGGGCATCGCCGACCAGGTGGTGTTCGTCGGCGCCCGGCGCGGCGACGGGCGGGAGGCGCTGCGCAACGCCGCCCGCCGCGGCCTGCCCGAGCTGGCCCGGCGCAGCGACTGGGCCCCGGACGCGGCCGTGCCGTCCTCCCGGGCGCTGCTGGTGTCGCTGCCGCCGCTCAGTCCCGACGACACCCTGCACATCGTCGGCGCGGTCTGCGACGAGCTCCCGGTGCCGCCCCAACTACCGCACGCCACCCACCGGTTGACCGGCGGCAACCCGCTGGGCATCGCCCTGCTCGCCGAGTCGGCCGCGCAGCACCTGCCCGGGGCCACGTCCCTCGGGGAGCTGCTCACCGCCGAGGTACGGCTGCACGAGGACCACGACGCAGCGCCCGCCTACCGCGAGCTCCTCGACCGGCTGGTGCCCGACGACCGCCTGGACGAACTGACCGTGCTGGCCGCCGCCCACGACCACGACTCGGCCTGCGCGCTGGCCGCCGCGCTGCTCCCGGACGACTTCGGCCCGGCGGACGTACGGGCCCTGCAGACCCGGCTCGCCCAGGAGGGACTGCCGGGCACCCCCGGGCACTTCGTCGGCGACCCCTTCGTACGGACCCTGCTGCTGCTCCGGCTGCATCTGCGGGACGCCGACCACAGCGGCTGGCGCACGGCCCACGAGACCCTGGTCGCGCACTACGCGCCGGACGGCGCGGCGGAGCCCGGCCGCGCCCGCTACCGGCTGCACCACGAACTCGCCCTGGGCGCGGCGGACTCGGCGGTCGCCCATCTGCGCGACACCTTCCCCACCGCCGGCACCCGCGCCTGGCTGCGCACCCTCCGTTTCGTCGCCGCCGCGCCCTACTTCCACGCGCACGACGCCGAGGGCCGCGACTTCACCGGCCGGGGCGACCGGCGGGCCGCCGTGGCGCTGGGCCGCACGGACACCGACCTGGCGGTGCCGGAGGGCGTGGACGGCGTACTGCACCTGCGGGTACGGCGGTTGCTGCACGCGGTGTGGCAGCTGGCCGATCCGCTGGTGCTGCCCGACCCCAGGGTCTGCGACCGGCTGCGGTTCGAGCTGGAGCAGCTGTCGAATCTGCGGCCGGCGGGCAACGCGCTGCTGTGGCGGGCCTCCCGGGACTGGCCGGCGGCCGCGCTCGCCGGGCGCCCGCCGGACACCTGGGACGACGAGGAAGACGGCGACGGCACAGGCGACCCGGACGACCCGAGCGGGGAGGCGTGATGGCGCGCACAGGCGTGGGCACGTGGGTGCGCGAGGGTGTCTGGGAGATCCCGCTGCGCCGCTATCTGGCGCTGCTGGTGACGGCGGCCCTGCTGACCGGCCTGGTCTTCGCGGTGCGGACGCTCGCGCACGACGACCGGTCCTGCGCGCCCGGGGTGGTGCGGCCGGAGGGCAGCGACGAGTGCGTGGGCGTGGCGACGGGTGCGTACGACTTCGGGCGGCCCCAGCTCCGGGACGCGGTGCGGGCCATCGACCGGGAGAACCGGCGGCTGAAGAGCGGCACGTACGTGACGGTGGCCCTGATGCTGCCGTACACCTCGACCGCTCCGGCGAACCTGGCCGACATCCAGCACCAGTTGCAGGGCGCCTATCTGGCTCAGTACCAGGCCAACCACAACTCCAACGGCGGGACCCCGGCGATCCGGCTGCTGCTCGCCAACTCCGGTGCGACCGGGGGCCACTGGCAGCACACGGTGGACCAGCTGGGCCGGATGACGAAGACCGCCGACCGGCTGCGGGCGGTCGCGGGGATCGGGCAGAGCACCGACAACAACAAGAAGGCCGTCGCGGAGCTGACCCGGCGCGGGATCCCGGTGGTCGGCTCGTCCATCACCGCCGACGACCTGGCCAACGGGCAGGGCGGCAAGAACCCCTTCCCCGGGCTGGCCCGCGTCTCGCCGACCAACACCGACGAGGCCCGGGC
Organism: Streptomyces sp. NPDC020299; assembly: GCF_044387825.1. NCBI lineage: Bacteria > Bacillati > Actinomycetota > Actinomycetes > Kitasatosporales > Streptomycetaceae > Streptomyces > Streptomyces sp. NPDC020299. The sequence continues at coordinate 115,229 of NZ_JBIRWL010000019.1, forward strand.
GCTGACCTCGTTCGCGAAGGTCGGCGCGGGCAAGGCGCTGCTGGTGTACGACAATCCCGGGGACCCGTACACACGGACGCTGCAGAGCGCGTTCACGACGCTGCTGAAGGGTTCGCGGTACGAGCCGCGGCCGTTCTACCCGCCCGCCGACCGCAGCAAGGAGGGCACCACCGCCAACACGTTCTGGGAGATCACGCAGATCCTGTGCTCCACGCCCAGGACGACGGACACGATCCTGTTCGCGGGCCGGCACACCCAGCTACGGCAGTTCATCAACGCGCTCGGCCAACGCGGCTGCGAGGACCGCAAGTTCACCCTGCTCACCGGGGACGAGGGCTCGTACCTGACCGGCGACAAGAAGCTGGACCACGGCGCCCTGGAGCACAACCTCTCCGTGCGGTACACCTCCCTCGCCCATCCGGACGCCTGGGCCGGGGTTCCGGCGACGGCCACCGGCGGGTCGGCCAAGGACGCGCGGGACCTGGCGGAGCTGGTGGTCGACGGCAAGCGGGGGCCGGTCGGGCCGATCGGCTCGGTGGCCCTGGACGACGGCCAGCTGATCATCGGCTACGACGCCGTACGGCTGGCCGTGCGCGGCGTCCGCATGGCCACGCACGGCGGTACGGCGACCCCGACGCTGGCTGCGGTGGGCCACGAGTGGACCCAGGTGCAGGGGGCGCTGCGGCTGGGCGGGGCGAGCGGCTGGATCTGTCTGGACGCGCACGGCAATCCGTACGACAAGGCGGTGCCGATCGTGGAGCTCGTGCCCGAGGGCGGTTCCCGTTTCGTGAAGACGGCCTGGCCGGAGGGGAAGCCGCCGGGGAAGGAGTGTCTGCCGCCGTCCTAGGAGGCCTCGGCGGTCTCCCCCATATGTTCGATCAAAAGTTCGAATCGAGCCCGCCAGTCCGGTCCCGTCTCCCCGTCGTCCTGGAACTCGTGGGTGAACCGCAGCGCGGTCCCGCCCTCCTCGTCCCGCTCCAGATGGAAGCGGACGCGTCCGCCGCCCTCCACGGTGTACTCGGCGACCCGGTCCACGTCCCACGCGGTGACCTCCCCGGCCCCCAGCCCGCGCAGCGCGACGGTCCCGCCGAGCCGCGGTTCCAGCACGTCGACGTCCCCGAACCAGCCGGCCAGCCCCTCCGGCGTGGCGAGCGCCGGCCAGACCTTCTCGACGGGCCGGGGAAGCCGTATCAGGAAGTGCACGATGTGCGTGTTCCCATGGGTCTGGCTGGTGCCCTGTTCGATGGAACCGGTCATGACACCAGCCTGACCCGTGGCCGAGGGTTGCGCACCCGGTTACGGGCGTCGCCGTCAGCGACTCACGCGCGAGTTAAGTCATGGACATGATCCGCGACGGATCAGTATCGTGCTCCCCGACCAGTCTGTCGGTCATCCACGACCGACGGCGCGCGGCCGGCCTGACCAGCCGGCCCGAACAGAGGGGGATCTTGTGTTCAACAGGAAGACGCTCGGCAAGAGGAAGCTCACCTCGGTCCTCTCGACGCCGCTGCTGCTCGGCGGCATCGCCGTGGCCGCGCCCATCGCCGTGGCCACCCCGGCCAGCGCCGCGGTGCACGGCTGCGGGTTCCACCAGATCAACACCTACTCGATCAGTCAGACCTGCCACTACGGCCCGGGAGAGCAGCGGCTCAAGATCCTCTGCACCGACGGCATCAACGGCGACACGTACACCGTCTGGGGTCCGTGGAAGCAGTGGTACCAGAAATCCGTGGCCGCGTGCGGCGCGCCCCAGCGGACCACCGCGAAGTTCCTCGACACGCAGGTCAGGGACTGACCCACAGGCCGGACAGGCTCTAGTCATATTGATCACGAGCGTTGTTGACACCGGCCGGACTTGATCACGGCGAAGACCTCCGTGTGGTGGAGCTGTCCAGGACTCCACCACACGGAGGTCTTCGTGTCCCGGCATCGCATCCTGGTCCGGGTGCTCAGACGCCCGCGTAGGAGTGCTTGCCGGTGACGAAGATGTTGACGCCGTAGTAGTTGAACAGCCAGCAGCCGAACGCGATCATCGCCAGGTAGGCGGCCTTGCGGCCCTTCCAGCCGGCCGTGGCGCGGGCGTGCAGGTAGCAGGCGTAGGCGACCCAGGTGATGAAGGACCAGGTCTCCTTGGGGTCCCAGTTCCAGTAGCGGCCCCAGGCGTCGCCCGCCCAGATCGCGCCCGCGATGATCGTGAACGTCCACAGCGGGAAGACGGCCGCGTTGACGCGGTAGGCGAACTTGTCGAGCGAGGCGGAGGCGGGCAGGCGCTCCAGCACCGAGGTCGCGAAGCTGCCGGGCTTGCCGCCGGTCTGGAGCTTGTTCTCGTACGAGTCCTTGAAGAGGTACAGGATCGTGGCGACCGCGCCGACGTAGAACACCGCGCCGCAGAAGATCGCGGTGGAGACGTGGATGTACAGCCAGTACGAGTGCAGGGCCGGGACCAGCTGGTCGCTCGCCGTGTAGAGGACGGTGACCGCGAGGCCCAGGTCGAGCAGGACCGTGGTGACGAGGAACAGGCCCATCCAGCGGACGTTCTTCTTCAGCGCCAGCAGCCCGAGGTACACGGCGACGGCGACCGTCGAGAACGTGATGTTGAACTCGTACATGTTGCCCCACGGCGCCCGCCCCACGGAGGCCGCGCGGGCGGCGACACCGGCCAGCTCCACGAGGAAGGCGAGCACGGTGAGGGAGACGGCGATCCGGCCGTACAGGTCGCCCTGCTCGTCACCGCCGTGGGCGCCGGGCCCGTCCGGCACGTCCCGGGCACCGGCCGCGGACCGGACGACGACCTTGGGCCGCTCCAGCACGGCGGTCCCGCCGGCCTGCTGCACGGTGACGGCGGGCCCCTTCGCGGCCTTGGTGTCCGCCGTGAGCGCGGCGGCCGTACGGGCCACCTTGCTGCGGCTGCCGAACAGCCACTCGGCGATGTAGGCGAAGAAGGCCAGGGTGTAGACGGCCATCGACGAGTAGATCAGCGTGTTGCTGACGCTCGCGAGATGTTCGTTGGTTGCGGCGGCGAGCGCGGTTGCGGCGGCGGAAGTCACGGCTTTTCAGCCCCTTCGGCAGGTACGACTTGGGGGTCGGGGGTCGGTGAAGGGTCGTCGTCGGGGTCGGGTGCCCCCGGCGCCTGGTCGTAGAGGATGCCGGCGAGGTCGCCCAGCTCCTCGGGAACCTTGGCGGACTCGCTGCGGCCGAGGCCGGCCATCTCGACGACCGTGACGCCGTCGGCGCCGCGGACGGCCCGCACCCAGACGCGGCGGCGCTGGATGAACAGGGACGCGGCGAGGCCGAAGATCGCGGCGAACGCGCCGCCGAGCGCCCAGCCGCTGCCCGGCTCCTGGACGATCTCGAAGCCGGCCCACTCCTTCACGTCCTTCTCGAACGTGATCGAGCCGGCGCCGTTGGGCAGCTGCATGGTCTGCCCCGGCTTGAGGTTGTCCCTCAGCTGCGCGCCCTTGGCGTCCTTGTAGGCCTTCATGTGGGTCTTGTCGAGCTGGTACACGCTCTGCGGCAGGCCCGCGTCCACGCCGAGGTCTCCGTGGTACGGCTCCAGGTTCAGCACCGGGTTCAGCAGCGCCGGGAACTGGGAGAGCACCGAGGTGCCACCGCCGTAGGTGGGCAGGAAGAAGGCCTTCACGCCCAGCTGCTCGCTGACGCCCTTGGCGTTCTTGTAGCCGTCCATCACCTTGATGACGCCCTGCGAGCTGACGTTCCCGTCGAGCGGCAGCAGCGGCACGGCGTCCTTGTAGACGACGGTGCCCTTGCCGTCACGGACGGTGATGACGGGCGCGTAGCCGTGGCTGACGAGGTAGACCTTGGCGTCGTCGATCTTCAGCGGCTGGTTGACCTTGATGGTCGTCGGCTGTGGCTTGCCGTACGCGCCCTTGCTGTAGTCGATCTTCGCCTGGAAGGTGCGCGGGGTGCCCTTGTTCGGGCCGCTCATCTCGTAGGTGCCCTGGAAATCCTTCAGGTCGAAGCTGAAGGGCACCAGGTCGTCGCTCTTGAAGAGGCTGCCGGACTTGAAGTCGTCGTACAGGATGATCGAGTTGGAGAACCCGGCGCCCTCGACGACCAGCTTGGTGCCGTCCGACTTGAACAGCTGGCCCGAGGCGAAGGCGACCAGCAGCACGATCAGCGCGATGTGGAAGACCAGGTTGCCCAGCTCACGCACGTAGCCCTTCTCGGCGGCGACGGCGTCACCGGAGGCGTGGGCGCGGAAGCGGCGCTTCTTCAGCAGGGCGAGCGCGGCCTCACGGACCTGCTCGGGGTCGGCCTCGGTGCGCCAGGTGGTGTAGGCGGGCAGCCGGTTCAGCCGCTTGGGCGCGGCGGGCGGCCGGCCGCGCAGCTGGCCGACGAACTGCCAGGTGCGCGGGACGATGCAGCCGATGAGGGAGACGAACAGCAGGATGTAGATCGCGGAGAACCACACCGAGCTGTAGACGTGGAAGAGGCCGAGCTTGTCGTAGATCGGCGCGAGCGTGCTGTGCGTCTTGCGGAAGTCGGCGACCTTGTTGATGTCGGCGCCGGTCTGCGGGATCAGCGAGCCGGGGATCGCGCCGAGCGACAGCAGCAGGAGCAGCAGCAGCGCGACCCGCATGGAGGTCAGCTGGCGCCAGAACCAGCGGACCCAGCCGATGACGCCGAGGGAGGGAAAGCTCACCAGCTCTTCCTGCGGGGCGGTGGACAGCTGGGAGCCGGCCGCCCCGAGGTCCTGGTCCTCGGCGCTGTTCGGGGAGTTGTCGGTGGTGGCCTTGCTCATCGGTCAGATCCCCACATTGAAGCCGTCGGACCAGGTCTGCATCTCCTGCACCAGACGGTCCCACGCGCCGGTCAGCAGCAGCACACCGGTCACGATCATCATCGTGCCGCCGATGCGCATCACCCAGACATAGTGGCGCTTGACCCAGCCGAACGCACCGAGGGCCTTGCGGAAGGCGACGGCGGTGAGGACGAAGGGGACGCCGAGGCCGAGGCAGTAGGCGACGGTGAGTATGGCGCCGCGGCCGGCGCTCGACTCGTGCCATGAGAGGGCGGTCACCGACGCGAGGGTGGGGCCGATGCAGGGTGTCCAGCCGATGCCGAACAGCGCGCCGAGTACGGGCGCGCCCGCCAGGCCGGTCGCCGGCCGCTTGTGGAAGCGGAACTCGCGCTGGGTGAGCCAGGGCATCAGCCCCATGAAGAAGACGCCCAGCAGGATCATGAGCACGCCGAGCACCTTGGTCAGGGTGCCCTTGTACTCCTGGAGCGTGGCCCCGAAGTAGCCGAACAGCGCCCCGCCGGAGACGAACACGGCGGTGAAGCCGAGTACGAACAGGGAGGCACCCGCCACCATCCGGCCCCGTCGGGCGTCCTCCAGGTCGGCGCCGGTGATGCCGGTCACATAGGAGAGGTAGCCGGGGACGAGCGGCAGTACGCACGGGGAGAAGAAGGAGACGAGGCCGGCCAGCAGGGCGACCGGCAGGGCGACCAGCAGGGCGCCGTTGAGGACGGTCTGGTTCGGGTCCGCCCCCGCGGCGAGGGTGAGAAGCGCGCTCACGTCACTTCTCCGCGAGGACCGGCTTGAGCATCTTCAGCAGGCTGGTGTCGCTGAGCGCCTCCAGCGCCCGCGCGGCGATCTTCCCGTCCCGGTCGAGGATCAGCGTGGTGGGGACCAGCTGCGGGTTGAGCGTGCCCTTCTTGAAGCGGAGCATCAGCCTGCCGGTCGGGTCGTAGAGGCTGGGGTACGTGATCCCCTGCTGCTTCTCGAAGGCGACCGCCGGGGTGGTGCTGCTGTCCCGGGTGTTGATGCCGACGAACTGGACGCCCTTGCCCTCGTACTCCTTGGAGACCTTGGCGAAGTACTTGCCCTCCGCGCGGCACGGCCCGCACCAGGAGCCCCAGATGTTGACGACGACGACCTTGCCCTTGTAGTCGGCGACGTCGATGGTCTTGCCGTCGATGGTCTTGCCGGACAGGTCCGGCGCCGGGTCCCGGTGGCCCTTGGCGACCGTGTCGATGCCGTTCTTGCCGGTGACGAAGTTGGTGTCGCCGCCCCCGCCCGAGATGCCGCCCGAGCTGCACGCGGACAGGGTCAGGGCCGCTGCGGCGGCCGTGGCGGCGAGCAGGAGGCGGCTGCGGGTAGTCATGTGAAAAGTTTCGCATGCCCGTTCTGGGGATGTTGCGCACCCCCCTTGCGGGCGGAAACCCGCATTTCAGGCGGCGTTTCGGGCAGCGGTCTCAGGCGGCGTTCGAGGAGGCCGACTTCGTGTCCGACAGGAAGCCCTTCCAGCCGCCCGCCGGCCGCTGTCCGACGTCCAGGGTACGCAGCTTGGCGAGCACCTCGGGCTTCTGTACGTCCAGCCAGTCCACGAACTGCTTGAAGGAGACCAGCCGCACGTCCGCGCCCTTCTCCTTCTCCCGGGCGATGTGCTTGAAGGCCTCCTCGACGGCGTCCATGTAGAGGCCGCCGTTCCAGTGCTCGAAGTGGTTGCCTATGAAGAAAGGTGCCCGGTTTGACTCGTATGCCCGCTGGAATCCGGATATGTACGCCTGGGCGGACTGTCGGCGCCAGCCCGGGTAGTTGTAGGCCGGGGCCTTGGTGGAGTTGACGGACTGGTTGGCGAGCATGTTGTAGTCCATGGAGAGCACTTCGAAGGAGTGCCCGGGGAAAGGTATCTGCTGCAACGGCAGGTCCCAGATCCCCAGCTTCTTCTGCGGCCACGTCTGACGGCCGCCCGGCGAGGACGCGTCGTAGCGCCAGCCGAGCTCGCGGGCGGTGGGCAGCAGGTTGTTCTGGCCGAGCAGACAGGGCGTACGGCCGCCGACGAGCTCCTTCTCGTAGTCGAACGGCAGGGACGGCATGTCCTTCCAGCCGGTGTTGGTGCGCCACTGCTTCACGAAGGACTTCGCCTGCGCGATCTCGCTCTTCCACTGCTGCGGGGTCCAGTTGCCGACCGTGCCGGTGCCGGAGCAGAAGTGCCCGTTGAAGTGGGTGCCGATCTCGTGGCCCTCGAGCCAGGCGCGGCGGACGTTGGTGAGCGTCGCCTTGATGTGCTCGTCGGTGAGGTAGCCGATGTCGGAGGCGCCGCGCGGGTTGTTCGGCGGGTCGTACAGCCGCTTCTTCGACTCGGGCAGCAGGTACAGCCCCGAGAGGAAGAAGGTCATGCTCGCCCCGTGCTCCTTGGCGAGGTCCAGGAAGCGCGGGAAGAGACCGTTGCCGACCTCGCCCGCCCCGTCCCAGGAGAAGATGACGAACTGCGGCGGCTCCTGACCGGGGTGCAGCGGCTCGGGCTTCGCGGGCTGGTGGGGCTGCTTGCCGGTGAAGGACGTGGAACCGTCGCCGAGGGGGCGGGCGGGGTGCGCGCTGCTGCCGCCCTTGGAACCTCCCTTGCCGGAACCCGAACCGTGGCCGGAACCGTCTGACCCGTTGAGCGTTCCGCAGCCGGCGAGTGAGGCGGCGGTGGCCGCGCCGACGCTGACGCCGAGCATTCCCCGGCGGGAGAAGGTGCGCATGAGAACCCCGATTCGTCACGTCCTGCTGGTGGTCACCCACTCAGAGGGCGTGACGAACCGGTAGGTTCCTCAGTTATTCAGTTAATCCGCAACAAACGTAACAAGCCTGTCCGTACGGAACCCTCAGGCCCCAAAGGCCTTCCCCTGTTGCCCCTTCGCCGGCTTCGCACCGGCCAGCAGATGAGCCGGGACGAGGTCGCGGGCGGGCTCGGAGTAGCCGACGGAAACGATTTTGTCGCCCTGGTAGGTGAAAGTCGTCAGGGAGGCGAGGGTGCACTGCCGCTTGCGCGGGTCGTGCCACAGCCGCCGACGCTCGACGTACGAGCGCACGATCCAGATCGGCAGCTGATGGCTCACCAGCACCGCCTCGTGCCCGCGCGCCCGGTCCTTCGCCGCGTCCAGCGCGCCCATCATCCGCACGACCTGGTCGACGTACGGCTCCCCCCAGGACGGCTTGAACGGGTTGACCAGGTGCTTCCAGTTCTCCGGCCGGCGCAGCGCCCCGTCCCCGACGCCGAAGGTCTTGCCCTGGAAGACGTTGTCGGCCTCGATGAGCCGCTCGTCGGTGTCCAGGTCCAGGCCGTGCGCCTTGGCGATCGGGGTCGCGGTCTCCTGCGCCCGCTCCAGCGGGGAGGCGACGACGTACGTCACATCGCGCGGGGCGAGGTGCTCGGCGACCCGCTCGGCCATCTGCCGGCCCAGCTCGGAGAGGCGGTAGCCCGGCAGCCGCCCGTAGAGGACGCCGGTCGGGTTCTCCACCTCGCCGTGCCGCATGAGGTGGACGACGGTGATGTCCTTGCTGTCACTCATGCTGCCGTGGCCTCCGCCGCAGCTCGGGCCGCCGCCGGAAGGGCGTCGGCGATCTTCTGGATGGCCCGCTCGTCGTGGGCCGTGGACACGAACCAGGACTCGAAGGACGACGGCGGCAGGTAGACGCCGTTCGCCAGCAGCGAGTGGAAGAACGCGGTGAAGCGGAAGGAGTCCTGCGCCTTGGCGTCCTCGTAGTTCCGCACGGACCGGTCCGTGAAGAAGACGGAGAACATGTTGGAGGCGCTCTGCAGCCGGTGCGCCACGCCCTCCTTGGTGAGCGCCTCGGTGACCAGGCCCCGGATCTGCTCCGACACGGCGTCGACCTTGTCGTACGCGGCGTCGTCGAGCAGCCGCAGCTGGGCGAGGCCCGCGGCGGTGGCGACCGGGTTCCCGGAGAGGGTGCCGGCCTGGTAGACGGGCCCGGCGGGCGCGAGGTGGGCCATGACGTCGGCCCTGCCACCGAAGGCCGCGGCCGGGAAGCCGCCGCCCATGACCTTGCCGAAGGTCATCAGGTCGGGCCTGACCCCGTCGACGCCGTACCACCCGGCACGGCTGGTACGGAAGCCCGTCATCACCTCGTCGGAGATGTACAGCGCCCCGTTCTGCGCGCAGGCGTCCTTCAGCCCCTGGTTGAAGCCTGGGAGCGGCGGTACGACGCCCATGTTGCCGGGCGAGGCCTCCGTGATCACGCAGGCGATCTCGCCGGGGTGGGCGTGGAAGGCGGCGTGCACGGCCTCGAGGTCGTTGTACGGCAGCACGATCGTGTCGGCGGCCTGGGCCCCGGTGACACCGGGGGTGTCGGGCAGCGCGAACGTGGCGACGCCGGAGCCGGCGGCGGCGAGCAGCGAGTCGACGTGCCCGTGGTAGCACCCGGCGAACTTGATCACCTTGGTCCGCCGGGTGAATCCGCGGGCGAGCCGGATGGCCGACATGGTGGCCTCGGTCCCGCTGGACACCAGCCGCACCTGCTCGACGGGCTCGACCCGGGCGACGATCTCCTCCGCGAGGGCGACCTCGCCCTCACCGGGCGTACCGAAGGACGTACCGCGCGCGACGGCCCGCTGCACGGCGGCGATCACCTCGGGGTGGGAGTGCCCGAGGATCATCGGCCCCCAGGAGCACACCAGATCGACGTACTCCCGGCCGTCGGCGTCGGTCAGATACGGACCGTCGCCGGACACCATGAACCGGGGCGTACCGCCCACGGCGCGGAAGGCGCGCACCGGGGAGTTCACGCCCCCCGGCGTGACGGCGGCCGCACGGTCGAACAGGGCCTGTGAGACGGGGGCCTCGTAGGGGTAGGGCGCTGCCGGCAGCGCTCCCGAGGAGTTGGCTTCACTCATGACCTGCGGCTTCTCCCACCTTCTCTGACAGGGTGACCTCATCAGGGTAGGCCGACGAGGGGACGGGTCCGGCAAAGCGGGGGCGGCTACGACAATCACGTGGTCGAACTTCTGCGATCTGCGAGACTGGAAAGACCTCCTGGGAAGGCCTGGGAAGAGCTGGGAAGAGCTGGGGCGTGATCCTGCGGACTGTTGTACCCCCGCACGTTTCGGCGGGCGGCCGTGGGGGAGGTCACTGACACGATGATCGGGTTGCGCGGCGGGGGCCACGCGTCCTAGAAAAGCAGTCGGGTGGAGATATGCATCGCGGTGGCGGACTGGGCGAGGGGACTGATGACCTGGGTCCTCGACGTGCCCGGCGGGGAAGGCACCGGCGCGAGGCGGAGGAAGCCGAAGCACGTCAGGCACAGGGCGTACCGAATGAGCCGGAAGGGCTCGACCGACGTATTGATCGTCGAGTGGACCGGTTGAGGGCGGAGAGCAGGAATGGTGGTCGGGTGGGGGTGACGTACAAATACTTCGGCGCGCCCGACGGCGCGACCGCGGCCCGCGTGCCGATCTCCATGCGCCCCGAAGAACTCGGCGGCGACGAGCTCGGCATGAACGGCATGTTCACCAAGATCAAGCCGGAGACGATGGCCGCGATGGTCCTCACCGGCATCGAGGGTGTCCCCCTGCACAAGGTGCCGCCCCTGGAACTGGTCGTCCTGCACCCCGACTACGCGGTCGTCAAACTCCCGATGACCGTCGTCGACCCCCTGCGCGGCATCGGCGAGGAGGCGGTCGGCGCGGCGGCCTTCATCTGGTCCACGGTCCCGGACCGGGGCGGGCCGCGGGACGCGTTCAACGTGTACCAGTTGCTGCACGAGTGGCAGGACTTCAGCCACCGGCTGCATGAGGCGGGGCATCAGCCGTACTGCCTGGTGTGGCCCTGATCGGCTCTGAGCTGGGGTTTCTTGCGGTTGGGCGGGGTCTTCGGGCCTCGCCCTTTTTGGTGCGGGGGAGGGGCCGTTGGATGGCCAGGGCACATTGCGGGCACATGGGCTCAGGCGGGGGCACTGATGCGCCCCCGCCGTGGGGTGTACGTCGCTGCCGGGTTCAGCCGCGCAGCGGCTCCGTCAGTCGTCCGAGGAGTCCGGCGACGAGTGCGGTCTGGGCGGGGACGGTGTCGGGGTAGCCCGCCGCGCGGAAGACGAGCGCCCCGATCAGGATGAGCGTGACGTACGCGGCGTCGCCGGCGACGTGGGCGACCATCGCCGTCATCGACAGCGCGAAGGTGAGGTACTTGCCCGGCACCCGCGCGACCATGCGGCGCAGCAGCGTCGTGAACAGACCGCTCGCCTGAGCGACGGCGATGCCGAAGCCCACGATGAGGATGGTGGCCAGCGGCGGGAAGGTCGCGAAGCGCAACCCCCGCGAGGATCCAGAACAGCCAGAACGGGTCGGGGAGTTTGTTGCCGACCTTCTCGATCGCGCTCGCGCCGCCGATCCCCTTCCCCCGCAGACGAGCCGACTCGTGCCCTTCCAGCGTCCGGTCGCGGATGTACTCGCGCTCCATGCCCGACATCGCGGCGAGCACGGTGAAGACGACGCCGCGCGGGTCATGGCTGCCCTGGAGGTCGCCGGTGAGGAACTGCAGGCCGATGCCGCCCGCGCGCGGGGGCTGGGGGATGCGTCAGCCGGCGAGGTTCTCCTTGACCCACTGGCGGAGGTCGGTCACGGGGATCGCGTGGCGTGCGTTGTAGGTGTCGTCCTTCGCCCACGCGACGCCGCGGCCCTGCGCGAAGACCGCCCGGTACTTCCGCGTCATGTTGTCCGGGTCGGCGGCCAGCTCGTCGAGCAGCGACGGAACCGTCCACACCGCACGGCGGAACGGACGCTCCAGCACGGTCTCGAGCGTCTCGGCCAGCTCGCCGTAGGTGATGGTGTCACCGGCGAGGTAGACGATCTCGTCGCGGATGCGAGGTTCGGCGAAGAGGATGTCCGCGGTCAGGACGCCGATGTCTTCGGGCGTCGTCACGGTGACCGCCGTCTCGAGACTTCCCAGCGCGTTGACGGTGTCGTTGGGCAGGTCCACCATGCCCGAGCCGGGCTCGAAGAGGTAGTTCATGAACATGCCGGTGGAGATGATGACCCACTCGGTCTGGTCCTGGGACCGGAGCAGGTCACGGACGTCCAGCTGGGAGTCGAAGATGTCCTGCGGGCTTCCTCGGCCGATGACGTCGAAGTCGACGCCGAACTGCCACGGGAAGTACCGCGGGACCCTTGCCTGGAGGGCGGCCTGGGCGACCTTCATGGGGGTCTCGAGGCCGGCGGTGATGCCCGTGCACCCGATGACCGTGTCGTAGTCGGCGAAGATGGAGGCGAGCTCGTCGACGGTGTTCTTCACGAGGTCCCCTTCGACGATCTTCACACCCAGGTTCTTGATCTCAGCGACGTCCCGCTGCTTGTCGGGTCCCGTGGACGCGATGGCGCTGGCCCGCAGGAGCACGCTGACGGACGAGCCCTCCACGTCCTTCGCTCGTCGGACGACGTTGCGGATGACGGGCATGCCGAGCTCCCCGGCTCCGATGATGAGGATGTCCCGGGAGGTGGGGATCGAGCTGTCGTTGCTCATCTGAAGGTCCCTCTCGTGTTCGTCTTTCCCCAGTGTGTTCTGGTCGCTGGGGTCTCGAGAGTCACCGTAAACTTTGACATCAGTGTCAAGGTCAAGTCGTCGGCTGACGAGGAGGAGCGAGTGATGAAGATCAGTGAGGCCGCCAAAAAGGTAGGAGCCCCGGCCCGGATGCTCCGCTACTACGAGCAGCAGGGGCTCATCGAGTCGTCGCGGTCGACCAACGGTTACCGCGACTACTCCGAGGACCAGGTCGAGCATGCACGTCACGTCCGGGCGCTCGTCGAGGCTGGTCTGTCGACGAGGATGATCAAGATCGTGCTGGACATCGAGGCCCCCTCGACCCAGGACGCAGCAGGCGCGTGCACCCAGATCCTGGCAGAGGAGCTCGCTCACGAGCTGCGCTTCGTCGAGAACAGGATCGTGTGCCTGGAGAAGAGCCGAGACGCGGTGATCGACTACCTCCGGCGAACGGGCCACGCAGACCTGCTGACCCCAGCGTGACTCGCAACCCCCGGCATGGCGGGTGCGGGCGGTGGTCGCAAGGCGGGCCGCGGCGGAGAACAGTCGCAGGCGCATCTTCCTGGGCTCCCAGCGGCGGGCTTCGCCGTCGAGGGCGAGCATCGGCAGCCATGCGAGGTCCAGGGCGAGGGAGACGATCTCCAGCCAGACCTGGTTCTGGGCGGTGCCGTGCAGGGGGAGGTTGCGCAGTCCGGTGGTGCGGGCGGCGCGGATGCGGTCCTCGGCGCCCGCCCTGCGGCAGTGGCGAAGTTCGAGGTCGGCGAGCTGGCCACCGGTGGTGTTCTTGGCCAGCGTGGACAGCCGGGGAAACAGGTTCGGTTGGTGGATCGCGCACAGCCCGTCCGACGCATCGGCGCGGGGCGGCTCAGGTGCTGATGAGGCGGCTGTCGAAGCCGGCGCCCAGGAGGCGCTCGTAAGCGTCATACACATCCCCCGGTACGTCCTGCTCGACGGCAAAGCCGAGCTTCGGGTACTCGATCACCCGTTGCAGGTCACCGACGAGCATGTCGACGACGAGCTTCTCGTCGCCGATGGACTTGATGTAGTCGTCCAACTCCAGCGGCTCGGAGGCGCACACGACCTCAGCCTCGGGCCACAACTTGCGGCAGGTCGCATACGAGCGGCGCTCCATGTACGGCTTGGAGATCAGCAGCAGCGACTGCACTTCCACCCCGGCCTCGGCCAGCAGCTCGCGGGAGAAGGTGATGTTCTGGCCGGTGTTTGCGGCCTTCGACTCCACGATGATCGCCTCGTCCGGCACCCCCAGGCTCGGCGCGTGCTCGCGGTAGTGGACGGCCTCGCCGCGCGGGAAGCGAGCGCGGGTGGTGGGGCTGTTGCCCCCGCTGAAGACCACGACCGGGAAAAGGCCGGCGCGATAAAGGTCGACCGCAGTAGTCGCGACCCCGAGGTCGTGGCTGCCCAGGCCGATCGCCGCCGAGCAGGGCCGCAGCTCGTGGCCCATCTGGTGGTAATTCCAGATCAGCGTCGCGTCGTGGAACTGCTCGTCGGTGATCTGGCGCTGCTGGTGCTCCGGCACTGGCACTCCCTGGCTCATCCTTGCTGGCCCTTTCGGATGCCCTCAATACTGCGCAGCTGGTGGCTCAGCCCGTACTGCCGGGCCACCTGTGCCGCCTGATCGAGGACGGACATCATTCCGGGTCGCATCGGGGAGTCGACCGTGCCGGTGGTGCGCGCGATGTCGATGTAGTGCAGTGCCTGCTTCAGGTCGCCGGCACCGCGATGGGCCAGGGCCAGCTTCTGGTGGGCGACCGACCAGTCCTCCGGCTCGCCCAGGTCCTCGAAGGCACGAGTGGCGGCCGTCATCGCGTTGGTGGCGTACTCGTTGTCGCCCTCCTTGCTCAGCGCCGTACCCACCCACAGCCGCGCCCTGGCACGGTCACGCGGGCTCAGGCGCTGGTCCCCGGCGAGGAGTTCGTAGTGGCGAGCGGAGGATTCCAACTCGCCCGACATCTCCTGAACGACGGCCAGGGACAGCTCGATCTGAGCCACCCGGCGTGGGATGTCGAGCTCGGTGAACATGCCGCGGGCGGTCAGGTAAGAATGGCGGGCGGAGAGTGGGCCGAGGATCGCACCCTGATCGCGCTGGAGGTCGCCCAGGAGCACGAGGGAACGGCCGTACAAATAGAGACCCTTGTCGTCCAGCTGCTGGGGTGCACGGCTGCCCAACCAGCGGTTCAACAGGGTTGAGGCGAACGGGAAGTCCTGACGGCTGATGCAGACAACAGCGCGCTCGATGTCCTCGGTCCAGGTCTCGTAGTCCGCTGGCCTCGCGCTCTTCCGCTCAGGGAACAGCATTGCCTCGAAGCGGGATTGGGCGGCGGAATCCGCCCGTGCGAGTGCGGTGTCGAGGATGGCCTGGGTGTCCGGTCGGGGCTGTGTCTCCGCGCCGAGGCTCTCCCACTTCGCAACCGTGCGCAGCGCGACACCGAGGTGCTCGGCGAAAGCGCGCAGGCTCATACGCAACGCGGCGCGCAGGGCGCTCGCCTCCCGACCTGTCCATTGCTGCACGCTGACCACGGATGACCTCCCTCCGTCACGTATGGAAGCACTGTCGGTGACGACGTGGGGTGGGAAGTGCAACGGAAGTACAACAGCAGGTCATTTCGAGGCCGTTCACGACGGCCGACGCTATGGGCATGGACGACGACCTCATCACCGAACGCCGCCCCGTCGCCTTCCCCCAGGTCTTCGGCTACCTACGCCACGTCACCGGCGGGCTGCCTCGCCACGCGGCGCTCGTCAACTGCCTCACCGAGTACTGCGAACGGCACGAACTGGCCCTGTGCGGTGTCTTCACCGAACGCGACTCCACGGTGATCATCCGCTCCCCCGCCTTCGTCGGTCTGCTCGACGCGCTCGAACTCCCCGATGCCTACGGTGCCGTGGTTCCCGCTCTCAGCCACCTCGGCCCGAAGGGCCTCGGCACCGAGCGCCAGCGGCAGATAACAAAAGCAGGCGCTCGTCTGATCGTGGTCCGCCACTTCACGCCGACCGCGGAATGCACTCGCGGCGTTCAGCTTGGCCACGGCGGCACTGTGGCGGGAGATCGCTGAAGTGGAGCAGACACCATGGAAGTTGAGGATGGCGAAGCGGGCGGCCGAGCTCGCGCGCGTCCGGGAGTGGACCCTGTAGACGCTAGGTACGGGTACCGGAGGGGGACGCGTTCGGACGGACTTGCCCGGCTCCCAGCGGTGCTCGCGCCGCCGCACAGCGGGAGTGCGCCCCACCCGCTGTGAGGGCTCCTACGCGGGCGGCGGATGTACGAGGCGGCCGTGGTAGATGAGTGAGGCGGCCTGTTTCAGGCGGCGGACGCGGATGCTGACCTCGTAGGCGTCGATGCCGTCGATGGCAGCGACCTGGGTGGTGAGGTAGCGGTAGAAGTCCTCGGCGTCGCGGCAGATGACGCTGACCATCAGGTTGTGCCGGCCGCTGATGGCGCCGGCGAAGGCGACCTGGGCGTGCCGGGCGAGTTCCTCGCCGGCCTGTTTGAGGCGGGCGGGGGCGACGCGCAGCCAGAGGGTGGCGTTGAGGGTGTGGCCCAGGCGCTCGGGCAATAGTTCCACGTCGTAGAAGAGCGTGCCGGACGTCTCCAGGGCTTCCAGGCGACGGGCGACGCGCGCGTTGGACCAGCCGGTGAGCTCGGCGAGGCGGGTGTGGGTGGTGCGGCCGTCCTCGGCGAGGGCGTCCAGCAGCGGGGTGTCCTCGTCCGTAGGGGGCCGCGGCGGCCCCGCGGGGGTGGGTGGCCGGTCACCGGTGAGCTGCCGTACCTGGTCGGGGGTGAGGCCGGCGCCGTAACCGGTCCATTCACTGGTGCCGGTCTCGCCGAAGGGGTGCAGGAGCAGGTCGATGCTGACGTCGAGGACGGAGGCCGCGCGGGGCAGCTGGCGCAGCAGGACGTCGTCGCGGTGGGCCTCGACGGGGGAGCGGATCATGCAGATGATCTCCGAGCCGCCGGAGGCGAGGTTGGCGTAGGCGATGTCCGGCCGCTTGGCCAGGGAGTCCGCCAGGGGGCCGACCCGGTCGGGGCGGGAACGGATGCGGGCCACCCAATGGGCCTGCCCGTACACCGCAGGGTTGACCTGGCCGATCACCCGCATCACCCCGCTGCGGCGCAGGGCGTGGTAGCGGCGGGCGGCGGTCTGCTCCGACACGCCCGTCACCTCGCCGATGCGCCGGAAGGGGGCGCGGGGCGCGCATTGGAGTGCGTGGAGGATTTTCATGTCCACATCGTCGTTCATGGGGAGAGTCTGGCATCCAGTGGGATCGTAGTGGAGGTTTTAGTTCGTCTCGGGCTGCAAAGTTCATGGTCGGAGGCGGCGAGGCGGATGCTGGGGCGTGTCCTAAGGAAAGGACGTGACTCCCATGAGCACGCGGTGGGTGCCGGCGGTGGTCTGCCTCGGCTCGTTCGTCCTGCTGATGCACCTGACCACGGCGGGTGTGGGGCGACCCCACCAGGTGGCGTCGCTTACCGGTGCCTCCCGCATCCAGCGGGTTGTCGGTGACGTGGCCCCGGTGCCGGCGGCGGTGCTTGTGGGCGTCTGCGGGTCGGCTGTCCGACGGGGTGTCGCTGCCGCTCCCTGACCGGCCCGGAGCGTCCTTTTCTCATCCCCCCGGGCGCTCCGGGCCATGAAGCGGCACGGTGCCGACGAGCCGCCCGCACCACGGCCCACGAGCAGCGCCTGATCCACCACGAGCACCGCCGATCCCCAGAGAGGCATCCGTCCCCGTGCACTTCACCGTCGACGCCTTCCGCTCGACACCCCCGTTCGACATCCTCGCCAAACTCTTCGGCCAGCCGGAGCACACCGACTGGCTCGACGAGAGCCTGTCGTGGAAGCAGACCTGCTACATCGGTGACTGGTCGTTCCTGCCGCAGACCCGCTTCCGCGGTCCCGGCGTGCTCGAGCTGTTCTCGGGGATCTCGGTCAACTCCTTCCGGAGGTTCCCGGTGGGCGGCTCCAAGCACATCGTGCAGACCAACACGCACGGCCATGTCATGAGCGAGGGCATCCTGACCCGGCTGGACGAGGAGGACTACGTCTTCCACGGGCCGGGCGGCGACTGGGCCCGGTACAACCTGGAGCACGGCGGCTTCAAGGCCACCGTCGAGGACGAGGACTGGTTCGTGTACCAGGTCTCCGGCCCCGCCTCGATCCCGCTGCTGCTGGATCTGACCGGCGACGATCGGCTGCTGGACACCCCGTACATGCACGCGGTGCCCACCACCCTCGCCGGGCACCGCGTCTGGGCGCTGCGCCAGGGCATGGCCGGCGAGGTCGGCTTCGAACTGCAGGGCCCGCGCGAGATCGGCGGCACCGTGTACGACGCGGTCGTTCAGGCCGGGCAGAAGTACGGCATCCGCCGCCTGGGCAACCGGGCTGCGCCCCTCAACCACCTGGAAAACGCGGTTCCCACCCGGAACCTGGACTACCTGCCCGCCCTGTACGAGCCCGAGCAGGCCGACTTCCTTACCCACCTGCTCAGCTCGCCCTGGCACATCCCGCGGGCGTTCATCGCCGGCAGCTTCCAGGGCGAGTCGCTGCGCGACTACTACCGCGACCCGGTCGAGCTCGGCTGGACCAGGCAGATCAGCTTCGACCACACCTTCCTCGGCGATGCCGTTCTCAAGGAGCGTCTCGCCAAGCCCGCGCGGGTGCTGCGCACCCTGGTGTGGAACAGCGACGACGTCCTTGACGTGCACCGCTCGCTGTACGGCGACGGCCCGCACCCCACCTTCATGGACATGCCCCGCGACCTGCGCGGCCACCTGTGGGTGGACCGCGTGGAGCGAGACGGCGTCCCGGTTGGCGCGGCCACCTCGCGCGGCTACAGCTACTACTTCCGCAAGATGCTCTCCCTGGCGGTACTGAACGTCGCCGACGCCGAGATCGGCATGCGGGTCCAGGTCGCCTGGGGTGATCCCGGCGACCCGGTCAAGCGCATCCGGGCCACCGTCGCCAAGGCCCCCTTCAAACGCGTCCGTTCGCGCGCCGAGCTCCACGCCCACCTGGCCGCGTACCGGGCCGAGTCCGGACCCGCCGCGTAAGCCGCCAGAGAACCCCACCCACCGACGCCTGCGGGACGCCACCGGCAACATCCCGCAGGTCAGGGCTGCCCGCCCGCGGCACGGCAGCCCCCGAGCACCAACCCCTGCCCCACCCAACCGACCGCGGCACACCACGCCGCACGGGAGAAAGCGGAATCTCCGTGAACGCCACCACAACGGCGATCAGGCCGACCGACCGGCGGGCGGCCACCATCGTCATGGCCTGCCTCGGCGTGTTCGTCGCCTACCTGCCGATCACCACGGTCGCCGTCAGTCTGCCCGCGATCCAGCGGGCACTGCACACCTCGACCGCCCAACTCTCCTGGGTCCAGGACGCGTTCGTCCTGCCCATGGCCGCGTTCATCATGACCGCCGGCGTCTTCGGTGACGTCCACGGCCGCAAGAAGGTCTTCCAGGCGGGCCTGTTCTGCTGTGCCGCCGGGTCGGCGGTCGCTCTGTGTGCACACAACATCCAGACCCTGTGGGCCGGGCAGGCCCTGGCCGGTCTGGGCTCGGCCGCGCTGCTGCCCACCACACTGGCGCTGATCAGCCACGCGGTGCCCGACTTCCGGGAGCGCGGCAAGTTCATCGGCATGTGGGCCGTGGCGCTGCTCGCGGCCCTGGCCGTCGGCCCGGTCATCGCCGGCGTGATCCTCGACCACTACTCATGGCGCTGGATCTACCTGCTGTCCATCCCCCTCTCGCTGGTCGCGATGGCCGTCGCCGCCCCGCTGCTGACCGACTCGCGCGCCCCGCACGGACGCAAGCTCGACTGGCCCGGCCAGATCACCGCGGCCGTCGGCGTCACCACCCTGGTCTACGGCGTGATCGAGGGCGGCGCCGGCTCCTTCACCACGCCGCGGGTGGTCGCCGCCCTCGTACTGGGCGTCGTCGCGCTGGTCGCGTTCGTCGTGGCGGAGAAGCGCAGCGCCGGCCCCATGCTGGACCTGGCGGTCTTCCGCAGCGCGGCCTTCACCGCCACCGCCCTGGTCGCCCTGATCACCTTCCTCGGGCTGATCGGCTTCTTCTTCGTCCTCAGCCTGTACTTCGGCATGGTCCAGCAGCTCGGCACCCTGGAGGCCGGCGCCCGCCTGCTGCTGGTCCCGGTCGCCGCGATCGTGGCCGGAGCCCCGGCCGGACGCCTCATGCACCGCGTCCAGGCCCGCTGGATGATCACCGTCGGTCTGCTCCTGATCGCCGGACCGCTGCTGGCCATGACCAACCTCGACGCCCACACCTCCTACGGCTCCATCGCCTGGCGGCTGATCGTGCTGGGCATCGGCCTCGGCCTCGTCACCACGCCCATGACGGCCACCGCCGTCGCCGCCGTGCCGCATCACCTGGCGGGCATGGCCTCGGCCGCCAGCAACGCCTTCCGCCAGGTCGGCGGCGCGCTCGGCCCGGCCGTCCTCGGCGCCCTGCTGTCCACCCGCGCCGTGGACAGCCTGCCCGGCCATCTCGCCGACGCCGGCGTGACCGGAACCCAGGCCCACGCCATCGTCGCGACGGCGAAGGAGGGCGGCCTGGGCGCGGTCGCCGGGATGAACCTCGGCTCCACGGCCAACCAGGTCTACGGCGCCCTGGGCGACTCCCTCCTCGACGGCATGCGCCTGTGCCTCGTCGTGGCAGCCATCCTGGCCCTGATAGCCGCGGCTTGCGCGGTCGTCCTGCTGCGCCGCCCCAAGCAGCAGACCAGCACCGCGGCGCGGACCGCCGACGTGGCACAGCACGGCAACCCGGACGCCACCGCCGAGAACGCCCAGGCGGCCAGTACCGCCCTGCCCTTCGGACACCGCCGCAGCTGACCGGGCGGCAAGGGGAGGGGCATCGCCCGCGCCGGTCACACGAGTCGCGGACGGTGCCCCTCCCCTGCGGTGGGTCCGGCAGCCACGTGCCGACAGAGCCCGAGGGCAGGACGATGCCCATCACCATGCGTGGTCCCGCCCGCGATCCCGAGGTCGGCCGTGCCGTGCTGCGCCGCGCTGTGGCGCTCGGAGTCGTGCTCCACGCCTGCGAGGAGGCCGGTATCGCCTTCGTGCCCTTCTTCCCGCCCGGCGGCGGCCGGGGCCTCGACGACAAGCTTCTGGTCAAGGTGGCGGCCCGGCACCACGCCACCGTCTCCCAGATCAGCCTGGCCTGGCTGCTGGCCTCCTCGCCGGTGACCCTTGCCATTCCCGGCACGGGGTCCCTCTCCCACTTGGAGCAGAACATGACCGCCGCCGCGATCACCCTCACCGAGGAAGATTTCGCCGACCTCGCGTGACACCGACCCGACCCCGCAGATGAAAGGCACCCATGCCATGAAACTGTTGATCCTCGGAGCTACCGGCCCCACCGGCCGCCACCTCGTCGACGCGGCCCTGCGCGCAGGCGACCAGGTCACCACCCTGGTCCGCAACCCCGCTGGGCTGGGGGACCTGGCGGATCAGGTCACGGTGGTCACCGGAGACGCGACCTCCCACCGCGACGTCTCCGCCGCCCTCGCCGGGCAGGATGCCGTCGTCTCCGCCCTCGGCCGGGGCGCTTCGGTGGTCGCCGACGACCTCTTCACGCGCGCCTCAGCGGCTTTGATCACGGCTTCGGAGGAGACCGGCGTGTCCCGTGTGGTGTGGCTGTCGTCCTTCGGGGTCGGCCACACCTTCTCGTGGGCGAGCGTGCCGCAGAAGGCCATCTACCGGACCTTGCTGCGCGTGATCTACGCCAACAAGGAGATCGCCGACGACGCCATCCGAACCAGCGGGCTGGACTGGACCGTGGTCTACCCGACCAGGCTGACCAACGGCCAGGCCAAGGGAACGTACCGCGCGGACGACCGGCTGCCGATGAAGGGCAACCCGACGATCAGCCGGGCGGACGTCGCCGCCTTCATGCAGCAGGCGGTGCACGAGAGCGAGTGGATCGGCCGCACGGCTGTCATCTCCGACTGAGCGTCCACGACACTTCGCCTGACCGGCCCGGCCCCGAAGTGGGAGACTCTGCCCGTGAGCGTCTCGGACGGCAGCACCCGCACCGCCCCGCTCCGCCGGGGCTTCGCCCTGGAGTACGTCACGCTCGGCTGGAACGTGGTCGGCATCGTCGTGCTTGCCGTCGCCGCGCTGCGCGCACGGTCGGTCGCGCTGGCCGGGTTCGGGCTGGACTCCCTCATCGAGATCGGCGCGTCGACCGTCGTCGTGTGGGAACTGTCGGGCACCGGTGAGGAGCGGCGGCGCCGGGCACTGCGGCTGATCGGCTTCGCCTTCGCGGGCCTGGCCGCGTATCTGTTCGTGCAGTCCACCGTGGTCCTGGCCACCGGACATCATCCCGGGCACTCGCCCCTGGGCATCGTCTGGACCGCGGTCACCGCCGCCGTGATGTTCGCTCTCGCCGCGGGCAAGTCCCGCACCGGAGCGGCGCTCGGCAACCCGGTGCTGCGCACCGAGGGCCGGGTGACGCTGATCGACGGACTGCTGGCCGCCGCCGTCCTCGTCGGTCTCGTACTGAACGCCGCCCTCGGCTGGTGGTGGGCCGACCCCGTCGCCGGCTACGTCCTCGTGTTCTACGCGGCCCGGGAAGTCCGCGAGATCTTCTGACGAACCGCCGCTGTGCGCCTGGCCGGTTCGCTCCCCCATGGAACCGTGGCGGCCGTATCCTCCCCGGCATCCGATGCGAAGAACGCCTATCCGAGGACGCCTGCCATGTCTGAAGAGCGCTTAGCCGATTTCGCCCCCAGCACCGCTCACCCCGCCCGCACCTGGAACTACTGGCTCGGCGGCAAGGACAACTACGAGGCCGATCGCGAGGCGGGAGACGCGATCCTCGCGATATACCCCGAGATCGCGGACATGGCCCGCTATCAGAGAGCCTTCCTCCAGCGGATCATCCGGTACTTCACCGTCGACTGCGGCATCCGCCAGTTCCTCGACATCGGTACCGGCCTGCCCACCGCCGACAACACGCACGAAGTGGCGCAGCGCCTCGCGCCGGAAGCCCGGGTCGTCTACGTCGACAACGACCCCATCGTGCTGCGCCACGCCGAAGCGCTGCTCCGCGGCACCCACGAAGGCAGGACCGACTACATCGAGGCCGACCTGCGCGATCCCGGCCGGATCCTCGAAGAAGCCGCCCGCACGCTCGACTTCACGCAGCCGGTCGCCATCACCCTTCTCGGTGTCCTGCTGTTCATCCCCGGCGACGACGAAGTGGACGCCATCATGGGGCGCCTGCGCGACGCGATGGCTCCTGGCAGCCACCTCGCGCTCACGCACACCACCACCTCCGTAGGGGGCGGTCGTACCGACGACGCCGCCAAGGAGTGGAACGAGAACAGTCCCAACCCGATGGTCATGCGCACCCCCGAGCACATCCGCGGCTACGTGCGGGACCTGGAACTGCTCGAACCCGGCATCGTCCCCCTCACACGCTGGCGTCCCGACCCCGCGGACGCGGGCCGTACCCGCGACATCGACGAGTTCTGCGCGGTGGCCCGCAAGCCGTGACCTCGTGACCTCGTGAGCTCTGACCTCGCGGATCAGTCGCGCGTGGTGGCCGGTGGGCCGGCGACGGCGGTGAGGCGGAGCTTGGTCTCGTCCTCGCTGCCGGGTGCGGCGGTCATGATGACGATCTTGAGCTCGGAGTCGCCGTCGGTCAGGACGTCGCAGTCCACCGCGACCGGGCCCACCGAGGGGTGGTCGATCGTCTTGTGGTCCTCGCGGTGCGCGGCCACCCTTCCGGTCGCCCACAGCTCGGCGAACCTCCTGTTGCCCGCGGTCAGTTCGCGGATCAGGGTGGCCAGGCGGCTGTCCTGGGGGAAGCGGCCGGTGGCGCGGCGCAGGTCGGAGACGACGGCGGCGTCGACGGCGTCGCGGTCCGCCTCGGTCACCGGCCACAGCGCGAGGCGGGCGGGGCCGGTGTCCACCGGGAACCTGTCGCGGGCGAAGTTGCGCAGCCGCGGCGGCGCGGCGGAGGGGTCGCCCAGCAGCGCGGCCCAGCCGCGGTTCCACCACACCAGTCGCCAGTCCGCCGCGAACACGGCGGCCGGCACGTCCCCGAGGCGGGCGAGCACCCGCTGCATGCCGGGCGGGAGGTGGTCGGAGATCGTGCCGTCCGCCGGCGGTGCCAGCCGGGCCAGCCGGTACAGGTGGTCCCGCTCGGCGGTGGACAGGTGCAGGGCACGCGCCAGTGACGCCACCACCGACGCCGAGGGTGTCGTGGCCCGCCCCTGCTCCAGGCGCACGATGTAGTCGACCGACACCCCGGCCAGGTCGGCCAGTTCCTCACGCCGCAGCCCGGCCGCCCGGCGCCCCCGCGGCACCGGCACCCCGGCGGCCGACGGGGGCAGCCGGTCCCGCCATGTGCGGATCATCGCGCCCAGTCCGGTTCCGGGTGTCGTCGGCATGAGTCCCCGTCTTCCTGCGGTATGAGCCCCATTCTCCCGCGGTCCCGGTCGTGCGGTTGGGCGCGAAGGTGGTACTGGGCTTCCTACCGTCGGAGCGTGCCTGGTCCGCCTCCCTCGACGGGAGCACCATCGAACGTATGACGATCACCTTCATCACCGGAGCCAACAAGGGGCTCGGCCGCGAGACCGCCCGCCGCCTGATCGAGTGCGGCCACACCGTGCTCGTCGGAGCCCGCGACCGCGAGCAGGGCGAGGAGGCCGCCGCCGCGCTCGGCGCACGCCACGTCCCCATCGACGTGACCGACGACGCGTCCGTGGCCGCCGCGGCCGCGAACGTCGCCGGACACGAGGGCAGGATCGACGTCCTGATCAACAACGCCGGCGTCCACGGCCCGGCCGGAGATCCCGGCGGCCTCACCGCCGCCGACGCCCACGCCGTCTTCGACGTCAACGTCATCGGCGTCGTCCGGACCACCACCGCGTTCCTGCCGCTGCTGCGCCGCTCGGACGACCCCGTCATCATCAACGTCAGCAGCGGCATGGGCTCCCTCGCCCTCACCCACGACCCCGGTCGGCCCGAGTCGCGGGTCATCGTGCCGCTGTACACCTCCTCGAAGGCGGCGCTGACGATGTTGACCACGCAGTACGCCAAGGGGCTCAAGGGCATCCGCGTCAACGCCGCCGACCCCGGCTACACCGCGACCGACCTCAACGGTCACAGCGGCCCCCAGACCGTCACCGAGGGCACGGACGCGATCGTCACTCTCGCCACCGAGGAGCCCGGCGCCGGCTCCGGACGCTTCGTCTCCCGCCATGGCGAGATCGCCTGGTCCTGAGGCGGACGCCGGCTCCCGTGGTCCGGCGGGATCGCATCGGCTCAGGCCACCGCCACCGCCACCGCCGCTGGTGCGGCGGGCTGGTCCGCCTCTTCCAGCAGGGCCATCAGCATCGTCCGGGCGCGGGCCACGCGGGAGCGGACCGTGCCGACCGGGCAGTCGCTGACCTCGGCCGCCTCCGCGTAGGGCAGGCCGAGCAGTTGGGTGAGGACGAAGGCCTCGCGGCGCTCGTCGGGCAGGGCGGCCAGCAGGTCCAGCAGGGCGATGCCGTCGTCGAAGCCGGGCAGATCCAGCGGCTGGGCCAGCTCGACGGCCAGCTGCCAGTCCGGTGCGTGGGACATCCGGGGGCGGGCGGCGGCGTACCGGTAGCTGTCGATGACCGCCCGGCGGGCGATCGACAGCAGCCAGGCGCGCGCCGAGGAGCGGCCCTCGAAGCGGTGGAGGCTGCCGAGCGCGCGCAGGAAGGTGTCCTGGGCGAGGTCGTCGACGGCCTGGGGGTCGCCGCACAGGTGGGCGACGTAACGCTGGACGTCGCGGTGGAGGGCGCGTACGAAGTGCTCGACCGCGTCCGGGTCGCCGGCTCGGGCGGCGAGCGCCCAGGCGGTTATCGAGTCGTCGTGCAGGGCAGTGGTGATCACCTGGTGTCCTTCGCGGATCCGAGATCCGGGCCGGGGCGCGCGAGGGCGCGGACGGTCCGGTGAGCGGGGAGACGGCCCTACGGCGCGGAGGCGCTACGGCGTGGAAGGCGCTACGGCGCTTGCGCGGGCGTACGGCCGAGGCCCGGGGCGCGCACGGGCAGCCCCGGGAAACCAGCTGTCGTCAGAGGACAGCCGTCCCCACCGGTGGGCCCCGGGAGGTGATCGCGTGGACGAGGAGGAGAAGGCCCGGTGCCCGGTCCGAGCGGGGGCGCCGAGGCCGGGCGAGCGGGCGGCACGGCGGGACGGGCAGCGCGAGCAGCAGCCGCAGCGGCGCCGCCAGCCATCCGGCGACGGCTCGCAGGATGCGGAAGGCGGCCTTCTCCCCGTATGCCAGCCACAGGCCGGTCAGCAGCGCGGCGAGCAGGTGGGCGGCGAGCATGCCGTACGACGAACCGCCGCCACCGCCGTCCATCGCCTGCCCCATGTTCCCCATGGAGGACATGGAGGACATGGAGCTCGTGCCCATGCGCCCCATGTCCATGGAGTCCATCGGCATCGAGCCCATGTTCATGCCCATGTCCATGGAGTCGGGCCCCGCCGACGCCGGCTGCGCAAGGGAGAACGCCTCGTGCAGCACCGTCTGGACGGCCACCACGGCCGCCACGATCAGCGGCAGGCTCCGTTCCCGGCCTGCCAGACACCAGCTCGCGGCACCGGTCCCGGCCGCTCCGGCGGTCAGCGCCCACGCGGGGACGGAAGAGCCGGACATCATGACGTGGCCCAGGGCGGCGAGCAGCACGCACACGGCCGCGAACACCGCGGCGCGTACTGCGCGAGCACCCCACCCTGCTGTCATGGCGCCTCATCCTTGCATCGGGACATCGGTCGTCAGGGATGGGTACGTAAATCCACAGCGGACCACACTCAATCCACAGCGTGTGAATTTCGAGCAGGAATCGAGAAGCGCAGGCCCCCGGGCCGCCTCTAGGGTGCGTGCATGGCCACGAACACGGACACCCAGCCGCCCGCGTCACACGTCGCCGACAGCCACGATCTGATCCGGGTGCACGGCGCGCGCGAGAACAACCTCAAGGACGTCAGCATCGAGATCCCGAAGCGCCGGCTGACCGTGTTCACCGGTGTCTCCGGTTCGGGCAAGAGCTCGCTGGTGTTCGACACGATCGCCGCGGAGTCGCAGCGGCTGATCAACGAGACGTACAGCGCGTTCGTCCAGGGCTTCATGCCGAACCTGTCGCGGCCCGAGGTCGACGTCCTCGACGGTCTGACCACCGTGATCAGCGTCGACCAGCAGCGGATGGGCGCCGACCCGCGCTCCACGGTCGGCACCGCCACCGACGCCAACGCGATGCTGCGGATCCTGTTCAGCCGGCTCGGCAAGCCCTACGTCGGCCCGCCCGGAGCGTTCGCCTTCAACGTGCCCTCGGTCTCGGCGTCCGGTGCGATCAAGGTGGAGCGGGGCGCCAAGAAGGCGGAGAAGGTCACCTTCAACAAGGTCGGCGGGATGTGCCCGCGCTGCGAGGGCCGCGGCTCGGTCTCCGACCTGGACCTGACCCAGCTCTACGACGACAGCAAGTCGGTCAACGAGGGCGCCTTCACCATCCCCGGCTACACCGGCGGCGGCTGGAACACCCGGCTGTACGCGGAGTCGGGCTTCTTCGACCCGGACAAGCCGATCCGTGAGTTCACGAAGAGGGAACTGCACGACCTCCTGCACCGCGAGCCGACCCGGATGAAGATCGCCGGCATCAACATGACCTACGAGGGTCTGCTCCCGCGCATCCAGAAGTCGATGCTGTCCAAGGACAAGGAGGCGATGCAGCCGCACGTCCGGGCGTTCGTGGAGCGTGCGGTCACCTTCGCCGTCTGCCCCGACTGCGACGGCACCCGGCTCGCCGAGCACGCCCGCTCCTCGAAGATCGGGCAGATCTCCATCGCGGACGCCTGCCGGATGGAGATCAGGGACCTGGCCGACTGGGTGCGTGCCCTCGACGAGCCGTCGGTGGCGCCGCTGCTCACCGCGCTCCAGCACAGCCTCGACTCGTTCGTGGAGATCGGCCTCGGCTATCTCTCGCTGGACCGGCCCGCGGGAACGCTGTCGGGCGGTGAGGCGCAGCGCGTCAAGATGATCCGCCACCTCGGTTCCTCGCTCACCGACGTCACGTACGTCTTCGACGAGCCGACCGCGGGCCTGCACCCGCACGACATCCAGCGGATGAACGACCTGCTGCTGCGGCTGCGGGACAAGGGCAACACGGTGCTCGTCGTCGAGCACAAGCCGGAGGTCATCGAGATCGCCGACCACGTCGTCGACCTCGGTCCCGGCGCCGGTACGGCGGGCGGCACCGTCTGCTTCGAGGGCACCGTCGACAAGCTGCGCGGCAGCGACACCGTCACCGGGCGCCACCTCGGCGACCGCGCCTCGCTCAAGAAGGAGGTACGCCGGTCCACCGGTGCCCTGGAGATCCGCGGTGCCTCGGCGAACAACCTCCGGGACGTCGACGTGGACGTCCCGCTCGGCGTACTCACCGTGATCACCGGTGTCGCGGGGTCCGGCAAGAGCTCGCTCGTGCACCGGTCGGTCCCCGGGGACCTCGGGGTCGTCTCGGTCGACCAGAGCCCGATCCGGGGTTCGCGGCGCAGCAACCCGGCGACGTACACCGGTCTCCTCGAGCCGATCCGCAAGGCGTTCGCCAAGGCCAACGGGGTCAAGCCCGCCCTGTTCAGCGCCAACTCCGAGGGCGCGTGCCCCACGTGCAACGGCGCCGGCGTCATCTACACCGACCTGGCGATGATGGCCGGGGTCGCCAGCACCTGCGAGGACTGCGAGGGCAAGCGGTTCGACGCCTCGGTCCTCGAATACCGCCTCGGCGGCCGGGACATCTCCGAGGTGCTCGCGATGCCGGTGTCACAGGCCTTGGAGTTCTTCGCCGAGGGCGAGGCGCGCACCCCGGCCGCGCACAGGATCCTCGAGCGCCTCGCGGACGTGGGGCTCGGCTATCTCACCCTCGGCCAGCCGCTCACCACCCTCTCCGGCGGTGAGCGGCAGCGCCTGAAGCTGGCCACGCACATGGCGGACAAGGGCGGCGTCTACGTCCTCGACGAGCCGACCACCGGCCTCCATCTCGCCGACGTCGAGCAACTCCTCGGCCTGCTCGACCGGTTGGTCGACTCCGGCAAGTCCGTGATCGTCATCGAGCACCACCAGGCGGTCATGGCGCACGCCGACTGGATCATCGACCTCGGCCCCGGCGCCGGTCACGACGGCGGCCGAATCGTCTTCGAGGGCACCCCCACCGACCTCGTCGCCACCCGCTCCACCCTCACCGCCGAACACCTCGCGGCGTACGTCGGCGCCTGAGCCGGGGCCCGGCCGCGGGAAGCACGAGGGGGGACGGAGCGGCCGGCGGGTCAGGGGGCCGCCGACCGAGGCCCCCGCGAGGCCGGCACGGGCGGCAGCGCCGCTCCGGTTCGGCCCGCCCCGCGCGCCCCGCGCGCCCCGGCCGAGCAGGCCGACGCCCGGGGCGCCGCCGACGCCGCTCTTCCCACGACGCCCGCGGGCGGCGCTTCGGGCGGCCGTTGGTACCGCTTCAGGCCGACGGTCATCTCGGCCCTTTGGGTCAGGGGATCGCGTCCATGGTGCCCGGACTGTCCCGGCGAGGGCCGCGGGGCGTCCTGCCCCTGGTGGTGATCCGGCCTACTGCGTACGGACGACCGCGTACTGAAACCGCGGTACACACACCGTCGCGGGGACGACGCGGCGGCGGTGCGGCGAAGGTGCCGCACCGCCGCCGGGCGGGTTCTGGCCTCGGATTCCCTCCGGCGGATCACACCGCGGACGCGGGCCCGGCGCGCCTCTCCGTGCCGAGGGGCACAGCCGCTCCCGCGGCCTGATCCGCCGGACAGGCGCTACGCGGAGGGGACCGCGTCGCGCGTGCGGCCGAGGCGTTCGCGGACCAGGGCGACGGCCACCACGGCGATGGCCACCAGCGTGGACAGGACCACCTGGTCGCGGCCGCCGCCGTCGGCCGTGTCGGTGAGCATGTAGCCCAGGACGAAGACGATCAGGGCGATGGTGGCCCAGGTCAGGTAGGGGTAGAGCCACATCCTGACGACCAGCTTCTCGGGGGCCTCCTGCTCGATGATCCTGCGCATGCGCAGCTGGGAGAAGCAGATGACCAGCCAGACGAAGAGGGCGATCGCGCCGGAGGAGTTCAGCAGGAACTGGAAGACCGTGTCCGGCCACAGGTAGTTGAAGGCGACGGCGACGAAGCCGAAGACCACCGAGGCGAGGATGGCCGTACGGGGGACGCCGCGGTTCGTGGTGCGGCCGAAGGAGGCGGGGGCGTCGCTGCGGCCGCCGAGGGAGAACGCCATCCGGGATGCGGTGTAGAGGCCGGAGTTGAGGCAGGACAGCACGGAGGTCAGCACGATGGCGTTCATGATCTCGCCGGCGTGCGGGATGCCGATGGAGCTCAGGGCGGCGACGTACGAACCGTCCTTGAGGATCGCCGGGTCGTCCCAGCGCAGCAGCGACACCACGATGAGGATCGAGCCCAGGTAGAACACCGCGATCCGCCAGATCACGCTGTTGGTGGCCTTGGTGACCGCGCCGCGCGGGTCCGCGGACTCACCGGCGGCCAGCGTGACGATCTCGCTGCCCATGAAGGAGAAGACCACCATCAGGACGCCGGTCAGGATCGCGCCCGGACCGTGGGGCAGGAAGCCGCCGTGCGCGGTGAGGTTGGAGAAGCCGGACGCCGGGTGGTCCGAGCCGGGCAGCAGGCCGAAGATCGCGAGGGCGCCCAGCACGATGAACGCGGCGATGGCGACGACCTTGATGCCGGCGAACCAGAACTCGAACTCGCCGTAGGAGCTGACCGAGGCCAGGTTGCTGGCGGTGAGGACGAGCATGACGATCAGGGCCCAGCCCCACTGCGGGACCGCCGGGACCCAGCCGGCCAGGATCTTCGCACCGGCGGTCGCCTCGACGGCGAGCACCACGACCCAGAAGAACCAGTAGAGCCAGCCGATGGTGAATCCGGCCCAGCGGCCGAGGGCGCGGTCGGCGTAGGCGGAGAACGAGCCGGACGTGGGGTTGGCCGCGGCCATCTCGCCCAGCATGCGCATGACGAGGACGACGAGGGCGCCCACGAGGGCGTAGGAGACGAGGATGCCGGGGCCGGCGGCGGCGATGCCGGAGCCGGAGCCGACGAACAGGCCGGCGCCGATGACACCGCCGATCGCGATCATCGACAGGTGGCGGTTCTTCAGTCCGGCTTGCAGGCCGGAGCCCGCCGGGGTGCTCTCGGCGGTCGTACTGGGCTGGTCCGTGGTGGGAAGCGGGGGACGCGGGGTCATCTCGACATCCTGGGAGGAAGGGGGGACGAGGACATGCGTCCGGAAATTAGTTCAGTACGATCTAAAAAAACAAGAGCTGGTCGCCTTGTTTAAGTGTTCAGTGTGCTCTATTTTTCACGCATCCCCGCTCAGCAGGACGGTTAGGGTGACGCCGTGGCGAATGCAGCGGGCAAGTTCGGACCATACGGCGGCGCGGACACCCGCCTCCTGCCCGGCAGGGGGCCCACGGGGTCGGAGCTCGTCCGGTCACGGATCGCCCTGCGGGTGCGCCTGAAGGCCGTCTCCCCGGGCGACCGGCTGCCGGACGTCGGCGTCCTCGCCGAGGAACTGGGGATCAGTGAGATCACCGTGCGCCGCGCGCTGGAGGGAATGTGCCAGGACGGCCTGCTCGACCGCCGGCGGGGCCGCGCGGGCGGCACCTTCGTCGCACCGGACTGGGACACCGTCGTGGCCCTGATGCACGACCCCGACGAGGCGGCCGCGCTGGACGGCTTCCATCTGCTGCTCGAGTGCGGCCTGGTCGCCCACGCGGCCGGCGAGGTCCCGGCCGACCGGCTCGACGGGCTGCGCTCACTGGTCGACGCGATGGACATGGTGACCGACCCGGCCCGGCTGGTCGAGCTGGAGACCCGCTTCCACCTCGACCTCGCCGAAGCGCTCGGCGGCCCCGGGGTCCGCGAGTTCGCCGCCGACCTGCTCGGCCGGCAGTGCCTGCTGCGGCCCGCCCCGGAACCCGACGAGGTGCGGGCGCGCAACCGCTGCCACGCCGACCTGCTCACCGAACTCGGCCGCGGCGCCCTCGGCCCGGCCGTGCACGCCGTCAAGGCCCACCGACACGCCCGCCCGGACTGACGCCGTACCGACCGCCCCCGTCCACCCCGTCCGCACCGTCCGCACCGCCCCACCGTCCTCCGAACCGCCCCACCGCCCGCCCCCACCGCAGAAGGAGCTGCCGCCATGTCCGACCTCGGAGCCGCCGGCCCGTCGTCGACGCCGGGCCCCGCCGGCGGCACGCCCCAGCGCCTGCGCGGCGGCGTCCTCGGCATGGCGGACATCGCCGCCGCCACGATGGCCAACGTCGGCCCGGCCATGAGCTTCTTCTTCGGCTTCGCCTTCCTCGCCACCACCGCCGG
This sequence comes from Streptomyces sp. NPDC020299, assembly GCF_044387825.1. Taxonomy (NCBI): domain Bacteria; kingdom Bacillati; phylum Actinomycetota; class Actinomycetes; order Kitasatosporales; family Streptomycetaceae; genus Streptomyces; species Streptomyces sp. NPDC020299. The sequence continues at coordinate 146,938 of NZ_JBIRWL010000019.1, forward strand.
GATCGCGTCACCGCTGACCATCGTGACCGCCGGCATCGCGGTCGCGCTGCTGGGCAACACCCTCGCCGAGTTCTCCCGCGCGCACCCCTCCGCGGGCAGCTTCACCACCTTCGTCGGCAAGACCTTCGGGCCGGTCAGCGCGGTGACCACGGCCCTGCTGGCCGGCCTCGGCTACATCATCGCGATGGCCTCCGTCATCGCGATCTCCGGCGGGTTCGTGCAGATCACCCTGTACCACTACACCGGCGTCGACCTGCCGTGGATCATCTGGACGCTGCTGCTGACCGGGGCGGCGGTGCTGCTGATGCTGCGCGGAGTGGTGGTCTCCACCAAGTGGGCCGGCTACTTCTTCGGCGTGGAGATGCTGGTACTGGTGGTGGTCTCCGTCGCGGCCCTCGTCGAACACCGCGGCCACCTGTCCGCCGCCCCGTTCCTGCCCGGCCACATCAGTCACGGCCTCAGGGGCCTGGCCGCGGGCTTCCCGCTGGCGGTGTACCTGTTCATCGGCTGGGAGAACTCCGCGGCACTGGCCGAGGAGACGGAGAACCCGCGGCGCAACGTCGGCCGCGCCGTGTTCTTCTCCGTCGCGATCATGACCGTGAGCTACGTCCTCTTCTCCTACGCCACGGTGACCGGCTTCGACTACGACGTGGCCAGGCTCGGCGACGCCCGCATCCCCTTCATCGACGTCGCCCACGACACCCTCGGAGGGCTCGCCTTCCTCGCCTACCTGGGCGGCCTGACCTCCACCCTCGGCGTGCTGATCGCCGGCATCAACTCCCAGGCCCGCCTGGTGTTCAACGCCGGACGCGAGGGGCTGCTGCCGTCCTTCTTCGGCTACGTGCACCCCACGCGCCGGACGCCGACCAACGCGATCGTCACCTTCACCGCCATCTCCCTGCTGATCATCGGAGGCTGGGGCCTGGGGCATCTGCTCGGGGCCGACGGCGGCCCGATGAACCCGGTGGTCTTCTTCGCCGAGTCCTCCAGCCTGGGGTCCATCCTGATCCTGCTGGTCTACCTCGCGTCGAACATCGCCCTGCCGCTGTACTACCGCCGCTACCGGCCGCAGGAGTTCCGGACGGTACGGCACCTGGTGCTCCCCGCGATCGGCACCCTGGCCATCCTGGTCCCGCTCTACTACCTCGCCAAGCCCGGCCAGCCCGCCCCGTACAGCTGGTTCCCCGTCGTGGCACTCGTCACCCTGCTGGCCGCCGTCGGCTACGCCACGCTCCTGGTCCGCCGCGACCCGGGCCTGGCCGAACGGGTCGGTTCCGTCGTCGCCGACGCGGAGTGAGTGGGGGGCCGGGCCGGGGTAGTTCTGCCCCGGTGCTCGTGGGCAGTTCTTCCCCTTGATCCACTCGCGCGAAAGCCGGACGTTGGGAGGGAAGCCGACAAGCTAGGAGAAGCCATGCGTCATCGCATCGCCATTCTCGCCGTCGCGGCGGCCCTCCCCATGACCGGCGTGACCGCGCTCGCGGCGACGGGCTCCGCGGCGGCCGACCCGCAGAGCGGAGTGGTCACGGTCTCGGGGTCGGTCGATGACTGCTCCGACGGGTCCTCCCCCGTCAAGGTGTCGATCACGGCGGGCTCGGAGACCCGGGTGGACAACGGAACGGGCCTGGCGGACACGAACAGCTACTCGGTCACCTTCAGCAGCATCACCGCGAACCAGCAGGGCGCGATGGCCACGGCGATCGTGAGCTGCGCGAAGGGTTCCTCCTACGCCGCGCGGAGCTTCCCGATCAAGCGGCCCATGGGCGCCGTGACCAGCATGAACCGCGATCTCCAGGCGCCCGGCTGAGGCCCGTCAGCAGTACGGCGGCTGATTGGTCAGCGAGGCCGCCACCCGCATCCACACGCCGAACTGGCGGTAGAGCGAGGGCAGCCGGCCGCTCGCCTCGACGGTACGGCTGTCGGTGGCGGTCACGCCGGGGATGCCCAGCAGGGTGGCGGCCACGGAGGAGGACTGCCAGCGGACGGCGAGAGTGACGTCCCCGGCGGCGGGCGGAGCGGATTCGGGGCGGGCGGCGAGGGCGCGGGCGACCGCGTCCTCGATCTCCTGGCGGGCCTCGGCGGCGGGGCGCAGCCGGGCCGCGAAGCGGTCGTGGGCGTACTTCACGGGGGCCGTGACGATGCCGCCGTCCCAGTCCGTCGCCTCCGCGCAGGCCATGTCGTCGCCGGTGAGGGCCACCACGGGCACGCCGAGGGCCGCCGCGGTGGCCTGGGCCAGGCCGATCTCGCCGACCGGGCGGCCGTCCAGCCACATGTCCTCGATCTCATGGCCCATGAAGCTGTGGCTCAGTACGCCGTGGGCGCCGGCCCGGGCGTGGTAGCCGACGCAGAGGACGGCGTCGTACTCCTCGGTGAGCCCCTCCAGCATGCCCATCTGCTTGGGCTTGCCGCGGACCAGGCGCGCCGTCGGGTGCAGGGCCTCGGGCAGGAGGTTGCGCATGGGGCCGTGGGCGTCGTTGACGAGTACGGTGCTCGCGCCGGCCGCGACGGCGCCCCGGACGGCGGCGTTCACGTCCTCGGCCATCATGGCCCGGCCCCGCTCGTAGTCCCGCCCGCCCGGCTGGACGTCGTCCGCGTCGACCAGACCGGTGACGCCCTCCATGTCCGCACTGATGTATATCCGCACGGTGCCCACCCTAGAGTGAACCGGACCCTACGTATTGTAGGTTCCCAACCGCCTCCGGGTAGAGATGGTTCCGGAGACGGACCGGCAGGCATTGATCAACGGCGGCGGTTCACACGTATCCGTGCCCAGGCATCTGTACGACGGGGGAGATCATGCAGGACACACGGGAAGCGTGCCCACCACAGCCGGGCATGCCGCCGGCCGCGCGGGCGCTGGCGCCGACAGTCGTCGTGCTCGTGGTGAGCCTGACGATCGCCGCCGCCGGGGTGTACGAGCTGTGCGGGTTCGGGCTGCACAGCCTGGACCGGCGTCCGCACCTGTTCAGCGACGGGCTGACCACGGCCGGGGTGATCGCCGCCGTGGTGGCGGCCGGGGCCGCGGTGGGCAACCTGGCCTGGCTGCTGACGACGGCCCGGCGCCACGCGGAGCACGGGACCGACTAGCCAGGGTCCGTCCGGTCCGCCGGGCGGCTTTCGGGGTCCCTGACCGGCGCACTTTCCGCCGCCCACGCCCCCGCGCGCCCCCGTCCGCGTGGCGGGATGCAGGGTGGTGGGAGACGGTGCACCTCTATCCGCAGTACCCTACAAAATGTAGGGTCTGCGGTGGCCCGGCCGCGCGACGGACCGCGCGACCGGCTGCCCACCCGTCCCCCAAACCGCCCCGTCCCAAGGTTGCCGGTCACCATGCCCCCACTGCCCGCACAGCAGTCGACCACGCACCCCCCGCGGCCCTCCGCCCAGCACACCCCACGCCGTATGTCCGGTTTCCCCGGCCCGCGGCTGCGGGCACGGGCCGCCTCGGCCACCGTCTGGTACCTGCGGGTGCTCGCCGCGCTGAACATCGTCGCCGTCCTCTCCCTCCCCTTCCGCGAGGAGGTCCACGAGCACAACGCGGGCGAGTACTTCACGCCGTACCTCGCCACCGCCGGCCTGGTCTCCGCGGCGCTGGCCTGCTTCCTCGCGCTCGTGATGCGCCGCCGCAAGCGGGCCGCCTGGGCCTTCAACCTGCTGCTCTCCGGCGCCCTCCTCGGCCTGTACGCCCTCGCGCTGACCCGCGACTCCTACCGCGAGCACCTCTTCAACTGGCTCTCCGCCCTGCTCACCGCCCTGTTCGTGGCCGCCCTGCTGATCGGCCGCCGGGAGTTCGACGCCATCGGCGACCGCTCCAACCCCAGGCTCGCCCTGGCCGTCGGTGCCGGCGGCGTCCTGGTCAGCGCCACCCTCGGCACCCTGCTCGTGGGCGCGACGAACAAGGTGCCCGGCGCCTCGCTCCAGGACCGGATCGCGTACACCCTGCTGCGCGGCATCAGCGTCGGCCCGCTCGCCGACCGCGTCGGCAGCGTGCACGCCCCCCGCTGGGTCGACGTGATCATCAACGTCCTGATCGCCGCGACCTTCCTCCTCGTCCTCTACGCCTGCTTCCGCGCCCCACGCGGCCAGGCCCTCCTCGGCGAGGACGACGAAAAGCGCCTGCGTGACCTGCTCGACCGGCACGGCGAACGCGACTCCCTCGGCTACTTCGCCCTGCGCCGCGACAAGGCCGTCATCTTCTCCCCCAGCGGCAAGGCCGCCGTCGCCTACCGTGTCGTCGGCGGCGTCAGCCTCGCCTCCGGCGACCCCATCGGCGACCCCGAGGCATGGCCCGGCGCCATCGACGCCTGGCTCGCCGAAGCCCGCAGGCACGCCTGGACGCCCGCCGTCATGGGGGCGAGCGAGGAGGCCGGCACGATCTACGCCCGCCACGGCCTGGACGCCCTCGAACTCGGCGACGAGGCGATCGTCGACCTCACCGACTTCACCCTCGAGGGCCGCGCGATGCGCGTGGTCCGCCAGGCCCACAACCGGGTCCGCCGGGCCGGCTACACCGTCCGCATGCGCCGCCACGAGGACATCCCCGAGGCGGAGATGTCCCTGCTGGTCGACCGTGCCGACCACTGGCGCGACGGCACCACCGAACGTGGCTTCTCCATGGCCCTCGGCCGCCTCGGCGACCCCGCCGACGGCCGCTGCGTGATGCTCGAATGCCGTGACGCCCAGGGCGAACCGCGCGCCCTGCTGAGCTTCGTACCGTGGGGCGAGCACGGCCTCTCCCTCGACCTGATGCGCCGCGACCGGGACTGCGAGAACGGCCTGATGGAGTACATGGTGGTGGAACTGCTGCTGCGCGCGGAGGAGCTGGGCGTACGCCGGGTGTCGCTGAACTTCGCCATGTTCCGCTCGGTGTTCGAACGCGGCTCCCGGCTCGGCGCCGGCCCGGTGCTCCGCCTGTGGCGGTCGGTCCTCACCTTCTTCTCCCGCTGGTGGCAGATCGAGTCCCTCTACCGCGCCAACGCCAAGTACCGGCCGGTGTGGGAGCCGCGGTTCCTGCTCTTCGCCAAGAGCGGCGACATCCCGCGCATCGGCCTGGCCAGCGCACGGGCGGAGGGATTCCTCACGGCACCCGCCCTGCCGGGACTGCCCGGCCTCCCGGGACGCCGCAGGTCCGCACCCTGCCCGTGACCGGGCGCGGCGGCCGGGCCCGGCACGGCCCGGGGCCTCCTCGGGCCCGGCCGCCCGCCGCGGGAGCCCCTCAGCTCCCGCCGTGCGTCCCGCCCGCGACGCCGCCGCCCACCGTGAACCCGATCACCGAACCGCCGCCCTCCCGCCGGAACGCGAACGGGGATCCGCCGTGCGCCACGGCCACCTCCCGCACGATGGACAGCCCGAGCCCGGAACCGGGCAGGGAGCGGGCGTCGGCGGCGCGGTAGAAGCGGTCGAAGATACGGATGAGGTCGCCGTCGGTGACGCCGGGGCCGCGGTCGAGGACCTCGACCCGGACCAGGCCGGGCCGCGCCGGACCAGCGAGGTTGACCTCGATGGGGGCCTTGCCGTCGCGGTCGAACTTGGCGGCGTTCTCGACCAGGTTCGACATGGCGCGCTGGAGCATGCCGGGACGGCCGTCGGTCGTCGTGTCGCCGCACGCCCGCAGGACGATGTCACGGCCGGTACGGCGCCGGGCCAGGCCCACCACGTCCTCGGCGATGTCGGCGAGGTCCACCCGCTGCGGCGGCTCGCTGTCGGACTGCCCGGCGGCGAGATCGACGAGCTCGTTGACCAGGTCGGTCAGCTCGCGGGCCTCCTGGGTGAGGTCGGCGACGAGATCCTCACGGGTGGCCGGCGGGAGCTCGTCGATACGGCGCAGCAGCGAGATGTTCGTACGCAGCGAGGTCAGCGGGGTGCGCAGCTCGTGGCCCGCGTCCTGCACCAGGCGGCGCTGGTCCTCCTCGGACTGGGCGAGCCGGCCCAGCATGCGGTCGAAGGCACGGCCGAGGCGGCCCACCTCGTCGTATCCGGCGACGGGCACCTCGATGCCCAGCTGCCGGGTGCGGGCGACGTCCTCGGCGGCCGAGGTGAGGATCACCAGGCGGCGGGTGATACGGCGGGCCAGCCACCAGCCGAACAGGCCCGCGGCGACCACGACCGCGGACATCAGCGCCAGCGTCCGCTGCTGCAGCGCCCGCAGCAGGTCCTCGGTGTCGCTGAACTCCTGCGCCACCTGCACCGCGCCCCGCCCGTCGCCGAGCGCGACCGTCGCGATGCGGAACAGGTCCTCGCCGACCCGGACGTCCTTGTGCTCCACCAGCTTTCCGGCCGCCGCCGCACCCGCGGTGCTCCGGTCGCGGGCGGTGACGGGCAGTACGGGGCTGCCGTGGTCGACGATCTCGCCCTCGGCGCCGAGCACCTGGACGTCGGTACGGGCCGGCCGGACGACGTCGTGACCGGGGCGGGAGGACGAGAAGTCGTCCGGCACCATGTCGTGCTGCCGCACCTCGTCCTGCACGTCCTGCACGACCTGCGTGAACACCGACTGCTGGTCGACGCGGACCAGGCGGGCGGCGGCACCGTAGGAGAGGATGCCGACGAGGATCGTGACGGCGGCGGTGACGGCCGCGAAGGACACGGCGAAGGTCGTGCGCAGCGACACCAGCTTGGGCCGGCGCCGGGCCAGCAGCCGCCCGAGGCGGCCCACTCAGTCCTCCCGCAGCACGTAACCGACGCCCCGGACGGTGTGGATCAGCTGCGGCGCGCCCGGCTCGTCGAGCTTGCGGCGCAGGTAGCCGACGTAGACGGCGAGGTTCTTGGAGCCGGGGCCGAAGTCGTAGCCCCAGATGCGGTCGTAGATCGTGGAGTGGTCGAGGACGATGCCCGCGTTGCGCACGAGCAGCTCCAGCAGCTCGAACTCGGTCCGGGTCAGCTCCAGCTCGCGGCTGCCCCGCCAGACCCGGCGGGCCTGGAGGTCCATGCGCAGTCCGGCGGCCTCGATCTGCCGGTCGGAGATCTGGGGGTCGGCCTTGCTGACCTCGGGGGTGCCGCCGTTGCCGCCGCCCGGGCCCGGGGCGCCCGCGGTGACCGGGCTGGTACGGCGCAGTAGGGCGCGCAGACGGGCGAAGACCTCCTCGACGTCGAAGGGCTTGACCACGTAGTCGTCGGCGCCGGCGTCCAGGCCCGCGATGCGGTCGGCGGTCTCCACCAGCGCGGTGAGCATCAGGATCGGCGTCCGGTCACCCTCGGCGCGCAGCACCCGGCAGACCTGGAGGCCGTCGATGCCCGGCATCATCACGTCCAGTACGAGGACGTCCGGCGGGGTCCGGTGCGCCTGCGCGAGCGCCTCGACGCCGTCGGCGACCGCCGTGACCTCGTAGCCCTCCAGGCTCAGGGCACGCTCCAGGGCATGACGGATGGCACGGTCGTCTTCGGCGAGCAGCACAGTCTGGGGCACGTCCCCAGTCTGCCAAGGCCTCCGGCGGTTCGGCCGGGCCGAGCGGGCCTACGATCACCCTTTTTACCTGCCTCTCACCGTCCACGAGGCAACCGCCTGGGGGCTGCCGCCCCCAGACCCCCGCTTCGGCCCTGAACGGGCCTCGTCCTCAAACGCCGGACGGGCTGAGTAATCCGAACCCCTGGTCAGCTCCTCAGCGCCGCCAGCTGCTCCTCGAACGGCACCACCGCGAGCCCGCCGTCGGCCTCGGCCTCGGCCGAACCGGCCCCCGACAGCCCCGTCATCAGCGCGGCCAGCTCCCCGCCGGCCCGCTCGACCCGCTCGGCCAGCCCCTCCGCACCCCAGTCCTCGGAGGCCGCGTACACAGCGGTCGGCACGACCACGGCATGCAGGTAGGCGAACAGCGGACGCATCGCATGCTCCAGCACGAGCGAGTGCCGCCCCGTCCCGCCCGTCGCCCCGATCAGCACCGGCTTCCCCGCCAGCGCATCCTTGTCGAGCACGTCGAAGAAGGACTTGAACAGCCCACTGTAGGAAGCGGTGAACACCGGGCTGACGACGATCAGACCGTCGGCCGCCGCCACCGCGTCGAGCGCGTCCGCGAGGGCCCGCCCAGGAAACCCGCTGGTGAAGTTGTGCGCGATCTCCACCGCGAGGTCCCGCAGCTCGATCACCCGCACCTCCGCCGAGGTCCGCTCGGCGGTGGCGTTCGCCAGCCGGTCGGCCAGCAGCCGGGTGGAGGACGGGACGCTCAGCCCCGCCGAGACGACGACGAGCTTCATGCGACGGTCACCCCTTCCGTGTCCTTCGCGGCGGCGGCGAGCAGCGACTGATGGGTCGGCGCGTCCGGCACGTCCGCCGGACGGCCCTTGGCGAACTCCTCGCGCAGCACCGGCACGACCTCCTCGCCGAGCATGTCGAGCTGCTCCAGGACGGTCTTCAGGGGAAGCCCGGCGTGGTCCATCAGGAACAGCTGGCGCTGGTAGTCACCGGCGTACTCGCGGAAGGACAGTGTCTTCTCGATCACCTGCTGCGGCGAGCCGACCGTCAGCGGCGTCTGCTCGGTGAAGTCCTCCAGCGACGGGCCGTGCCCGTACACGGGGGCGTTGTCGAAGTACGGCCGGAACTCGCGCACCGCGTCCTGCGAGTTCTTCCGCATGAACACCTGGCCGCCGAGGCCGACGATCGCCTGCTCGGGCGTGCCGTGGCCGTAGTGGGCGTACCGGGTCCGGTACAGCTCGACCATCTGCTTGGTGTGGTCGGCCGGCCAGAAGATGTTGTTGTGGAAGAAGCCGTCGCCGTAGTACGCGGCCTGCTCGGCGATCTCCGGCGAGCGGATGCTGCCGTGCCAGACGAACGGCGGGACCCCGTCCAGCGGACGCGGGGTGGAGGTGAAGCCCTGCAGCGGGCTGCGGAACTTGCCCTCCCAGTTCACCACGTCCTCGCGCCACAGCCGGTGCACCAGGGCGTAGTTCTCGATGGCGAGGTTGATGCCCTGCCGGATGTCCTGGCCGAACCAGGGGTAGACCGGGCCGGTGTTGCCGCGGCCCATCATCAGGTCCACCCGGCCGTCGGCCAGGTGCTGGAGCATCGCGAAGTCCTCGGCGATCTTCACCGGGTCGTTGGTGGTGATGAGGGTCGTGGAGGTGGAGAGGACCAGCTTCTCCGTCCGCGCGGCTATGTAGCCGAGCATCGTGGTCGGGGACGAGGGCACGAACGGCGGGTTGTGGTGCTCGCCGGTCGCGAAGACGTCCAGGCCGACCTCCTCGGCCTTCAGCGCGATGGCGACCATGGCCTTGATGCGCTCGCGCTCGGTCGGCGTACGCCCCGTGGTGGGGTCCGGCGTGACGTCGCCGACGCTGAAGATCCCGAACTGCATGGTCGCTCAACCTCCAAGTTGTTGACCGTTCAACTATAGCCCTCCAACAGGTCCCAGTGTCCGTGTATTCCGCCCCCTCCGGCGGGTCCCTCCGTGCACAGCGTCAGGGGACGAGCACCAGCCGCCCCCGCACCCCGCCCTCGGCCTGCCGGGCGTGGGCCTTCGCCGCCTCCTCCAGGGCGTACGTCTCCGCCACCCGCGGGGTCAGCACACCCTCGTCCACCAGGCGGACCAGCTCGGCAAGCCGGGCCCCGTCGGCACTCACCTCGACGGCCTCCGCACGCACCCCGCGGACCGGCGCGGGCTGGGCCTGCGGGATGACACCGACGTACACGCCCCCGTCCCGCACCCACTCCAGCGCCGGCTCACCCAGCACCGCCGCGTCGAGCACCGCGTCGAAGCCCGCCGGCACGACGCCGCCGGAGGTGAAGTCGCCGGACGTGAAGTCGGCGGCACCCAGGGAGCGTACGAACTCCTCGTCGCCCTCCCGGGCCAGTGCGGTCACCGAGAAACCCTGGCGCGCGGCGAGCTGCACGGCGTACCCGCCGACCGCGCCCGCCGCGCCCGTCACCAGCAGCGACCGGCCGGGCGCCGGCTCCAGCAGGTCCAGGGCCTGGGCGGCGGTCAGCGCGTTCAGCGGCAGGGTGGCCGCCTGCACCGCGTCCACCGTGGCGGGCGCCTTGGCCACCGCGTCCGTGGGCACGACGACGTACTCGGCGTGCGCGCCCAGCGGCTTCACCATGCCGTAGTCGAGCGCCACCACCTCGTCGCCCACGCTCCACGCTCCCCCAGAGGGGGTACCCCCAGCCACACCCACCGCGTCCACCGTCCCGGCGACGTCCCAGCCGAGCCCGATCTGCTTGCCGGCCCCGCCGAAGACCCCGGACCGCACCCCCGCGTCCACCGGGTTCAGCGCGCTCGCCGCCACCTTGATCCGCACCTGCCGCGCACCCGGCTCGGGCACCTCCGCCTCCACGACCTCCACGACCTCGGGCCCGCCGAACGTCCTCACCACAACAGCGCGCATCTCAACTCTCCCAGTCCAGTGGCCTCTTGGGCGCTTCCCGCCCCGTTTCCGGCCCGTTGCGACAACCCTAGGAAGAGTTACTATCCATCGGTAAGTAGTTACCTGAAGGTGCGTAGGAGACCCGGAGGAGAGCCATGGCGACCTTGACGGCGGCACAGCGACGCGAACAGGCCCGTGCCGAGTACGACGCCTTCATCCGCGGCTGCCCCACCAACCAGCTCCTCGGCCGGCTCAGCGACAAGTGGGTCAGCCTGGTCGTCGCCGCCCTCGCCGGCGGACCCATGCGCTACAGCGACCTCGGCCGCAAGATCGCCGGCGTCAGCCCCAAGATGCTGACCCAGACCCTGCGCACCCTGGAGCGCGACGGCATCCTGACCCGCGAGGTCACCCCGTCCGTACCGGTCCGCGTCGACTACGAACTCACCCCGCTGGGCCGCGACCTCGCCCTGCTGCTGACCGCGGTGAAGGACTGGGCGGAGACCCACTTCGACGAGGTACGGGCGGCACGGGAGCACTACGACGCGCAGACCGAGGAGGGATAAGAAGCTCCCCCCTAGACCCCCTAGACCCGCCCCTCCCGCAGCCGGGCGATCTGCTCCCCGCTCAGCTCCACCGTCCGCCTCATGTGCCGCACGATCAGCGCCAGTTCGGTGTCGTCCAGGTCGTCGAAGAGCGTCTCCCAGGTGCCGCCGAGGCGGTCCCACATCCGCCCGAACTCGGCGACCTTCTCCGGCACGGTGGCCACCAGCACCCGCCGCCGGTCCACCGCGTCCCGCTCCCGGACGACATACCCCGCCTTCTCCAGCCGGTCCACCAGCCGTGTCGCCGACCCCGTGGTCAGCCCCGTCAGCTCCGCGATACGGCCGGTCGTGACCGGGGCCTCCTCCAGCGTGAGCAGATTCAGGCACTGCAGATCGGTGGGGTGCAGGCCGAGATGGTCGGCGACGGCCTGGTTGAACAGGGCGTACGACGCCATGTACCGGCGGGAGACCGTGGACAGCTCCGCCAGCAGCCGCGACCGGCCGTCCTGAGCACCGTTCCCGGACATGACCGCCCCTTTCGTCTGCGCCGTGCAGACAGCGTACGACGCAGCGACCGTACCGGCACGGCCCGCGCCCGGCACCCCACGGCTCAGAACGCGTACGTGTCCCCCGTGGCCAGCACCAGCACCCGCTCCACGTCATGCGCCTTGCCGGGGTCGGCGGCGCCACCGTGCCACGCCGTCTCCACCTCCATCGTCACCTCCGACGGCTGCCCTTTCAGCCGCACCGAGAGCGCGATCTGCTCACCCAGCCCGTGCGCGGCCAGCGCCCCCGTGCGGCACACCACCGCCCGCTCGTCCGTGCGCGCGCACCCCGTCGGGAGCTGCTGCGCATCCGCGAGCGTCGCCGACCAGCGCAGCCGCACGCTCGCGTCCGGGACGGCGGACGGCCCGTCGTTGCGCGGGGTCAGCCACACGTCCACCTGATCGCCGACCAGCACCGCGGAACCGTGATAGGCCAGACCGGCCGAGGGATCACCGGAACCGGCCCAGGCGGCCCCACCACCCGCGACCACGGCGAGCCCGGCCAGCCCGAACATGGTGACGCTCCGCAGACCCCGCACACCTCGCATGAAACCCACTCCTCACATATGCGTATCTACGGGATGTATGCCACGCGGAGCGGACGGCAGGCGCCATCCATCAGGTGACGCGACCGTGCGAAGCTGCCCCCATGCTCGTCCTCCGCTCCGCCGCCCTCTTCGTCGTCGCCGCCGTCTTCGAGATCGGCGGCGCCTGGCTCGTCTGGCAGGGCGTGCGCGAGCACCGGGGCTGGCTCTGGGCGGCCGGCGGCGTGCTCGCCCTCGGCGCCTACGGATTCGTCGCCACCTTCCAGCCCGACGCCCACTTCGGCCGCGTCCTCGCCGCCTACGGCGGGATCTTCATCGCCGGCTCCCTGCTGTGGGGCGTGGTCGCCGACGGCTACCGCCCCGACCGCTGGGACATCACCGGCGCGCTCATCTGCCTCGCCGGAATGGCCGTCCTCATGTGGGCGCCGCGCGGCGGGGGCTGACCGTTCGGAGGGCGGACGGCCCCGCGGTGGGCCCGGGGCGGTCACCTACCCTTGGGTACGGACCGATCACCGTACGCCCGAGGAGCCGCCCCATGGCCACCGCAGCCCCGTCCGCCGCCTCCCGCATCGCCGTCGTCACCGGTGCGAGCAGCGGAATCGGCGCCGCCACGGCCCGGCAGCTCGCCGCGGCCGGCTACCGCGTCGTCCTCACCGCCCGCCGCAAGGACCGTATCGAGGCACTCGCGGAAGAACTGACGGCGGCCGGCCACTCCGCGACCGCGTACCCGCTCGACGTCACCGACCGCGCGGCCGTCGACGAGTTCGCCGGCGCCTTCAGGACCATCGGCGTCCTCGTCAACAACGCCGGCGGCGCACTCGGCGCCGACCCCGTCGCCACCGGCGACCCCGCGGACTGGCGCACGATGTACGAGACGAACGTCATCGGCACGCTCAACCTGACCCAGGCCCTCCTGCCGAAGCTCGTCGCGAGCGGCGACGGCACGGTGGTCGTCGTCTCCTCCACCGCCGGCCACGGCACCTACGAGGGCGGCGGGGGCTACGTCGCCGCCAAGCACGGCGCCCACGTCCTCGCCGAGACCCTGCGCCTGGAGATCGTCGGACAGCCGGTCCGCGTCATCGAGGTCGCGCCCGGCATGGTCCGCACCGACGAGTTCGCCCTCACCCGCTTCGGCGGCGACCAGGAGAAGGCGGCCAAGGTGTACGAGGGCGTCGCCGAACCCCTCACCGCCGACGACGTGGCCGACACCATCGCCTGGGCGGTGACCCGCCCCAGCCACGTCAACGTGGACCTCCTGGTCCTCCGCCCCCGCGCCCAGGCCTCCAACACCAAGGTCCACCGGGAGCTGTGACGTGGAGTCCACACTGAGGTGTGGACAGATCCCCGCCCTGGTGCGCCTCCACGACACGGCGGCCCTGTGGCAACTGGCCCACGGCATCGACCAGTGGAAACCCGGCGGGAAGGACGAGGCCCACTTCCGCGCACGCATGCGCGACGGCGAGGTCTGGCTGGCCCACAGCGGCGACCACCTGGCAGGCGCCTGGGAACGCTGGTAGGACGACCCGGCGGCCTGGGCCACCGGACGCCGGCTGCCTCGCCTCCAACCGTTCCTAAAGGCTGAGCGGGAGTGAGTCCTGGTGCCAGGACTCGTGCTCAGCCGCGTGCCCCGAACGGTTGTGGGCACGCTGGTCGCCCGCTTTCGCTCCGCGTCCGGCGCCGACGGATCGTGTCCGTGGTCCGGGAACGCGGGGGCGGGTTCCCTCACGCCCCAGGGCACCTGATGCGGCCTGGACGGTCCGATGCCCCACCGCATCACTCCGGTGTGGTGGGGGCGGTGCCGTCCGTCGCCGGATCGGGTGTCCCAGAGCGCGCCGTCCGATCGCCACGGCGGCAGCCTCGTGGCGCGTGGTGGTGCGGGTTGTGGTGGTCAGGGGGCGTTGCCAGTGCTGTGCGCCCCAGCGGCTGGTGTAGGCCGGGTCGACGGCGACCAGGGGGATGCCGAGTTCCGCGGCCATGGACACCAGCCTGCTGCGTAGCTTGGCGGTGGGCATCCCGGAGATGAGCTTGCGGAAGTGTTTGCGCCGTCCGTGCTTCTCCCGGGTCTTCTCCGTGTGGAAGTCCAGGTCCTCGATCGCGAGAGCCAGGCCATGGCGCTCGGCCCAGTGGAGCAGGCGGATGAGGGCGTGGCGGACCTGGGCGTCGCGGTGCGGTGCGCTGCCGGACAGGTCGTAGTCGAACCTGCGGGGCGCACCGACCGGGTTGCCGTGGGTGTTCAGGCGCCAGGCGGCCAGGTGGTCGGCGTTCATGTCCACACCGACCAGCCCCGTGGCGCGTACGGCCTGAAGCGGCACGAGCTGCACCGGCGGGTTCTGCCAGGAGGCGGTCAGATACCAGCGGCCACGGCCTACGTCGTAGTGGATGCGGTAGGCCACGGCCCGATTGGCCGTGACGCGGTCGGCCCACTCCTCGCCCCGATGCCCAAAGCCGACCCGGCACGCGAGCACGTACCGGCCGTGCGACGCGTTCGCCAAGCCCGCGAGCGGCGCGGGCAACTTGATGCTCACCTCACCGTCCGGACTCACCCGGATCGTCTCGTTGCCGTACCGCTTCCCGGACTCGCCGTCGGCCTGGAGAAACCAGCGCTCCGCCTCCCACCGGCTGCGCCATGCGGCCTCGCTCATGTGGGCGGCCTGAAGGTTGTGCCGGGCGCGCAGCAGCTTCTTCCCGCCGCGCACCACCCGTACCTGTCCGGCCTCGCACTGGGCGCGTTGCTGTTCCAGCCGGTCTTCGAGCAGGTGTAGGCGCCGGGACTTGGCGAACCACTCCCGCTTCGAGCGGTAGCCGCCCGGCCGACCCTCGGAGCCCTTCGCCCCGATCGGCAGCGACAGCCGGTGTTTGATGGTGTCCACGCCTGCCTGGAGGTTGTGGATGTGGGCGAGCTGACCGCGCCGGGCCAGTGCCCACTGGTCATGCGTGGCTTTGGTGATGCTGCCCGCCCAGCGCGAGGAGGATTCCCCGGTCAGGGCACGCTTGCGTCCCGCCCACCGGTCACTGTCGTGATCGAGCCCGTCCGCGCAGCGGGCCTTCAGGTCGCGGGAGGCCAGGGAGCCGAGCAGGTCACCGACCAGGCGCAGGACCTTCTCGTCCTGGGTGGTCAGCCCCTTGAGGCTGTCCCGGATCGCCACCCCGGACGGGCCGGGCACCACGAACGAAGCCACAATCTCACGCAACCCGCCCACTGCCCCACCCCCTGCCCGGCGCCCGGCGCCGAAGAACCCGTCACGACACTCAACGAACACCTCACGCGAAGGTCACGCATTCGACGCAGGAACTCCCGTTCCCCACACCTGGCGCACACGCACGATGTGACCAAGACGCTCACTCATGCACACCAGAACGCGCCCAACCACAGTCAGCCAGCAGCAGTTCGCGACTCCCGCCTGCGCACCTACTACGAGGCGGCGGGCTACACGGTGGCCGGCGTACAGGCCGCGAAGAACGGCGGCACGGGCAGCCCGTACGCAGTGACCCTGCTGGAGAAGCGGCTGAAGTGACTCAGCCCTTCACGCAGACGACCTGCTTCAGCTTCGCCACGACCTCGACCAGGTCCCGCTGCTGGTCGATGACCTGCTCGATCGGCTTGTAGGCGCCGGGGATCTCGTCGACGACGCCGGAGTCCTTGCGGCACTCCACACCCTGCGTCTGCTCTTCGAGGTCCCTGGTCGAGAAGCGGCGCTTCGCCGCGTTGCGGCTCATGCGCCGACCGGCGCCGTGCGAGGCCGAGTTGAAGGACTTCTCGTTGCCTAGACCCTTCACGATGTACGAACCCGTGCCCATGGAGCCGGGAATGATCCCATACTCGCCGGAGCCCGCGCGGATCGCGCCCTTGCGGGTGACGAGCAGGTCCATGCCCTCGTAGCGCTCCTCGCTCACGTAGTTGTGGTGGCAGGAGATCTCCGGCTCGAAGGTCGGCTTCGCCTTCTTGAACTCCCTGCGGACCACGTCCTTCAGGAGCGCCATCATGATCGTGCGGTTGTACTTGGCGTACTCCTGTGCCCAGAACAGGTCGTTGCGGTAGGCCACCATCTGTGGGGTGTCCGCCACGAACACGGCGAGGTCGCGGTCGACCAGGCCCTGGTTGTGCGGGAGCTTCTGGGCGACGCCGATGTGGTGCTCCGCGAGTTCCTTGCCAATGTTGCGGGAACCGGAGTGAAGCATCAGCCAGACAGAACCGATCGAATCCGTGCAAACTTCGACAAAGTGGTTGCCCGACCCGAGCGTTCCTATCTGCTTTTCCGCCCGATCGTGACGGAATTTGACCGCTTCCGCGACCCCGTCGAACCGCGCCCAGAAGTCGTCCCAGCCCCCGGTCGGGAACCCGTGCAGTCGCCCGGGGTCGACGGGGTCCTCATGCATCCCCCGCCCCACCGGAATAGCCTGCTCGATCTTCGACCGCAGCCGCGACAGATCCCCCGGCAGATCGTTCGCCGTCAGGGACGTCTTCACCGCCGACATCCCGCAGCCGATGTCCACCCCGACCGCCGCCGGGCACACCGCCCCCTGCATGGCAATGACAGACCCGACCGTCGCGCCCTTGCCGTAGTGGACGTCCGGCATGACGGCCAGGCCCTTGATCCACGGGAGGGTGGCGACGTTGCGGAGCTGCTGCAGGGCCACGTCCTCGACGGTCGCGGGGTCGGTCCACATGCGGATCGGTACCCTCGCGCCGGGCATTTCCACGTACGACATGTCTTCCTCATTCCCCCGGGGGTGCAACAAAAGTCTTAAGAAGTGCAAAACGCAAAAGCAGCGCCAAGGTCGGTGAAAAGGGACAGCGGACCGGCGTTCACAGCAGTGCGTGCGATACACATTGTCTCCAGTGGGCGCCCCGCCGCGGCAAGCGAATTACCAGCGGGGACACTGGATGACCCATCGCCCGGGACACCGTCGAGAGGAGCCTGACCGTGCAGCGGAAGGCGTATGTAACCGGCACCGCCGCCCTCCTCGCGGCGCTGCTGGCCGGCTGCACGAGCGGCTCGGGCGACAAGGGCACGACGGACGATGCGAACCCGGGCGACGCCGGTACGGCGACGGCGGTGGCGCAGCCCGGCAAGTACCGCACGCTCCCCGAGGCCTGCGGTGCGATCGATCACAGCACGCTCGACTCGCTGCTGCCCGGTGTCAAGCAGATCGCCGACCCGGAGCAGCAGGACAAGGCGTACCAGGGCGAGGCGACGCTCACGTATGACACGGATCGTAAGGTCGGTTGTCGCTGGAAGGTTGATTCCACGGACGCTACGGATCATCTCCTGGTCGATTTCGAGCGGGTGGTGTCGTACGACAACGCGGTGAGCGACGACAGTCAGGCGGAGAAGCTCTTCGGGGAGCAGCAGGTCGCGGCCGGCCTTCCCGCGCCGCAGGTCACGGAGTCGGGGCCGGGGTCGGCGTCGGGGTCGGCCTCCGGGTCTCCTTCCGTTTCGTCGTCCGCCTCGGTTGCCGGTGGGGAGTCGACTTCCACGGTGGCGCCGTCTGCGACCGCTTCCCCCAGTACCTCCAGTGCCTCGCCGTCCGACTCGGCCGATCTCCAGCCCCGTGTTCTCGACGACCTGGGTGACGAGGCGTTCATCGACGACCAGCTGACGAGTTCCGGTTCGACGGCGCAGCAGCGGACGGTGACTGTGGTGTTCCGCACGTCCAACGTGATTGTGACCATCGAGTACGCGGAGCAGCCGATGGCGATCGGGGTCGCTCCGGACAGTGAGGAAATGCAGGACAGGGCCCGTAATCTGGCCGCCGAGCTGGATGACGTGCTGGGCGGTTAGGGGTGTCGCGGGGGCCTTGGGGGGCCGTATGCAAAGCCCGTGAAGGGAAGCCGCACAGCTCGCTCAACGCGTACCGTGACCCATCGGACCCGATCCGACCGCAGGAAACACGAGCGTCATGAGTGAAGGAACCATGCAGCGAGCAGCCCAGCGAGACGACCAGCGTGCCCAGCGAGGCCAGCTCCTCCCCCGCCTTCTTGTCGGTGCGGCGGCGGTCCCCGTGATGCTGGTGGCGGCCGGCTGTTCGTCGGACTCCGGGTCCGACGGGGGTGCGAAGGCGTCGCAGCAGACCGCCGCGGCCGGTGCGGACGCGGGCAGCGCCTCCGCGAGTGCCTCTCCGTCGGTGCAGGCGGCCGCGTACGCGAAGTTGCCGGAGCCGTGTGCGGTGCTGTCGAAGAGCACTCTGGGCGAAATGGTGCCCAAGGGTGCGAAGTCGGGCAAGGAGGGTACGTCGAGTGACACTTCGTCCCGGTCCAGCTGTTCCTGGAGCAGCCTCGACAACAACGGGGTGAAGGGCTCGCAGTTCCGCTGGCTCAACGTCTCGCTGCTCCGCTTCGACTCGGACGCCAACCGCGGTTCGGGTGAGAAGCAGGCGCAGGTGTACTACGCGGACCAGGTCAAGGCCGCGCAGTCGGTGTCGGGTGCGAAGAACTCCAAGACGGAGCCGGTCTCGGGGACGGGCAACGAGGCGTCGGTGGTGCACTACGACCTGAAGAAGAAGGAAGGCGGCTTCAAGCAGCAGACGCTGGTCGTCCGGACGGAGAACGTCGTCGTCACCCTCGACTACAACGGTGCGGGTCTGGCGGGTGACAAGACTCCGGACGCGAGCGGTCTGACGAAGGCGGCCGAGAAGGCGGCCAAGGAGGCGGTGGCCGCGGTGTCGAAGGCCAACGGCCAGGGGGCGGGCGGAAGTTCGGACTCGGGCTCGGGTGCGGGCTCCGGCGGGGCGAGCTCCTCGCCGTCGAAGTCGGCCTCGAAGTCGCCGTCCAAGTCGGCGTCTCCGTCGGCGTCGTCTTCGGGTTCCAAGAAGGGGTCCGCGAGTGCGTCCCCGTCGAAGTCGGCGGCTTCGAAGGGCTGACCGGCACCACGTTTGCCGTACAGGTGTGCCACCCTATGCGCGCAACAACACGCACTGGGAGGGGAGTAACGAGTGGCCGCGCCACTGCAGCTGACTCGGATGCACCGCATTCTCATCGGTGTGGTCGTGGCCGGCGCGCTGATCATCGCCGGCATCGGCTTCGCCGGTTCGTACGCGGCCGTCCGTGAACTGGCCATCAAGAAGGGCTTCGGGAATTTCTCCTATGTGTTCCCGATCGGCATCGACGCGGGTATCTGTGTCCTGCTGGCCCTGGATCTGCTGCTGACCTGGATCCGTATCCCCTTCCCGTTGCTGCGTCAGACGGCGTGGCTGCTGACGGTGGCGACGATCGCCTTCAACGGTGCCGCGGCCTGGCCGGACCCGCTGGGTGTGGGCATGCACGCGGTGATCCCGGTGCTGTTCGTGGTCGCGGTCGAGGCGGCCCGGCATGCGATCGGCCGGATCGCCGACATCACGGCCGACAAGCACATGGAGGGCGTGCGTCTGACGCGCTGGCTGCTCTCGCCGGTGCCGACCTTCCTGCTGTGGCGTCGTATGAAGCTGTGGGAGCTGCGCTCCTACGACCAGGTGATCAAGCTGGAGCAGGAACGTCTCGTCTACCAGGCGCGGCTGCGTTCCCGGTTCGGCCGGGCGTGGCGGCGGAAGGCTCCGGTGGAGTCGCTGATGCCGCTGCGGCTCGCGCGGTACGGGGTGCCGCTGGCTCAGACCGCTCCGGAGGGGCTGGCCGCGGCCGGCATCGAGCCGCCGGTGCTGCCCGCGGCACGTGCGGTCGAGGTTTCCGCGTCCGCGCCTCCGCGGGCCGTCGAGGCCGCGCCGGCGCCCGCGCAAGCGCCCGCGTCCGCTTCCGTACCGCGGCAGGCGGCGCCTGCCGAGGAGCGGTCCCGGCCCGCCGAACCGGCGGAGGAGAACAGCCCCTGGTTCAACGTTCCCCAGCAGGTCGAGTACCACGGCGGCTACGACCCCGCGTACGACCCGGCGGAGCAGTACGCCCAGTGGTACGCGGAGCAGCAGGAGGCCGAGCAGTACCAGCAGCGGCAGTTCCAGCAGGAGCGGTTCCAGCAAGAGCGGTTCCAGCAGGAGTTCCAGCAGGAGTTCCAGCAGCAGTCGCAGTACGAGGAGCCCTCTCCGGAGGAGACCGGCAGCTTTCCCATCCCGGTGAGCCCCGGCCGTACCCGTGAGCTCGGCGAGGGCGGCGGGTCTCCGGAGCCGGACGAGGACGCGTACTACCAGGTCTTCAAGCAGTCGATCAACGGCAGCTACCCGACGCCGCGTGAGTTCGGCGAGAACGTCGAGGCCGAGTTCAGCATCGGTCTCCCGCCGGAGGACGCCAAGCGCATGGTCAACCGCTTCACGAACCGCTACAACGCGGAGCTGGAAGAGGACCACATCGCCTAGATCCGGCGAGCGGAGCAGCAGAGCATGCGAAAGGCGCCCGGTGCTGGAAAGCACCGGGCGCCTTTCGCAGGGCGTTACAGCCTTACAGCCATACGGTCTTACTCCCCGAGCAGGGCCCGCACCCGGTCCTGCCCCACCGCCAGCAGCAGCGTGGGCAGCCGCGGGCCGGTGTCGCGGCCGACGAGCAGGTGGTAGAGCAGGGCGAAGAACGTCCGCTGGGCGGTCTTGATCTCCGGCGGCAGCTCCTTGGGCGTGGCGTCGGCGGAGAACCCGGCCTGGACCTTGGGCACGCCGTAGACGAGGTGGGTCAGTCCGTCGAGCGACCAGTGGTCGGCGAGCCCGTCGAGCAGCAGCCGCAGGGACTGCTGGGAGGGCTCGTCGAGGGACTTCAGCAGCTCGGCGTCGGCTTCGTCGCGGACGATGGTGCGCTGGTCGGCCGGGACGTGGGTGTTGATCCAGGCCTCGGCCTTGTCGTACCGGGGCCGGGCCTCGTCCAGGGTGCCGAGCGGGTTGGCCGGGTCGAGCTCGGACAGGATGCGCAGGGCCTGGTCCTGGTGGCCGGCGGTGATGTCGGCGACGGAGGCAAGGGTGCGGTACGGCATGGGGCGCGGGGTCCTGGGCAGCTCGCCGGCGGCGGTGCCCACGGCCCGGGTGTACGCGGCGACGTCGCCCGGCAGGGCGGAGCCTCCCCCAGTGCCAATAGCCTGGGAGGTGCCCCCAGCGACCTTGCCCGCGAGCTTGTCCCACTCGTCGTACAGCCGCTGGATCTCCTGGTCGAAGGCGATCTTGAAGGACTGGTTGGGCCGGCGCCGGGCGTACAGCCAGCGCAGCAGCTGCGGCTCCATGATCTGGAGCGCGTCGGCCGGGGTGGGCACGCCACCGCGCGACGAGGACATCTTCGCCATGCCGCTGATGCCGACGAAGGCGTACATCGGGCCGATGGGCTGCTTGCCGCCGAAGATCCCGACGATCTGCCCGCCGACCTGGAAGGAGGACCCCGGCGAGGAGTGGTCGACGCCGGAGGGCTCGAAGATCACGCCCTCGTACGCCCAGCGCATCGGCCAGTCGACCTTCCAGACCAGCTTGCCGCGGTTGAACTCGCTGAGCCGGACGGTCTCGGCGAAGCCGCACTCGTTGCAGGTGTACGACAGCTCGGTGGTGTCGTCGTCGTACGAGGTGACCGTCGTCAGGTCCTTGCCGCAGCCGCCGCAGTACGGCTTGTACGGGAAGTACCCGGCGGAGCTGCTGCCGTCGTCCTCGGCCGCGGCGCCCGAACCCTCCTCGGCCTCCAGTTCGGCCTCGTCGACGGGCTTCTGCTGCTGCTTCTTGGCGGCGGGCTTGGCCTTGGTGCGGTACTGGGCGAGGATCGCGTCGATGTCGCCGCGGTGCTTCATGGCGTGCAGGACCTGGTCGCGGTACACGCCGGAGGTGTACTGCGCGGTCTGGCTGATCCCGTCGAACTCGACGCCCAGCTCGGCCAGCGACTGGGTCATCGCGGCCTTGAAGTGCTCGGCCCAGTTCGGGTGGGCGGAGCCCTCGGGGGCGGGGACGGAGGTCAGCGGCTTGCCGATGTGCTGCTTGTACGTGTCCTCGTCGACGCCGGGGATGCCCTTGGGCACCTTCCGGTAACGGTCGTAGTCGTCCCAGGAGATCAGGTGCCGGACCTGGTGCCCGCGGCGGCGGATCTCGTCGGCGACCAGGTGCGGGGTCATGACCTCGCGGAGGTTGCCGAGGTGGATCGGGCCCGAGGGGGAGAGCCCGGACGCGACGACGACCACCGGTTTGCCCGGGGCCCGACGCTCCGATTCCTCGATGACCTCATCCGCGAAACGGGAGACCCAGTCGGAGGTCTCGGTGCTCTGAGCCACGATCGGCACGTCCTTCTTTCTGAACGGGGTGACACCCCATTCTCACAGACCGGCTCGCGCCCGGGAAAACGGCTTTACCCTCCGTGGGATACTGGCTGGGTCTATCCATTCCCACGAGGAGAACGGCACCCATTCCTATGGCCTCGGTCACGTCCCTCAGCGACTCCGTCCAGCAGCAGCTCGCGTCCGCCCTCTCGGCCACCCTGCCGGAGGCCGCCGGCGCGGACCCGCTGCTGCGACGAAGCGACCGGGCCGACTTCCAGGCCAACGGGATCCTGGCGCTCGCCAAGAAGACCAAGGCGAACCCGCGGGAGCTGGCGACCGAGGTCGTCTCCCACCTCGTCACCGGTGACGTGATCAAGGACGTCGAGGTCTCCGGGCCCGGCTTCCTGAACATCGCGATCACCGACCGGGCGATCACGCGGAACCTGGCCGCGCGGTACGCGGACGACTCCGGCCGCCTCGGCGTGCCGCACGCCGTGAACCCGGGCACCACGGTGATCGACTACGCCCAGCCGAACGTGGCGAAGGAGATGCACGTCGGCCATCTGCGGTCGGCGGTGATCGGCGACGCGACGGTCCAGATCCTGGAGTTCACCGGCGAGAACGTGGTCCGCCGCCACCACATCGGCGACTGGGGCACCCAGTTCGGCATGCTCATCCAGTACCTGGACGAGCACCCGCACGAGCTGGACCACAAGCAGGCCCAGGTCACCGGTGACGAGGCGATGTCGAACCTCGACCGCCTCTACAAGGCGGCGCGGAAGCTGTTCGACTCGGACGAGGAGTTCAAGACGCGGGCCCGCCGCCGGGTCGTGGACCTCCAGGCCGGCGAGCCGCGCACCCTGGCCATGTGGCAGAAGTTCGTGGACGAGTCGAAGATCTACTTCTTCTCCGTCTTCGAGAAGCTGGACATGGAGGTCCGGGACCCCGACATCGTCGGCGAGTCCGGCTACAACGACATGCTCGCCGAGACCTGCCGCCTCCTGGAGGAGTCCGGCGTCGCCGTCCGCTCCGAGGGCGCCCTCTGCGTCTTCTTCGAGGACGTCAAGGGCCCGGACGGCAACCCGGTCCCGCTGATCGTGCAGAAGTCCGACGGCGGCTACGGCTACGCGGCCACGGACCTCTCCGCGATCCGCGACCGGGTCTTCAACCTGAAGGCGAGCACACTGCTGTACGTGGTGGACGCGCGGCAGTCCCTGCACTTCAAGATGGTCTTCGAGACCGCGCGCCGGGCGGGCTGGCTGGGCGAGGACGTCACGGCGCACCAGCTGGCCTTCGGCACGGTCCTCGGCAAGGACGGCAAGCCGTTCAAGACGCGTGAGGGCGAGACGGTCAAGCTCCAGGACCTCCTGGACGAGGCCGTCGACCGGGCCACGGCGGTCGTCCGGGAGAAGGCCGAGAAGGTGGGCCTGACCGAGCAGGAGATCGACGAGAACGGCCGGTACGTGGGCATCGGCGCCGTGAAGTACGCGGACCTGTCCACCTCGGCGGTGCGGGACTACAAGTTCGACCTGGACCAGATGGTCTCGCTGAACGGCGACACGTCCGTCTACCTCCAGTACGCGTACGCCCGTATCCAGTCGATCCTCCGCAAGGCGGGCGAGGCGAACCCGGCGGCCCACCCGGAGCTGGAACTGGCGCCGGCCGAGCGGGCCCTCGGTCTGCACCTGGACCGGTTCGCCGAGACGGTACTGGAGGTCGCGGCGGCGTACGAGCCGCACAAGCTGGCCGCCTACCTCTACCAGCTGGCGTCGCTGCTCACGTCGTTCTACGACCAGTGCCCGGTGCTGAAGGCCGAGACGCCGGAGCAGGTGGAGAACCGCCTGTTCCTGGTCGACCTCACCGCGCGCACCCTGCACCAGGGCATGGCGCTGCTGGGGATCAGGACGCCGGACAAGCTGTGACGGGCACGGCCCGCCCTCATCCCGGGGGCGGGCCGTACTCCGGCGGCTCGTACCGCGGCGGCGGGTCGTTGCGGTTCCGGAGCGAGTCGCCCTCAGACAGGAGTTTGCCCAGTACCGCGGCGGAGTGTTCGAGGGCGTACTGATCCGCTGCCAGGCTGAGCAGGTATTTGAGCACCTGTGCCGGGCTGTATCCCCGGACCGCCCTGGGAAACGACACTTCGGCCAGCCCGACTCCCGCCTTTTCGGGAGAGTTGACGTTCGGGCTCCTGGCCCAGGCCTCGTCCTCCACGGCTTTCAGCGCCTTCTTGCTCCAGGTGCGCGCGTGTTCGTCGGGTTGGCTCGCCATGCCGGAGGCAGTCGTCCTGATGAGTCTCTCCATCCCCCGGATCAGGCTGTGGAGTCGATACTGCTGGGAGAGCAGCCCGCGGACGTGCTGCTGCACGGCCTGCGGGTGGTAGCCGTCCTCGACCATGGCGAACTGGCTGTGCGGCATGCTGGTCGCGTCCGGCAACCGGCTCTTGTATCCGTTCCCGGAACGTTTCCGTGCCGCTGCCAGCAACTCCCGCGCATCCTTGTCCGCCTGCGCATGGATCCTCTCGGCCTTGGCGACGGCCTGCTTGCGGAGCTGCTCGGCCTCGTCGGCGGCTCGCTTGCGCAAGTGCTCGGCCTCCTCGAGCTTCGCGGCGCAATCCGCCTGCGTCAGCCTCCATACCTGCCACGCCTTGGCCACGATCCGTTCGGCGATGCTCCCGGCCTGCGCCAGCTGGGCCACGTCGAACACGTCACTGCCCGCCACGGTGACGGCTTGGTTGACGAGGATGGTGGCCAGGCTGTCGGAGATCGCGGCGGCGTCGGCCGGGCGGTCGTCGGGGCGCTTGGCGAGGAGCCGCAGGATGAGGTCGTTCAGGGCGGTGGGGAGATCGGAGACCAGGGTGTTCGGGGCCGTCGGCGTCGCCTCCGCCTGCATGCGCAGGACGCCGAGGTGGCTGGCGCTGACGAACGGCGGGCGGCCGGTCACCGCGTGGTAGAGAACGCAGCCCAGCGAGTACAGGTCACTGCGGTGGTCGATCTCGCCGGCGTCCTCGGCTTGTTCCGGAGACATGTACGGCGGCGAGCCGAGCAGCGCCCCCTTCGCGGTGTGCTCGTGGATGCTGAGCGTGTCGCCCACGAACTTGGCGACCCCGAAGTCGAGGATCTTCGCCGTGCCCTCGGGCGTCAGCAGGACGTTCGCCGGGGTGATGTCCCGGTGCACCACCCCATGGCGGTGCGCCTCGTCCAGCGCCTGCGCGATCTGCGCCGCCCAGCCCACCGCCAGCGGCCACGGCGGCTGGCCCTCCTCCAGGCGCCGGCGCAGCGAGACGCCCTGGACGAGTTCCATCACGAGGTAGAAGACCTGCCGCCCACCGACCAGCACGTCCCCCCAGTCGTAGGCGGTCACCACGTTCCGGTGGGACAGCCGTGCGGCGAGCTGCACCTCGCGGCGGAACCTGTCCTGCGTCTCCGTCCCCTGCGCTCCGAACGCGGCGTGGACCAACTTGACCGCGACGTTGCGCCGCATCCGCTCGTCCTGTGCGGCCCACACCTCACCCATGCCCCCGACGCCGAGTCGCGGCCCCATCCGGTACCGCCCCGCCAGCAGTTCGCCCTGCACCGGTCATGTCCCCCCGTTCAGTTCCCGGCCGAGCTGCCCGAGCTGCCGTACGAGCCGCCCGCCAGCCGGCGCAACCGTCGCGCCTCCTCCTCCAGACGGTGCGCCACCTCCATGCCGTCCGTGAGGCCGCTGGCGGTGAGCTGGGCGGCCAGGGAGGTGAAGTAGTGTGCGGTGCACAGGAGCTGGTCGGTCATGCCGAGCGGTGTCCCGTCCGTCGGAAGCGCGTTGACGTCGTCGAGGACGCGGTTGATCTCCCGGCCGATCTCGTCCCGGGCGTCCTGCGTGAGCGGCACGGCCCTTCCCACCTGAGCGAGGACCGAGTGGCAGGAGCGGACGAGTTCCCGCAGCAGCCGGTCGTCCCGCCGCACCGGGGTGATGCCCGCCGACGGGCGGTTGAACACGTTGCCTTGCACCAGTCGGTCCCGCACGACCACGGGCTCGTACCGGCGCAGGTCGATCGCGCGGGTGGCGCCGAGTGCCTGCCGGAAGCAGGGATGGATGTGGAACTCCGTCTCGTGCGGCTGCACCGGCAGGTGGTCGTCCCAGGCGAACACCACGTCGTGGCCGCGTCGTACGCCGAGGAAGCCGACGCCGTACAGGACGTCGACGACTCCAGAGAGGGTCAGCGCGTCGGTGTACGCGGGGAACAGCTCGTGCAGGGTCTCCTCGGCCGCCTCGAATCGGCTGTGCAGCGCCGCGCGGGACACGACGTACCCGGCGTTCTGGAACAGCGGGAAGAGGTTCTTCAGGAACGGGTGGGCGACGAGGTACTCCGAGGACAGGTCCTTGAGCTTCCACTCGGAGAACTGCCGCTCCGCGTGCCGCACGTCCGCCTCGGTGATCCGGTCCCGCCTGTGTGTCAGCCAGGCCGCCTCCTGGCAGGCGTTGAGGAACTGGATGGCGTCCCGCGGCCGGGGCAGGCAGCGGCGGAAGACATAGCCCGGCGTGTCCTCGCCGGCCACCTCCGGCGGGAAGATCTCCTGCCAGAGCTGCCCGGCGGTCAGCTCCACCCCGGCGGAGGCCCGCGCGCGGGCCAGGGCCAGGTCCCGCAGCGCCGCCTTGGACCAGGTGATCCTCAGTTCGTCCCCGTGGAACTTGTCGCCCTCGCCGAACGACAGCGAGTCGTAGATGTCGGCCCGCAGGAAGAGCAGCAACCGCACGGACCGCCCGTAGCGGCTCGCCGCGTGCTTGGCCGCGAGCAGCAGCCCGATCACCATCGAGTTGCTGTCGGGCTCCGCCGACCAGATCTGCTCCAGTTGGTCGACCATGAGCAGCAGTGGTTCGTGCGCACCGTCGCAGCCGAGATCGGCCAGCGCCTGCACCACCCCCTGCTCGACGATGCCCAACTGCCGCTGCGCACGCGCCCCTTCCGACGGCAACTGCGCAAGGTCCACCCCCGCCTTGACGCCGAACGCCTCCAGGGACAGCGAGGTCTGCAGACCCTTGACACTGGCCGCCAGCCGGTCCCCCAGCCCGTCACCCGTCAACTCGCCGTTCTGCTTGAGGAACTTGGCGAGTGCCTTGACCGAGGCGGGTCCACGGCGACCGTGCGCGTCGCCCCTGGCGTGCGCGACCAGGTGCCGCGCGGCGTGCACGGCGAACACGTACCGCCAGATCAGCGCCTTCGCCGAGTCTCCTTGTAACCCCTGTAACTCGAACCGCCGGATCTCCTCGCCGGCCGCCTCGTCCGGCGTGACCAGCATCCTCCCGGCGCGCTCGCCGCCGTCCGCCCGCAGCTGCATGCAGATGGCGCTCTTCCCCGACCCCTTGCGGCCGATGATGAGCATCTTCTTCCCGGCCACCGCGGCCCGGTACGCCGCGGTGGGCTGGAATCCGCCGCGCAGCAGCAGGCCGTCGTCGGTCACATCCCGCTCAGCGTCCTCACGCCCGAAGTGCAGGTGCGCCAGAAGCGGCCCGTCGGCCATCCCGTCCCCCTAGATGTCGCCCGGCAGCCGGGATCCGCAGTACGGATCCCGCTGGTCGACACCGTATCGACAAGGCCGGGTCCCGCTCAGCCGTCTTGCACTCCCGGAAGGCGCTCGAACTCGCACCAGACCACCTTGCCGAACTCCCGGTCCCGTACGCCCCATTTGTCGGACAGTGCGGCGACGAGCAGCAGCCCCCGCCCGCCCTCGTCGGCCCGGTCGGCGATGCGCGGGACACCGGGGCCGCTGTCGTGGACCTCCACGTGCAGTAGGCAGCGGTCATAGCGCAGGAGTACCCGGAACTGCCGCCCCGGCGGCACCCCGTGCAGCAACGCGTTCGTCGCCAGTTCACTCATGCACAGCAGCACGTCGTCGGTGCGGCAGTAGTCGGCGAGCCGCCAGCCGGCCAGGGTCTCGTACGTGAACCGCCTGGCAGCGGGCACGGACCGGCGCTCGCGACGGAAGAGCCTCGCACGGAAGACAGGGAGTTGGATCGTCTCGTTCACGATACGAGAGTTGCGGAGAGTCACTACCGTGTATCAGTGAGTGAAGTCGTACGGGGATTCCGTACGGGTCGTGTACGGGAGTCGGAACAGCATGAGCTCCAGGAAGTTGCCGCGTCAGAAGAACCTCTCGACCATGCGCATGCTGGGCGCCCAGCTCCAGACGGTCCGCAAGGCCGCGGGCTACACCCAGCGCACCCTCGGCGAGGCGGTCCTGGCCGACGAGGAGACGATCGCGTCGATCGAGCAGGGCAGACGGCCCCTGCTGATCGACCTGGCCCGAACGTTGGACGAACTCCTAGACACGAGGGGGATGTTGGCGACGGGGGTGGCGAACATGCCGGAGATCGATCAGTTCCCCCTGTTCGCCGAGCAGTACATGCTGCACGAGCGCGAGGCCATCGCCCTGTCCTGGTACGACGCGCTGGTCGTCCCCGGCCTGCTCCAGACCGAGGCGTACGCACGCGCCTTGCTGCGCGGCCGCGTTCCGCCGTACGACGAGGACGAGCTGGAGACGAAGATCGCGGCACGCATCAGCCGGCAGGAGATCCTGCACCGCAAGGTCCCGCCCACACTGAGCTTCGTCGTCTGGGAGCCGGTGCTGCTCATGCCCACCGGGGGACGTGAGACGCACCTCGCGCAGTTGCGGCATCTGCGCGCGTACTCGGAACTTCCGGGCCTGGCTCTCCAGTTCCTGCCGCTGAACCGTACGTCGCATGCCGGGGACGCGGGGCCGTTCACACTCCTGGAGACGCCTGACCACCAGCACCTCGCCTACACGGAATCACAGCGTGGCAGCCAGTGGGTCTCCGACCCTGACGAGGTGTCCATCCTCGCGCGGAAGTATGCGATGCTGCGGACGCAGGCCCTCACGGTCGAGGACTCCGGACGCCTGCTGGACCGGCTGCTAGGAGAGCAATGAGCACCGCACTTCAGTGGTTCAAGTCGACCTACAGCAGTAGCGAAGGCGGCCAGTGCCTCGAAGTCGCCGTCTCCCCCCACACCATCCACGTCCGCGACTCCAAGAACCCGGAGGACGGCCCCACCCTCTGGATCGGGCCGGAGGCCTGGAAGGCGTTCACCGTCACCAGGTGACCGGCCGCTGTCAGTGGCTGCCCCTACAGTCGGCGGCATGGCGACTCTTCCCAACCCGCTGCCCAGGCTGGCGTCCGACCCGAGCGGGCGTTCCCTGGGCCTCCAACTCCCGCCCGGGAGGCTCATCGACGCGACGATCGACGGGCCGTGGCCGGAGCCCCTGCTGTGGCACGCCGACAAGCAGGCGGGGCCCGGCACCTGGGCGGCGCTCGGTGTTCCCGCCGGCCGGGCGGGACTGCTGCCCGTGCTCATCGAGACGGCCGGCTCCCAGGGCGGGCCCGAGCGTTGGGAGCTGAGCCCTGAGTACGCCTCGTACCCCGGGGACCACGACGCCGAGGAGGTGCTCGCGGAGTACTGGGAGGACGACGAGGATTACGCGCCCGACGAGGAACTCGGCGAGCCGCGGGCGCCGTTCGGGCCCGTCTGGCCCGGCCTGGCGCCGGCGGGTTCGCTGACCGTCGACCCCGGCACCTGCGCGGCCCGGCTCGCCGACACGCTGACCGACGGCTCCCACGCCTGGTTCAGGGAACCGCGGCTCGCCCTCGTCCCGGCCCGGCGGTCCGCCGACGTTCCCGCCGCGATCGGCTGGTCCGGGCCGGTGAACCACGACAACGACGTGGCCCGTCTCTGCGCGGTCCTCCGCTCCTGGGAGGACCGCTTCGGCATACGTGTCGTCGGCCTGGGCTTCGACACCCTGGCCGTCTCCGTGGCCGCCCCGCCCGCCACCCTCGCCGACGCGGAGGCACTGGCCGCCGAGCACTTCGCGTTCTGCCCGGACAACGTCACGCACTCGCTGGGCGCCTATGCCAAGGAGCTGGTCGGCGAATCCGTCTGGCACTTCTGGTGGGACTGAACCGGACCAGGCGGCCTCACCCGAGGAGGGTCATCCCCTCCGGGGCGGTGATGCCGAACTCCTCGTCGAGCAGACGGCGTGCCTCGGCCTCGTCGGTCACCTCCTTCTCCGTGACCGTGCCGTCGGCGCGTGTCTCGGTCAGGAGGCGGCCGGCCAGGAGCAGATGGCTGTCGGCGGTGACGCGCTGCACGTAGAGGCGCTGGGTGAAGGGGGAGCGCGGGTTCGTGCTCATGTGCCAGTTGATGACCGCGAAGTCGGGCTTCTCGAAGGGCTCCAGGGTGAACGCGTACTGCCCGGCCCAGGCCCCTCCCACGTAGGCCTGGAGCACCCACATCTCCAGCGGGCCGTCGTGCGGCACGTGGACGAGGCGGTGGCGTCGCCCCGCGTCGTGGAACTCGACGTCAGCGACCAGCGGCACGGGTTCCAGCAGCGCGCCGATCGTCCCGAAGCCGACGTCCGCCAGGTACGGCTGCGGGTCGCCCGGCACCTCGACCAGCAGGGCCATGTGGGTGCGCGGGCGGCTCGCGATGTCCTCCGCGCCCACGACGACGCGTGCCGTCAGCCGGGTCACCCGGTAGCCCAGCGCCTCCAGGGCGAGGGCGAGCAGCGTGTTGTGCTCGTAGCAGTACCCGCCACGGCGGCTGCGCAGGAGCTTGGCCGCGAGGTCGCCGGGCTCCAGCGAGGGCGCCGTACGGCGTAACGCGTCCAGGTTCTCGAACGGGATGCCCCGCATGTGCGCGAGATGCACTCCGCGCAGCGTCTCCGCGTCGGCCCGCCGTTCCCCCTCCCACCCGATCCGCCGGAGGTACGCGTCGAGGTTGATTCCCGCATCGGATTTCACTGTTCCCACTGTGTCAGCCATGCCCTCACAGTAGGCCCGTGCTAGATCCGCAGTCCCTTCGCCAGCCTGCGCAGCCCCTCCGTGATCTCCTCCGGTGTCTGTGTCACGAAGCAGAGGCGGAGGGTGGAGCGGTCGGGTTCGCCGGTGTGGAAGGGGGCGCCGGGGACGTAGGCCACGTCGTGCCGTACGACGCCGGGGAGCAGGGCCGTGGTGTCGTACGGCTCCGGGAGGCGGGCCCAGAGGAACATGCCGCCCTCGGGGCGGTTCCAGGTCGAGCCGTCGGGGAGCGCGTGGGGCAGGCCCGCGAGCATGGCGTCGCGGCGGTCGCGGTACGCCCCGGCGACCCGGGCGACGTGGGCGTCCAGGTCGTTGTCGGCCAGATAGCGTGCCGCGGCGAGCTGGTTGACGGTCGGGGTGTGCAGGTCGGCCGCCTGCTTGGCGATCGCGCAGGCCCGGCGCAGCTCGGCGGGTGCCCGCAGCCAGCCGAGGCGCAGGCCGGGTGCCATCACCTTGGAGAAGCTGCCGAGCAGAACCGTACGGTCCGCCCCGCCGGGGTACGTGGCGATCCACGGCACGCGCTCGCCCTCGAAGCGGAGCTCGCCGTACGGGTCGTCCTCGATGATCCACAGTCCGCGCCGCGCGGCGATGTCCGCGACCGCCGCCCTGCGTGCGGCCGGCATGGTGCGGCCGGTGGGGTTCTGGAAGGTGGGGACGGTGTAGAGCAGCTTGGGGCGTTCGCGTGCCACCAGCTGCGCCAGGGCCTCGGGGTCGACACCGTGGGCGTCCGATGGGACGGGCAGAATCCGCGCGCCCGCGAAGCGGAAGGCCTGGAGGGCCGCGAGGTAGCAGGGGTCCTCGACGAGGACGGTGTCGCCGGGTTCGAGGAGGGCGGTGGCGAGCAGGGACAGCGCCTGCTGGGAGCCGGTGGTGACGAGGATGTCGTCGGGGTCCGTGGGCAGGCCGCGTGCGGCCGTGCGGGCGGCGAGCGTGGTGCGCAGCGCGGGCTCGCCCTCCGTGGTGGAGTACTGGAGGGCGCGGGCGGGCAGTTCGGTGAGCACCGCGCGGTACGCCTGCGCTATCCCCTCCGTGTCGAACAGCTCCGGCGCGGGCAGCCCGCCCGCGAAGTTGATGACCTCGGGACGGGCGGTGACGGCGAGGATGTCCCGTACGGGAGACCCGCCGACCGAGCGGGCGCGCGCCGCGAGCGGCGGCACGGGGGCGGAGGTGGGCACGGGCTCGGCGACCGTCATGGCACGGCTCCTTCGGCTGCGGTGACGTCTCGTGCCCGCAGCCTAGGGAAGTACGTGCCGTCTACAAGCGGGTTTCCGGGATGCGGACGCGGCGGCCCGTTCGGGCCCTGTCACCGCGGTCCGGTGTTCAGCGCAGCTTCCGCGCGGCCTCGGTCGCCCAGTAGGTGAGGATGTTCCGCGCGCCGGCCCGCTTGATGCCGGTCAGCGTCTCCAGGATCGCCCGGTCGCGGTCGAGCCAGCCCTTCTCGGCGGCGGCCTCGACCATCGAGTACTCGCCGGAGATCTGGTAGGCGGCCACGGGCACGTCCACGGCGTCCGCGACGCGGGCGAGGATGTCGAGGTAGGGGCCGGCGGGCTTGACCATCACCATGTCGGCGCCCTCCTCCAGGTCCAGCTCCAACTCCCGCAGGGACTCACGCCAGTTGGCGGGGTCCTGCTGGTAGGTCTTGCGGTCGCCCCGGAGGGAGGAGGCGACGGCCTCGCGGAAGGGCCCGTAGAAGGCGGAGGAGTACTTGGCGGTGTAGGCGAGGATCGCTACGTCCTCGCGGCCGATCTGGTCGAGGGCGTCTCGGATGACGCCGATCTGACCGTCCATCATTCCGCTCGGGCCGACCACGTGGGCGCCCGCGTCGGCCTGCACCTGGGCCATCTCGGCGTAGCGCTCCAGCGTCGCGTCGTTGTCGACACGCCCGTGCTCGTCGAGCACCCCGCAGTGGCCGTGGTCGGTCGTCTCGTCGAGGCACAGGTCGGACATGACGAGCAGGTCGTCGCCGACCTCGGCGCGCACATCACGGATCGCGACCTGGAGGATCCCGTCGGGGTCGGTGCCCGGGGTTCCGAGGGCGTCCTTCTTCGACTCCTCCGGCACCCCGAACAGCATGATCCCGGAGACCCCGGCCTCGACCGCCTCCAGCGCGGCCTTCTTCAGGCTGTCGCGGGTGTGCTGGACGACACCGGGCATGGCGGAGATCGGCACGGGCTCGCTCACGCCCTCCCGGATGAACGCCGGGAGGATGAAGTCGGCGGGGTGCAGCCGCGTCTCGGCGACCATCCGCCGCATGACGGGCGACCTCCGCAGCCGCCGGGGTCGCGTACCGGGGAAGGATCCGTACTTCGTCATGCCCTCTACGCTACGCCCGCCCCGCGACCGCCTTTGCCGACGCGTCGTCGGCGCCGGCCCGGTGCTCTTTCAGCGTTCGGGCGGCGCGGCGCTCAGACCTCCAGTTCCGCCTCCAGCCGCTTGAGGCTGTGGCGTGCCAGGGCGAGGTTGCTGCGGCTCCGGTCCAGCGCGAGGTACAGGAAGAGCGAACCGCTGACGCTCGCCAGCGGCCGGATGAGGTGGTACTGCCCGCTGAGCGTGATCAGGATGTCCTCGATCCCCTCCTGGAGGGCGAGGGACTTCAGCGTGCGCTGCTTGGCACGGACGACCTCCGTGTTCCCGGCGGCGGCGAGCTCCAGGTCCAGGTGGGGGCCGCCGCCCAGCGCGCCCAGGGCCATACCGCTCTCGTAGTCGACGACGGCCACTCCGAGAGCCCCGTCGATGCTCATGGCTTCCTTGAGCGTTGCCTCGATGTTCACGCTGGTGCCCTCGATTCCTGCCGGTTGGCCAAAAACGGACCTGCGCCCGTCCGGAAGTGGAGTCTTCCTGACACCTCTGGGTCCGAACAGGCCCCATCTTTGGCCAGTACTGCGATAGTTGGCAAATAAAGTACTGTGCGGAAAGAGCGACCGAAGGGAAACCCATGGCTTTGCTCGAAGCCGCCGTCAGCGGTGTTCTGGAGACGTCCGGCATCGCCGGTGCGGCCCTCCTGGACGGCGTGACGGGCTTCGCCTACGGCTCCGCCGGAGACGCGAGCGCGGCCGAGGACGCCCACGACCTGGCGCACATCGCCGCCACCGGCCTCAACCGGGCCGGCTTCGAGGGCGAGCTGGAGAGCCTGATCGTCACCACGTCCCGCAGCCACCACGTGGTCCTGCGGCTGGAGCGGGAGGGCGACCCGCTTCTGCTGTGCGCCCTGGCGGACCGGGACCGCACGAACATCGCGTGGGTCCTGCGGGAGCTGACGGCACGTGCGGACCGCCTGCTCGCATGACCCAGGAGACCTCCGGGCCCGCGCCCGGCGCGCGCAACATCCCCTCGCTACTGACGTCCCTGCATGAGGGGAAACGGTCCTGCACCGTGGTCCTCTCGGGTGCCCCGGGCGGTGTCGTCCACCTGCGTGACGGCCTCGTGGTGGGCATGGAGACACCCGGCGCCCCCGGCGTCGAGGTACTTCTGCTCAAGTCCGGCCGGCTCACCGAGGAGGAGTGGGCGGCCGTCCGCACCACCGGCGCCGACGACGAACACCTCGCGCGGGAACTCGTCGCCCGCGGCCTGCTCGGCGGCGCGGAACTGGAGGTCTTCGTCCTGGGCGCGCTGTTCGACGCCGCCTTCGCACTCGCGCTGACCAGGCCGGAGAGCTGGGAGGTGACGAACCCGCGCCCCGTCCTGCACACCGGCACGGGCGTGCCACCCGAACGGATCGTCGCCGAGACCTCCCGGCGCCTCGGGCACCTCGCGGACGAGCCGGGGGCCACCGCGCGGTTCGCCCGCGACCGGATCCAGCCCGCCACCGCGGCCCGCCCACCCGGGCCCACGAGCCGGCTGCCCCGACGCCACCAGAACCTCCTGGCCGCCGTCGACGGCCGCAGAACCCCGCGCGACATCGCCTTCAGCCTCGGCCGGGGCCTCTACGCCGTCATGGTCGACCTGCGTCACCTGCTCGCCCTGGGACTGGTCCAGCACCCGGCCCCGGCGGCCGGGAAGGGGCGGCCGAGCACGGCACCCCGTGCTCCCCTGCCCGGCCCGGCGGCCCCGGCCCCCGCCGCGCTCCCCCGCCGTGTGCCGGGCCGCAGCGTCCCGGAGACGACCGCCGCGCCGGACTCCCCCGGCGCCCGCCCCTGACGTCCGCCCGGATCCAGCCGGCCGCCCCGCACCCGCCGGCGCAACAGGAAGAAGCCACCATGAGCGACCCCGTGAAAGACATCCTCGTCTCGCTGCGCGACCGGGTGATGGGCGTCTGTGAGACCACCCTCGCCACGGTCGACGGCCTGGTCGTCGCCTCCGACACGGACAAGACCCACCCCGAGTCCATGGCCGCCGTCGCCGCGGCGACCCTCTCCCTCGGCCACCGCCTGGCCGACCAGGGCGGAACCGGCACCCTCCGCGAGATGACCGCCCAGTGCAGCGCCGGCCACGTGATAGTCACCGCCGTCGGCACCCGCGCACTGCTCGCCGTAGTGGCCGACGAGGGCCTGGACACCACGGCCTTCCACCGCGAGATCCCCGCCGTCGTCACCGAACTCAGCGAGATCCTGTCCACCGACACCTCCGCCTGACCACATCCCCCGTGACCGACCACGATGCATGCATAAGCAGCACTGCATGCATCGCCGGTACCGTCGGGCCATGACTGCCATCACCATCAGGGACGTCCCGGAGCACGTCCTGACCTCCGTGAAGGTGCACGCAGCCCAGGCCGGCCAGTCCCTTCAGACATACGTCCTCGACCTGCTCGCCCACGACGCCGAGAAGACCGCCCCGCTCTCCCGGCAGGAGAGTGAGATCATCTCTCCTGGCAGCGCGTGATCGAACACGCAAGGCGCCTTCCGTTCGGAACACCCGTCAGGGGCGGCCAGGTGACCGTACCTCCCCCAGCTGCGCGTAGAAAATTCCGTTGCCGGAACAACAGCATCGTCGATCAAATATCTCCATGACTCATGACGTCCCGGCGGACCATGTGGAGCAGAACCGACGCTTCTGGGACGACGAGGCGGCTGCGTGGCACGGGCCGCTCGCCCGTGACCACTGGGCGCAGGCGGAACCGTCCTGGGGATTGTGGGCCACCCCCGAGTCGCAGGTTTCCTTGCTTCCCGACGGCATCGACGGGATGCGCGCCATCGAGTTGGGCTGCGGCACTGCCTACGTTTCCGCTTGGCTGGCCAGAGCAGGAGCCCACCCGGTCGGGATCGACCTCTCGGAGAAGCAGCTCGCCACTGCTCGCGCGATGCAGGCGGAGTTCGGCCTCGACTTCCCCCTTGTCCTGGGCAATGCCGAGAAGGTGCCCTACGAGGACAACACGTTCGGCCTGGCGATCAGCGAGTTCGGCGCCTCGCTGTGGTGCGACCCCTATCGGTGGATCCCGGAGGCGGCCCGGCTTCTCGTTCCTGGAGGCCGGCTGGTGTTCTCGCGCTACTCACCGCTGTTCGCGCTGTGTGTACCGCCCGAGGGGCCGGCGTCCACCACTCTGTCCCGCGGCCAATTCGGCTTGACGCGTTTGGACTGGGGGAATCACGTGGAGTTCGTCCTGCCACACGGTGAGATGCTCCGCCTGCTGCGAGCCTGTGGCTTCGTCGTTGAGGACCTGATCGAGATTCAGGCACCCCGGTCTGCGCGGGACTACCTGGAAGTTTCCGCCGACTGGGCCCAGCAATGGCCCAGCGAGGAGATCTGGAAAGCCCGGCTGGCAGGCTGACAGCTCCCCGGGCACGGTGTATCGGCCTACTCTCCTGGAGCACATCCCGGAGATCGAGTTCAAGTACGACGGTTCGGTGGAGGGCACCGCGCACATCATCGCCGCGAACGGCTTCTCCGTGGACTGGAAGCTGTGGGAACGCGACTTCGCGAAGTGCGGCCCGTGCAGGCCGGGCGAGAACTGCCACTGATCGGTCGAGTCTGACCGGGTCCGGGTGTCCTTAGCGGGCCCCCGGGCCCGTTCATGTCTCATGGAGTGTCGCTGGTGCGCCACGGCTACGGTGCTGCGGCACCGTGCCCGCACCCTCCCAAGGACACCCATGGCCCGCACGCAACACGATCCCGTCCTGTTCTGGGACCGGTACAAGCCGGACCGCGATGGTCCGTCACCGCCTCCGGACGTGGCGGCCTTCTTCAGCTTTGTGCTGTGCGAAGCAACGCTACGCCGCCTGATCGGAGGCAGGATGGTGATGCGTGGGCAACTCGAACGACTGTTGTAGGTGACCCGATCACGCAACGTCGACCTTCAGGTCCTGCCTTTCAAACAGGAGGACAACTCCGGGATCGACGGCTCGTTCCGACTGCTCAAGCTCAAGGACGGCAGCACTGTGGGACTCAGCGAAGCACCCCTCACGAGTCGCGTGTTCTGCGAGCCCAAGGAGACCACCGTCCTGGACATGCGTTACGGGATCATTCGCACCCAAACTCTCACACCACGGGAGTCGCTGGCGCTCATCGAGAAAGTACGGGGAGAGACATGCGTCTGAAGCCCAGCTCCGAGCTGGTGTGGATAAAGAGCAGCTACAGCACGGCAGACGGGCCCGACTGCGTCGAGGTGGCCCCCACCCCCGACACCATCCTCGTCCGCGACTCCAAGAACCCCCACGGCCCCCGCCTCGCCCTCACTCCCGCCGCCTGGGTGGCCTTCCTGCCGTACGCCTCTGGACACTGACATAACGAACACATGCGGCCCGCAACCGAGTTCACGGGTGCGGGCCGCACAGGCGTCGTCACTCCGCTACCGGAGCCGCCTCACCTGCCGCGCCCCCGCCCCGGGCCTGTTGCAGCGTCTCCGCGATCGCAGCGAACTCCTCCAGGGCAGCCTGAAGATCCTCAACGATCTCGGCTGCCAGTACCTCGGGCGCGGGCAGGTTGTCCGCGTCGTCGAGGCTCGGGTCGCGGAGCCAGGTGATGTCGAGGTTGGCCTTG
The DNA here is from genome assembly GCF_044387825.1 of Streptomyces sp. NPDC020299. Taxonomy (NCBI): domain Bacteria; kingdom Bacillati; phylum Actinomycetota; class Actinomycetes; order Kitasatosporales; family Streptomycetaceae; genus Streptomyces; species Streptomyces sp. NPDC020299. The sequence continues at coordinate 184,746 of NZ_JBIRWL010000019.1, forward strand.
TCGCGGGCGATCAGCTCCTCGTACGTGAACGCCTTGAAGCGCTCCGTCTCCATGCGCTTGGAGCGGTCCTCTTCAGGGCGGTAGCACTGGACGAAGTCCTCAAGGGCGGCCCGGGAGAAGATGCCGGTGGGCAGCCGCAGCAGCGTGTGGACGTCGTACTCCTGCAGCAGGCGTCGACGGATGGTCTCGCCCGCACCGCCCTCGAAGAGCACGTTGTCGGGGACGACGACCGCCGCCCTGCCGTGGATCTCCAGCAGCGAGGCGATGTGCTGCACGAAGTTGAGCTGCTTGTTGGTCGTGGTGATCCAGAAGTCGCGCCGCTCGTAGGCGATGGCCTCGCGGGCGGCGGAACCGCCGTCGCCGTAGACGGTGATGGACGACCTCTTGCCGAAGGGCGGGTTGGCCAGGACCAGGCTCGCGCGCTTGTCAGGCGGGGCGGCGAGCGCATCCTTGGTAGGCAAGAGCTTTCTAACTGGAATACCAGCGAGTGGAAGGAATGTACCGGCCTCTGAGCCCGCCACCTGCGGTTTCAGGGTGTTCGCCTGAGACATTCCTTCCACTCGCCGCTTGGCACCCGGCACGGGAAACGCGCGATGGCGGGACATGCCCACGGCACGCCCCGCCACCCGCTCACGATCGCTGCGCTACGTCGTCGACCGTCGTCGACGCGCCCCCGGCCTCCGCTCGCTAGGCCGCGTAACCGGGTCCCCCGCCTCCAGGGCGGCCACCCGGCGCTTGGTGCCGAAGTCCGCCAGGGCCTCCGCCAGTCTGAGGGCGGACGGCTCGGGGGCCATGACGTCGACGCGCAGGCCGTGTTCCTCGGCGGTCTTGGCGGTGGCCGGGCCGATGCAGGCGATCACCGTGACGTTGTGCGGCTTGCCGGCGATGCCTACCAGGTTGCGGACCGTGGACGAGGACGTGAAGAGGACCGCGTCGAAGCCGCCGCCCTTGATCGCCTCGCGGGTCTCCGCCGGAGGCGGGGAAGCGCGGACCGTGCGGTAGGCCGTGACGTCGTCGACCTCCCAGCCGAGCTCGATCAGGCCGGCGACCAGGGTCTCCGTGGCGATGTCGGCGCGGGGCAGGAACACGCGGTCGATCGGGTCGAAGACCGGGTCGTAGGGGGGCCAGTCCTCCAGGAGGCCGGCCGCCGACTGCTCACCGCTCGGGACCAGGTCCGGCTTCACGCCGAAGGCGATCAGGGCCTTCGCCGTCTGCTCGCCCACCGCGGCCACCTTGATCCCCGCGAAAGCCCGAGCATCAAGGCCGTACTCCTCGAACTTCTCGCGGACCGCCTTGACCGCGTTCACCGAGGTGAACGCGATCCACTCGTAGCGGCCCGTCACCAGGCCCTTGACCGCTCGCTCCATCTGCTGGGGCGTGCGCGGCGGTTCCACCGCGATCGTCGGGACCTCGTGCGGGACGGCGCCGTAGGAGCGCAGCTGATCGGAGAGCGACACCGACTGCTCCTTGGTGCGCGGGACGAGGACCCGCCAGCCGAACAGCGGCTTGGACTCGAACCACGACAGCTGGTCGCGCTGGGCGGCGGCGGAACGCTCACCGACCACGGCTATCACCGGCCGGCCGCCCTCGGGAGAGGGCAGCACCTTGGCCTGCTTCAGCGTCTGCGCGATCGTGCCGAGGGTGGCGGTCCAGGTGCGCTGACGGGTCGTCGTACCGGCGACGGTGACCGTCAGCGGGGTGTCCGGCTTACGGCCGGCGGCGACCAGTTCGCCCGCGGCGGCGGCCACGGAGTCCAGCGTCGTGGACACGACGACCGTGCCGTCGGAGGCGCCGACCTCGGTCCAGCAGCGGTCGGATGCCGTACGGGCGTCCACGAACCGGACGTCCGCGCCCTGCGCGTCCCGCAGCGGCACACCGGCGTACGCGGGCACGCCGACGGCGGTCGCGATGCCGGGGACGACCTCGAAGGGCACCCCGGCGGCGGCGCAGGCAAGCATCTCCTCGGCCGCGTACGTGTCGAGTCCGGGGTCCCCGGACACGGCACGGACGACCCGCCTGCCGCCCCGCGCAGCCTCCATGACAATATGAGAGGCATCCCGCGAGGACGGGACGGCCGCGGTTGTTGACGTGCCGTCAACGACCGTCAGCTGGGGCGTGCCTGTGCCCGGATACGGGTCCGCCGAAGGATCCGTATCCGTACATAGGACGGAGACGTTTTGCCTGGCGTGTACGCGGATCACGTCGAGCACATCGTGCTCGGCGACCAGGACGTCCGCGTTCGCCAGCGCCTCGACGGCGCGCAGAGTCAGCAGTCCCGGATCCCCGGGTCCGGCACCCAGGAAGGTGACGTGCCCGTGTTCGAGGCCGGCGGAAAGGGTGGTGGGGCTCAATGTGCTCGCTCCCCCATCAGACCGGCCGCGCCCTGGGCAAGCATCTCGGCGGCGAGTTCGCGACCGAGCGCCATCGCCTGGCCGTGTGTCTCGGGCACGGGACCGGTGGTGGACAGCTGCACCATGTGCGTGCCGTCGGTCGTACCGACGACGCCGCGCAGGCGCATTTCCTTGACAATCTGCCCGTCGGCCAGCAAGTCGGCTAGCGCGCCCACAGGGGCGCTGCAGCCGGCCTCCAGGGCGGCGAGCAGTGACCGTTCGGCGGTCACGGCGGCCCGGGTGAACGGGTCGTCGAGTTCGCCGAGAGCCGCGATCAGCTCCGCGTCGTGCGCGGCGCATTCGATCGCCAGTGCCCCCTGGCCGGGGGCGGGCAGAACTGTGTCGACCGACAGGAAGTCGGTCACCTCGTCGATCCGGCCTATTCGGCTGAGGCCGGCGGCGGCGAGGACGACGGCGTCGAGTTCGCCGTCGTGCACGTACCCGATTCTTGTATCCACGTTGCCGCGGATCGGGACGGTCTCGATGTCCAGCCCGTGGGTGCGCGCGTACGCGTTCAGCTGCGCCATGCGGCGCGGCGAACCCGTGCCGATCCGGGCGCCCCGGGGCAGGTCGGTGAACTTCAGCGCGTCCCGGGCGACGATCACGTCGCGCGGGTCCTCGCGGACGGGGACGGCGGCCAGCGCCAGTTCCTCGGGCTGCGTGGTCGGCAGGTCCTTCAGCGAGTGCACCGCGAAGTCGACCTCACCCTTGAGCAGCGCGTCACGCAGCGCGGTGACGAAGACGCCGGTGCCTCCGATCTGCGCGAGGTGCTCGCGGGAGACATCGCCGTACGTGGTGATCTCGACGAGCTCGACCGGCCGTCCGGTGACCCGGCGCACGGCGTCCGCCACCTGTCCGGACTGGGCCATGGCGAGCTTGCTCCGCCGGGTCCCCAGCCTCAGTGCCCTTGTCTCCTTGTGTGGCGTACTCATGCCGGCCCTCGGTTCCTGGCCTCGTTCTCGGTGCTGTCCCCGGCCCGGGAGACGGCGGCCACCGTCTCGGGGTCGAGGTCGAACAGGGTGCGCAGCGCGTCCGCGTACCCGGCGCCGCCGGGTTCGGCCGCGAGCTGCTTGACCCTGACGGTCGGCGCGTGCAGCAGCTTGTCGACGACGCGGTGCACGGCCTGGCGGATCTCGCCGCGCTGGCGGTCGTCCAGGTCGGGCAGCCGTCCGTCGAGGCGGGCGATCTCGCCGGCGACGACATCGGCGGCCATCGTACGCAGCGCGACCACGGTCGGGGTGATGTGCGCGGCCCGCTGGGCGGCGCCGAAGGCGGCGACCTCGTCGGCGACGATCCGGCGGACCTGGTCGACGTCGGCGGCCATCGGTGCGTCGGCCGAGGCCTCGGCCAGCGACTCGATGTCGACCAGCCGCACCCCGGCCAGGCGGTGCACGGCCGCGTCGATGTCGCGGGGCATGGCCAGGTCGAGGAGGAAGAGGGCGGGGGCCGGGCGCGATATCGCGGCCACCGGCTCGGGCCTGCGGCGCTCGGGGACACGGCCGACGGTGGCGACGGTCGCGGCCAGCGCGGTGATCAGCTCGGCGTCGGCCTCGGGGGTGCGGCGGGCGGCGTCCCGGCGGTCGACGGTGCCGTTGTCCACCCAGGCGCCGTGCTGCTCGAGCGTCGCCGCGTCGATGCCGGCCACGGCGGCCTCGCCCATCACGGAGAAGCCGGTGGCGCCCTGCACGGCGGGCAGGTCGAGCGGGCAGCCGTCGTCGGTGCCGATGCTGGTGGGCGGCAGCGGAGCCGGTCGCACGTCGGCCGGGGCGGGTGTGCCGCCGTCGGCCGCTGCCGTGGGCTCGCCGGTACGGCCCTCGACCGCCCCCGCGATCGCGGCGGCCGTCAGGACCAGGCCGGTCGCGCCGGTGCAGGAGACGGCGATGTCGGCACGTGTCAGCTCCAGCGCGACGGCGTCCATCGGCACCGCGCGGGCCCGTACGTCGGTCTCGGTGAGTATCTGCGCCAGCCGCTCGGCGCGGTCCTGGGTGCGGTTGGCGACGACTATCTCGGCGACCCCGGCGCGCGCGAGCGTGGCCGCGGCCAGCGAGGACATCGAGCCGGCGCCGATGACCAGGGCCTTCTTGCGCTTGGCCCAGGCCTGTACGTCCGTGCCCGCGGCCAGCTGCTCCAGGCCGAAGGTGACCAGGGACTGGCCGGCGCGGTCGATGCCGGTCTCGGAGTGGGCGCGCTTGCCGACCCGCAGGGCCTGCTGGAACAGGTCGTTGAGCAGGCGCCCGGCGGTGTGCAGCTCCTGCGCCCTGGCCAGGGAGTCCTTGATCTGGCCGAGGATCTGGCCCTCGCCGACGACCATCGAGTCCAGTCCGCAGGCCACCGAGAACAGGTGGTGGACGGCCCGGTCCTCGTAGTGCACGTAGAGATAAGGAGTGAGCTCCTCCAGGCCGACGCCGCTGTGCTGGGCGAGCAGCGTGGACAGCTCGGCGACACCGGCGTGGAACTTGTCCACGTCGGCGTAGAGCTCGATGCGGTTGCAGGTGGCGAGCACCGCGGCCTCGGTGGCCGGTTCGGCGGCGACCGTGTCCTGCACCAGCTTGGCCTGGGCGTCCGCGGCGAGCGCGGCGCGTTCCAGGACGCTGACCGGGGCGCTGCGGTGACTCAGGCCCACGACGAGGAGACTCATGCCGGCATCACGGCGGGTACGTCCCCGTCGGGCCCCTGGTCGGCGGACTTCTCGCGGGTGGCGGCGGGCAGCGCGCCATCGCCGGCGACGGTCTCCTCGGCGGCCTTGCGCTGCTCGTGGAAGGCGAGGATCTGGAGCTCGATGGAGAGGTCGACCTTGCGCACGTCGACGCCGTCGGGGACGGACAGGACGGTCGGCGCGAAGTTCAGGATGGAGGTGACACCGGCGGCGACGAGGCGGTCGCAGACCTGCTGGGCGGCGCCCGCGGGGGTGGCGATCACTCCGATGGAGACGCCGTTGTCCTCGATGATCTTCTCGAGTTCGTCGGTGTGCTGCACGGGGATGCCCGCGACGGGCTTTCCGGCCATCGCCGGGTCGGCGTCGATGAGCGCGGCGACACGGAAGCCGCGGGAGGCGAACCCGCCGTAGTTGGCGAGGGCGGCGCCGAGGTTGCCGATGCCGACGATGACGACCGGCCAGTCCTGGGTCAGGCCGAGCTCGCGGGAGATCTGGTAGACGAGGTACTCGACGTCGTAGCCGACACCGCGCGTTCCGTAGGAGCCCAGGTAGGAGAAGTCCTTGCGCAGCTTGGCGGAGTTGACTCCCGCGGCGGCGGCCAGTTCCTCGGAGGAGACCGTGGGCACCGAGCGCTCCGACAGTGCGGTCAGGGCTCGGAGGTACAGCGGAAGCCTGGCGACGGTGGCCTCGGGAATCCCTCGGCTGCGGGTCGCCGGTCGGTGAGTTCGGCCAGTTGCCACGGTGCTCCTGCGGGTAGAGCGGGGCTGCGGGCGGTCACACGTCCCCGGACCGCCCCGTCGAATGCAGGCTATGTCTTTGTGAACGCGTGCACAAAGATGGTGTCCGATTTGCCCGCCCAACGTGACCGGGCTCACGCGCCTCGGTGGTGGGGCCACCGGTGGTGTTACCGGTGGGGCCGCTGGTGGGGGCAAAACGGACACACTCCTCAAGAATCCCGCCCCCGAGACCTGTTCGCCGTCGATCCTAAGCCAGGTTCCGCATGACTTGTACTACTCGGTCAGTTCCTTGCGCAGACGGTCCTCGTCCACGCGCCAGAAGGTGTGCTGCCTGCCATCGACGAGGACCACGGGAATCTGCTCCCAGTACTCGTCGTGGAGCTGCCGGTCCTCGGTGATGTCCTTCTGTTCCCAGGGCACGCCGAGATCGCCGCAGACTTTCTCCACGACCGCCTGGGCGTCGTCACACAGATGGCAGCCCGGCTTGCGGATGAGTGTGACGAACCGGTCACGCGGGTCGGCCTTACGCCGAAAGAGGGGACTCATGCGGGCCATTCTCGCGCTTCTTTAACGGCCAGGTCGCGGAGAGTTCACAGCCTTCAAACCTCACGACTCCGGAACCACCGAACAAACTGGCTATGCTCACGCCATGGCCGCTCTCGGATGGCTCACTCCCCGTAGGCGCTCCGCCACGGCGCGGAGCGTGTTGGCAGGCGAGGCCTCGGCGGAGGCCGCGCGCAAGTCCTCGCAGGACGCCCAGGACACACAGGACGCCTTGGACGCCCTGGCAGCCCAGGACGTCGCGGACCGGGAACCGGAGTTCCCGGTGCTCGGCGACGACAAGGCCGCCGCGTTCTTCGACCTGGACAACACGGTGATGCAGGGCGCCGCGCTCTTCCACTTCGGGCGTGGCCTGTACAAGCGGAAGTTCTTCGAGACCCGGGACCTGGCGAAGTTCGCCTGGCAGCAGGCCTGGTTCCGGCTGGCCGGCGTCGAGGACCCCGAGCACATGCAGGACGCGCGCGACTCGGCGCTGTCGATCGTCAAGGGCCACCGGGTGGCCGAGCTGGAGTCGATCGGCGAGGAGATCTACGACGAGTACATGGCCGACCGCATCTGGCCGGGCACGCGGGCGCTGGCCCAGGCCCACCTGGACGCGGGCCAGAAGGTCTGGCTGGTCACGGCGGCCCCGGTGGAGATCGCGCAGGTCATCGCGCGACGGCTGGGCCTGACGGGCGCGCTGGGCACGGTGGCGGAGTCGGTCGACGGCGTCTACACCGGCAAGCTGGTCGGCGAGCCCCTGCACGGCCCCGCCAAGGCGGAGGCGGTGCGGGCGCTGGCCGCGGCGGAGGGCCTGGACCTGACCCGCTGCGCCGCCTACAGCGACTCGCACAACGACATCCCGATGCTCTCGCTCGTCGGTCACCCGTACGCCATCAACCCCGACGCCAAGCTGCGCAAGCACGCCCGGGACAAGGACTGGCGCCTGCGGGACTACCGCACCGGCCGCAAGGCGGCGAAGGTCGGCATCCCGGCGGCGGCGGGCGTGGGCGCCGTGGCGGGCGGCACCGCAGCGGCGATCGCCCTGCACCGGCGCCGCCGGTAGTCACGTACCTCGGCGCGGCTGGAGACATCGCCGGCGACACACGCCGAGACGCGGCCGGAGGCACGATCGAAGACCCGGGTCGAGGACACGGCCGGAGACGCGCACCGCGCCATAGCCGGGGGCAGGCCGGAGACGCGGGCCGGGACACCGCTCGAGACGAAGCCGAGACCCCGCCGACCACACGCGCTGCGACATAGCCACAGGCACGGTGGTCGGAGAACCGCGCGAGACACCGCTAGAGACACCAGCCGAGACGCCGCTTGCGACGCGAGTCGAGACACAGCCGGTGACGCGCGCCGAGGCACAGCTGGAGACACGGCCGGAGAGCGGCCGAGGCGCGGCTCGAACACGGGTCGGACGCGAATACCCGACCCCCACCCCAACACGCCCGCAGTTCGCCGCAACACGCACTTTTTCGATCAACAAGCGGTCAGTCTGCGGCCCCTGAAGAGGCGTCAAACGATTACGGAAGCGACGTATTCGATGTTTTGAGCAACTGGGTGTAGCAGTGCCTGCACGAAGCGTTATTCTCCTGGGACGCAAACCGGCACCCCTCCGTCGCTACGACGGGTGAAAGGTCCGGCACTGCACGTGATGGAAGCTCTGCCTCTGGGAGTCCCGTGTACCCACACGTCGGGGTTGACGCCTCGGGCCTGGCTACGCTCCGCGCGACGGTCGCGACGGTCAAAGCGACGTTGCGCGGCTTCGTCCCCAGCGCGTACGCCGTCCCCGCCTTCGCCATGGCCGCGCCCGTAGGCCCGTGCTACGCACTGGCCGAGGGTGGCGCCGCGGTCGGCAGACGGGGGCGCTCGGCGGGCTCGGCCGGCACGCGCCGACCGGCCGCGGACAGTGACAGCGCCCGGATGATGGATCTCGTGGAGCGGGCCCAGGCCGGCGAGGCCGAGGCCTTCGGCCGGCTCTACGACCAGTACAGCGACACGGTCTACCGGTACATCTACTACCGGGTGGGCGGCCGGGCGACCGCCGAGGACCTCACCAGTGAGACCTTTCTGCGCGCCCTGCGCCGGATCGGGACCTTCACCTGGCAGGGCCGCGACTTCGGCGCGTGGCTCGTCACCATCGCCCGCAACCTCGTCGCCGACCACTTCAAGTCCAGCCGCTTCCGCCTCGAGGTCACCACCGGCGAGATGCTCGACGCCAACGAGGTCGAGCGCTCCCCGGAGGACTCCGTCCTGGAGTCCCTCTCCAACGCCGCCCTGTTGGACGCCGTACGGCGGCTCAACCCGCAGCAGCAGGAGTGCGTGACGCTCCGCTTCCTCCAGGGGCTGTCCGTCGCCGAGACCGCCCGTGTCATGGGCAAGAACGAGGGCGCCATCAAGACCCTCCAGTACCGGGCCGTGCGCACGCTCGCCCGGCTCCTGCCGGACGACGCGCGCTGACGGCGCTCTCTACTCAACTCACGTCCGGTAAAGGTGCGTTGACTTTCCGATTCGGGTGTCCGTCGTCCGTAACCCAAGTGCCGCGCCAGTCGTTGTGCGGGATACAGGCTCCCTGTGGTCACGTCCTGGTCGACCCTGATCACTCGATCAGGTGGATCGGTCGAGGGCGTGCAACCCTCAGGACCCCCTGGGGAGTCGACCGTCATGACGAGAGGAGGTGCCGCCAGTGATCGCGAACGTATCGGCGCACCGGCGGGCGAACGCCTTCGCCCAGGCCCTGGAGGAGCAGTCCGACCGGGACACGGTGGCCGAGCAGACCGAAGGCCCGGCGCTGCCGGACCCGGCCGCCGCGGAACAGACCGAGCAGGGCCGGCTGATGGCCCTGGCGGGAGGTCTCGGCGCACTGCCCAAGCCGCAGCTCGACCCCGACGTCAAGGTCGTCCAGCGGGCTCAGCTGGTGGCCGCGATGGAGGCCATGCTGCGGGAGGGCACCGCGGGCGAGGCGGCTGACCCTTCGGTCCCCGGACAGCGTGCCGAGCGGGGCCGTGGCGCCCACCGGGCGAGCCCGCTGGGGAAACTGCGACCGCGTTCACGGCTGACCAAGGGGCTCGCCGCCGGCGGGCTCAGCGTCAGTGTGGCCGCGGGGGCGTTCGGCGGAGTCGCCGCCGCGAGTTCCGACGCCCTGCCCGGCGACTCGCTGTACGGCCTCAAACGCGGCATCGAGGACTTCAAGCTGAACTACCTGGCCGACGGGGACAACGAACGCGGCCAGGGCTATCTCGACCAGGCCTCGACCCGGCTGAGCGAAGCACGGCGGCTGATGGAGCGCGGCCGCGGCGGCCACCTCGACCACGAGTCGATCGGCGAGATCCGCCGCACGCTGTCCGGCATGCAGCACGACGTCTCCGAAGGCCACCGGCTGCTGCACGCGGTGTACGAGCGCGACCCCGGCTCGCTGGGCCCCATCCAGGCCCTCTCCGCCTTCTCGCGGTCCCACCGCGAGGCCTGGGGCGCGCTCCGCGACAAGCTGCCCGTCCAGCTCGGGGACGTCAGTAAGCAGGTCTCGTCGGTGTTCGACGCCATAGACGACGAGGTCGCCCCGCTGCAGTCCCTGCTGCCGCGGCCCGCCCACCCCGGCGACGGCAAGCGGCAGAGCTCCGGCACGACGCCCAGCGGCCCCTCCGGCACACACCGGTCGACCACGCCCGGTCCCGGCGACGGCTCCGCCTCCGGCCACCAGCCGAGCAGCGGCAGCCCCAGCGGCTCCGCCTCCGGCAGCACCGGCGACGGCCTGCTCGGCGGCAGCACGGGCGGCCTTCTCGACCCCCCGAAGAGCAGCGGCAGCGCCTCCCCGTCCGCCGGCAAGTCCCCCACCCCCGCCCCGGACGTCACCCTCCCACCCCTCCTACCGGGCCTCCTCCCCGGCCTGGGGATCGACGGCGAGGACAACGGCAACTAGCGACGGGGGCACCCCTCTCAGCAGGGGTGCCCCCGCTGACGCACCCCTCAGAAGAACACCGACCGCCGCTGCACCAGCAGCTTGTAGAGCGTGTGCTGGATCTGCTCCCTGACCTGGTCGGTCAGGTTGAACATCAGCATCGGATCCTCGGCCGCCTCCGGCGGATAGCCGTCCGTGGGGATCGGCTCACCGAACTGGATGGTCCACTTCGTGGGCAGCGGGACCGCGCCCAGCGGGCCCAGCCAGGGGAAGGTGGGCGTGAGCGGGAAGTACGGGAAGCCCAGGAGACGCGCGAGCGTCCCCTCCACATTGCCGCCCTCGCGCCGCTTCGCGGGCTTCGGACGCCTGCGCCGGACTCCGTCCGACGACCCGACGCACGCCCCCCGGCGCCCTCAGAAGAACACCGACCGCCGCTGCACCAGCAGCTTGTAGAGCGTGTGCTGGATCTGCTCCCTGACCTGGTCGGTCAGGTTGAACATCAGCAT